>CAJUDZ010000003.1 GCA_910584965.1 uncultured Lachnospiraceae bacterium | reverse complement strand
CGCAACTAAGCGGCGCTTCATTTTAACTGAGGGCGAGCGATTTGACGCTTACGTTCATCTTTTGTATTTAACTGTTCCAAAATATAACCAAATTCATTTATTGCTGTTGTTTTTCCGCTTCCACGCCCGCCACAAAATGCAATAATATTATTTACATTATCCGGTGAACCTTGCGAATCATCTTCTGAATTATTCTTTCCGTTCTTTGTACTATTTTCTAATATTGTCTCTATTGCATATTTATAACATTCCATATATAAAGGATATTGTATATGTTCTGTTTTTTTATCCTCCATTATCGTATAATCACCAACATCTTTTGATATTACAACCAGCTCATTGTTCTGTCTGTCCATTCTTATCCTCCTGCTGCTAAATTTAAAATATTTTTTTCATTATACATAATTCAGTACACAATGCAGCCGCCTCCTCTGAATCCTGCAGTACATAATTATTTCTTTATTGAACATTTATCTCCTCAATATTGAATCACCGCTTCTTCCAAAATCTCATTTCCGGATTTGTCTGCAAAAATATCTATATATAATGTTTCTAATCCCCTCACATATCTTTCAGCAATTTCAAGAACAAAAATATTTGTATTAAAATCAAAAACCTGTTGCAGCTCAAAGTCATTTCTGTGAACCTACATACTATCCTCAAACTGAACGGACAGGCTCGGCATAATTGCCAGCCCGAAGGAATCCCTTCGGACAAACAGCCTGTGGGAATCCGCTTCCGGAGCATGGAAAATAATCCCGGATGCGTTTGTTTCCTCCAGCAATTCGGAAGAAGCCGTACCGTAAAACATGTAACCAATATCCCCATCTTTTATAGTGATATTTAACATATCTGCCAAATCTCCTCTCGATACGGAAAACTCACCCCATCTAATTTCCTCAGAAGGGGGTATTTCGATCCCCCCATAGGTATATAAAGGTATTCTCTGAACAAACCGCCTAAAGATATATGCCATCTCTGCCAAAATTCCTGTATTGATGAGGCCAGATAAGGATACTAGAAATTCTCCCGAAAATCAAATCCGAAAATCTTTCCAAGTCCAATGGTCATATCCGAATACCCGGAAAAATCATAATAGATTTACAGGGTGTAAAAAATTGCGCCGGACCATGCCGCCAGCCCCGTTAAATCCGCGTAATCTAAGCCAAAAATAACATCTGCGCAGCGGCCGATAATACTTGCAATAATATGATATTCCTATTGGCAAAACAATTTCCTGGTGCTCAATCATTTTTCCGGTGCATCTATTTATGAACACAATCAGAAAATTAAAGTATTTAAAATATCCCAATACCCCGATATCAAGCAAAACAGCCAGAACCAGAAAAAGCTTCTTTCGACTCTCATATCGATCAATGAAAAGACCCATACTATAATTAATCAGAATCAAACATAACATTATTCAAATATTTCTTGGTTCTTCCCAGGCATAAAATATCAGACTTCCCAATAATAAAAATATATTTTTGAACCTTTTGGGTATTATGAAATATCCGACAATAATTATAGGTCTCAGGGCATTCTTCAATCCGCTTATTCTGTCATATAATGATATAATTTTATATATGATCTGTCCAGCCACCTGTAAATGCTGTCAATTATCTTTTTTAACAGTATTGCCACCACAAATGTTATAGAGCAAGTAAATACCCATACTAATAAAACGGCTTTATTATATGAAAATCTATTTATAAGTTTAACAAATAAATACGATGTTACGCTCATTAATAACGTAAAATGCATCGTATAGATGCTCATTGAATACTTTCCAATCGTCAGAAAAAATCTGTTCTCCATCATTTTTTTGACAGGACTGCAGAACAAACAGACATAGATCAGCAAAAATGCCCCTGCCATATGATAATATTCCACATACTGTTCAGGCAATATACGGTATAAAAAGAATTGAGATTCAATCAGCATGGGATAACCGCATAAAAAAGGTACCGGTAAAAGCAATCCAATTCCCCATGAGATTCCAATCTGCCTGTCCGCATTTTTTTTATAATAATGGGCCAGGATATATCCCAAAATACATGCAACAAAATATGGCGGTCCCATAATAACAAAACACACACCAATAATCGAGGGAACAATGTACCCCTTTTTTAGCTCTCCCCATAAATCATAAATAATGATACAAATAACACTCCCGAAAAAAATATAATGCATTGTCCATAATGTATTATTATAACCGGTACTGATCGTAAACCAGTTTCCCCAAATTAAACTAATTATATTGTTGTTAAACGGGCTTTCTCCCTGTATCCAGATCGTATTTGTATGCCCGACAATATGGGGATAATATACCAAATGAAACTTAAACAGCATCCAATTTGTTATCGTAGAAATAAACATCAGTACGGCTAATTTGAAAAAACGCAGACTCGCATATTTTACACTGCTTTCTTTCCCCCTTTCGCATACTAAATAAGTTCCAAATCCTGTTAGAATGAGAAAAATCATGACACCGCTATTACCTGATATGAAAAAAGAAAGCGGCGTTTGTCCTAAATAATATTCCACCGGTCTACAATGCGATTCTAACCCCCCCAGTAATATGCGGGATAGAACATAACTCCAAGATGGCTGAACAATACCATCATGACAGCCACTCCCCTTAATGCCTCTAAACTGTTTATTCGTTTCACTCTGCTGACCCTCCCAAAAACTTTATTTCTCCCGAAGCCCTTTCCCTTCATTCGTTTCATCTATTTTAAAAATTTTCATGCCATCTTTTATTGTTTCAAGTACTTTGGATATCTTTAATATCCATTTTTTCAACTTTTAATGGAGCGCGGTCTAAAATTACCAGGTCAGCTCTTTTTCCGACAGAAATATTTCCAGTTTCCTTCAAAGCTTTCTCGTGCACATTCAGAAACTGTTCACTTGCATCTGCCGTAACAGCCTGTCCGTTTCCAGTAATATATAGATAAGTTTTTTTTCAATATCCCTATGCCCAATGTCCGGTTGACCATCATTTTATGTTTCCTGTGGCTCTCTTTTGCATCCATTTCCGCCTCTGCATCGCTGATGATGTCTTCCGCAAGACTCATTTCATCAAACTTACATCTACAGCAGTTACTCTCCAGAACCATATGGTTCATGACGTCATACGGCAGCCCAGCCCTATGGAAGCCTGTGGTTTTGTCGCTTTTCTGCTGGAAATCCCAAATTCTTCCAGGTTTTCCTTGTAGTAGGGATATTAATTCCGGAACCGTCCACAGCTAAAACCACATATCCATAAAATATAGAGAATCCGGAATCGTCATAAAAGTTTCTGTTATGATGGCGGTAAAATTATTTTTGAGAATTATTCATAAAATCACCGGCCTTATGAAACACAGAAATTATCAGTTTCCTATTTCAATTTTATGGTCAAAAGGAACCTTCTACAATTTAAAATGTAAAAGATTCCTTAAGTTAATGACATTGTGTAGAAACATGAACTTTATTTTCACGAACCCGTCTTTAAATAACATACAAATCTGTTATATTTTTTAAAGATCAAACATAGCAGATAATCTGATAAGAATATTGTAATCACTAATGAAATATATACTTCAAATAATAATATAGTAAATGTTCCACAAATTATAGCATATAGTAATTTACTGATTTTTATGTTCCAAATACTTTAACAGGTACTTTCCTGCCAGGGCAGAACCAAGTCATCCATACATTAATGTACCTCTCTTTCCCTCTATTGTAATTTTGACAAGAGTCCTTTACTTATTGGTTCTTCAATATATTTCGTAATAAAACTGGCTGCCAATAAAATTATCATATATGCGCATACAAATAATATTAATGGATTTGATATCAGATTCATTTTCACTACAAATATTGCAATTAATGCCTGTTGAATCGGAAAAGACCATAAATAAAATGCGTAATAGCCTTTTAAATTTTTGGTAATCTTGTCAAGTAAAGGCGGACGGTCAAATGCCAACGCTAATACAAAATACGCAATCACAACGGGCCGGACTACTACGTTAAGCATTCCGGGAATACACATATAAACAGTAACCAGCAAAATTGCCCATTGTAATTTCAAATTTTCTTTCTTACCATACCAACTGTAAACAGCTCCTAATACAAAATAAATAATTATTGTAAATGCGGTCATCCACTCTGTTCCCCAGCAGACCAGATATGATGTTATGATTCCTCCTTCACGCAAAACGGACATAGTATATAGTGCCGCACATAAAATCAATACAAAAATATAAGCTATTTTTTTATTGATTTTTTTTAATAAATTTGCTGTAAACACTATAAGCGGTAAAACCAGGTAACAAAAAACTTCCACTGGCAGAGACCACAAAGAGCCATTCGCTGCAACAGGATAAATATTATTTGTAAAAACTCCTGGCAAATCATAAACCGGATTCATCATCAGATTACTTATAAAAAATTTTTTACAATATATAAAATACTCTGTCAATGGCATGGTTGTAAAAAAAGGGCCAATCAAAATTATCATTCCAACAATACATATGAGCAATCCTGTCCAAATACGGACAAATCGCTTAATCAGCCATTTTCTGGTATTCCCCGTCCGCCGAAAGCTCTCCATGACCAAATAACCGCTTACAACAAAAAGAATTTTTAGCCCTAAATTATGACACTCAAGTCCCAAAATACGCGGCGCACCCATTCCCATTAAATTATATTGGTGACCGAGTACCACAAATGAATTTCCTAACCAATGCAGGAATGAGAAATTATTCACTTTATAATCCATTAATGTTTCATTCTCAGCAGCAATTTCATCCATGCGCACTCCTCCCAATCAAATCCTTTTATCCGGAAATATTACCGTTCAAAATTCGCACAGCCTCAATTACACTTCCATCATTACCATGCAAATCATATAAAAAACCTTCCTGTATAAAATTATATATCTTTATATTATCTATTTCAATTTCACCTTCTGTTTCCAATGAAAAAATAAACGGTTCTTCTGTATTCAATTTAACTTCAATGTTGTCGCTTTGATTCACTTTAACCGTAACGGTTGTCTCTCCCAATGAGACATGGACTGACGTAGGCTCTTCCGTTTTGACATCAAACGAAATCACATAGTCGTTTCCATTGTAATGATTTCGCATCGCGGGTAATTCCTGCGATACTTTTCCATTTGATAAAATGCGTAAAGAGTTATTTGAATTAGTATTTGCAATTTCACCGTCTACAATTGTCCATCCATCTTCTCCCTCTCCAAACTGTGGATTGTACAACAAATTAGCCGCATAATCCCGGTATGTCCAAATACCATATCCACACGTGTACTGTTCTAATGTATCATCGATATTTATAAGATACTCATCTATTTCGTCTTCATATAACCGCGCATTCATCTCGAACCCTGGCGTATTATCTGCAAAAATAAATTGATCAATATAGATTGGTTTTCCTTTATTGTATTTTAAAATTCCATCCAAAATATACCCGGTTCTTTCAATTGCCTCAAGGTGATGAATCTTTTCTCCCTTGTTTTCCCAACCCTGTGAAATGCTGTACATGATTGTTGTATAACTGCTGTCGGAACAATCATAGGTTTTATCATGCTGAATAAATTGGGTTATTCCATCTTTGTCACTATACACATCCCAGTCTGTACGAACCTCCATCGATAAATTGGGAAAATATTTCTGTGAATCAGAAAGCAGCTCCACAAAAAAATCATCTAAATACTGATACCAGAGAATCATATCAGCATCACTATTACAAGGAATTTTAGCCTCCGAAATATTTTCACTTTCTATACCACATTTTTTTAATTCTTCTTCGTCAATCGTTTCCAGCCACGCCTGATATCCTATTTTTTTGGCATATTCTACTCTTTTTGCTTCTGTTTCCAATGAAGACCCCAAATATGAATTGCACCAAAAATCCTCCCATGTAATAAAACCACCTGCAAAATTAGAAAAGGATGAACAGGTATCATATAAGATTTTACAATAGTCGTACCATGCTTTTCTTATATCCTCATCATATACTATTTTATAAAACCGTTCGGTAACTTCTCCCAGTTTATCTTCATAATAATCCCATGTATACCCTATACGGACCATTACCTTTAAATCGTATTTTTCTGCTTCGGTTATAGCAATTCTGAGTTTATCAAATGCCCTTTCATTATATTCAATGGGGTCCATAGACGGCTGAAACTCTCTCCATGGAATTACAAGAATAATACTGTTGAACCCGTCTGACGCAATTCGCTGCAAATCGCCGCTTAAATTTGTAAATTCACTGTTCCAAAAATTCATGGGCCATTCATCACCAAAATAAGTTGCCGAAATTAAATATTCCCCCCCCTCTTCCGAATTATTGATACTCTCTTTTTCCTCGTTGATACCGCCTATTAACTGTTCCTGCTCCGGCGGCTGTTCAGCCGGCTTATTTATAAGCATTAAATATCCAATGATTCCAAAGCAGATAATTCCTCCCATAATCCATAGTTTTTTCTTAAAATGCTTCATCCAATATACCTTTCCGAAATATCATATTATCTATCCAAAAAATCTTTCTTCCAACATTATGCACCAGCAATGGTAAATCGGCAGATGTAATTCCTGTATCATATATGTTTCTGATTCAGGCACACATACCATAACGTCCGTAAACTCCCTTAATTTGCCACCGTTATTTCCTGTCAGTCCGATTACTTTAATACCCATTGCTTTTGCAACAATTGACGCATCAATGATATTTTCACTGTTTCCTGATGTTGAGATCCCAAGAAAAACGTCTCCTGCTTTGCCATATCCAAATAATTGCTGCGCGAATACTCCTGTTCCTCCCACATCATTGGCATAAGCCGTTATTAATGCCTCATGAGCAGACAATGCTATTGCCGGTAACGAGCATTTTAAATACCTGGCCAACGTTTCTCCACGCATTGGATCAATTTCCTGCAGGCTTTTTTCCATATCTTTCCCAATAGGTCTTGGAAGTTTAAAACATTTCATTAATTCTCCGACAATATGTTCTGCATCCGCCGCTGAACCGCCATTTCCGGAAATTAACATTTTTCCGCCGTTACAGTAGCTTTCTTCCATCAGCAAATACGCCTCTAATATACTGTTTTTCACTTCTTCCAGACAGGGATATCTTTTTATAAGACGGTCTATATGCCTATATAACTTATCATTCATTTTCTTCATCCATTTTCTTTCTGATCAAATATATGCTGTATACATCCCAGCAAAGAGGGCTCCGTAATATCCTGTCCTAATGATATATTCTCGCCTGAAATTAATGCGGTACTGCACCCGGCTGCTTTTCCTGCTTTTATATCATTTTCACCGTCCCCTATCATCCAGGATTTTGACAAATCAATATTAAATTCCTGCGCCGCCTGCAAGATCATTCCCGGTTCCGGTTTTCTGCATGCACACTGAATTTTTAATTCCGAAACCTCTCCTTCAAATCCTTTGTCCGGATGATGCGGGCAATAATAAATTGCATCTAAGTATGCCCCTTCCAACCCTAATAACGTTTCCATCTTACGATGAATTTCGTTTAACTGTAATTCTGTAATATCTCCACGAGCTATGACTGGCTGGTTCGTAACTACAATAGCAAGATATCCTTTTGCATTTATTATTTTAACTGCTTCAGCAACGCCCGACAGCAGCTCAAAGTTATTAATATCCTTTAAAAATCCTATATATCGGTTAATCGTCCCATCACGATCTAAAAATATTGCTTTCTGTCGATTTTTCAGATTTTTGGATCTGATAACTCCATTATATAAATCTTTGCACACTGCCTCATAACGAGCAGGGGTACCCATATCTTTTACATATTCTGAGCTGCAGTAGGCATACATTTTCCCGGTAGCTGCAAGTGGCTTCAATAGTTGCCGGTCTAAATCTATTTTTTCCCCTGTTACCTCTCTTTCCAATACCCTGGGTGAGATAACATGAAGCCCGGCATTTACGCAATTATTATAGTATTGAGGTCTTTCATCCTCTTTTGAAAGCCATTTTTGTACCACATTGTTCTCATCCCTAAAGATCAAACCACTATCATAAGGATGACTATTAGGGTGCGTAAACAAAGTTACCCACCCCTTATGGCTTTTATGAAAGTCTACAAACCGCTTAAAATCTACGTCGAATATAGCATCTGCATTAAGAAGCAAAAAATCTTCCGATAATTGTTCCTTTATCTTGAATAGGGCTCCTGCATTACCTAACGGTTCTTCTTCGCAATAGTAAGTAATATTGACTCCAAATGGTTCACCTGTCACCGGAGATATTCCACTTCCATCTCCAAAATAGTCCTTGATAATATGTCCCAAATAACCAACCGTTAAAATAATATCTGTAAAGCCCTGTTCTCGAAGGCACTCCAATTCATACTCCAATACGGGTTTTCCCTCTAACGGGATCATTGGCTTTGGAATATCGTTAGCTATGGTTGAAATTCTAGTCCCCCTGCCTCCAGCCATTATAACAACTTTCACAACTTTTCCTCCCTGGTTTTTATCTTGTCAGAAATACTTCTCCTTTTCCAACTCTGTCTCTCCAATAATCCAGTAAGTCGTGCATTGTCTGCTCAAAGCCGATCTGAGGTTTCCAACCCGTATGCTTTTTAAACTTACTGCAATCCGGTACCTGTAAGTCCGCATCAATAGGCCGTAACCGCTCCTTATCCGTTACAATCTCAATCTGATCCTTTTTAGTTGAATATGAAATTAATGTGTTCAATGTATCTCCCACTTCACATGTGTAAGAACCACCTATATTATAATACTCACCGGCAACAGGATTTATGGTAACTAACATATAATAAGCTTTGACAGCATCCCTCACGTCTGCATATGTCCGCAATGACTTCAGATTTCCCACCATAATCTTTGGTTCTATTATTCCAGCTTCAATCATCGCAATCTGCTTAGCAAAAGTAGATTCATGAAAAACATCGCCGCGTCTTGGCCCGGTATGTGTAAACATACGGGTTGTCATAACTGTCATGCCGTACGCCTCTGCGTAATATCTTCCCAGCAGGTCTGTCCCTACCTTAGATATAGCATAAGGAGAAGCCGGATGGAACGGGCATTCCTCATGGATACCTGTCTCCGGTTTCTTCTCTGCCGGTATTTTTCCAAATACTTCCGAAGACGCACAGACATGAATAACCGGATTATAAGACGGAACATTCTCCATTGTATTGTGTACTGCCTCTAATAAACGACATGTTCCCAAAATATTTGTGTTTAGCGTATCGATAGGCGCAGTAAAACTTGTAAGCGGATAGCTTTGAGCTGCCAAATGAAAAATATAATCCGGCTTAATCTTATCAATGACTTTTATCAATGAAATTTCATCATTTAAATCTGCATATTCAAAATAAACCCTGTCTTTTTTGTTCACCCGCTCTAACAGATGGCTTACATTATCCAATGGACTTCTCCACCGGCAGACACCATAAATATCCCAATCCGTATTCTCCAGTAAAAAATCCGCCAGGTGGGATCCAACCATTCCCGTAACTCCTGTAATTAAAGCCTTAATACTCATCCTTTATTTCCTCCAATTCTTTCTGTATTTTTTCGGTAAAAGTATTATCCTCAATAATTCCGTATTTTTGCATATAAATACTTTCCATTTGCGTTATTTTAGGCCTGTTTTTGTAAAAGCTCTCATCCGGGCTTGAAATTGTATACTTTAATTTATTGCCTAAAATTCTGTTAATTTCATCTGCAATACGCACTCGGCTGACCAGTTCTTTTCCGGCAACATTCAAAAATACCGGAGAATATTCTTCCCAATGCTTTGCAAACCATAACACCACATTAACTACATCGCTGACAGTAATACAATTTCGGTAAAACGGATGAAATATATCCGCACTTTCTTTTTTCTCAATGCACCCTAAACAATAAGAGACAAAACGATCTTTTGCTGACGCCACATAAGACAGTCTGATTGCTTTAAAATATTGACTGTCTTTAAACTGATCTTCAACAGCTTTTTTCATACGACCATACGGCGTTTCTGCTCTTGTATCGGAAGTTTCCACATAAATGCTTCCCGGTATATCTCCAAATACCGCATCACTGGAAAAGAACAGGACACGACACTTTCTCTGAATGGCCTCCTGTATAAAGCGTGCCGTACCTGCTACATTAATTGACCAGCATAAATCGAAATCCTGCGCACACTTATCCGGCCCTGAAATTGCTGCTGTAAACACAATAAAATCTATATCATTCAGAACATCAAAGTCAAATTTATCTGCCTCCTGCAAATTCAGGTATATATCCGCGTCACTCGTCTGATCTACTTTTAAAATAGAATTTACTTCCGTCATCCGTTCAAATGCTTTAAGCAGAAATCCCGCTATATATCCGGAACTTCCGACAATTGCTGTTTTCATAAACCGTACTCCTTTCTCTTCAATATTTACTGTGTCTTTTCCGGTGATTCATAACTTTCCGGTGAATAATAAATAACCCTGGTTCCTTCATTTTCAAATTCAAACGGTACATACAGTAAATCGCTCATGGCCTTTTTTACGTTTTCCTGATATTCAGGCTGCACATAAAATAATAAAAAACCGCCGCCGCCGGCACCCAGTAGTTTTCCGCCCAATGCACCCGCCTTAATTCCTCTTTCATAAATAGCGTCTATACTATCCGTTGTTACCGCTGAACTTATCTGTCGTTTAATTTTCCAGCTGTCATTAAGCAATCTGCCAAAATCATCCAGACAACATTCCTTATCGGTTAAGATTTTTTCTGCAATGTCCACAAATTCATGAATTTGATTCAATTTTGTAAATTGGCTCGAATCCTCCATTTTATTGGCTCTTTGAATATCTGCCGAAAATCTTGCAAACCCTGTGAAAAATAACATCAAATTCTGATTTAAAAGAGTCTTTTTTTCCGGAGAAATAATAACAGGAAGCACCTCATATCCTTCCGAATCAAAGTTTATTCTGTTAAATCCACCAAATGACGCCGCTATCTGATCTTGCCACCCCCCTGCTTCATTACACAGAACACGCTCTAAATAAATTGCCTGATCCGCCAGTTTTCTTTTATCCGCATATTTTCCCTTTAAAGCATAAAACGCATTTAACATACCTACTGCAAAAGAACTGCTTGTTCCCAACCCGGAACGTGCGGGTAAATCCGAATCATATGTTAATCTTATTTCATGCATGTCCAATAATTTCATCGCATTTCTAATGGCCGGATGTTGAATTTCGTCATATTCATTTACATATTCCATTCGGGAATATGTAAGATGCGTTTTATATTCAAAAAAACGCGGCAAATGTCTTACGGTCACGTAACAATACTTGTCAAAAGACGTGGACAGGACAGCTCCTCCATACTCCTTAAAATAGCTTTGTATATCTGTCCCTCCACCGAAAAATGACATTCGGAATGGTGTTTTTGTAATAATCATTTAATCTCTCCATCTTTAGCAAAAATCTGGCTGAATAACATCCCAAACAGCCTGCAAACTAAAATTATCTTTCATATATTTTTGTCCGGCTATTGACAGCTTTTCCAATTCATCCGGCTGTGCATATAATTCGCATACTCTGCGTGCAAATTTTTCTTTTTCATCTTCTACTACAACGATTTCTTCAATACCTTCAATGCCCTCAGCTCCTATTGAAGTAGTGATTACCGGCAGACCGTTGTACATTGCTTCAAGCACTTTTCCCTTTACACCGGCGCCATATCGCAGAGGAACAACAACCATTCTGCAAGAATCATACAGCTCCTGTAACTCATCATCTGTCAGAAATCCTTTAATTATCACATTTTTACTTTCCAAATTCATAATTTTAGCTGTTGGTGAGGCACCTACAATATATAACGAAATATCTATCCGGGATGTAATCAGCGGGAAAACTTCTTTTACAAACCACAACATGGCATCCTCATTAGGCGTATGCGTAAATCCTCCGACAAACATTATATGATTTCGTTCTTCAAAATTCAATGGAACATTTTCTCTAAATTGTTCATACGCAAACGTCTTAATTATACGCATTGGTATACTTGAATCGATCTTATGAACTACTTCAACTTCTACATTAGAAAGCGTATAACTGATATCTGAACGTTTCATTAAATAAAATTCTTTTTCCTGCCACTCCTTACTTTCTTTAATTAAAGCTTTGTCATGAGATACTTCATACTCCCTCTGTATACGCAAAAAATGAAGATCCATTCCGTAATACATAATCCGCGCCTTTGTATATTCTCTTAATATATCAATATACTTAATACTTATATGTGGACGGTTAATCCATATATAATCAATCTCCTCACCATTCAGTTTAATCCAATTTTCCCAATTTTCAGCATAATATACTCCATACAGGACTTCAATTCCCATCTGCTGAAATATTGTTGTATACGGCTCATGTTTATAAAAGTTATCTCCAATTAACTTTATTGAATATCCTTTTGATACAAATATTTTTAAATAATGAAACAATGTTCTTGAACCGGCATCTTTGTCAAAATGGGGGACATAATGATCAATCATGAGCAAAACTTTTCTTTTTTGGCTTCTTTCACGTGCCCTGAAAACATTCATTCCATTTTCATCATGTTCGGAAACCAGAGTATCCTTCCATTTCTGGTAAAAGTTTTTCATATTAATCATTTGATAATGTTTTATTCCCGTGGATGAATCTGTTCCATTGGATATTCCTTCAAAATGTACGACTACCGAGAGCGGTTGATACATCACTTTAAAGCCGCGTTTTCTCACTTCGAAGGCCAAATCGGAATCTTCACAATATGCAGGTACATATAATTCATCAAATCCCCCTATCTCATTCCAGAGAGAAGTTCTTATCATAATACTCGCACCGGAAATATAATCAACTTCTTTTACATAATTAAATTCAGGCGCCTCCGGATTTTTACAATTGCCATAATTCCATGCCGATGCATCCTTCCATATAATTCCACCGGCTTCCTGAAGCCTGCCATCCGGATAGATCAACTTAGACCCAACCATGCCTATCATACTATCCTTTTCAATCAGGTCTACCAGTGGCTGCAGCCAGTTTTCCTGTACCTGTGTATCATTATTCAAAAATAATATATATTTACCGGATACATGCCGTGCCGCATTATTGCAGTTACGCAGAAAACCCATATTTGACGTGTTGCGTACAATAACTATATTTTCCACTACCTCGGACAATCTCTTAGTCAGATCGTCTGACATATCATCTGCTATAATTATTTCATATGGTACTGCTCCGCTGTTTGCAAGTATAGATTTCAAACAATTATAAGTATAAGAAAACTGGTTATAAACAGGTATTATAATAGAAACTACCGGATTTTCATGCTTTTGGAACACCAACCGATCGCATTGATTCATATCTGCAATCTGTTCATCTTCCAGAATTTCCGGGGTATCTATCGGAACTTCCATAACACCACTCATCCGATGTTCAAACTCATTTAATTCTTTCCTCACCTGTTTGATCCCGCCAGCTTTGAATGCTCCATAAACAAATTTGACATTTACAGCATTTAAAGCTTTCATATATTTCATAAGCAAACTGAGACGAATCCTTCTCCGTGTGCCGACCGGAAACAGTTTTTCAAATACCTTCCCAGGAAAACTTACTATTTTCCATCCTTTTGAATTTAAAATCCGTTGATAGTGTCTTTCGGCTTCTAATAATTGCTCGATATGCCCTCTCTGGTTATTAATTTTTATTAAATTCTCTTCCTTCTCCCTTTCTAAACGCTGGATCCAATCTGAAATTTCTTCCTTTTCCCCTTGTAAGTGCCGGATACATTCCGAATCTTTTTCTTTTTCGCCCTGTAAATGCCGGATACATTCTAAATTTTCTTTTTTTTCTAATAACAAATTTTCAATATATAAATTCTTTTCTGCAATTTCATTATCCAATTTTTGTATATGATTATTCCTTTCAGCTTCTGCATCCTGTAAAGAAACTATTCTATCCATGTACTCCTGGAACTTTATTTCCTTTCCCACATGAACGCTGCATAAATTAACTTCCTTCAATTCTCTGTTGCCTGCTAACGCTATAATATATTTTCCTTCCCCCTCATATTCATTATTTAAACTAAACTGAGAGCTCGAAATATTATCCGCTTTATTACCAATAATACTTGCAACCTCAAAGAACTGGTAAAACAGACGAATATTTTTAAAGTAACCTTTTAAAAAATCAACAAACTCTTTTTCATAAAACTCTTTGATATGAAATTCGTTATGATAATTATACCGCTCACTATATATTTCCTTGTTTGGTGTTGAAATGATTAAAAAACCATCCTCCTTTAATACCCTGCTTACTTCTGCAAGAAAACTTCTTTGCAGTTCTTCTGTAACATGCTCAATTGTTTCGAATGAAACAACAATATCTATGGAATTATTTTCCAGCGGTATCTGCGCAATGCTTCCATGTACAAATTTCAAATTATCAATATTCCGATAATTATATCTGGCATTATTTATGGTTTCTTCACTTATATCGAGTCCTGTCACATTTAATGCGTAGTCCGAAAGTATTCTGCTGCCGTAGCCTTCTCCGCAGGCGGCATCCAAAACATTCTTACCGCTTATTATTTTTCCGATACTTTCATAGCGCTGAACATGTTCTATAGTTAAGGCCTCATCCTGAATTCCTGGCACAAAACGTTCTCCTGTAAATTTTTCTCTATTCATGACCGATTCACCCTTTTTGAAAACTACAATTTTATAAATTCATTCAATTCTATTTAATAAATACATTTTCCCGCTTATATTCATTAATTTCTACTTTTGCGTCTAATTCAATTAATGCTATATTATATCCATCATTGTCTACAAAAATTGTTTCGCAATTATGAATCCGATGCTGGACTACATGACTGCTCTGCATACCGGTAGCAACCGCCGGCGTAACCAAATATTCGCCTTTACATATTTTGGGTAATTTTAATGTAAAGGAAACTTCATAAACCTCACCCGGAGTCACACGGGAAATCACTTTTTTCCCCATAAAATTATTAATTCCAAATACCCGTACCCCTCTGAGGTTCTCCAGCTCAAATCCAAATAAAACATGTTCAAGCATCTCTTCAAACTCTGCAACAACGCCAAAACGATACTCTTTTTCAGTCTTTACCAATTTCGTTTCATTTCCATCTTCATCCTTAATATAGAACGATAAAATATTTACTTTGCCTGTTCCTGAAACAGCCTCCGCATTTTCTATTGGCAGTCTTGGAAATCCAATCTGGAAGTTTTTATATTGCACTTCCCCTTTATCCTCTTCCAGACTGATCTTTGACAGTAATTTTTCATTCTCAATATTATTTTTTTCTATCTGCGCGCTCATATACTTTTCGCATACGGTATTTGCTTCGCCAACCTCCCGAAGAATACCTCCATCCAGCCAGATAACTCTGGAACACATTTTTTTAACAGAAATTATATCATGTGAAACAAATAATATTGTTGTTCCATTCTTTTGAATATCTTCTAATTTATGAAAGCATTTCGCCTGAAAAAAGGCATCTCCAACAGCAAGCGCTTCATCAATAATCAATATTTCCGGTTCCACATTAATTGCCAGAGCAAAAGCCAATCGCACAAGCATACCGGATGAATAAGTCTTCACAGGCTGATATACAAAATTTCCAATATCGGCAAAATCCAGTATTGCCGGTATTTTACGTTCTATTTCATCTCTTGTATAGCCCAAAACAGAACCGTTCATATATATATTTTCAATTCCGGTATAGTCCATGTCAAATCCGGCACCCAATTCAAGCAATGCCGATACTTTTCCGTTTACCTCAACCGTTCCTTCCGTTGATTGTAAAACGCCTGTGATTATTTTTAAAACCGTAGATTTCCCCGAACCGTTTACACCGATAATTCCTACTGTTTCTCCTTTTCCAACCGAAAATGAAACCTTGTCAAGCGCATAGAAAGGCCGGTGGTATATTTTATGCGCAGGACTGACGACTTCTTTCAAACGGTCTATGGTCTTATCATATAATCTATATATTTTTGTTACATCAGTCAGTTTAATCGCTTCCATAATTAAGCACTCCTATAACACATCCGCAAAATGGGGTTCTAATCTCTTGTAAAGCGAAGTCCCTATCATTACTAACACAATCGTAAACCCCCAGAAATAAACTGTTAATGATGGATTTTCCCAAAATCCTCTATGATAGACAAAGCTATCCCTGAATCCATTAACAATATAAGTAAAGGGGTTAAACCGCAATAGAAACTGAACCTGAAACGGCATAACCGATTCATCCCACATGATTGGAGCCAGCCAAAAGCCAAATTGCAGACAGATATTGACTATCTGATTCATATCTTTAAAAAACACATTAATTGCAGATGTAAAATATACGAAGCCAATAATAAGGCATATATTACAAATCAGATAATATATTCCCTGTATCCACCATACAGACGGCATTTCCCCAAACAGCAAAAATACTATAAAGGTGATAAAAAGAAAAATAAGATGCAAAAATAATGAAGAAACTATTCTAACCATAGGTAAAATATCGATTTTGAATACTATTTTTTTGACTAAATGCTGATACGCACTCAGCGTGATAACACCTCCTGCCAGGGCTTCATTAAAAAAGAACCATGGAACAATTCCGGGCAAAAGCCACAAAACATAAGGCATATTCTCCACCGGATTGGATTTAAACCCGACCTGAAATACCAAATAATATATTAATACATTTACAATCGGCTGTGCAAACATCCAAAATATTCCAAAATAAGATCCAACAAACTTCTTTTTAAAATCTGATTTTGCGAGCTCAATAATTAATCTACGTTTTTCATATATATCTTTTATGATCTGAATCATTTGTTATTCCTTTTCTATTATTTCCTATGCCTTATCCACCGCAATAAATCTGCCTTATCATTATTTCTGCATATTCTATCATTTACAAATACTCATAGCAGTTATCATAACAGCTTTATAATGAATTAGCAAGATAAATCAAAAAAAATCCGGCTTCGCTTTCATGTCAAACGCCTCTTACCGGTTCGCCAAAAAACACCCCCGCAGCGCTATCTCTCCCCCCATCGAAGGCCGCAGACGCTCCGGAAAAAACAGTCGTTTCAAATAAATCTTCACCGTCACGGGCCGCTCTCTGAAAAGATTTAACCACGCATATTCCTTTTTCCCAAGCCTGTCCCCGTATTCTTCATAAAACCGTTCCAGAACAAAATGCTGCTCCGATAATCCGGCTCCGAAAATATCGTTCCTGATCCATTTGGCAATCATCTTCAACGTTCCCGCGCCGGCATAAGTCACCGTGGCGGAATGCCTCCTGTATCCGGCCGTCCGTTCCGGATCGTAAATGAATCTTCCCATTGATGCGGCAATTTTCTGGCACCATCCGTCATGCGGAATGCCCGCAAGCGAAGAAGCCGAAAGCGCAAGGTCACGAAGCGCATGGTTTATCATGATCGTAAAGCCGAACGCCGGCGTATAAAACAGCACATCTTTAAACTGCACCGGGACTTTTATTTTCTGCGGATCCCCGCTGAAGTTCATTTCCGCATCGCAGTAATAAAAGGAAGAAGAATACAGCAAAGGCTGCCTCATATCCTCTTTTTCAAGTGCCGCAACTCCCTTTTCCACCTTCTCCGGAAGCCAGTAATCATCCTGATCGCAGAAGGCATAATAATCCGCGGAGCCGGATTCCCGCAGCAGGGTCCAGAAGCTCTCCATATACCCCAGATTCCTTTTTTCTTCATTCTCAAGAAGAATCATCCGGATGCCCGGTTCGGAAAGGCTCTTCTGCATATACCTGCGCACAATGGACAAACTGTCATCCTCCGAACCATCATCGCGAACATAAATCGTTATATTCCGGTATGTCTGTGCAAACAGGCTGTCAAGCTGTGCGGCAAGATATTTTTCTCCATTATAAACGGAAAGCAGAATATTTACGCTTGGAGCAGACGACATAACGGCACGTATCCTTTCCTTCTTATTTTTTGCTGAACCATTTATTTTTATTTATCCCGATCAGCCTGGAAAATAAGAGCCGGAACCCCGGACAGATCAGCGTTATGATATTCAGCATGTGATAGCAGAACATGTAAAGCCTCTGTCCCCGCACCTGTGGTTCCTCCCTCCAGAGCGATCTTCGAAAGTAATATTCATATTGTTTCCGGTATCTGTTTCTGTTTCCGGCAATCCAGGGGCGTTCATCTCCCATATAATGAATAATGGCCGGAGAAGCCAGTATTCGTTTATATTCTTTTGCCGAAGCGGTATCATAGGCCGGCTGTAGTTTTTTTATATAATATCCCGGAAAATAAAACAAATTGGGAGACAGATTATAAGTATGGCTCAGCGTCCGTATCCTCCCTTTGCAGCAATGATTCAGAATATCCTGATCATTATACAGAAGCCGTCCCTCCATCTTACGATAGTATTCCATAAAAATTTCTTCTGTTTTTTCCTCACGCCACAAAGTCAGGTTTGCGAGAAGAACGCCGGCATTATAATAAGTCTCTTCTTTCTCCAGGCCGATCAGGGCCTTTTTTTCAGGCGGCATATACAGTTCGGGAACTGCCGCAATCAGATTCTTTCCGAGCGGAACCGTCTCCAGTTCTTTCACCGATCCGTTTACGATAATATCGCAGTCCAGATACAGAATCCGGTCGATGCCGTCAGGAAGATAACTGCATAAAAACAGCCGCGACAGGACAATCGGATTATAACCCGATGTATCAAACGAAAAAGGAATCTTTTTTTCAAATTCCGCTATATCGATAAAGCGGATACGCCGATGATATTTATGCGCTGTCTTTCGTAAGCGCAGGATATTTTCCGGACTGATCTCTTTCGCCAGAATATAAACGGTCATTTCTTCAATATCCTGGTTGTTATCGAAAAGAGACAGCATCGAGACTCCCATGTATTTTGCAAAGGCATTATCCGACACATAAATGATATCCATATCAGTTCCCGCTTTCCCCCGCTTTTATATGCTCCGCAGCTTTATATTCTATACAAAGCCTATCGCCAAATCCCCACATCAACCTTTCCGATCAATTCCAGACTGACTCCGTCCTCCGTCTGCCATACCCGGTAAAACGCACCGTCTTCTATCGTACTGCTGTCTGCAAACAACTCCGCATAGGATTCTTTAAAAACTTCTCCGGTATGGTAAAGGAATACATACTGAGCGCCTCTTAACTGCTCTTTCCATGTATCGCACGAAATAATCCGCTCTGTTCCCTCTGTCTCTTCCCCCTGTTTTCTCCGGATATCCTGCTGTTTCGCATAATCCTCTTCGGAAGCATAAATGTCATACTCGGAATACGGGGTCATCACCGGGCTTACCACGTTTTTAAAGATAAAATAGGAGTATCCGCGGCTTTCACTGCATACCATATAAACGCTTTCGCCCCTCGTCGATACGCTTCTGAACGCTTCTTCAATCGCCTGATTCCCCGCGATATGCTCCTCCTGTATCTGTGTATCCATATTTTTCATTACAAAGGCTTCCACAGGCGTACAAATAATAATCCCCGCAGTCAGCACAGACATTACCGTCAGGCTCCGACGCCTGTTCTCAGGTACGGTCTCCGCCGCCCTTGACACAAGCAGAGCAGCAAATGCGATCAACACGCCGCCGATAAAAGAGCCCAGATACCTTTCATGGGACGCAAGCATAAGCGCTTCTCCCATAGAAAAAGCGAATAAATATAAAAGTTCCAGTACCAGACTATAACACATCCCGGCGAGAAATGTAAAGATACCAAAAGAGAGCATTTTATCGGTCCAGTTTCCCCAGAATCCGGCCAGCCACAGCCCGCCGATCAGAAGCAGCAGCACAATATACAGATCCACATAGGATATGCCGAAGTTCCCGAACCGAAAAGACTCTCCGTCAAACATCATGATCAGGAAATTCTTAATGGCCTGATAGCGATAGCCGCCGTCATCGTGCCGCAAAAGCCCCAGAATACCGTCCAGCGTAATACCCGCCGCGCTCGCCGTACTCTGAAACGAAAGTTCCATCTCCTCTTCCGCATCCTGAAAAAGCGCTTCTTCACCGTCTGCTTCCAATTCTCCCGTAAAGCTTTCCGATGCACTCGCCGTCTCTTCATAGATACCCGCTAACATGGCGGGGTTTTCCGCATCATCTTTTGATTCCGCGGATGTCTCTGTTATCCCCTGATTCGCGGCCGCCGCTTCCGAAACCGGCGCCTTTGCCGGAATACCCATATAAATCTGCCAGCTGAAATAGATACCGAGGACAAACAGGGCGCAGCCGCACGGGCCCAGAAGACTCACGGCAATTTTCTTTTTCCGGTGAAGCGCATGATACAGGCTGTCCGCTATCATGACTGCCGTCAAAAGCCCCGCAATGACCATTCCCATATCCTTCGTCAGCGTCAGGGCCATGAGTCCTCCCAAAATGCGCAGCAGATTAAAGCCTCTCAACCCTTCCGTATAATAACAGATCAGCACATAGGCCATCAATACGGCAAGCATCGGATCCACATATATACAGTTATACACATCCCCGAAAAATATAACGGGCAGGAATACCATGATCGCGGCCGCCGGCAGCAAATAAAGCTTTCGTTTTCTTCCGATACCGCAGATATCGATCAGGACATTCAGCATTGCGGTCTGATAAGCGATATAAACCATTTCCTGGGAAAAAAGGCCTTCCGCAAAGACGAAGAAATATTCAATCAGTGTCGTAAACGGTACATAACGCGGAATCATAACCGTGGTATTCACATGCTTTGCAAAGGAATCATAAAAAAACATATCCTTTACCGCCAGTCCCCAGTGGCTGTACTCATCCCACCGCGCGAACCATGCCCCGCGGCAGTTTAACACAATCAGCACACAGAGCAGTCCGTAAACGATCAGTGCAGGAGAATACAGGCTCTTAACCTGTATTTTCTTTTTATGAAACAGATATATCGAGGCAAAAAAGGCGATGCCGGCAGACACATACACCAGTATCATGCCCGCCGGAAGTTTATCAAATAATCCCGCCGCATACAGAAGCGATACGATGGCAAACATGGAAAGGCCGACACATTCTTCCCATTTCCGGTTCCACAGCAGCATAAACAACAGCGAAATGGCCGCAAAGGGACCGCCAATGGCCAGCAGTTTAAACGGTAACGAAGGTTTTTCGGAAAGTATTTCAAAAGCAGCCGCCCCCTTATAAGCGCTGCCGTCGATCATACATCCGCCGTACCGGCTTCCCGAAGCAATCAAAAGCGCTCCTTCGCCCGAAACGGAGGCAAAACCAAACTGTATTCTGAGTCGTTCACCGGGAACGATACTGCATTTGGGAAAATACAGTTCCAAAACGCCTTCTTCTCCTGCCCGGAATACGCCCTGCTGTTCCGCAGAAGCTAAAATCTCCGTATAATGATCGGAATAGATCGTCAGCCTCAGATCGGCAGTAAAATCCGCCGTACTGACATAGGGGATTCTGATTCCGATAATATTCTTCACATTCGGCTGCCAGGTCTGCTCCAGCACGGTCTGCTCCGTGGAAAACTCAATTTCGGAATCCGGTTCTGAAACAATGGGAATGGAAAAAGAGCTGTTCCGCAGGATGACGGTCAGCAGAACCGCGGCCGCCAGAAGGATAAACAGAATATTCTTCTTTACGAAATTCTTTATATTCTTCACTTCCTGCCTCCTCCCGACACTGTTTTTCTTTTCTTCATTTTCGGTTTCCCCTGCTGCTTATTTTACTGCTCTTTGTCCCTGTCTTTATTCTTCTTTATCTCATCTTCCATATTTTTACACTGAAGCGCCAGTTCCGCCGCCATGATTTCCAGTTTGTTTTCGAGGGAAGATACCTGTATCGACAGGGAAAACATTTTTTCAATCAGTATCGCTATTACAGCCAGAAATACAAAATTAGCCGGGGACTGTATTCCCAAAATTTCTGCCATCATATAAGACAGCTTCGGAAAAATGCCAAACAGCGCCAGCATAAACGCAAAACAAAGCCAAAATAACGCGTCTTCCTGTTTCACCCTGTTTTTTCTGATTTTCCGCAATATCCAGACTGCCGTAACCAATGACGCCACGAGCAGCATTACCCTTAATATCGTACTCATAAGACCTAATCCTTTCGTACCCACTGGAAAAACAAAATATTAAAAAGCACGTGCAGCATGTAATAAAAAGAGTTTTTCAGATTCAGATAACTGTCTCCCGCTACCCGTTCCCGCATGGATACCTGTACTTCTTCTATCTTCACTCCCTGGTTCAGCAGAAACGCAAGGGTATCCGGTTCCGGCCTGTAATTAATCCGGTATCCGAACATCTTGATCATCCTTTTATTGAAGAGACGCATTCCGCTCGTTACGTCTCCGATGTATTTTCCTCCTGTCGTAATCCATATCGCATAAGTAATGATCTGGCTTCCTATCATCCTTGCCGTAACAGGCTTGCGTTCCGTCTTAAATCTGGAACCGATCACGATATCGGCCCCTGTCCGTTCCATACAGGAAAGCATATCCGCAATATATTCCGGACAGTGCTGTCCGTCTCCGTCGAGCTGCACGACATATTCGTATCCATAATAATTGGCATATCTCATGCCGCTTCGTATCGCGCCGGAAAGGCCGAGATTGACCGGCAAATCCAGCAGGTTAATGCCGTTGTTCACGCATACCTTTCTCGTGGCATCCGTAGAACCGTCGTTGATTACGACATAATCGTACTGCGGATATTTTTCCGTAATTTCTTCTACTACCCCGACAATATTATTTTCCTCATTGTATGCGGGTATAATAATCAGGGGACTTCCCGTCTGCATCCATTTTATCTCCTCTTCGAGGGTTCCCGATCGTTTTCACTCTGTCTTTAACTTCCGCATGATTTCTTCGATCTGCCCGTAATAATTCCTGAACTGAAAATTCTCTTCCACATGCCGGTACCCGGCCGCCCCCATCCTGACAAGGTTCTCCCTGTCACCGATGATCTTTTCGAGTTTTTCTTTCAGATCTTCTTTATTGTTATCCTCAAAAACGTATCCCGTCTTTCCGTAATCGATATAGCTCGCGGTTCCGTTATCCGTACCGCTTATGGCCGGCACGGAATAGGCCATCGCTTCTATGACCGTGATGGATGCCGGCTCCCCCGTGCTCGGAACGACATACACATCGGCTTTTTTATATTCTTCGGCTACGGCCGTCCGATTCAGGTTCACCAGAAAAGTAACGCGTTCTTCCAATCCATGCTCCCTGACATAATCGGATACTTTCCGGAAATATTCCTCATGAAAAGAATTGGAAATTTCACCCGCAATGGTCAGATGAAGGTCGTATTTCGGGAGCAGTTCTTCAACCGCCTCAATCATCATCTGATGGTTTTTCCGCTCCTGATATTTTCCGATACAGAAGATATTGATTCTGTCATCGGCAAAATATGTCTTTTGTTCCGGCGGCAGCTGCGGTTCCATTAAAAAAGGCGCCCAATATCCCCTTTCGTCCTTTACAAGCCCCGTAAAATCAATACCGACCAAATTGGTAGGTGTCATGCGGTATTCAGGCGTCAGTTTCCAGACAATCCTGTGCGCCAAATCCATCTTCCTGGGCCTGTCCCATACCGGACTCAGGTTATATAGGATCGCCGGTATACGATAATGTCTGCAGATAGCATACATACAAATAGTATAAATGGAACGCTCCCTCAAAATTGCTATATCTGGTTTGAAATTTCTGATATATTTCGCTATTTTAAATAGCGGCGGAACGCCGCATTTTAATTTCATGTCAATGGCAAAAGGATCTTTTCTTTTCAGAAAGTGCACATACAGATAGTCAAACGCCCGGAAAACGGCGGAATAACCGACCACAATCGGTTTCACATACGTATAGTCTTCCACTTTGCCGGCATACTGGCTTAAAAAACAAACTTTATGGCCGTTTTCTTTCCAGCCTTTCATGATCGTTGTCTGGTTTGTATGATATCTGTGCGACATGTACAGTACTCTCATGGAAACACTCCCTGTCCGTTCTGTCGGATTTTCATGCAGTCCTGCAGAACTTACATTTATTCATCAGTCATTCAGATCGGAATCCGTTTGCGAATCTGCGCCAGATAAGCGTTATATCCGGCTCTTCTGTTCGCCTCTTCTCCGATCACGTCATGTTTTTCGATTTTTTCCTTATTTTCTGACCGCCGGAGAAACCATTCATATTCCATATCCAGATTCCCGATGTCAATTACCCTGTATCCTTCCAGAAACAGTTTTTCCGTAAGGAACTTGGCCGCTACACCCAGCGAAATCAGAAACAGCCTGTCCTTTGCATATTCTTTGCAAAAACCGAAAATTTCATCCACTTTTGCATAGGCCTGTTCGCTTGGTCCGATGATCCGTTCGATGCTTTTAGCGGTATCGAGCAGATCATTTCCTACGCCGTTGTGCGTCCTTTCGCCTTCTACGACGACAATGTCCCTGTCTTTCCAGATCTGCCGAATGCCGTCAATCCATTGGCCGCTCCGGCTCTTGTCCTCGATCGGATAGTAAAATCTGGTAATATAGGAATTATAATATTTTCTGGCCGGATTGCAACACTTTTCATAAACTTTCCGGCTGAACAGGAGATGATCTTTCCAGAACTGTCTGCTTTCTTTCCGATATATCGATAAACTGCCGAAAATATCCGGAACCGCAACAAGCAGGTCTTCATGCTGATACGAAAGCAGCCGTTTCAGCCCGTCCCGGATTTCCGGTTCCGCCTGCTGAAAAACCAGGCTTCTTCCGCGGATCATTGTAATTTCACCGTCGCCGAATCTGACCATGCTTTTTTCGGTATTCCTGAGTTCCTCTATGGTTTCTTCAATCGTATGAACCTCAAGAAAGCATTTTCTGATGCCCGCCTGGTACAGGAAATAGTCAATCTGTGCCAGTACATCTTTTACAAATCTTTTCACACCCACAGCAGCAATCGCTCCTTTCGGCCTCCTGCAGCCATTTTCCTCTTCCTCAGTCCAAAACTTCCGCTTTGCTTCTCTGCTCCACTTTTCCGTTTACCACTTCGTAAATGACATCCGCGTTGCGCAGCGTCGTCAGTCTGTGGGCGATAATGATCATGGTCTTCTCCCCGTGCAGATTTTCGATCGCCTCCATGACGGCGGCTTCCGTATCGTTATCGAGTGCGGAAGTGGCCTCATCCAATATGAGAATTTCCGGGTCATGATACAGTGCCCGCGCAATTCCGATACGCTGCCGCTGTCCGCCGGACAGCCTGACGCCTCTGTCGCCCACCAGAGTGTCCAGTCCGTCGCTTAAACCTTCTATAAAATTCCAGAGCTGTGCCTTTCTCAGCGCCGCCTCCACGGCCTCCTGATCAATCCTGTCTTCTTCCACGCCAAAAGCCACATTGTTCCGCACCGTATCATCGGAGAGATAAATCGTCTGCGGAATATAACCGATTCCGTGATGCCACATATCCATATGTTTAAAAATGTCCACGCCGTCTATTTTTATTTTTCCGTATTGCGGGACGAGCAGGCCGAGGATAATATCGGCCATTGTGGTCTTTCCGGCGCCCGATTCCCCGATCAGCGCTGCCGTCTGGCCCTTTTTGATCGTAAATTCCGCAAAATGAATCACATCTTCGTCGCTGTCGGCATAACGATAGCATACGTCTTTTACCGTGATTTCATGTGTAAGCGGCAGAATGCCTTCTTCAACGGATTCCAGGCTCCTGATGTTTTCTACTTCTTTCAGATCGTGATATACAAGCTCAATGGAAGGCGCAGCGTACATGATTCCGGTCACATGCTCATTGATGCGCCCGATCGAAGGAAGCAGCCGGAACGCCGCCACCGCAAAAGCCGAGAGCTGCGGCACAAAAGCCGCAAGGTCGGAAATCTGTCCATAATTAATCTTCACGATGATGGCGATCAAAAGTCCCGCCATGCTGACCATTTCCACAATATACTTGGGTATCACACCGATCAGCCGGCTGATTTTCAGCGCCCTGACGTATTTTCTAAAATAACCGGAATAGGAATTGATAAAAAACAGTTCCCTGTTTAAAACTTTTACTTCCTTAATGCCTCCAAGCGACTGGTTCATCCATTGATAGAGCTTTGCCTTATATCCCTGCGCGTCTTTTCCGAGTTCTTTCGCAAATTTTCTGGAGACCGCCGTAAAAACGCCCACACAGACAACCAGCAGCCCGACGACGATAACGGTAATTGAATGACTGACATCGAAAAGATAGATTCCCAGCGCAATACAAACCATAACTTCCACCAGAAGTTCCATAATGTGGATAATCGCCTTTGTAAAAAGATCGGCGTCTTCCTGTACGCTTCTTTGCAGTACCGAAATATTTTTATTGAGATGAAAGGTATACGGTTCGCTCACATAAGCCCTGAGCAGTCCCGTGGAAATCTTCATCTGCATACTATAGGAGAACGTATAAATCGCATATTTTTCAATCGTCAGATAGATATTTTTAACGACGAATATCGCTATAATAGCGATCGCCATAGCGCTCATAAAACTGCCGAAAGACTGAAAACCC
Organism: uncultured Lachnospiraceae bacterium; assembly: GCA_910584965.1. Classification (GTDB taxonomy): domain Bacteria; phylum Bacillota; class Clostridia; order Lachnospirales; family Lachnospiraceae; genus UBA3282. The sequence continues at coordinate 187,412 of CAJUDZ010000003.1, read as the reverse complement.
AGGAAAGTATAAGCCTCGTTCAGATACCGGTTCTTCTGAATCGCCTGCGGGTCCATAAATAATTCTATAAACGGCTGGAAAATACCGACGCTTGCGCATTCCAGCAGACTCCCGATAACTGCTGCCGCAAACAGAATCAGCAGTTTCGTTTTCTCTCTGCGGTTAAAAATATAGGCTAACTGTTTGATCATTACAGACTTTACTCCCTTTTCCCGGCCCCCGATACCACGTTCAGGCAGGACAGTTATTTTTCTTATGATAATTAATCCCTTTTTCCAGGATGACCAGGGAAGCGTACTCCTTCCCCGTGCTCTTCTTCTGGATTCTTGCGGCATAGCTTACCTGGGAAAGTCCGGCGACTAACCCGTCGCAGGCCGCCAGCGTGTACATGTCCCTGAGCACCTCATAGCCGAGCAGATAATGATGGTTCCTGCGCGGCATGTCGCTGTGCATAACCGTGTCCGTCCCGCCGCTTCGCACAACGTCCTGATAAAATACCAGCTTTTTCCCAAACTGCTCCTGATACTTTTCAAGCGCCGCACTGTCGTCCGTTGCCAGAAAAATCTTCTCGAACCCGCCTTTTGCGAACAGGCCCATCGTCTCTTTCAAATATTCATCAACGCTCACCGAAACCGGATGGCCGTTATAATTCTGTTTAAAATCCGTTCCCCTGACATGTACGGCCAGCACTTTACCGTCTCCCAGAAGTTCCCGGATTTCCTCATTTATCCGGCTTCCGACAACGGAATTTAAGCGGATATATTTGGCGGTAATCCTTGCCATTTCATTCAGGTATTCTTCGCTTCTCTTATATCCGTTTGTGTCGCCGCAGAGCCGGTTTACTTCATAGCTGTTTTCTTTTCTGCTTCTGAAAACCCTCTTGCAGGATGCCAGGCTGTCCGGGCCGATTCCGGCCGGCTGTTCAAAATAATACTCAAACGGATTGTCCGTCCCGTTGACCGGATGCGCCTCGGCATAGCAATATCCGGCGTGATACCGCACTACCGGCTTCATATCATACCGATCCGCAAAATAAAGCAGCGCCAGCAGGCGGTTATGGTCGGCAAAAAAGCCGGAATGGGATTCTTCCATATCGATCAGAAAAACCGGGTCGGATATCCGCTCGTCCCCATAGGACTCCACGTAAATCAGATTGTTCATTTCCGCAAACTGTTTCACCGTATTGACAAAACGGCTGTCCTGTCCTTTCCGATAACAGTACAACGCAAATTTCAGTTGTTTTATTTTGTTCTGTAAACGTCCCATATAACGCTTCCTTATCCTTCATCCCGGCCCGTTGGAAAAATATACTATCTGTTATTCTAACATATTATTCCTTATTTGTCTTGAAGTTTCGACCGCATAAACGGATTCTCCTCCAGACTGTACTTCCCGCCCTTCAAAAACTTATGCCGGATAACCCACCAGCCGGGTACCCAGATATATTTGTGCATGGCGGGCGAAGCGCTTCCGATCATCCAGCAGTTTCTTGTACAGTTTTTTGTACAGCGGCGGACTTCTTCGGCCTGCTTTGAGTTCCACAGCTCGTCCCAGCTCTGCTTCCTGAGATTTCCCATGACCGCCTTTTTCTCCATGCCGTTACAGGGTATGACATCGCAGAACGGGTCGATGAAAAAAGCGTTTTTGGACATATCGCAGGGCAGAAGCCTCTTATTGCCGTAAATATAATTGATCAGTCCGTGGTTAAAATAGGCGCGGAACCACTTTTTCGGGGAATTGCTCTTCAAAAGCTCGTTAATCAGCTTTTCAAAATTCTGCGCCACCTTATATTTGTCGTCGATCTTATTGTCCGTCTTCCGGAAATAGAAGGAATTATGAAGGGTCGCCGTGGCAAACTCCATTCCCATGTCGTTCGCGATATTGTACAGCGGCACCAGATCTTCACAGTTCATATCCTGCACCGTCATGCCGAATCCCACATCGGGATGGCCCATTTCCACCAGCGTTTTCAGCGTCTTATACCCCCTGTTAAAGCCGTCCGGGATGCCGCGGATTGCGTCATTCGTCTCCTGCAGGCCTTCGATGCTGATGCGGATGCCCACTTTGGGAAATTCTTTGCAAAGACCGATGATCCTGTCCGTAAAATATCCGTTTGTAGAAATGACAATCCTGTCGGTTTTTTTGTACAGTTCTCTGACGATTTCGGGGATATCCTGCCGGATAAAAGGCTCTCCCCCGGTAATATTCGTAAAAGCCATTTCAGGCAGTTTTTTTATATCTTCCAGCGTGATCTCTTCTTCCGGCCTGGTCGGGTCCCGGAAGCAGTCGCACATATTACAGTGGGCATTGCACCGGTAAGTCACGATGACCGTGCCATATAATGTCCGTCTTGCCATATTTATAACCATGCCTTTCTCTGTGCCCGCATATCGACCGCTGCCGGGCACAAATCACAAATTTCCGTTACGCTGCGCTCACCGGCACACGTAAACCTGTTCTATTATTTTACCACAATATTCCTCTGCTGTATCGAATTTTATCTTTTTACAGTTCTCCCTGTACGCCGCACAAAGCGCCGGCTGTTCCCAGAGCTTCCTGATTTTTTCGCCGAGCGCGGCTTCGTCCCCGGCGGGAAAGAGTTCCCCGGTCACGCCGTCGTGCAGCAATTCCGGAATGCCGCCAAGATCAGAAGCGATCATCGGCGTTGCATATGCCTGGGATTCCATCACGGAAAAGGGACAGTTTTCGTACCATTCGGACGGATACAGGCTGAACGCCGCGCCGGCGATGAGCTTTCGCAGGGCTTCTCCCGTGACGAATCCCACATTGTGGATGTTGTCCGCCTGTGAAACTTCTTCATGAAGCGGCCCGGTTCCCGCAAAAACAAACGGCACATCCGGCATCCGCTTACAGACTTTCAGCAGCGTTTCCACGCCTTTTTCTGCGGAAAAGCGGCCGAAATAGAGAACATACCGATCGGGAAGATGTTCCCGCAGTCTGTTCCATGCGGCGTCCCTCTTCGCGCTGCTCCCGCAGTCTTCTTTTTCTCCGGCTTCCGGTACGAAATTATACAGCACCAGCGTCTTATCCGCAAGCAGCGGGTCGGTATCGAGCTGTTTTTTCATAAACGCGCTCGGACAGATAATCCGGTCCACTTTCCCGTAAGTCCTGCGCCACCGATAAAAATCCGCTTCCAGCGTGCCGAGCAGGCTTTTGACAAAAGAGCCGTGAATGCACCGGTTTTTCGTGCAGTTTCCGAACCGGCCGCCCCGACAGGCGAAGCACGGTTTTCCCGTCCGCGGTATCATCAGCATATGGTTCGGGCACACCCACTGGTAATCGTGGGCGGTAAACACGATGCGGACAGGTTTCCGGCTTTTTTTCTCGAAAGCCCTGACTTCATCGATCACCGAAGGCGTGAGCTGGAAGTTGATGTTGTTCAGGTGTACAATATCCGGTGCGAAGTCCTGCAAAACGGGACGGAGTTTCTTTCTCGCCTCGGCAGAATAGATGATTTTAAACGGATACAGGAGCTTTTGCAGCCCTCCTCCGTGAAAGTCCATATCGGAAGTATAGCTTTCCGCCCGGTTGCCAACCGCCCGTCCTTCATGTTCCATGCCGAAGTACTGCACTTCATGCCCCATCTTCACAAGCGCCTCTCCGAGCCCGAATATATAAGTCTCGGAGCCGCCGTTCGGATGCAGAAATTTATTAATGAACAGAATTTTCATATCCGGCCGATGCCCTTTCTTCAGTCTGTTTCCTGTCATATGCGCGCAGGGCGTCCCCGCGGTAGATACGAAGCGTCCGCTCCACCACATCGTCCCAGTTGTATTTACCGCAGATGAAGCCGCTGCTCTGCTTCCTGTATTCTTCCACTATTTCAGGATTTTGCAGCATATATTCCAGTTTTTTCTGTAAATCTTTTACGTTTCCCTTCCGGAAGGTCAGCGCCTTATCCTCCACGACTTCCGTATTCTCGCTGATATCGCTCACGAGACAGCAGTTTCCGTAGCTCATGGCCTCTAAAAGGCTGATCGCCATGCCTTCCACGTCGCTCGGCAGGACAAAGGCATAGGCGGAAGAAAAAAGCTCTTCCAGCACCTGTCCCTGTACGAAATCCGTCATGATGACCCGGTCGTCTTCGGCAGCCATACGGTGTATTTTCTCCATGTAATCGGCCGCATGGCTGTTGCCTCCCGCAATCACCAGCTTCTTGTCCGTATCGGTTTTGTGAAATGCTTCGATCAGATAATGCAGTCCTTTTTCGGGTACAATCCGTGCCAGAAAAAGGAAATAGCCGTTTTCCCGTAATCCGAATTTCTCCGTAATCAATTCCGCCTTCCGTCTGATGGGGCGCTCGATTCCGTTGGGGATAAAAACCACATCCCGCCCGTAAGTGTCTTTAAAATACTGACGGACATTTTCCGAAAGAACGATGACTTCATCCGCATATTTTGCCGCCATTTTTTCGCCGAACCGAATCACGCGGGAAGCAAAATTCCCCCATTTGGCCCGCTGCCAGTCCAGACCGTGTATCGTTGCAACCACCCTTTTCCCGCACAGCCTGGGCAGCCAGAGCATGGCGCACGGTCCTTCCGCATGATAGTGAATCACGTCGTAAGGCTTGACGAGCGCCCGGACGGTGGCAAAGAAGGAATAAACGATGGCGTTCAGTTTGCTGCTCTTAAAGGTCGGCACGATGTGAATGCGAACGCCTTTATAGTATTTTCTGTCACCGCGTCCGTATTCCTCATCATATTTTTTACCGGATACGTGATGTCCATACCTGTTATAGGCCTCCACTTTATGACCTTTTTCCGCCATTCTGACCGCAAGGGCCTCCACGACGATCTCCACGCCGCCCTCTCTCGACGGAATGCGCTTATGTCCGATCATGGCGATTCTGAGCGGCGCCGCATCTTTTCCGGCAGGCTTCATCCGCCTTTCTCCGGCTTGTTCTCTGTGCACCCCGGCCGCGGAACCGTTCCTCCGCTTCTCTCTGGCAAGCGCCGCAGTTTCCCGGCCCGTATGGTAAAGAAAGGCAAAATTCGTATTCAGATATCTGGGCAGCATGCGCTTTGGATTCTGTATGATGCGGAATACCCACTCCAGACACAGTTTCTGCATCCACAGAGGGGCGCGCTTCACTGTTCCCGCCATAAAATCAAAAGCGGCGCCGACGCCGATCATCAGGCCCTGCACCCTGTTTTTGTGCTCATACATCCAGATTTCCTGTTTGGGCGCACCGAGCGCAACCCAGATAAAATCCGGTTTTGCCGCATTGATGCGTTCCACGGTTTCCCGGTCTTCTTCCTCTGTCATCTGCCGGAACGGCGGCGCATACATCCCCGCAATTTTCAGGCCGGGATAAGTCTTTATAAGCGTTTTTTGTAGCTGCGCCAGCGTATGTTCCGAGCTTCCGTAAAAATAATGGGAATAGCCTTTTTCCAGCGACAGTTTCAGAATCGCCGGCATCAGATCGGGCCCCGGAACCCTTCTGGCGTCCCGGTATCCGCGCCGCCGGCTCACGATAGAAAGCGGCTGGCCGTCAGGCAGCGCCATCGCTCCGCCGTTCTGTATTTTCCGGTAATGTGCATCCCGGTACGCCATCACGGTCGTATGGACATTGGACACGCAGATATAGTTTCCTTTTAACGCTTCCAGATTTTCCGTGATATATCGGATGGTCTTTTCCATCGTCGTAACGTTAATATTTGTTTTTAATATGGTGCAGTACTGCAGCGTATTCTTTTCCATAACCATGCCCTTTCTACATCCCGCCGTCTCCTCAGTCCCGTTTCCGCTCCTTTTTGCTCAGACAAAACAGGAGACACAGGAGATATCCCGCGAAACCGCCGATCAATGCGCTCCCCGTGTAATACCGCGCCGATTCCACCATAACCGCGTTTTCTTCCACGACCTGCATCCTCGTTTCGGCATCCGTATAATTCATAATCCGATAGCCTTCATATGCGGGGTCTTCTGCGCTTTCCAGATATTCGACGCTTTCGAACCACCCATCCGTATACACCCGCGGCACAACATAGCCTTTGGGCGCTCTGTACAGAAGGCCGCACAGAAGCACGCCTGCCGCAGCTCCCATAAGAACGGCTGTCACAATCCGTTTCGGAGCGGATTTCCGGACCCCGGCCGCCTTTTTCGGAAGTCCCGTCAAAAACGTCCATACGGCCGGAACCGGCACTTCGATTTCCCGGTATGCCGCCGGAAGAAGGCAGTATTCCTTCTCTCCTTCCTTCTGTCTGAACAAAAGCTCTCCCAGAAACAGCAGCGTAATATTTTTAAAAGAGGTATTAAACAACAGCTGTTCGGTGAAGCCGGCTCCCAAAAAGCAGACGAGCATCACCGCTTCGCCCATTTTCTGCTTCCGGCACTGGTCTGCTGCCAGAACCATATAAGCCGCCATGAAAAAAAGAAACGGGATCAGTCCATAATTGACACAGCACCAGACATAAGAACTGTCAATGGTTCCGAACGGCATTCTCTGCAATGCGGCCTCCATGCCAAAGAGGCTCATATATTCCGGCGACATATACTGGCTCGCCAGCCATATCCGGGTATTCAGAAGCAGATTCAGCTTTTCCAGCCAGGGAGATACCTGTCCGGCCGCCTCCTGAAACGCATAGAGACAGGGCAGCAAAAAAGCGAACAGAATGCAGACGGGAAGTACCAGAATGACCGCCGCCTTTTCCGGGCGAGAGAATTTGGGGCGGAAATGCACATACAGCTCTCCCGCAAGGAAAATCGTTACGATGCCAAAGCCGGTAAAGCTGACCGAATAAAAAAATACGAGCACATTGCCGATCATCAGCAGCACGAAATGTTTCAGACAATACCGCTCTGCCAGCTCATAAATGATAAAAGCGCAGAGCGCAAAATAAGTAATATGCAGAATATTGGGATGCGTAAAACCGAGACTCCAGCGGAAAATATGTCCGAGCCCCAGCTTCCGGACAACCCGGTAAATCGTATGTTCCAGACGGAAAAAGGAAAAAATGCTGAGCAGAACGGCGCACATGGACCACACCCACAGACCGGTGCGCATCACCTTTTTCAGGGAAATGTTTTTCATTCCCAGCATCAAAAGCATGACAAAAAGAATGCCCTTTTCCCGCGACTGCGCATACACAAACGCCGTCATGACGAGCATAGCCGCGACGAACACCGACTGCCGCCCCGTATAGGGCGTAATCAGAATTTTGACAAATCCGCAGAGCAGAGCCGGCGTAACAAGCAGGATAAAAAGCTTCTGTCCGTCATAGAGGCCAAATCCCTTTGTCACGGACAGCAGCAGAAAGAAGCCAAAATATAGGACTTCATATATCGGTATTTTTTTTGTTATTTTTTCGTTCATTCTCAGACGAGTTCCTTTCCACAATCCGCGAAAAAACCGTATACCGCCCTTCTCAAAGGACTTTTCCCTGCGGCGTTATCAGCGTCCATCCGGCCCAGAGCTCTTTCATCTGCTCCGGAATACAGATCTGCGTGTTTTTATGGATGGAAGGCCGTATCGTCACCTTCTGTTCAAAGGGATTGAGCCTGGCCCCCCAGAAGCTGAACGTGCTGTTTGCACAGATATTATGTCTGCAACGGCTCATCAGCATCATGTCATAAATGCTGTTTCTGCCGTGATTCCAGTCGATGATTTCAAAAGCCTCTTCCCGGTAATGCTCCTGTACATAAGGAATATCATCGGAAAAAAAGAAAAACTTCGCTCCGGGAAACCGCTCTTTGCAAAAATCGACCGCGGCCCGGTAATATTCTTTCGTACTGATTCCTCCGAAAATCGGACGGTTGGCCGCATCCAGATAATCGCCCCTGCGGATATGCACGCTGACGGACTCCGTTTCCCGCATCTTACATATCATTTCCGCATTTTTAGATAAAATGCCGGCATTTTCATCCGACGGACGACTGCCGGATTCCACGGATGTCTTTTGGCCCGATAAAACGTCTTCTTCTGGGAAACCGATCTCCCGACGCAGCTTTCCCAGAATATCCGCATAATATTTTTCACAGGCCCAGTAACCCGTCAGATATTTATCGTCAAATCCGAATACCTGTTCATGGTACATATCACTTTCCGTAAAAACGGGATTGGAGGCCGGGAGCAGCTTTCTTTTCAGCTTTGCCGTGATTGTTTCCCGCTCCTCCCACAATCGTCCGAGCACGCTTCTGATCTCTTCCGGCGCCGCCTCCCGGTAGGAAATGCCGCTCAGATAACGCAGTTCCAGTTCCCGTTCCGCCAGAACCGTCTCCTGCATGGTATCCCGGAACCAGGAAGTATCCAGCCTGACTTCTTTTCCCATGCTCTCCAGTTTTTTATACAACGCATACTGCTGCAGCTGGTTTCCCAGGCCGCCCATAACTCTGATGATAATCATATGAATAACCCCATATCCATCCTGTCATTGTCCTATATCTCCAGCATCAGCACCACTCCGAGCGCCCAGGGATAGGCCCCGTAGTTCTGCGGATACTGCGAAAAGCCTTCGCATTCGCCGAGGCTGTCGTACACCCTTCCGTTTTTGATGGACTTGCGCAGGGCGTGAAGCCCTTTATCCAGAACGATCTGATAGGCCTCTCCCTGAAGCATCCTCGTCCGGATTCCTTCCTGCAGGGCGAGGCAGATCATCGCGGTTGCGGAAGTATCCGCAGGGCCCTCCATCGCCTGCAGCTGCCAGGAGAAATAACCGTCTTTGCGCTGCCATGCGATGACCACATCCATCAGGCGGCAGTAAGATTCCTGTAATCTGTCCAGGCCGTATACGGCCGTCATGCACCTTATCATGCCCCGCAGAAGCCATCCGACGGCCCTGCCCCATCCGATAATGCCATATTTCATGCCCGACTCCACCTCATAGCCGTGATAGGGCAGTTCCGTCGTTGTGTCGATTCCGTAAGCCAGAAAATTCGCAATCTGCGCGACCGCCAGTTCCATCCCCTCATCCTTCTCGTAGACTCTTCCGTATTCGTACAAAAAGGGGCAGGACAGGCCGATCGTATCGACATAGATATGCCCGTTCTTCCGGGCGGCGCGGTAAGGAAAACTGCCCGTTTCGTCCGTCGGATAGGAAAAGGCATACTCTGCCAGTTTATCCACGGCTTTTCGGTATTTTCCGACATTTTTTTCATTGATCATGCCGTTCGCCCGACAACCGTCCTGATATTCTTCCAGAATTGCGAGAAATACTTCTCCGGCAAGCAGATCGTCCAGATAAGAAACCGGAAACTTCTTTTTCTCCCATCTGGTAAAATAGGCCAGAAGAGCGGCTTCTATTCGGTTCACCATTGCCCCTGCATCCTCGGTTTTACAGTTTAACAGCTTCCTCCTGCAATGCCACAAACCGGACGCAAGCAGGCCCGTCGGCCAGAAGACCGGGTCGTTTGCCGGCGTCTGCTGCCTGAGCGCATATTTTTTTATGAAAATCTTTGCTTTCTTTCTATAATTCCACAGACCGTAGGTCAGAAGTTCCTCACAGGCCGTTCCGATCAGCTCCATTTTCATTGTGTCCATTTTGATTTCCTCTGCCAGTTCTTTTTCCCTCATGCTCCGCTCTCCCTGCCATAGATGTCTCCCCGGCTTTCCGCTATGCCTTTTTCCGAAATTTCCTGCATACTACCGACAGCAAGTATCCAAATTCCTCCGTTTTCCGGAAGAAACAGATAAAAACAAGATTATACACTATCGTAACGATTCCCGCCGTCAGAAGAAAAGTCAGTATATTCACCTGGGCCAGCAGGAATTTTTTTACAGGTAACAATACTAAAAGAATCCCCAGAATCGTGCAAATATATTTCAGGGAATCTTTAAAATAATCCCACGCGCTTCTCGCAAAACAGTCCCTGTAAATGATGATGGGCCTGACAAGGTTTGCCATGACGCCGGATACCACCGTTCCGATATAAACGCCGGCCAGACCGATATACTTCGCCCCGACGATGGAAATCACAAGATTCACGGCTCCCTGAATGATGGATAAATATTTATCCTGTTCAAACACCCCCGCCGCAATCTTATAATTCAGCAGTACGACTCTGCCGCCTTTAAAGTAAAAATCGATCAAAATCAGGCTGAGCACCGTCTGTCCCAGCTTCCAGCTCTCATCCAGCCACAGCCCGGTGATGAGCGGCGTCAGAAGCAGGAAAAAACCAACCGCCGCGAAGCCGTACAGCCAGCAGGCAAAAAAGCGGTATACTTTAAAAATGCTGTACTGCTTTTCCTTCGATTCCGTCGCGACAAGGTTGCCGAGCCCGGAAATGACGGAATTGAAAATCAGGTTGATAAAATTGGCGCCGTAAGTGATCACATAATTATAATTTCCGACAAAACCGACCGAAGCCACGTCGATAAAATACGTGATGATAATGCTGTCCGTCTGTAATCTGGCCACATCCCCTATTTTATGAAACATCAGCGCCTTGCTCTTCGTGACGACAACATCCGTTTCCGCTTTCGTCAGCTTCTCCACGTTCCGTTCTTTCAGATAGGGATAAAGCCTGTTCAGGTACACGCTGACGATAATTTTCTGAAGCAGTTCGATGACCGCATGGGTCAACAGATATAAAAGAAAACTTTTCGTCACATGCAGGACGACGATCTGAATGCAGACCGTAACGATCTTCGTAATCGTTGTGATATTAGTCTGAATATAATCCTTTTGTTCCGCGTTGACAAGACTGTATTTATAAGCCACAAAATACGTGCTGACCGTATTGAAGAGAAAAATCAGGTAATAGATGACCAGTTCCCTTACCGCGATGCCGCTCCGGCTTTCGGGTTTAATCAGCAATGGCAGGAAGGGCGTCACCGCAAGCCCTATGACGGCAATGACGCCGGCGATCGTCAGATATGCCTTTTTATAAAGCCGCATATAAGACTTGATTTTCTCATAATCCCGGCCGGCCACCGGCTTATACAGACTGTAATTTAACGCCGTGCCGACGCCGAGTTCCGCCAGCGATAACACGCTCAGGATATCCGCATACAGCGTATTCACGCCGAGCAGCGTTTCTCCGAGCACCCGGATAAAGACGTCTCTCTGCCAGAACCCCAGAATCAGAATCATGAAATTGCTGATGTAGCCGAAGAAAATATTCTTCGCGGCCTTCTGCACTCTGCCCATTTTGTCCCTTTACCGCTTTCCTTTTTTCAACAGGCCGTATAATCCGATATACAGGCCCGGAAGCCTCCGGTACAGGCTGACTTTCAGCCGGTACCCCCGGTCCAGTTTTTCATAGGCCCCTTCTGTCTTCAATGTTTCCTCTACCGTATGACTGCACTTTTCTTTCAGTCCGGCATGTTTCTTTTTCTCCCCGGCCGGCAGCATGGAAAACTTCCCCACAGTCAGCATACAGGAAATCAGCAGAATCGAAGCGGCTTTCTGCAGAACTTCCGGTCCGTACGGCGCATTGGCGCGTCTTCCCGCGGCGGCTTCGTTTTCCGCGCATATGGTTTCAAGCACGAGCTGCCAGCACCGTATCTGATCGATGTCCGAATCCCGGAAGGGCCGCAGCATCGTGCCGTTTTCGTTATAATAATAACAATAGCCGGGGTATTCGCTGCTGCTGACCCATTCGGCTTTCCGGGCGGCTTCCCAGAGAAACAGCATGTCCTCCCCGATCGTATAATCTTCCCTGAAAAAGTGTCCGTCCAGAAGCGTCCGCCGGTACAGTTTCCCCCAGCAGCGGGTATCCTGATTTAAGATGCCCTCCGCCAGAAAATCTTTTCCCGCAGTCAGCTTCCGTCCATATACATGTTCCGGCGGCCTGCGGGCTTCTTCCCAGTCCCGGTCGGAACATCGTTCAAAGCCGCATCCCGCGATCTGAACGCCTTCCTGCCGTATTTCCTCATATAACCGGGAAAGGCAGTCCGGCTGTAACCAGTCGTCGGCGTCCGCAAAAAAAAGATATTCTCCCGCGGCTTTCCTCAGTCCGGTATTCCTCCCATAGGAAACGCCCCGGTTTTTATCGGAACGGAACACGCGGATCCGCCCGTCCCGCTCCTGCCATGCTTCACAGAGGGCGGGCGTTCTGTCTGAGGAAGCGCCGTCGATCAGAAGAAGCTCCCACATCGTATAGGTCTGCGCCTGAATGCTCTGCACACATCTTCCGATCCAGGCTTCCCCGTTATATACCGGAACGATAATGCTGATCAAATCCCGTATCACGCCGTTACCTGTTTCCATAGTGTCCGAATCTCTCTTCCCGCCTGTGCCGCCTTCCCGCAGTACTCCGGCATGATCTCACACAAATGTGAACGAATCTCTTCTTCCCGCTCCATCAGCCATTCATAGGCGCGAATCAGCGCATCCGGCTCCTGAAGCGTCTGTACGGGCAGTACATAATTTTCCTCGTTCCCGAATAAATCCCGTGCAATGCCGAGCGCCTTGACGGAGTATCCGACAACCAGCGTGGGCACATTGCCGGAATAGGCCGCAATCGTGGCGTGCGTTCTCGCACCGATGAAAGCCCTGCATTTCGAGATCACATATTTTAACTGTCCGCAGTTTTGGTCGGAAAAGAGCATAACCCGCTCGTTTTCCTCGTATCCCTGATATAACCGGGCAAGCGTCAGCCGGTCGTCATTGTTTTTCCAGATCACATGCGGTATGAGCGCCACACTGTTATCCGAAGTCCGCAGAATATGCTCGATCAGTTTCCGATAGTTTTGTATGGTAATGCCCGGTTCTTTCTCGTAACGGACGATCATCGGGCTGATATTGATGCCGATCGTCCTTCCTTCGGGGAAGTTTTCCGGCATCTTTGTTTCTTCCGGCTTCAGGGAAAAGGCCGGATCCGGAAAGAATTTCACGTTCTCCGTAACGCCCGCCTCCGAAAGCGCCTGAAACGTAATGGATTCCCGCGGCGTAATCAGCGCATACCGCTTCATATCTTCCACAACTTCCGGTTCTTTTAACAGCTCCGGCTCCAGGGAACAGCCCCATAAGACCGTCTTGGCCCCTGCCCGGCAGAAGGTGCGGTTTGCCAGAATCGCCTCTTTTTTGGAAATCTCATAACAATACATATCGCCGCCCACCGATACATACAGCGGCGCCAGGTTTTTGCCGAGTACGTCCCGAAAACGGTAACGCATGAACGATTCCGGGTCATGGAACAGGGCGCGCCAGGCATAATACCACACATGGGCCGCGAAATGTTCGGCTATTTTCCGTTCCTGTAATACGTCGCATAAACCGGCCAGCGAATAGAAGTTGTCCTCCTTTTCGCTGTTCGTTACGAGTAATTTGGGAAGTTCTTCGATCATATGGCACGTGCTGTTCACGATCGCCTCACAGCCATGATTCCCGCTTCCTCCATGCAGATACATCACTAATCTGTTATCCACGCCATTTTCCTTTCTATTTTTTTCTGTCATAAATGCGGATGATGACCCGCAGCATCCTCAGCAGCAGTTTTTCCGGATACTGCATGCCCAGATATAATAACTGATTGGAACGCTCCCTGACGGAAACCGGCGTATTTAAAACGCATTTCCGCACGTTTTCATCCAGAAAAATTTCACGGATATTCCGCAGATAACTCCTGTCGGGATTGCGGAGCTCATTCTTCATGATGAGCAGCAGCATATAGCAGTATTCTCTTTCAATCGCCCCCTGCATATCCTGAAAGCCCTTTGCCTCCGAGACGGTGTACAAAAATTTCCGCAGCCGGTTGAGCCCCTCCAGCATGTTCGTCAGATAACCGTGCACCGTGGAGTTTTCCACATAACGGTAATGATAGAACAGAGCGTCCTTCATCACTACGACCCTTGTGCTGTTAAGCATCGCCGGAAATACGATCGTCAAATCGTCCCCCATCAGAATCGAAGTGTCCCGAAATTTCTCGTTCCCTTCAAAAACGGATTTTTCAAACAATTTCATGCAGCGGGACAGCGGAATGGTGCGCTGTTCGTTTCCGATCAGCTTATTCTTTATTTCCTTTTTCAGCTTTTCGCCCTCGTAAACGCCGGGTGCGGCGGGACAGACGGCGGGCAGGGTTGTTCTTTTTTTCTCCAGAATATGGTTGCAGCATACGACTTCCCCCTTTTTCCCGACAAGGTGTTTCATCATTTCCCGCAGCATTTCCGTTTCCACATAGTCGTCGCTGTCAACGAACATGATATAATCCCCGGCCGCTTCCCGCAGTCCCAGTAAAGACGCCGCGGTACAGCCGCTGTTTTTCTGATGGAAAACCCGCACCCGTTCATCCTGATCTGCGTATCTGTCGCAGATTTCGCCGCTGCCGTCCGTCGATTCGTCGTCGATCAGCAGCAGTTCCAGATTTTCATAGGTCTGCAGTAATATACTGTCTATGCACTGTTCAAGGTAATCATGGACGTTATAGACCGCCACGATTACGCTGATTTTATCATTTTTCTTTTTCATTTAACAGCCATGCCGCCTTTCTCTCAGCCTGCATTCTTTTTCGTCGAAAGACCGCCGCAGGCCTTCCGGTAAATCCGCTCCAGATTCCGCAGATGAATTTCCAGACTGTACTTTTCCGCCGCCGTCTCCCTTGCACGAAGCCCAAGTCTGCGGCACAATTCTTCCTCCCGCAGAAGGGCGGCCACATCTTCCGCCATCCTGACAGAATCGCCGGGCGTTTCCAGACAGCCGTTTTCCCGGTCCTGAATCAGCCGCAGTATCCCGCCAACGGCCGTCGTTACAATCCCCATTCCATAACCCATCGCTTCCAGAACCGACACCGGCATCGCTTCATGGTAGCTCGGAAACAGGAAAACGGCGCTTTCCCGCAGCAGTTTCTCCTTCTCTTCTCCGCGTACCCAGCCGGTAAATCTGACGTATGGCAGAAGATCCTTCTCCGCAAATGCGTTTTTTACCTGTTCCATCCGGCCGTCGCCTGCCATGACGAGGCGCGCCTGCGGGCACTCTTTTATGACGTTCCGCAGAATATCGGCCATATCAAAACTTCCCTTATCCCTTTCCAGCTTGCCCAGATATAATATCTGGTTCCGGTTTCTCCCGCTGTCATAGGGCTCTTCGGGCAGCACACAGTAATTTTCCAGCACGTCGATCCGCCCGGACGGTACGATCTTTGAAATTTTCTGCTTCCATTCCTCCGAAAGTACGATCAGGCGGCTGCATTTCCCATAAACTCTCCGCACGAGCCTCTTTTTTGATGCGGAAGCATCCTCGTAAAAACGCCCGATCTCCGAACCGTGAATGTGATTCACAACCGGAATATGCCAGAGTCCGCTTACATAAATAAACGGCATTTTCCGGTAAAAGCTCGGTCCGAAAGAGGAATGGACATGCACGATATCCGGTCTGTCAAAAAGCAGTATTTTCAGAAAATGACAATATCCGCCGAGCGCTTTGAGAAGCTTCTGTATCTTATTTCCGTCGCAGTAAGATTCCACATAACGGACCGTGTGTGTTTTTTCCAGCGCAGAACCCCTGTACCCGTTTACCACGGACGCGATGCCGCCTTTTACGGAAGGATTCGGCACAATCATACAAATTTTCATTTGGAACCCTTTCCGGTCAGCACCACCCAGATTGTCTGGAATAAAATTTTAATGTCCAGCCCCATCGTCCAGTTATCGATATATTCCAAATCAAGTTTTACCACTTCGTCAAAATCGATGATTTCGCTCCGGCCGCTGATCTGCCACAATCCGGTCAGTCCCGGCGTCATGCTGATGCGCCTCCGGTAATGGGAATTATACTGTTCAAATTCGTCTTCTGTCGGCGGCCTCGTCCCGACCAGGCTCATATCGCCTTTCAGGATATTATAAAACTGCGGGAGCTCGTCTATGCTCGTTTTACGGATAAACTTCCCCACTTTTGTAATGCGCGGATCGTTTTCCATCTTAAACATCAGCCCCTGCATCTCGTTCTGCCTTTCCAGCTCCTTTTTCCGCGCCTCCGCATCGATATACATGGAGCGGAATTTATAAATCTTAAAACGCCGGCCGTTCTTTCCGATTCTCGTCTGCGCAAAAAAGACGGGGCCCGGAGAATCCAGTTTGATCGCAAGCGCCACGAACGGCATTGCGATGCCCGTAATCAGCAGGCCCGTAAGCCCGCCCACGATGTCCAGCAGGCGCTTTAAAAACAGCCTTCTGTAATCAAAATGGTTTATGGAATAGGTCACCACCGTATAATCCGCAAACCTTCCGACACGGACTTCCTTCTGCGGCCTGTCGATAATGTCGATGTTAAAATGGCAGGAGATTCCCATGGATTCCAGTTCATAGATAATATATTTCACATATTCCATATTTTCGTCCGGCAGATTGATGAACACTTCATCGAGCGGCATCTGCCTCGCCGTCTCAATGACGTTTCCGCCGTCCGCCGTCACTTTGACGCCGTCTATAACGACGCCCTTTCTGTCCGCATCCACACAGGCGAGCGCCACGATCTCATAATTGATATCCAGCGATTTTTTCAGGCTGCCGACCGTCTTGTCCAACACGGCATCTTTCGCGATGATCATGATCTTGACCTGATTGGACCGGGACATAAAATAGACCCGGAGCACCCTTTTGGCAAGGAGGCGCACAAGCCATCCGAGTATCATGTCGAATACCGTAAAATACCCCCAGACAAGTCTTGAAAAATCAATACCCTTCTGCGTAACGAACAGCACCATGGAAAAGGCGAGCGCCATAAACAGATTGTATTTCAGGACCGCAATCAATTCCACGAACACGCCGCGCGTCAGAAAATCCCTGTTCCAGTCGAGCAGAAAACTGTACATGGTACAGAACAGCAGAAAACAGACAAACCCCATAAAATGGAGCTCCGGCTCCATTACTCTGCTGAACTTCTGATAACGCAGCAAAAGGGCAAGCATAAAAGAGATCGTAATCGTAATTAAGTCTACAAACAGCAGGCAATAACTCTCTATAATTTTCTTTCTACGGTTCATAGGCACACCTTTCGCGTTCGTTTGATTATTGTCTCATCATATCATTTTTTCGGAGAAATTTCAATCGCCGCCGGCTGACAGCCGGAAGAAGGCAGAAAATAGCTTCCCATCATCATCAGGAGAAAGTTCCTTCCGATATAAACCGAAAATAAATGCGCCTCCATTACGGAATAGACCGCAAGCACCGTAAATACGACAAGCCCGAAGGCATCCTTTTTCCGGTAAAACTGCCACAGAAGCGCGGCGCACGCGGCGCAGTACAGGATGCCGGGAACAACGCCGTACCGGTAAAACAGCTTCACCCACCCCATGTCAAAATAATAATCCATATTCTCCGGGCAGGAAAATGCAGACCAGGTTTCGATCGTTCCGTCATTTCTTTCGGAATCGGTCAGCGATTTGATCCGGCCGTTCATGAACTTATCCGCCTGCAGCAGTATGCGGGTATGATTATCTTCGGGCATCGCATCGCAATACACATAAAGCCGCCACGCCTCCATTACCCGGGGCGCGTTCGCCGCCGCGTCCACCGAAAAACCCACGCACAGCGCGAATACGAGAAAGCCGCCCAGATAAGCAATGAACTTCTCCCGGAAAAATCTGCAGTACGTCATCACGAAAGACGCGAGCAGCAGCATCGTCGCCACGAGCATGCTGGTCTTGGAATCCGTCAGACCGTAGATGCCGATATTGAGCAGCATCAGAAACAGATAAACATACCATTTCTGCCGTTTGTCATATCCGTAAATCCCCATCGCAAGAAGCATCAGAAACATACAGGAAAGCGCGTTCGGATGGCCCATTCCCAGCGTATACCTGGTCTCAACGCTGCTGCCCCCATAAGTAACCGCCCATTCTCTCCCGTAATCCGCAGTCAGGCTCATATCGCCATAAATCCCCGCCACCGCCAGAAAAACGATGACCATACAGCCCGCAAGCGTCACATAAAAAGCGTACCGGATCATCTGCTTTAACGGAATGCCCTTGCAGGCCGCCGTGAATGTCACGATGCGGATGAGATCGTTCCGTCCCGTCACCCGGTAAGAAATCAGCGATACCAGCTCCAGAACGGCGATCAGGCACCACTCCTTCCACGTATATCCCGTACAGACAAGCTTCAGGCCAAAAAGCAGAAAGGTAACGCGGAACAGCAGGCCCTCTATGGGATTTATGTAATTGCTTTTGTCAATAATGACGATAATCAGCTCGGCCGAAAGCCCGATATAGAACAGAAGCTGCGGTATTTTATACTTCCATACAATGCCATAAAAATTCCGAATCCCCACTGTTGCCTTCCCGTCCTTTCCTCATCCCCGCCTTAGTTTTCCGTGTATTTTCCTGAGAAGCTGTTTTGCCGAAAGCAGATTCCTTTTCCAGAAAATTCTGAGCCCGCTGACCGGCGGCGCCAGCAGATAATCGTATTCCGCCATATGTTCCCGCAGATAAGCCGGATAGGAATCGTCGATTTCCACCCGGACAAACCGGGCATCCCTTCCGAAAATGTCTTCCCCGCAGAGCAGTCTGTCCAGCGCTTCCGTCAGATACCGGGACGTGTTATACTCCTGGTGCGCCGCCGCCTTCACTTTATCGCCGATGCGCTTCGCCACGTCTCTTTCCCCGTAGCCTCCCATATAGCCGAAATGCCAGCCGCCGTCCGCTACCCTGACGCTGCACGGCGCATGCACGGAGACTTCCCGCAGATAGACGATGCCTTCTTTCGGCAGACTGCCGAAACTGCATACCTTTGTCCCAAGCCACTGTCTTGGGGAGACGCCCGGAAATTCGCCGGTAATCGACAGCAGATTTCCGGAAACTTCTTCCATATTCAAAAAGCAGTAAAACATTCTCTGCGCAAAATGATAGATTTTGGACGCATCGAAATGAGCGATTACTTCCATGAGCGCCTCGGGATTCGGTATTTCATCCACATCGCTGAAAATAACGATATCTTCCGGCCGGCAGTCCCCCATCGCCCGTATCAGCTGGTTTTTCTGAAACTTGTCCCGCTCATGGGTCGTCACGTCCATCGGGGAATTTTCCACCGCCACATACAGGATTTTATCCGCAAACTCCGCAAACATCTCTCTGTTTTCCGCAAAAGTCATCGGCTTTGGCTCTCCGGAAAAGGTCACGGAAGACTCTTCGATGACGAATTTATCCACATAAGGCGCCATCACATGAAGCCGAAGCTTCAAGATATCCAGTTCATTAAAAAACGGAATACAGTCATAAATCATTTTTCTATCCCTTCTGCGTTTTACTGCCGGCGCTTCCATTTCCGCCAGAACAGAAACGGCCTGATCATGCCTTTTATTTTTTTCCACGGACTCACAAAATGCGGGTACTGTGCATTTCTGCCCCACCACTTATGAAACAGGAAAGGCTTCTCCACATCCATCACTTCCGGAATCATGTGTTCGTGTCCGAAATACTTCGCAACTTCGATCGGCGCAAAACGCATGCCCGCCTCCTCGATGGCATTTTTATACTTACAGCACAGAAACGTATCTTCGTTGTAGTTGCCGTCCGGCATCTTTTCCCATTTCAGTCCGGCCTGTTTCGGAAACTGCAGCAGTTTTCTGCTCCGGATGGAAACGCTGTTCCCCACCCGGCAGATTTCCCCTTTCGCATCCCGGTAAGCGTAGTCGTTTGTCGGAAGCGGCCAGGGGGAGCCGATATAATCATACTCCAGAAATTCCTCCCGCCAGCTCTCCGGGTGCACCACAAAACCGTCATAATGCACGAGCAGTACATAATCCGTGTCGATATAATCCGAAAGCTCATAAACTATCTTATAATTAAAGGCATCGATATCCTTTAGTCTGGACGTATGCCTGTAATGTATGCCTTTTGGCAGAAAAAGAGGCTTCCTGTGGGTAATCAGAACGACTTCTCCAAATTCAATGCCCCGCATACTGTATTCGATCGCCCGTATCGTTTCGTAAAGATTGACGCTGGTCATCGCCGCCAGCGTGACATTCGGCAGTTTCCGTTTCTCCGTCCCCATATTCGGCAGTTCCTTTCTACTCGTCCGCGCCTTCGCCGCTCTCCCGCAGTCTTACCGAGTCTTTATGATAATAATCCGATACCGCAAGATTCAGCCAGTTTTCCGTATTGGTCTTCAGATCTTCAAAATCAAACAACGCCGGCCTTGCGGAATAAGGTTCGATCACAACGTCTTTTATCGTATCATCCACATAAAGCGCATGGCGTTCCATCGCTTCTTCATAAAAAACAGCCGCATCTCCGTTTGCAAGCGAACGCAGAGCCGATATGCCGGCATAGGTATTTTTATCGGCCGTCATCGTCCACACGAGCAGAACGATGAAAATCCCCGCAGCGGTCATCCGGTTTCCCGTGCGTTCCAGAAACATGCCGAAATACGCTCCGGCGCTCTGTCCGGCATTCCGGTGGTTCAGCCATCCGAACCAGTACGTGGTCACGAAGAACAGGCACAGATAATAAACCATCTGGATTATATTATCCACTCTGGAAAGCCCCACCATGCCGACCGCAAACAGCGTCGGCGTGAACATTGCCGACAAAAGGCAGAAAGCGCCCGCGGTCACCCATACGGGATGTGCGAAACTTTTTTCGGATTTCTTTCCGATCTGCCAGAGAACCGGGAGCAGCGCAAGCCAGACGAATATCACGAGCGTGCCCGTCCATCCGATCATGAAAACGACCGCATAATAAAAAGATAAAATAACCGCCGCCGCCGGCGAATAGCCGACATCCGTATCCAGGCTTGCCCGCACCGCATTCCCCGGCGCCAGCATATTGCACAGAAAGCCCGCCGTAAAGAATAAAAACGGAAGCAGTATCAGACCCGCCTTCTTCCTTTTTTCCACAAAAGCATAAACGAGCAGAAGCGTCAGCAATATTTCCGCCTGAAGCGCCGTCACCAGATTGCCCCCGCCGATGATAACGCCTGACAGGACCGCCGAAATACACCGAGCTGCTGCCGCGCCTTTCTTTTCCGCCCACAAAATGCCCGATACAAGCGTCAGCATAATAAAAAACAACGCTTCCATCAAAACATAATGGGTCGCGCCGTTATACCAGTAAATCCCTTCAAAAGGCGCTTCCATCACCTGATAGAACATGAAAAGCAGTAAAAACATCACAAACGAAGCCTGCGTCCGGCCGCTGCCGAGCCATTTGATCAGAATATGCCTTCCCAGCGCAAAGGAAGCGCCGGCAAACAGGCCGATCATCACGATTGGCACGAGAAACGCCGCTTCATACCGGAAGTTCATCGGACAGACCGCCATCAGGAAACAGGAGACATATGTGCCCTGCCATTCCATGAAAAACACTCCGGTCTGCCTGAGCGCGGTCAGTATGGACTGCCACAGAGAACCGGTCGCCGTCCAGGTATCATGCACCGCCCTGCCATAGTTGTAATCGTCGATGCACATCACGTTGTATTTTCCAAGCAGCAGCAGCGGAATAACCGACACCGCGAACAAAGCCGCCGCACAGACCGCCGTTTTCCGCGTGGAAATACCGTCCACAGCGGCCGCGGTTCGGGTTCCGAATCTTTTTATAACATCTGTTATTTCAAGATATTTCTGCTTTGCCCTGTTCCGCTTCATGCTGTTTTGCTTTTGTTCCGCCTTCTTCTGCTTCACCTGCCCAATTTCTCCTTTATCCGTCTGACCACCCCGCGGGCGATCTTGCCGCAGTACGCCTTTCCGTAAATATATTTTCCATGGAGCGCCATGAATTTCAGCCGCATTCCTTCCGGCCTTTCGTTCAGGCGGGCGTATTTGCGGGACGTCTTTTTGTACCAGGCAAGCTCTTCCCGGCATTCTTCGGCGGTAAACACCCTTCCCTGCCTGTCCATATAATGCCAGCCCTCATAAATATTCTGTTCGGACGCCCAGTAGCCGTCGGACACATTGTGCCTCGCCCAATATTTGGGCGCCAGAATATACCGCACCGTATCGCTCGTAAAAGCCGGGAAATAGGCAAACGAGGAATTGGCAAGCAGCAGGTATGCCGCGTTTTTCAAAATGCTGTAATCCTTTGCCAGATCGAAATTATAAGCCGGGATACCCGGCAGAAATTTGCCCGCTTCCTTTACATCATTGGTAATAATCATAAATTCCATACGGGGATTGATTTTCCGCATCTGCGCCATGCCGTTAATCCAATATTTTTTCCTGAGATATAACTCCGGCGACCCCATATAATCGCTGCACCGCAGATGCAGAATGCAGAGATTTTCCCGGCTGTATTCCTTACAGTCATATTCCGGCTTCACCGCAAGCCACTTTTTGATATCCTCTTTATGACGGATAAAGTAATCTTCCGCCTGAAAGTTTCCGTAAAGAAGCGTATCGTCCTCTATGTCGAACAACGCCCTGTCCGTATCCGTCACATAAACCCCGTGAGTCAGGTCGTGTTTCGAATTGCCGGCAAAAAGCCTGTCCTCTTTTTCATGGTAAATTTTCTGATAGTCTTCCTTCCGGGAAGGCTCGCCATAGGAAAGATCCATAAAATACAGTCCGCAGTCGCTGTGCATATTATTGGCGAAGTGCTCCGGATCCAGCACGCTGAACCGATATCCCTTATCCGCCGCAATACATCTGGTCGTCACATAGAAAAATAACTGATTTCCGAGTCCAAATCCTTCCTGTGTCTCAATTCCTAACATCTTTATATAACCTTTCCTTTCACCCGGCCTGCGATATTTGTGCTGCAAGCGCAAATTCGCGGTTGAAAACTCTCTGATTTTTCAGCCTTTTATTGCAGACTGCTCTCTATGATTTTCTCACCCTCTACTTTATAAATGACGTCGCATTTTGCGATCGTATTCAGCCTGTGGGCGATGATGACCATCGTCTTTTTTCCATGAAAACTGTTTACAGCGTCCATAACCGCTTTTTCCGTATCGTTATCGAGCGCGGAAGTCGCTTCGTCAAAAACGAGAATCTCCGGATCATGATACAAAGCCCTCGCAATGCCGATACGCTGTCTCTGTCCGCCCGAAATCCTGACGCCCCGGTCGCCGATCGTCGTATCAAGCCCTTCCGGAAGCCCCTCGATAAACTCCTTCAACTGCGCTTCTTCCAGCACTTCCCAGATTCTTCTCTCGTCGATCTCATCCGCATCGATGCCGAAAGCGATATTGTCCCGGATAGACTCGTCCACCAGGTAAATCGACTGCGGAATATAGCCGATCTGAGAAAGCCAGGAATCATAATCTTCAAAAATATTTCTGCCGTCCCAGGTAATGCTTCCCTTCTGCGCATGCAAAAGGCCGAGCAGAATATCCACGATCGTCGATTTTCCCGCGCCCGAAGGGCCCATGATGCCGACCGACTGTCCGCGTTTGACTTCCATATGGGCATCCGTGAAAATATTTTTATCCGTTCCCGGATAAGCGAACGTAATATGGTCGAGAACGATCTTATCCCGCAGAACCGTCTTTTCTCCGGTTTTTCCGCCGGCGCCGTTTCCGCCGTCCGTTTCCTTTTTCCCTTCTGCCGCGTATCCCGTAACGCTGCCGTTCACATCCTGCTTCATGCCTTCGTTCAGATTTTCATACAGATAATCCAGACAGGGCTGGGAATAAGCAATTTCCGAAATATAAGTGTTGATGCGGTTAGCGCTCGGCATAATCCGGATCGCCGCCACCGCAAACGCGGTAAGCTGCGGAATCAGCACTTTGACATTGCCGCCGCTTAAAATATATATCATGATAAAAGCCAGCATGCTGACAATAAAAATCGTTTCGATCAGCAGTCTCGGCAGATTATTCAGCACCGCATAATTTCTCGCCACATTGGCGCCGATGCTGCCGCTCTCGTAATAATTTCTGACAAAAAATTCTTCCCGATGCAGAACCTTGACATCTTTCAGCCCGTAGATGGACTGAATGCGCCATTTGGCAATCCGGGACTGGATTTCCTGATTTTTCCTTCCGATCGCATTCAGACGCGGTTTCAGAATCCTGGAAAGCAGCAAAGTCATCCCGAGGAAAATCACAACGATAAAAACGGTCATGACCGGGCTGACGACTACCAGAACGACGCATAAAAATGCCGAGACAACGACTTCCGTAATCATCTGAATCATAACGAGAATCAGCTGAAACGCATTGGGAATATCGCTGTCCGTCAGCCGAAATACCGTAGGGATATCCGCGCCGAGATATTCTTCGTAGGGCCTGCCCAAAAACTCCCGCATGACGCGGCTGATCATCCGGTTCCGATTCCTTGTGACAAAGGTATTCTGCACATAGGTCTGGAACAGCAGATACGCGTTTTTTATAACAAAGAGAATCATCATCGTGGACAGCATCACAATAATCAGCTGATTCCAGTTTCCGGTCTGCGTCATGTCCGCCGTTTCGATGTGCAGGAAATACAGAATCTTTCCGACAATCTCGTTTTGTGCCAGCGCTTCCGGGTCCATAATGCCCTGCACGAGCGGAAGCATCATGGATACGCCGAGCGTCTCAAGAAGCCCCCCGATTAAGATCAGAATCCCCAGCCCGATAAACTGCATCTTCTGTTTTCTGTCAAAAAGATAACCGATCTTTTGCAGCATCGTTACCTTCTTTTCCTCCTGCGCCGTTTTTCTCATCTATATATCCATGTCCTTTCCCGTACCTGTTTCTTCACCTCTATGCGGCCCTGTTATTGTTTATCCGTTCCGATTTTAATCATATCGTCCCTGTATATGTCCGAACAGTCCCATCCGTTCAGCCATTTTTCCGGCGCAATCACAAGTTTGTCCGGATTATCGTTCAGGTATGAAGCCCACCAGCCAAAACTGCTGTTTGCCAGAATATTATGCTTACACCGGCTCATCAGCATGAGCGTCTCGTAGTCCCGGTCTTTTGGAAGTTCGACCGATACGATCGGAAAATCCGCATGCTCCTTTACCCGTTCCGCCGCCCATTCCCTGTCGTTTGTAAAAAGGTAAAATGTGCAGTCGGGATGGCTTTCCGTCACCTTCCTCACGGCCTTCTCATAATACGCATCCGTGCAAATATTTCCGAACAATTCCAGATTCTGCGGCAAAAGATAGTCGCCTCTGCGCACATGGATGCTGACGGATTCTCCCTGTTCCATCCGATGCAGATAGTCTTCCGCCTGTTTTGACAGGCCGTATCCCTTTTCCCGGTTCTTCCTCACATTTTCCAGGCAAAATTCCTTCTTTAACAGTGTCCCCACATCCCGAAAATACTTTTCGGACTGCCAGTAGCCTTCCAGATAAACGTTATCCCATTCAAAAATCTGAGGCTGGAATCGTTTGCTTTCTTCAAAATAAGAACGGCTCTTCCGTCCAAACAGCTTTCTGCGCACCCTGTCGGTAAATTTCATGGAAGCATCCGTCATTTCTATGATTTCCTGACGGTCCGCCCTTTCATATGCGGCGCCGAAAGCGGCAAGCGCCGGATCTCTCTGCCGGTCTTCCCGAAAACCCGCCTCATCATCCATTTTCACCGTTTTTCCCATACTGATCAGCTGCCTGTAAAGCGCGTACTGGAACATCTGGTTTCCGAGACCGCCCGCCATCTGGATGATTATCATACCGATCTATGCCCTTTCCTTCCGCGGGTTATTCCCCGCTTTCATTATCCCCGGTTACCGCCGTTACTGCGATATTCCATCGTTCTACCGCCTGCGCCGTCTTTTCAGCGGCAGGATTACGGCTTCGTTAATACACATTACGCCCCAATACAGCCTGGGGGATTTTAAAAACAGTTCCATTTTCTTCCGTTCATTGGGATTCGCGGCAATACACCCGTAGATTCGTTCAAAATCCGCTCTTCCCTCATTGATAACATTCGCTATTTTATTTAAATAATCCTTCTTTTCCGGCATCCCGCTCTTTTTTACCTGATTATAAAAAAGAAGCAGCCTCTTATATACAAAATAATCATGAATATCCGCCAGATCTTCTCTGCCCAGCGAACACAGATAGTCGCTTCGTTCTCTGTAAGCCGGTATCTGATCCGTAAAAGTACGGGAATTGATCTTCACATTCATGATACTACCTTCTCTGTCTATTATATAATTATAAGCGGCACTGTCAAGGTAAACGCATCTGCCGGCCCTTCCCAGCGCTTTGGCGGAGAACACAACGTCCTCATACCATTTCCCGACGCTGAACCGCAGTTCCTGCAATACTTCTCTTCGATACAGCTTATTCCACGCCGCATTCTGAATATCATACTCTTCCCGTTCTTCCACATAAACCTGCAGGGCTTCCTGTCCTTCGAAAACGGCAGCCCGGTTTGTCGAAGCGTCTTCAGTATGGTCCCTGTACACCCGCCTGTACCGGCATATCGCCATATCCGCCTGCCAGGAAAGCGCCGCGCTGAGCATTCTCTCGTACATATCCGCATCAATCCAGTCATCGCCGTCCACAAATCCGATAAAGCTCCCTTTTGCGATATCCATCCCGACATTCCGGGCGTCCCCGGGTCCGCGGTTTTCTTTATGAATCACAATAAGCCTGTCATCCTGTCCGGCCAGCCTGTCGCAGATCTTCCCGCCCCCGTCCGTGGAACCGTCGTCCACAAGAATAATCTCCAGATTACGGTAAGTCTGGTTCAGAATGGATTTAACGCCGCGTTCCAGATAAGGCGCAATATTATAAGCCGTCACGATGACCGAAATCAGCTCCGTCTGCCGTTCGAGCGGAATATGGGGGGCCTGGTAGTCTGGTATTTGTTTCATACATGTTTCTCCTCTGTCAAACGCATAAACTCCATAAACATCAGCACATGCCAGATCTGCTGCCGCCACACGCCGCGTTCCACAAAGTCCGTCCACATCCGGCCGACCGCATCCGCATTCAATAACCCTTGCTTTTTTATTATTCCCGGTTCGAGGAGACCTTCCGCCCATTCCCGCAGTCCCGGCTCTTTCAGCCATTTATGGAGCGGAATCGCAAATCCCGTCTTGGGACGCTCCACCAGCTCCCGGGGCACGTACTTATATAAAATATCACGCAATATTTTTTTACTCACATCGCCCTGTTTTTTATAGGATATGGGCAGCGTCCAGGCAAATTCCACCACATCCTTGTCCAGCATGGGCACTCTTGTTTCCAGTGAAACGGCCATCGCAGTACGATCTACCTTTGTGAGAATATCATCCGGGTGGTACATCAGCATATCCATCAGCATCAGATTATGCAACGGTTCCGGCAGCAGGCCCGTCGGATAGGCGTCCATGACCGTATCGTACCCCCGGCCCGCCGCAGCGTCGGCCCGCCGTTCCTGCAGCACTTCAGGGGAGAGCAGTCCGATGCCTTCTCCGATCGCAGAACACCGATATAAATCCTCGACGCCGGCCGCACCAAGCAGCCTCGCCCGCGTCGCCAGATCCCCTTTTCCCCAGGGACTATGCAGTATGGCCGCGCTTACGGATTTTCTGAGAAACGCCGGAATCCGGCCGGTTTTCCGGAAAATGCGTTCGATAGAACGATATGTCTGATAACCGCCAAAAAGCTCGTCTCCGCCGTCTCCGCTCAGGGAAACCGTTACATGTTCCCTCGTCATCCGGCTGACCAGATACGTCGGTATCTGGGAAGAATCCGCAAAAGGTTCTCCGAACATGGTTCCAAGCTTCGGTATTACCTGTTTGGCATCCTCTTCCGTGATATACAGCTCCGTATGTTCCGTTCCCAGATGCGCCGCAATTTTTTTCGCGATTTCCGCTTCGTTAAATTCCTTTTCCCACATGCCTATGGTATAGCTTCTGACATGCCCGCCGCTTACCTGCCGCATCAGCGATACGATCGTGGAACTGTCGATTCCGGCCGACAGGAACGCGCCGACGGGTACATCCGCCGTCATCTGTCCCCGAATCGCATCCTTTAAAAGGCGTTCCAGCTCTTCGGCCGCCTCCTGCCCGCTTTCTTGAAAAAGATGTGTCTGCCCGTAACAGGCCGTCTCTTTCATCGACCAGTATGTTTTCGTTTCATATTGTGCAAACGGCGCCTTCAGTTCCAGTATTTTACCGGGCTCCAGCTTGTAAATTCCCTGGTAAACGGAATGCGGCGCCGGAATATAACCATAACGGAAATACGCGTCAAGAATCCCTTTATTGACGGATGCCTGAAAACCGTCCAGACAGGCAATCGCGCCGATCTCCGATGCAAACGCAAAAGTCTTTCCGACAAATCCATAATAAAGCGGCTTTTCTCCGACTCTGTCCCGCGCCAAAAACAACGTTTGTTCTTTTTTGTCATACAGCGCGAGCGCAAACATCCCTTTGCTCAGTCTCAGCGTTTCCATAAGCCCATATGCAGAGACTGCTTCCAAAAGCACTTCCGTATCGGAAGTCCCTTTAAAAGCAGTTACCCGTTTTTCCCGTATCAGTTTTTCTTTGATGACCGGATAATTGTAGATTTCTCCGTTGTAGGCAATTACATAACGACCGTTCCGTGATTCCATCGGCTGCGCGCCGCCGGGCGTCAGATCGATAATGGACAGACGCCTGTGCCCAAGCACCACTTTTTTATCTTCCGATGCCCAGACGCCTGAAGCATCCGGCCCCCGATGCTGAATCCGTTCATTCATTTTCCCGATATTTTCGCGCCAGTCAAAATCTCCGTTGCAAAATCCAGCAATTCCACACATATCCGCGCCTTTCTTTATCCTGTCTTCTCACATGATGCTTTCGAAATATTCCTGCCATTGCCTGTTCACCCGTTCGGGCGCCAGCCGTTCCTGTATTTTATGAGCCTGCTCTCCCAGCCGCTCCGCATATTCCCCGTCCGATAAAAGTCGTTCCATCGCCGCTTTCAGCGCTTCTTCGTCTCCCGGCGGAATGATCAGCCCGTTCTCTCCATGCCGGATTAGCTCCTGGGTACCGCCGCTCGGCACATCGGTGGCGATTACCGGCAGCCCCAGCGCCAGCGCTTCGATCAGCGCATTGGAGACGCCTTCGGAATAAGAAACGAGCAGAAACAGGGCCGCTTTTTCGATTCGTTCTGCCACGTCTGGAACTACGCCCGGCAGAAAAACTTTTTCTTCCAGCCCGAGGGACGCAATCAGCTTCTGAAGATGCTCCCGCAGCTCTCCTTCACCGTATATGGTCAGCGTATATTCCGGATATCTCCCCGCCAGGCCGGCAAACGCGCGAATCATCATTTCATGATTCTTATTGGCATCCAGACGTCCCACGGAAACAATTCTTTTTTCCCGCTCTCCCCGAAACCGCTCCCTTATAAACAACGGGTTTAGAGAGTTAGGAAGGATAACGGATGTTCTCGACACTCTTTGGGAAAAGAAACTTTTCGATCGCTCCGTCTGTAAGATAACACCCGATGCGAATGGAAAAAGAAGATTGGCCAAAGCCTTCATCAGCCGGTTCGGATATTCTTCTTTCGCTTCGCCGACAACGGAGACAACCGGTTTTGTTTTCGTAAACATCGTCGTCACGACGGCCATGAAATTGTTCTTGCCGACACAGGACAGTACCAAATCCGGGCGCTCTTTTTTCCATATCCGATGCAGCCTGCTCATCCGCCGGTAGAAATTGACCGCTCTGCTTCCGGTTGTTTCTTCGGGAGGAATATCGGAAATAACCCGCCTGATACCCTCCGCCAGCACATACTCGTCTTCCTTTTGGTACTGCGTCACCATTACGATCTGATAACCCTTGTTTTGGAAATATTCGGCAAGATTGACAAAAACCCGCTCCGCTCCGCCCTTATTCAGTGATCCGATATAAAATGCAAGTTTTCCTGCATATTTTCGTTCTTTTTTTACGTCTTCAGCCTTTTTGTTGTTATTTAATTCATTTTTTTTGTCTTTTTTATCCATATATTGAATCACCATTTAATATTAATATTCGTTTTATCTTCTGTTTTCACGCAATATCATATGTTTTGTATTTTGAATAATGCTGTTGAAATACGAAAAACGACCATGCGAGCTTGGAGTAGTTTGCTCCCGTTGCCGGTCCCGCATCCCCGGTCTTCAAATAGCCGTGAATGAAGTCGGATGTATAGGCCGCGTCGAAAATATCCTGTTTTACCAGATAATCATAACTGCTGTAATCCAATAGTTGTTCTTTCAGAGGGCCTCGCAGCCACTTGTCAAGCGGCACGCCAAAGCCGACCTTCGGCCGTTCCAGCAGTTCTTTTGGAATATAATCGTAAGCGATATCTTTTAAGATATGTTTCTTGTCACCGTCCGCAAATTTATACCGATGCGGAATCCTGTATGAAAATTCCATAACATCCGTATCCAAAATGGGGCACCGCGCTTCCAATGAATATTTCATGGACGCTCTGTCGACCTTGCAGAGAATATCGCCCGGCAGATAGGTATCCATGTCGAGAAGCATTCTGCGTATCTGCCAGTCCTTCACATCATATCTGCTCTCGATCAGATAATGGACGGGAAGGAAGTTCTGCCCCTGCACCGCCTTCACCATGGCGTTCGCCTTAACAATATAGTTGCCCGCGCCGAACTGGGTCTTGCTCTCCTTCTCCCGGTTGCCGGCGATCACCCGCACCCGGAAGGGCAGTTTTTCCTCCAGCCCGGCCTGTTTAAGCCCCGGCAGATTGCAGATCCCGTGTACCATGCCGCCAAGAACATCCAGCTTCTGTGCCTGTCTGACATTTTCGTAAATATTATAGCCGCAGAAAAATTCGTCCCCGCCGTCTCCGGACAATGCCACCGTCACCTGTTCGGACGCCAGCCTGGATACGAGCATCGTCGCGATCTGAGAACTGTCCGCAAACGGTTCGTCATAATAATACGGAATGCTGTCAACCAGATCGAACATTTCTTTTTCGTCGATATAAAGTTCCGTATGACTGGTTCCGAGATATTCCGCCACTGCCTTTGCATATCCCGCTTCGTTATATTTCGTTTCATGAAAACCGATGGAAAAAGTTTTGACCGGCGCCTGGGAATGCGCCTGCGCGATTGCCGTCACCAAAGAAGAGTCGTACCCGCCGCTTAAAAAAGAGCCTAACGGCACATCCGAGATCATACGCATCGCCACCGACTTTTCAAGCAGTGCCTTCAAACCGGTTTTGGCCTCTTCATAACTTTCCACCGGCTGTGCCGCGCATTTGCGATAAACTTCGCTGATATCCCAGTATTTCCACGTGGTTATTTCCCCCGCCCGGAAACGCAGAACGCTGCCCGGCTCCACCTTATAGACATCCCGGAAAATACTGTCCGGAGCGTTGATATACTGCTGGAAGAGATAGCGGGACAACACCTCCCGCCTGATGTCTTTCGGAAAATCAGGACAGGCCAGAATGGGCTTCAGTTCGGAGGCAAAAATAAGACCGTCTTCCCGTTTCCAGTAATACAGCGGTTTTTTCCCGATTCTGTCCCGAAACAGATACAGTTCGCCGCTCTCCCTGTCATACAGCGCAGCAGCGAACATGCCATTGAACCTTGTCACACAGTCCGCTCCCCATTTCAGATAAGCGGCGATAATGACTTCCGTATCGCAGTTGGAACGAAACGGATAATCCGAAAGTTCTTTTTTCAATTCCTGAAAATTGTATATTTCCCCGTTAAAGACGACCGAAACCCTTCTGTCCGCCGAGTGCATGGGCTGGTGGCCGAGCGCCGATAAATCCAGAATCGACAGCCTTCTCTGCGCCAGACCGATCTGATAGCCGCCTGCCATCTCATAGATTTCCTCGCCGCTGTCATTTGGTCCCCGGTGATACATCGTATCATTCATCTTTTTCAGCTGTTCCGGACTGATCTTCTTTTTACTGACATATCCACAGATACCGCACATAGCATAATCCTTTCTTTCATTTGTGATGCAGATCATTTAAAAACGCCGGGACGGGCGGGCAAAAGACAAAATTCTGCTTTGAGGCCGCTTCCTGTTCCGGCATTTCCCGCATTTCCGTTTTTAACGCTGGTATTTCTCGATAAAATAATCCTTATATTCTCCGAAATCCTTGCATTCCTGATCGATGGAATCGATCAGCTCTTCGTATTTCTCCTGCACAAGCGCGCGGTAATTGTTAAAATTATTATACCCTTCCTTACACCACGCAAAGGGATGTGTCAGAATCTGTACTTTATCGTACCCCGTAATATTTTTTTCATCAGGATACCCATAACGCCAGATATGATTCGCATCCGACATATATTTTACGGCCACCGGCGTATCTTCCGTGACCTGTTCCGCAAAGGTAAAGAAATCATCCTGATAGGCGTTTCGGATTCCGTCCAGTTTAATATTCTCCCGCAGTACGTCTTTCGACGGCCGGTGAATGGAAAACTCCCGGATGGCAAAGCCGAACATCTCACTTAAAATCTCCATTTCTTTCCGAATCCGCTTCCGGATCTCCTCCATATCCGTCATGCCGTTCAGCGCAAAATGCAGACCGATATGCTGGCCGCGCTCGTGCATATCCTTGATCATATTCATATTTCTTCTGGAAAGAATATTATAGGAATTATTCGTCCACTGGAAAAAATACGTCGAAACGAAATCCATGCTCTGTTCCACCTTCGCCAGCGCGTATGCCCTTTCCACACTGTATTCGACATCATGGCGCATGATGATGAACCTGTCTTTTCCAAGCGCGTCTGCATAATTGGCATGTCGGCCCGACGCTTTGATAATCCTGATGATTTCTTTGTAATCCTCATACGAAAACATATGTTATCTATCTCCTTTACTCTTCTGCGATCACCGCATAATCTTCGTTCGCAATATGTTCCGCTATGACCGCTCCGGCTTCTTCCGTCTTTGTAAGCCATAAGTCATATGCCTTATCCCACGATGAATAACTACTGTTACCCCTCTTGTCCGTAAACGAATAATTTTCCAACAGATAGTTTTTCAGAAAGGCCGTGCACTTCTCCGCGCCGACCGCATTGGTATGGCTTGCATAATCGGCGAAATCTTCTTCAAAAACAATGCCGATCTCGTCATAATAATCGTTCATATTTAAGAAGCGATAGCCCGCTTCTTCCACGATTCCGCCCATATAATTGAACATCTGCTGTTCTTCGAGATTTTCCCCATAGGGGGAAACAATAAATAATGCCTGTAATTTATTTTCCTGTAAAAAAGCGAGCAAATCCCTCAGACAGGCTTCCTGTTCCGGCGGCATCGCCAGTTCCCCTTCTTTTCCTCCGGCTTCCGGCCGGGCCGTAGGCCCTACCTCATCCTTGATCTGGAATCCCTTTAATTCGTTATCTTTTTCGTACCGCCAGTTTTCCCATTCCGACCGGAAAGCAAACATCTTCCAGTTCGTATGATATTTGAACAGATCAATATAATAGCTCAGCCGGTCTTCCGTTTCCGGTACAAGCGCCTGAATGGTCTCGATGCGGTTCTTTGAATACTTCAGGTTATCCGTCACACCCCGCGTATAGGCCATGTTTTCGGACAGCCCTTCATCCCCCATCGTATACATGCGCATTTCAAAGATATACAGGGACGGGGACTGGGTTTTTTCCGCTTCTTTCACCAGATATTTCATCGCCGCGGGCCGCTGTACATTGGAAGAAAGCGGATAAGCCGCGATGCCCGTCTCTCCCCACAGCATCGGCGCCGAATAGTAAGGGAAAACCGGACTCGAACCGATCATTATAATATCGAGCGTATTGTCTTTCTCCGCATAAAATCCCGAAAACCTGTCCTTTACATCGCCGTTGGTACGAACGATATAAGAAATCGGGCGCAATGCGAAAAGAAAAATTCCTATGAAGATTATGCTTTGTATGAGCTGTTTACGAGTCATCTTCTGATACCGGTCTGCCTGCTTTCCTAATTTATCTCTCTTATTTTCTCTATTATATACGCTGGCCCGTCAAGTGGCAAGCAGCTTACACGCTTCCATAAATCGGAGCGATGCCGCGCCCGGCCCGCATGCCGCTTCCGGCCCGTCACTCTTCCTTCCGCTTCACGGATTCCTTCCCAAAATACTCCGCTATCCCGACATTCACCCAAGCCGTTTCATCTATATCGAAATAAAAGCACTCAAATCCTTCGATATATGCCGGCATCGGCAGAATGACATTTTCCTCTTCGCAGTTTTCCAGATAATCGTAAACGGCAATACATTTTTCATAATATTCACGGTATGTTCCGTTACGCATCAGCCGGGCCATCTTAAAAAGCGGCGCTTCGGAACTCGTTTCCGGAGAATATAAACAAACGACAAATAAAATAACAATTAAAACGGCACAGGCGCTTCTGTTTTCCCTGATACCGGACCACTTCTCCAGACAACAGCCAAAGAATACCGCCAAATTCAGAAGGGTAACTGCCAGCACGACATCTAACACAAAATAACACCTGTTTGGAAACGACGGTCCCGCATATCCGACCGCAACCGGAAGCGCCGTCACATAACCGGCCGCCAGTGCCAGAATACTGATGATGCCGTATTCTTTTAATATCCTCTGCAGTCTGTTCGACATAAAAATTCCGATCAGAAGCATCGCGATCAACATGACGCCAAACATTGATTC
This sequence comes from uncultured Lachnospiraceae bacterium, assembly GCA_910584965.1. Taxonomy (GTDB): domain Bacteria; phylum Bacillota; class Clostridia; order Lachnospirales; family Lachnospiraceae; genus UBA3282. The sequence continues at coordinate 153,079 of CAJUDZ010000003.1, read as the reverse complement.
TTTTGTCAGCTGTTCCGTTTCCGTCCAGACATTCTTAACGGTCCACTTTACCGACTCAGGCAGGAGAAATCCCTTCCCCTCGCTGTTTTGTGCCTGCCTTAGGAAATTACCGGGCGCAAAAATATTGATCGCCGCCCCTGAAATTCCCACCACGGCAACGATAATATTTCTAACGGAAACTTTTCGGGAAACCAGATAAAAACCGACCGCAAGCAGCGAAACGACATAACATCCCGTCCCCGTTACCGTCAGCGAACCGCCCGACGCACAAAAGAGAAAAAACGAGGAACATACGGCAAAAACCGTTTTCTTCCTGCCGGAATAACTGTCATTGTTCTGCAGAAGGAAAAACATAATCGCAAACAGCAGAAAAGAAAGCGGAATACTATACGCCGCCGCGCCGGAATACCAGAAAAATATCTCCGTAAAAATATCCGCATCCAGAATGGAAAATAAAACAATGGTGTAGATGGTCAGACGAACATGCGGCATTTTTCTTTCTTTGAAAATAAAATCGAGCGCCGCCCATACCATGCCGAACAGAGAACCGGCAAAAAGCAGTACGTTCATTACCATGACAATTTTTAGCTGAATCATTCCGAAATTATTGACCGGAGACAAAAGCGCCTGTATGAGCATCGCAAAATAAGTCCCCTGCCAGTCCAGGTAAATTTCTTTCATATACTGAATCGACGCCGCCAGATACTGAAAAAAAGGAACCTGAAATGCGCCGACTCTGACGCCGTGTGTAAAATCATCTCCGATCAGTACCGTATATTCTGCGCTGCCAGCGATGATATAGAGCATACCGACAGCCGCAAAACAGTTTATCATCACGATCGCGATTCTCCCGCATCTTTTCCAATCCATCATGTGTTCCTCCTCATTTTGGCTCTTCGTCCCCGCACAACTCCTCAATATAATCCCGCCACTGTGCAAAAACCGCTTCTCCGTTCGCGCGCTCCGCGATCTTTCGTGCCTCCATTCCGAGTCTTTCCGCAAATTCCGGATTCTCAATCAGCCTGTTAATCCCCTCCTCCAGCGATTTCTGGTCTTTGATCGGAATCAACAGTCCGTCCACCTCATTTGTCATAATGGTACGCGGACCGCCGCACGGACAGTCCGTTGCCACGATGGGCAGGCCCAGCGCCATCGCCTCCATCAGCGCGTTCGGAAGCCCTTCCCAGTCAGAGGTAAAGGCAAAAAGCGCCGCATCGGCAAGGTCTTTTTCCAGCGTATCGCTGGCGCCCATCAGATGAATATATTCCTGCGCCTGATTTTTTGCAATCAACTCTTCCAGTATTTCCTTTGTGCCGTCCAAAGAATCCCCGCCGTAGATTTTCAGATCATAATCGGGATGCTTCTTATGCACCTCCACAAAGGCGCGAAGGAGCATCGGCTGGTTTTTAAAGTCTACCAGGCGCCCCGACTGCACGACGGTCTTTCTCCGTTTCTCCGGTATGGGAACGCCAATATATTTGGGATTTATCGGGTTCAAAATGATACGGGAATTTTGCTGTAAACGCGGTGCAAAAAACTCCCGTGCGCCCTCTGTCTGAAAAACACAGCCGTCTGCCCGCGGAAAAAGCAGCGGGATCTGGATTTTATCGGACAATTCTTCATAATGTCCCGCCGGATCGGTGCGGATGGAAATCAACACCGGAATTTCCATAAAATAAGCCGCCGTCAATCCCCGGTACAACGCTTTTCTGGCAAAAGGAATCAGGATATCCGGCTTTTCCGTTTCGATAAACTCTTTTAAGTATTTAATGCGTAGCAAAATCTGAGCCGGATGAGGCTTTTTGGCATCTTCCTCCCGCAGTCCCACATGCACGCGCTTCACCCGCGCATCCGTCTGAAATTCATTTTCGCCGTACCATTCCGTCGCGATCAGCACCTGATACCCATTTTCCGCAAACTGATTCGCCAGATTGGTGACAACCCGCTCCGCTCCGCCCTGTTCAAGGCAGTTTAAATGAAACGCAATTTTACGCATAGGCAGCTCCCCGTCCGTTTCAGCGGACAATTTCTGTTATCATAATCCATTCGGGCCCTGGCAGCGTATGTTCTCTTTGGAGGCACGCTTTCGCTCCGATAAAAATGTAACGGTACTAAGGATTTTGTGACATAAATGCCCCAAAATCCAAGTGCCGACATTTTTACAGGGCCTCCGCCAGAGAACATACGCTGCCAGGGCCCGGATAGACTATGATAACAATTAATCAAAAACTTTGATACATAAACGCCGCCGTATCATACTGGCCGCCGTAAATGCCGGTAAGTAAGAGCAGCAGCACGATTCCGTAATAACAGGACCAGCGGAGAAGCACCGGTCTTGCGGCAAGGCATGCGCGCACGTCCTTTCCTTTTTCCTCAAATACCGAGACGGCCAGCCAGATCAGCAATGCCAGAAACAGCAGCAAAAATTCATATTTACTCAGCCCGAAAGAAGTAAGCGTCTTCGATAATAAGGCCGTCGGTTCCAATCGGGTAAAGACCGCCCGGAAAACCGCTCCGGCCTGTGCCAGGCTTTCGCTCCGAATCAGGATATCCGCAATGAACACGATAAACCATGTCCTTGCCATGCAGAAAAACGCATATCCCTTTCCCGCTCCCACATGAAATTTCTTTTTCCATAAAGGATAATAAGGCTCCAGCACGAGGGAAACGCTCATAATGACGCCGTAATAAAGGCCCCATAGCATATAGCCGGCTGTCCTTCCATGCCAGGCCCCGGTAAGGAACCAGACAAACATCGTTCCGATTATGGGAACCGCATGCCTTCCCATGCCGTTCCATTTTTTCTTAAAAGTTTTACCCAGTTTACGCCCGGTTCCGGACATGACAAAGGAAAACATCACATAGTCCTTGAACCATGTTCCAAGCGTAATATGCCATCTCCGCCAAAATTCCGCAACCGACCGGGAAAAATAAGGCCGCTTAAAGTTCTCCGGCAAGACGATGCCAAAGCTCTCGCTGACGCCCATCGCCATATCGATGTATCCCGAAAAATCCGCATACAGCTGTATCATATAAAAGACGACCGCACAGGCCAGGATGCTTCCCGGCACCGAAGCCGCATCGCTTTCAAAAACCCTGTCCACAAAGATGCCGATTCTGTCCGCAATTACCAGCTTTTTAAAGGCGCCCCATACAAACCGCTGGATGCCCCGCAGCATTCTGCCGTAGTCAAATTCGTGTGTCTGCCGGAACTGCTCCTTCATGGGCGCATAACGGTTGAAAGGCCCCTGGGTGACCGCCGGAAAATAGGAAAGGAACAGCAGTATTTTCAGAAAATTTCCCTCCGCCTCACAGTTTTCCCTTCCGACGTCGATCACATACCCCATCGCCGTCAGCGTATAAAAAGAAATGCCGAGCGGCATGACAATTCTTTCCATGAAACCCGTCGAAAAACCGGGAACTTTCTGGAAATACGGCAGCGCGGCTATCGTATATTTATAGAAAACAAGCAGACCCAGATTGATGATAAAATATATAATCTGCATCCGTTTTCTTTTTCCGGCAAATTTTTCTTTGATCTGCTTTTTTTGTTCTTTGCTGTCGCAGGCGGCCAGCGCCTCTCTTTGTTTCTCAAAACTGTTCCGCAGAAAAAGCCCGCAGCCGCAGGTAGTCAGCGCGGTTACAAAAAGCGCCGTCGGAACCCCTCCGGTCCCGGCCGCGTAAAAGACAATACCCGCCGCAAGCAGAACATACCACCGTATTTTCTGCGGAACGAGATAATACAGAGCAAAAGAAATCATCCAGAGTATGATAAAAGAACCGGATAATAACTGCATTTATTCCTCCAAAAGCTTTCTGACAAGTTCGATGATCGCTTCCTTATTACAAAAATTTTCCTCGATCACATATTTTGCATCGATTTCAATATCAAACACCTCTTCCAGATCGCTCACCACCTGGATTACCGCAAAGGAATCGATGATGCCGTCCTCCATCATGCTGTCGCCGTCATAATCCAACGCTTCCTCACAGTGTTCTTCCAGAATTTCCAAAACCTTCTCTTCCATCGTCGTTCTCCTTCCTCCGATCTCATCCATATCCTATCACATATTTTACGGCTCGTCTCTGCTAAATTTTTCATTGCCAATATCATAACATTCGATATTTTATTTTCAGCACGCGGTTTTCCGCAAGCGGCAGATATACGAATCCCTCCGTATTTTCGTTTTCTGAAACAGACACGGCATTTTCAACGCTCCCTGCTTCTTTCTCAGCAATCTCATTTCCGCGTTCTTCTTCCCGTTTTGTTCGTTCGGCCAAAAGCGCCGCTTCCCCGGCCGTCTTCCGGTACCGCAGAATTTCTGCCCTTTTTCCCCGAATTTCCGTCTGAGCCGGCGGAAAGATACCGTTTTTTCCATAATCCATACTGCGCAGAAGACGGTAAATATACGCCGGTTCCTCCGTCAATTCAAAAAATCCGTCCGCAGGCACTTCATAAGAACGGTACATACGCCGCCCTGTATCGAAATGCTGGACTTTCGTCCGAGCCTGTTCTCTCACCACATCGTCAAAACATTCCGCAAAAGCTTCAAAAGCCAGTTCCATCAGCTTTCCGGCCAGTTCGAAGGCCTTCGTGTCCGCACCGATCTCACAGCGTTTCTGAATAATGATATTTCCCGCATCGATTCCCGCCGTCACATAATGCCAGGTGATGCCGCTCTCTTTCTCTCCGGCAAAAATAACCCAGCTCGGCGCGTTTCTGCCCGGATAGCCCGGGAGCAACGCATTGTGAAAATTGATGATCGTTATATTCTCTTTTTCCACCAGCTCTTTTGGAAATAAAAAATTATTGCTTGCGCTGACGATCAGCGTTTTCTCCGACTCCGCGCACAGATATGCGGCCAGCTTTTGTTTTTCTTCTATCCGGGTAAAAGGCACGCCGTTTTCCCGGCAGATTTTCTCCGTCACGCCAAACGGATGGACTTCATGCTCGATAAATGCCACAGAAAACCCGTATTCTTTTTGTCTGTTGATAATATACTCTAAAATATCGCCCGTTATTTTTCCATATCCAATGACGATGATTTTCTCAAATGCCGTGTGCTGCATAATTTCCTCATTTCCGTCCGCCGGCTCTCATGATGCGGAACCGTTCTTCCCGCCCGGCGGCTGAAAAACACTCTCCCCGCTTTATAACCGTTCCTTCAGCTTCACCCTGTCGATTTTGCCGTTGGCGTTAATCGGCATCTTTTCCAGACAGATCACTTTACCCGGCAGCATATATTCCGGTACCAGACCGGAAATCCGCTCGTTGATAAACGCTTTTTCCAGCTCTCCCTCCAGAAACAGTACGATCCTCTGTCTTTTTTCGTCGTAAAGACAGCAGCACAGGGAAACCTCTTCGAGAGAAGAAACGGCCGTCTCGATTTCGCCCAGTTCGATGCGGTGTCCCATATGTTTGATCTGAAAATCTTTTCTGGACAAATAAATAATTTCCCCGTATTCGTTATATTTTACCAGATCACCGGTCCGGTAGATGATCTCCGGCACAAACGGATTCAGCGGATTCTGTACAAAAGCCTCCCGCGTTTTCTCTGGATTATGATAATATCCCATGGAAAGAGACGTTCCCCGAACGCACAGCTCTCCGATCTCGTCTCCCGTCACCGGCTCGTTTTTCTCATTCAGTACGAGAATATCCGTATTGGCCATCGGCACGCCGATCGGAAGCGGTTCGTCATCCGCAAATTCTCTGTCGACAATATAATAAGTGCAGGCGTCGGTGATCTCCGTCGGCCCGTAAAGATTCGCATAAAGCACATCCGGCAGAAACTTCCGCCAGACATTCAGTTGTTTGTTCGGCATCACTTCCCCGCAGAAAAGCACGCGTTTCAGCGTTTCCGATACGTCCACGTTCCGGAACGCCTTTAACTTCGCCACCACGATCAATGCCGACGGCACCCAGAAAATGGTATTGATTTCTTTTTCTTTCAGATATTCCAACAAAAGCACCGGCTGGGCAAACAGATTTTTCGGTATGATAAAAGTCGTCGCCCCGGTCTTTATCGTGCTGTATATGTCCAGAATGGAATTGTCAAAATAAAAGGGCGCCTGATTGCCGAAGCTGTCCTGCGCGGTAATGCCGAAAGTTTCCGTCACCCAGTCGATATAATCGATGACCGAACGGTGCGTAATCGTTACGCCTTTGGGCACCCCGGTGGAACCGGAAGTAAACAGTACATATAATAAGTCCGTGTCGATACCCTTGTTTCTAGCCGCTTCGATCTGTTCTTCCCTGATTTCACCATGACAGGCTTCCTCGAACAACAGGAAACCGCCGCTGTAATCGTAGCTTTCAAAAGTCTCTTTCAACGCGGCGGTGGTGATTACAAGCGCCGGTTCCAGCACTTCCAGTATTTTATTCACGCGGGCCGCAGGCATATCCACATCGACAGGGGAGTAAAAGTTACCGCTGTAAGCCGCTCCCATAAAGGAAACGAGCACGTCCACGCCTTTTTCCATATAAACGACAACGGGCTTTTTGAAAAGCCCTTTTCCGATGATCTGCGTGGCGACCGCCTTCGCCTGACTCTGCAGTTCCCGGAAGGTAACGCTCTTTCCTTCTTCCGCGAAGGCCGTCTTATCCGGCAGCCTTTCTGCACTTTCGTCTAACCAGTATGTAACGTTTGCTTTCATACGAATAACCATGCCTTTCTCTCAGCCAGCGGACTTTGGCCCTCTAATCCCACATGTCCTCTGTCGGAACATTCCGCACCCGAATCAGTCCGGTAAAATCACCGGGTAATAAGTGTCCGGCGTCTTTTCCGCTTTCACATGATACACATCATACAAATCCGTCATCTCCAGACCGCATCCGGCCGGGTCAAAAGAACCATACAATGCAATCCGTTTTTCGGACGCCAGTTCCTTTATTTTCGCCTCCACCGCAAAAGCGATCTGAAACGCTTCCGCGGATTCTATGTAATCATACAACATCGGCGAGTACGGTGGCAAGTATAATATTACTTCCACATCCCGGCTTTGCAGATAATCGATCAGGGCGTCGAACATTTCCATGCTTTCCGCATCGATTTCCCGGTAATCCGTCATCCGGTAAACCACCTGTTCTTCCATGGCCTGTTCCGTCATCGCAATGACGTCCTCCACGTTTACCTCCCGCAGCTCCTTCTGATAGGAAACGCTTCCGTCGTAATGCTTCGTATACAGTTCCGTCTCCCAGTCTTCCGTATAGGAAACCGAAAAGCGTTTTCCGTCCGGCAGACATGTAATATTATAGCGGAAATAGTCGAGGGACAGCAGTTTGCCGTAATCTCTCCCCGTGTCCGGCGGATCTGCCGGATTTTTGCCGGAATCCCATTCCCCGCCGTTTCCGGCTCCGGGAAGCTCCCCGTCCGCGCTCCATCCGGTTTCTTTTTCCAGATACCGCACATACGCCTCCAGTTCCCGCCATCGTTCGTTATTATGCGCCGCGTTGAACAAAAAGGCATCGACGCCGATGACCATCTTTTCCGGCAGATTGTCATTTTGGGCAAGAATCCCGGTTACCGCCCACAGATCATAGATCGTGGCTTCGGAAAGTCCCGCATTATAAAAAGATTCCGTGCCGAACATTCCGTGATCGAAGGTAAAAACCCGGCTGGAACCGATCACCACCACTTCTTTTTCCTCTTTCAGGCTGTTCAGACAGGCCAGCGCCAGATTCCGGTCATTATAATCGGATTCCTCCAGTCCGGCGACATTTTGTGACATATCCGTCATTTTTTCTGCAATTTCATCATAAGTCACGCGCAGATACGCATAGGAATCCACATACCAGTTTACCGCCGCCACCATCAGAAGAAGCGGCAGAAGAAACAGCGCCGCCTTACACCACTTTTTCATGAAAAGCCTCCATTCTTACTCCGTCCCGAAACTGTAACCGAACAGGAAGGGCAGCATCATAAACATCCCGTATATATAGCGGAACTCATTATAGACCGGCGCCGCCAAAAGCAGCGTCGCGATTAACAGAAGCGGCGGCACAAAGGGCATCGGACTGCGCTTCTCATAAGCGGCATATGTAAGCGCAAACAGCATCAGCCACGTGTTCAGCCCCAGGCTCCATACCCTGTTAAAAAGATTCTGGAAGTCCATCAGATACTTTCCCATCGCAAGGCCCGCATCGTAAGTAAACAGTTTCCGCTCCGTTTCCACGCCAAAGGGATTCCCGACCATGAAATAATCGTTATACACAACAAGCTCATCCCGCACCCGGTACGCCCAGTATCCCATCGTCTGCCGCACTTCCGCCACCACATACTGTAAAGGGTTCCGCAGTCCGGCCCGGAGCCAGAGCTTGAAATAAGCCGCTTTTTGTTCCTCGACCGCCTGCTGGTTTCCTTCTTCGCGTATCAGGGCTTTCAGCGGGTCGAACAGATACGGGTTATAGGCTTCTTCCAGCCGCTCCAGCGGAACGACCCGCCCTATCATCTCTTTTTCTTCCTCCGTCAGCTCCCCGCCCTTCAAATAAGTACACGCCAGATGCTGAACCGGCATGGTCAGCCCTTCGATGGTATCGGGCGGCTCCACGTCCAGCACGTTAAGCACCGGGCCGCGCCAGATCAGGAAACAGAGAAGAATCAGCGCGGTACATCCGTATTTTTTCATGAGCGCGGCTTTTTGCGCCGTTTTTCCCGCAAGATACTTCCTCGTGAATTTTTTCTTCCAACAGTCGCAGATTAATAAAATAACGCTTGTTCCCAAAAAAATGAAAATACCGTTGCTCCGCAAAAGGCAGACAAGCAGTCCCGCCGCAAAATACGCCGCATAGCGGAGACTTCCTTTTTTTCCCGGAACGTCCGGTTCCAAAAACGCAGATTCCGTCGTCGTCCATGTATAAAAAAACAGAGCGGCCGCAAAAAATTCATCCTTCCCCATGCAGATCGTCAGCACCGCATTAAACGGAAGCACGGCATAAAACAACAGGGCGGCAATAAGCCACAAAAGCCGGGTTCCCCGCTTATATAGCCGGTACAGGATAAAAGCAAAAACAAGCGCCATGACAGTCATCTGCCAGAATGTATAAAAAGCGAGCCCTCCCGTGACCGTACCGGACAGCCGGTAACCGATCCCGAAAAAGAACTGTATGATAAGCGTGTGAAAGAAAGGATGATGATTCGATCTCGGAACCAGGCCCAGTATCTGCTGGGTCTGCCAGACCGCATCGTTATTGTACCATGTAGGATAATACATCAGAAAAAAAGGCAGATAACAGAAAAAACAGACCAGAAAGAAAAACAGGAACACATACCATTTTCCCTGCCTTTTTTTCTGCTCCGGAAGCCGGATTTTTTCCGGCAGAAAGGAGGCAAACGCTTTTCTGTTTGCAATCAGAAAACATAGCAGGAGCAAAATCCCATAACAGATCAGCATACATAAAAATATCCGGCCGAGATTCCGGACCGCGCCGAGTTCCGACGCCTTTTCCAGATCGCCGAATATGATAAAAAGCATAAAGAGTGCGGCAAAAGGAACGACAATCATAAACTGCCATTTAGAAGGTAATTTGATTTGTTTCTCCATTCGTTTCCCGTTTCCCATGTTACTCCCATTCCCATCCACAGCAAATGTTTATGACCGCAGGCGCATCCGCAGTCAGCAGTCCTCCGAAACCCACTTCCGGATATTCGTCAGATAACGCTCCGTCGTATACTCTGCGGCCCGCTTCCTGGCCATTTCCTGATAATGCTCCATTTGCGCCTCATTCTTCAACAGCGCGGTAATTTTCTCCGCCAGCCGCCGCTCTTCTTCCGTAATATTCTTCGGTTCAAAATCCGCATCCGGGCTCATATTCGGCACAAGAATGCCGTATTCGCTTCCCAGAATTTCCCGCGGCCCGGTCATACAGTCCGTTGCCACCGCCGGAACACCGAGCGCCATCGCCTCCACCAGCGCATTCGGAAAGCCCTCGTTATAAGAAGTCAGCACATACAGAGAACTGCGTTTTAAGTAAGGATACGGATTCCGTTTCAACCCGGTAAAGCAGACCGCATCTTCGACACCGAGCCCGGCCGCCAGCTCTTTATACTGCATATAACCGCCCTGACCGATAATCATCAGTTTTGTATCGGGTAGCGCTTCATGAACGAGCGCGAAGCTTTTGATCAGATGCCAGAAGCCCTTTACCGCGTCTTCCCTTCCCATGGATACGAGGATACGCCCTTCTTTCCAGGGAAGCTCTGCCTCTTCTTTTTCCGCCAGCTCTTCGATCTGCCGCATATCAAACGGGTTGGGAAGGGTTACGGCATTCCGACAGCCGAACTTCTCCCGCACCTCCCGGCAGATCTGCTCCGAACAGCAGAGGACCCTGTCCGCCGCCCCGCAAAACCACCGTATCTGCCGCGGACTGTCCATATCCATATAACTCCTGATTCCAAGCCACTTTTTCGCTTTTCCAAAAGATACGATATTGGCAATATTGGCCGTCGGGCCGAAGCTGTATGCGATATCGAATCCTTCGTTTTTCTTGATCTGATGAAGCTTAAAGCCCCGTTTTATCACATTCCATACTTTTGCAACCCGCCCCGGGCGGCTTGGCAGATGCAGATCGGCCACTTCAAGTCCCCGAATATCATAGGCGATATCCCTGGAATCAAAAACGACAATCTTTACCTGATAATACGGCTGTAACAGCCTTGCCGTTAAAACGCATACTTTCTCGAAGCCCCCTTGATGCAGCATCGGTACGATTAACAAAATTTTTTTCATGCAGCTGCCCATGCCTTTCTCACAGCCCGCGGTATCCCGGATACGGGCATAAATCCGCCTGCGAAAAATCTGCTTTTACACCAGAATATCTCCCGGTGCCAGTTTCGTCTCACACTCATACCGGTCGATCAGCAGAGAGCCGTCCACCGTCCGCACCACCGGCTTATCGTCGAACACATCGATCACTTCCCCCGGCGCATAGGCCGAAAAATCGATCATCTCGTCGAACGGATGCGCCTCCCATATAATGACTTTCCGCCCGCCGCACATGGCAAAGGCTCCCGGAAAAGGCGCCGCCACGCCGCGGATCAGGTTATAAATATTTCTCGTCCGCTCATGAAAATCCACTTTTCCGTCAGCCGCCGTCCGTTTCATATACCAGGAATCAAAATCTTTGGAATCGTTCCGTATCGTAATGCTGTCCTCCGCATATGCCTTTAAAAGCCGTCTGATCAGATTTTTAGAGCAGATCTGGTTTTTATACTGTGCCGTCCTGATATCGTCATGAGGCGTAATCGAGAACATTTCCGTCGCAAAAATATTCGGGCTGTCAGCCTTCTCATCATAGCGGAACAGATTCAGATTAAATCTGCTGTCGCCAAGAATGATCGACCAGTTAAGCGGTGAACGCCCCCGGCCAAACGGCAGGTATCCGCAGTTGCCATGAAATCCATAGATGCCGTACTTAAAACATTCCAGCACCGAAGCCGGAATCAGCCTCTGCCAGCCCATCGAAATGCCGATATCAAACTCGTTTTCCCTGAGAAAAGTCTGTGTCTTTTCATCCGTCAGAAAATAGCTGTCCGCTTCATGCACCGGAATCCCGTATTTTTCCGTCAGAACGGATAAGCCCTTATAGCCGGCAATCTGGTTTTTCTTCGTCACCTCCGGGCTGATCGTCATCACCAGATCGACCGGACAGATCGTATGATGGATAAACTCCACAATATTCTCCGAAGTATCCTTTACACCGAATACAACTACTTTGTATTTCATGTTTTTCTCCTTTATAAATTCTCCTTATACCAGTCAATCGCCAGTTCGATGCCTTTTTTGAAATCAAACTCCGGCGCATAACCGAGAAGTTCTTTCGCTTTCGAAATATCCGCATTGGAATCCCGGATATCACCTTTTCTCGGCGGACCGAAATTCGGCTCCGTCTTTTTGCCGAGCGCTTCGCACAGATCGTAATAAATATCGATCAGAAATTCCCTTCCGCCCGCGCCGATGTTAAAAGCCTGTCCGGCGCCCCCGGAAGATGCGAGACATGCTTTCAGATTCGCCTCGATCACATTATCGATATAAGTAAAATCTCTGGACTGTTTTCCGTCTCCGTGGATGGTCGGCACTTCATCGTTCATAAGCTGTCTGATAAATTTCGGAATAACCGCCGCATACATGCCTTCCGGATCCTGACGGCGTCCGAATACGTTAAAATAACGAAGTCCATATGTGTCCAGATCATACAGTTCCTTATAAAGCCTTCCGTATTCCTCGTCCACTTTTTTCGTCAGCGCATAAGGAGAAAGGACTTTTCCTTCCTGCCCCTCTTTCTTGGGCAGTACCGGATGATCGCCGTAAACGGAAGAAGAGGACGCATACACGAATTTCTTCACGCCGTTCTGTCTGGCCGCCTCCATCATGTTAAGCGTTCCTCTGATGTTGATTTCTTCATATAAAAGGGGCATTTCGATGCTGCGCGGCACGCTCCCCCATGCCGCCTGATTCATCACATAAGTGACGCCCTTTGACGCTTCCATACAGGTATCCAGTTCCCGGATATCTCCCCTGATAAAGGTAAAGTTTTCCTTTTCGGTCAGGGGTGCAATGTTTTCAAATTTTCCCGTGGAAAGATTATCCAGACAGCGCACCGTATATCCCATATCAACCAGCGCTTCACAGAGGTTGGAGCCGATAAAGCCCGCGCCCCCTCCTATGAGGAATACACTGCCTTTTTCAAATGTTAAATCACGAAATCCCATAATTACTCCCATTCCGCCGCCTTCGCGGCAATTTCCCGTTCTTTTTCCTAACTGATTATATACTAATTCTGCGCGATGTACAATGATTTCATTCGAAAAGCCGCGGGGCTTTCAAAGGGCTGACGGGATCTCCGCCCAGAAACGCTGTTTCCTCCGCCTCCGTCACCGCCGCAGTTTTCCACGCACAAACTCCGCCGCAAGCAGAAAGAATGCCATATAAAAAATGGAAAATCCGTAGATCATATACCGCGACAGACACATGATCGTCAGGGACGTCGCGCATACGTTGGCCGCGATGAACAGCAGCGCGAGTCCCATCACGCGCGCCGCGCCGCTCTTTCTGTTTTTTCCGAACACGATAACAGTCAGAGCCGCCGCCGCGAAGTAGATTGCGAGCGCCGCCCAGTTAATCCATCTGTTTACGACCGCAATGCTTCGGATAAAACCGTTCCTGCAAAGCAGCAGATAATCATAAAACCACTGGCCGAAACAGGCCGGAAGCAGTTTCCGCAGCATTTTGCCCGCCATTTCGTCTGACATCCGGCTCTGCTGGTAATAATCCACTTTTCCGAGTCCGAAATAATATCTGGACAGATTGCTTTCCAGCACCTGAAATTTCAGCAGATCGTGATGCTCTTCCAAATAAGCGGTCTCGCCTTCCGGCGCATCCTTCGCATAGCGGTAATTCGCTCCGAGGGCATCCGCCTCCTCATAAAAGGTATCGAAGAACGCCCGCTCCAGGCTTCCTTCCGCAAAAACCGCCCCGTCTTCCCTGTCGCAGGCATAGATCACGTTCGTCAGCGTATTGACCTGACCGTATGTGTTTCCCATGAAATAGCCTGTCACGAAATAGTTATAAGTATGCACTGTCAGACTCCGAAGGCCGAAAACGCAGATGACCGCCAGCACCGGGATGAAAAGCTTCCGGTACTGCTTTTCAAACAGCAGCCCCAGAGCCGCCGCCACGAGCCAGATCAGGATCGTCGTCATCATCTGTCCTCTCGTCATCGAAAGCAGATATGCAAACACAAGGCTCCACACCATATCCGTCTTCTTTTTTTCAAATATCATTCGCAACGTAAACAGCAGGAAGAACTGAAAAAGCGGGATGCAGAGCGCCTCGCTCATAATCGAATTTTCCAGAAAAATACCGAGCGCCGAAACATATTTGGTTACAAGATGGGGTGCAAGTTCCAGCGCAAGAAGCAAAAGTTCTCCCGCAAAATGCAGAGAAAATTTCTTCGCCAGATATTCTATCAGAAAAAAGATTCCGCAGGCCGCCAGTATATTCTGCACAAGCGCGGCCAGCAAAAGCCCGGTCTCCGGTCCGGCCAGCAGCCTGAAAAAGGACAGAAAGAGAGGGTACAGCGGTTCCCTGTGAATGTGCATTGTGATATACTGTTCGGAATCGTTATAAACGCCGACGCCGTATGCCGCAAACATCCCCAGAAAAAACAGCAGTAAAATGATGAAAATGCCAACTGATCTGATGCGCTCTTTTGTCAATGGTTCCCCCATGTCCTTTCCCAACCGCGCCTTTCCGCAATCGTATGATTTATGCTTTCTGCAATCCGTTCCGCAATTGTTTCCCGTAATGATTTCTTCTATTCCGCGTTCCCGCTCAGATAAAACCGTTCATACCACTTCGCCTGCTCCCGCACGTCAAATCCGGCGGACCGAATCTGTCCATACCGGTCCGTTCTCTCATAGTCCCGGTTCGCAAGCACATATTCCGCCCATTCTGCCGGGCTGTCCGCAAGGCTTCTGCTGACTGCCAGCTCCGTCACAATGCACTCTTTTGTAACGGCGTCCGAGATCAGACAGCGGAGGCCGGCGCTCTGCGCCTCAATCACCGTTCCGGGAAGTCCCTCAAACCGGGACGGAAAAACAAAAAAGTCCATCGCCTGATAATAATTCCAGGTTTCTTTCTGATTGCCGCAGAAACGCACTTTATCCGCAATGCCGAGCGAAGCTGCTTTTTGTTTCATCTCTTCCATGCGCTCCCCTTCTCCCAGAAGAAGCAGCAGCGCATTGTCCTGTCTTTTTACAATTTCCGCGAAAACCTCCAGCAGATATTCGTGATTCTTGGCATAGTGGAACCTCCCCACATGCCCGATCACAAACCGCCCTTCCGGCGCCAGCTCCCGCCGCATCTTCTCCCGCATTTCCCCGTTGAAACGAAAGGCTCCGGCGTCGATGGCATTGGGTACGATCTTCACGTTTCCCGCAAGCGTATTTTTCTTTCCGAAAACCGCCTCGGCCGCAAGCTTGGAACAGGCGAACATATAGCCGCTCTTTTTCCGCAGAGGGAGCCGAAGCAGCCTTGTAGCCGCACCCTTAGCGCCCTTATCCACGCCCGCGCTCCTCGCATGGGCAATCGTTACGGGAATCCCGCAGCTTCGCGCGATGGGCAGATAAATGGCCGCCGTGCTCGTCATATGCCCGTGCACCGCCCGAAAATCATGATGTTTCCCGAAAAATTCCCGCAGTGCCTTTCGGTATTCCAGAATATTGATTAACCGAAAACGGGGAACGCGGTAAAGCCGCCCTCCCAGCATCCTGATTTCCTCTTCATAATACCCCGGCTTATCCTGGTGAACAAGAAAATCAAACTGTATTTTCTCCCTGTCGATGCACCGGTATAAATCCATAATCCGGCTTTCCGCACCGCCCAGCCCGACGCCCCCCAGCACATGCAGTATCCGTATCGGTTTTTCCATAATCTGCCCCTTTCTCCGCCGTTTCCTTCACTTTCCGGCGCTTCTCAGGCCGAAAAAGCCTGTCCGTCCCGGTGTGCCCTCAAAATGCGTCACCGGCGGATACGGCCGGCCAGAAATTTTCCTTTCGCCAGCAGATATTCCAAAATTCTTCCCGGAGGCCTTCTTCTGACAGGCGTTCTTTCCAGATATTCCGAATAGGAAATCATATTTTTCCCATATTCTTCGAAAATTCTCCGATACCGGTCCCTGTCCGCCTCCGTCACCGTGTTTGCATGGAGTACCAGCGTGGTTACGCCGCCTTTCCCTTTCAGGCTGCGGCCGAGCAGGAAAGAAATGGGGTAGAAAGTAAGCCCTTTGTACAGATAGGGCTCCTTCCCGAATCCGTCCGTCACTTTTGTGATGCCGAGTTCTTTCAGCGCCCGGAGCGTATTTTTATCATAAGAGTGCGCCGGCGCCATGAAAATATCCGTATCGATGCCCTGCTCTTTCAGTTTTCTTTTTCCAAAGCAAAGCATCTCTTTCTGTTTTTCATAAGGAACTCCCGCAAATTCGGAACTGTTATTCAGCGGAAAAAGGCCGCCGCGTTTCGTCGTATACAGATGATAACAGCCGTGTATGGCAAAACAATACCCCTGCTCTTTTAACCTGCGCATAACTTCATAAAAATCTTCATGAGGATTTTCACAACACAGTTTCCTATCCCGGCTCTCCGGCACGATGCCGAGCAGAGGCGTGATACCCGCTTTTTCAAACAAATCCTGAAAAAAACGGAAGTTTTCCCAGTTCATATCCGGCGTAATATCATCCATTCGGACAGCGATTTTTCTGCCCATATTTACAGCCTCCAGTACAAATAATCCTCCGTCAGGTATTCGTCCCTGTTTAACAGTCCTTTGATGTCCACGAGCACCTTCTTTGCATTTTCCGCTTTAAAAAATCCGTTCAGTTCTTCTTTTCCGAGATTCAAAAACGCATCGTGAGCCACCGCGATGATAACCGCATCCATTTCACGGATATCTTCCATCCTGCCGAAATCAAGTCCATAAAGCCGTTTTGCTTCTTCCGCGTCCGCGGCCGGATCTACGACAAGCGGACAGATGCCGTATTCGCCCAGCTCGTTATAAATATCGATCACTTTCGTATTTCTCGTATCCGGACAGTTCTCCTTGAACGTAAAGCCGAGAATCGCCACCTTTGCGGTCTTGACCGGAATATCCGCTTTAATCAGATTTTTGACAAGGCTTTCCGCCACATACTTGCCCATCTCGTCGTTGATACGCCGGCCCGCCAGAATGATTCTGGAATGATAACCGAGTTCTTCCGACTTATAAGTCAGATAATAAGGGTCAACGCCGATACAGTGCCCTCCTACCAGCCCGGGCATGAAGTTTAAGAAATTCCACTTCGTGCCTGCCGCCTTTAATACTGCTTTCGTGTCGATATCCATCTTATGAAAGATGATAGAAAGTTCATTCATAAACGCAATATTGATATCCCTCTGACTGTTCTCGATTACCTTCGCCGCTTCCGCAACTTTGATAGATTCCGCACGGTACACACCGGCCTCCACGACAAGCTCATACACCTTCGCAACCGTATCGAGCGTCTCTTCGTCCATACCGGATACGATTTTCGTAATTGTCTCCAGCCTATGTACTTTGTCGCCCGGATTGATACGTTCCGGCGAATAACCGATCTTAAAATCAACGCCGCATTTTAACCCGGATTCTTTTTCCAGAATCGGCACGCAGATATCTTCCGTCACACCCGGATAAACCGTCGATTCAAAGACAACGACGGAACCTTTTGTCAGATTCTGTCCCAAAATATGGCTGGCGCCCTCCACCGGGGACAAGTCGGGCGTGTGGTCGCTCTTAACGGGCGTCGGCACGGCCACAATATGGAACTTCGCCTCTTTTAACCGGGAAGCGTCAGCCGTAAACTCCACCGCCGTACTGCGGATGACTTCATCTCCGACTTCCTTTGTCGGGTCGATGCCGCTCTTATACAGACTAATTTTCGCTTCGTTCAGGTCAAAACCAACGACTTTGACCTTTCTTGCAAACGCCACCGCAATCGGCATTCCCACATACCCAAGGCCTACCAGCGATATTTTTTCCTCACCTTTTACGATCTTTTCATACAGATTCATGATTCTTTGATCTCCTTCCTGATGTGCACGGTATCCATTCATTATGCCTGTTCTTTTTATTAAAATCCACAGTTAAAAATCAAAACTTTCTCAACCCAGTATCCTCCCGACTTCCTCCATATACGCTCCCGTCACGAGTTTCCTGTCAAACTCCCTTTCCATCTTCTCGCGTCCGGCCCGGCCCATAGCGGCCCGTTCTTCGTAGGACAAATTAAGAAATTTTTTCATTGCGAGAACCAGTTCGTCCACATTTCCGGGCGTAAAGCCGAAGCCCGTCCGTCCTTCTTCGAACGCCTCCATACAGCCGCTGATATTGGATGCGATCACGGGTCTTCCGGTAGCCGCCGCTTCGATCAGCGCGTTGGACATGCCTTCGTGAAAGGATGCTATGACAACGGCGCTTGCATCCGCCAGATAGGGATGCACCTGGGTATGGAAACCGAGTTCATGTATTACGCCTTCTTTCTCCAGTTCCGCCAGCATATCCTGATAATCTTCATCACAGTAACCGAGAATGTCAAAAAACACTTTATCGCTGTGCAGTTTCTTCGCGGCTCCGAGAAATTCCAGAATGCCCCGCTCCTTCATGACGCGGCCGACGAACAGAAAATGCGTCTCCTCCCGTTCGGGATAGGGTTCATACGGATGTCTTGGCAGACTGACGCCGGAACCCATGACCAGTTTATCTTTTTGGCCCACAATGCCGAAATTCCGAAAAATGCTTCTGTTTTCCTCGTTCTGGAAAAAAACGCAGGCCGCCTTTTTCATGCCGGCCCGGTACATACGAATGATCAGCCATAATAAAAAGCCTGTCCGGTCAAACGCACCGCCCAGCCCGGTGATCGTCGTGATGTAGGGAATTTTCATCCTGCCCGCGCAGAAGCCGCCGTAAATGTTTGGCTTGATCGTATAGGTCGCAACCAGATCGGGCTTTAATTCCTTCATCATATTGCGGTATGTCCGGTATAATTTTAAATCCTCGACCGGATTGATTCCCCTGCGGTTAATCGGGGTCTTGATGATCTGACATCCCTCGTCCGTCAGTTCTTTCGTTTTTACATCATCCGGCACGCTGACAAAAACCTGATGATCTTTTAATAATGCTTCCACAAATTCGTTCCGGAAATCAAAAAGCCCGCCGGAAGAATTGATCAGAACCAGTACTCTGCCCATATCCGTTTTCCCTCGTATGCGATCTTTACTGCCGTATCGTCTATATTGTTATCGTTTCTCCGCTCATATCCCGAACGGCAATCTCGTTATACTTCATCATGCAGACGCCTTCGGGGTACTGCCCGATCGTGACCGGATTTTCCCGCCCCGCCAGATTTTCAAGAACCTGTCCGGGCATATTGACGCCGCAGGCATAGGCATGGGGATAGCCGCCGCCGAAACGGGGATTGACTTCCGAAAGATAATATGTCCCGTTTTTCTCAAAAATATCAATGTCAATCATGCCGCGGAAACCGCATTTTTCCACGAATGTTTTCAGCATGGCAAAAAGCTTTTCGTCTTTCACGGAGACCGATTTGTCCGTCTCTCCGGCCCGCATCCTGATCTTCTTTTTCACAAAAATGGAGGTGCATTTCCCGGATATCATATCGATATAAACATCGGCGCCATATTCCTGTCCGTCCATGTATTCCTGTATCATCAGATCGTCGTACAGGCGGAACAGCAGATCGATCTCCTCTTTGCTTTCCACTTTGCTGATGTTGATGCTGGCGCTGCCTTTTACCGGTTTCACAAAAACCGGATAGGAAATTTCTCCTTTTTCCACCGCCTCATAGAAAGCCTCTTTCTCCACAAAGCATCTTCCTGTCGGAATCTGCATTCCGCACAGCATCCGGTACATCCGGTATTTGTCGAGACAGGTCTCCACCAGATCATAGGGGGAAACCACCGGCGTCGTGCCGACCGCCAGGAACCGGTCTCTTTCCTTTGCCAATATGCTCAGTTCCGGGTCTATCAGAGAAAAAACGCCGTCTATCCGTTCTTTTTCACAGATCTCCAGAATCCGTTCCAGGTAACCCGGTGCCGTAATTCTCGAAACGAGATAAAACTGATCCGCATCGTAAACCGCGGGCGCCAGATTGCTGCAGTCCGTGGCCACGATTTTTCCGTTCCCGCCTGCTTCTTTTTTAAAATACTGCACGATTTTATTCCGCGTTCCCGCGCTCAAAATCAGGATATTCATCGCATTTCCCGTTCCTTCCCAATTCATGAATTTTCCGAAAACAAAACGCCGTCTGCCAGTCCGTCAAAGAACAGCGGCCCGCCGCCCGTATGAACGAAAAGGATTTTTTTGTCCCGGATATCGTTTTCCGTAAGATAAGCGAGCATTCCGCAGAAAGCCTTCCCGACATAAGTCGCATCCATCGCGATGCCTTCCCGTTTCATCACGGTTTCAATCGTTCCTGTCACTTCCGGCGTATACTGCCCATAGCCGCCGCATCGGTATGCGTCCGTAAAAATCAGACATTCTTCCCGGTACAAATCGTTAAATTTTTCACCAAGATACTCCCGGATGCTTTCTTTTACGACTTCTCTGCCTCTCTCCGCTTCCCGCGCAATACTGATTCCCACGATCACCCGCCGTCTGTCCGCGGACAGCAGGCTGCCGCATAATAGTCCGGCCTGCGTGGTTCCCGTGCCGGAAGCGTGGAATATATAGTCAAAATAAAGATTGTTTTCTTTCTCGTATGCTTCGATTTCCCGGTATGCTTTTACATACGCCTCCGTGCCGCAGTTGCCGTGTCCGCCGCCGGCAATGAAATAGGGCGTCCTTCCCGCCGCTCTGTATGCGGCCTTCCGGTTTTCGATCGTCTCCGCCACCTTCGTGACGGGACAGGTTTCGATAACCGCCCCGAAATCCCGTACCAGCTTCGTATTGTTTAACAGCTCCCTGTTCTCTTCCGGCGAAATGATATGACAGGAAAGTCCCATTCCCGCCGCCATATTGGCGATAATGCGGCAATGGTTGGAACTGTTGCTCCCGTAGGTCATCACGACATCCGGCGATGTCTTTTTGATCTCCCGGTAAAATTCCGCCGCTTTCCGCGCCTTGTTTCCGCCGAAGCTGAAAGGTATCAAATCGTCTCTTTTCATAAAAACCCGGCAGCTTCCGTAACTGTCCGACAGTTCCTGAATACAGGTGCGTTCCGGCGTTTTCTCAAATACGGGAATTATCTTCATGGATGCTCTCCTTATATCTACGTTCATATCTGACCGGGTCATGTATGTCCGGATCATATCTGACCGGGCCAGGCCTGTCCGGGCCGGATTATTCCGGCCGGGCCTGCTTCTTCCGGTACACGTCGAAATCTTCCACTGTCTGTTCCGCACCCGACAGCGTGCCGGAACGTTTCAGCACTTTGCCTGCGGTCATTCCGATAATTTTCATATCCATCCAGAAGCTGCAATGTTTTACATACTCCAGATCATAGGCAAACCGCCCTTCCCAGCCGAGGGCATTCCGGCCGTTTACCTGTGCCAGCCCCGTCAGGCCCGGCCGCACGTCGTGTCTGTGCCGTTCTTCTTCCGTATACCAGGGCAGATACCGCACGAGAAGCGGTCTTGGACCGATCAGGCTCATATCGCCTTTCAGGATATTAAACAGTTCCGGCAGTTCGTCCAGGCTGGTCGAACGAAGCAGCCTGCCAAATTTCGTCAGACGCTCTTCATCCGGCAACAGTTCTCCGTTTTCGTCCCGCCTGTCCGTCATGGTACGGAACTTACAGAGGGTAAAAATTTCCCCGTTTCTGCCCGGGCGCTCCTGATGAAATATAACGGGACTTCCGAGTTTTACCCTGACAAGAATGTACAAAATAAGAAGCATCGGGCTCAATACGATAATTGCCGACAAAGACAATAAAATATCCAATATTCTCTTGATGTATTTTGCATAAATCACCGCTTTGCCCTCCTCTTCATTCTACGTTTTCCCGCACTTAATCAGGCCGTGTCCTCTCTATCTTCCGAAACAGTTTCTGATAATGCCGATGATCAGTTCCATATCTTCCGGCGTGTTTTTGATATCGCTCGGCAGGCACAAACCTCTTGCAAAAATATCGCTGCCCGCGCTGCTGCCATCCCCGTTATGCGGCACAAAATCGCACGCCGCAAATACGGGCTGTTCGTGCATCGGCTTCCAGACCGGCCTGCTCTCGATATTTTCCGCTTCCAGCGCATCCATGATCATATCCGGCGTCACATGACTGCCTTCCCCGATCAACATGCCGGAAAGCCAGTTGTTGGCTTCGCCGTCCGGATTTAACGGATTCATCGTGATTTCGGGAATGTCCGCGAAGGCTTCCCGGTACTGGTTGTAAATAGCCTGTTTGCGCGCCTTATGTTCCTCCAGATGCAGAAGCTGTCCCCTTCCGATACCCGCCACCACATTGCTCATTCTGTAATTATAACCGATCTGGGAATGTTGGTAGTGTCTTGCCGGATCTCTGGCCTGCGTGGCTAAAAAGAGCGCCTTTTTGACGGCTTCTTCATCCTCCGACACCAGCATGCCGCCGCCGGAAGTCGTAATGATCTTGTTTCCGTTAAAAGAATAAATGCCGAATCTGCCAAAGGTTCCCGTATGTCTTCCTTTATAGGTACTGCCAAGCGACTCCGCCGCATCTTCTATATAAGGGACTTGATGGTCCTTACAGATTGCCATGATTTCATCGATTTTTGCGGGCGTGCCGTACAGATAGGCACAAAGGACCGCTTTCGGATGCGGATATTTCTCGAATGCCTTTTCAAGCGCCCCGGGCGACATGTTCCAGGTATCCGGCTCCGCATCGATAAAGACAGGCGTCGCTTTTTCATAAACGATAGGATTACAGGTCGCGGAAAAAGTCAGGTCGGAAACGAATACCACGTCTCCCGGCCCGATATCCAGCAGTTTCAGCGCAAGATGAATGGCCGCGGTGCCCGCGCTTAACGCGGTTGCATGGCCCGCTTTCGTATATGCCGTCATTTCTTTCTCAAAGGCCGTCACATTCGGCCCAAGCGGCGCGACCCAGTTTGTGTCGAACGCCTCTTTTACAAATTCCTGTTCCTCACCGTGCATGGTGGGCGATGACAGATAAATTCTCTTCTTTTCCACAGATAAACCTCCCTTGCTCCGCCGCATCTTTCCCGGCCGCTATTTCATGCTGCCGTCTTTTTCATAATGATAAGTCGGCACAATATTCTGTATCAAAGGCCTGATATCCGAGCTTTCAATCAGGCATTCGTCTTTCAGCTCTTTTAACTGGACGAAAAATTCCTGCTCATCCACTTCGATCGGCCTTCCGATATGAATCATGCGGTTTGCCGTATCCCGCATTCCTTCTTCGTCCATCAGCAGTTCTTCGTACAATTTTTCACCGGGACGCAGACCCGTAAACTGAATCTTAATATCCTCTCCAACCCGGTATCCGGACAGGCGGATCAGATTTTCCGCCAGGTCAAGGATTCTGACCGGTTCTCCCATATCCAGCACAAAGATCTCGCCGCCCCGCGCATAGGCGCCTGCCTGCAGAACGAGCGACACCGCCTCCGGAATCGTCATAAAATACCGGATGATATCGGGATGCGTTACCGTAACCGGGCCGCCTTCCGCGATCTGCTTCTTAAACAGCGGAATAACGCTTCCGTTGCTGCCAAGCACGTTGCCGAACCGCACGGCCACAAATTCCGTATCGTAATGTTTGTTAAAAATCTGAATAATCATCTCGCAGATACGCTTGCTCGCCCCCATAATGTTCGTGGGATTGACCGCCTTGTCCGTCGAGATCATAACGAACCTTCTCGCACCGCTCATGGCCGCCGCCTGTGCCGTTTTAAACGTTCCGAATACATTGTTCTTAACCGCTTCCGTCGGGCTGTCCTCCATCAGGGGCACATGCTTATGCGCCGCCGCATGATAGACGATATCCGGCCGGTAATTTGAGAAAATCCAGTTCATGCGGTTCGTATTCCGCACGGACGCGATGAGCACCACGAGATCCAGTTCCGGATGCTTCATTTTCAGTTCCTGCTGTACGTCATAGACATTGTTTTCATAAATATCGAGAATCACCAGCCGTTTCGGCTTATGCTGCGCGATCTGTCTGCACAGTTCGCTTCCGATGGAACCGCCGCCGCCCGTCACGAGCACCGTTTTACCCTGCACATAACCGAGAATCGAATCCATATCCACGCTGATCGGTTCTCTCCCAAGCAAATCCTCGACTTCCACGTCCCGCAGCTTGCTGATGCTGACCTCTCCGTTCACAAGCTGGTACATGCCCGGAAGGGAGCGCAGCTTACAATTCGTATCCTTACAGATTTCCAGAACATTTTTGATTTCCGCCCTGGACGCGGAAGGCATCGCCACAATAATTTCGTCAATTCCGTAAATATCGGCGCATTCCACAATCTTGTCACGGCCTCCGGCCACTTTGATTCCCTGAATGTATCTGCCCCATTTGCCTTTATCGTCGTCGATAATGCAGCGGATGACCATCGTGGAAAAATTGCTGTTCACAATCTCCTTGATAATGGCGTTCGCCGCTTCTCCGGCGCCCACAACCATGACGGAAATCTTATTTTTCTTATTCTGCTGCTTATGCTTGATGCCCCTGAAAAAGCGGTAGGAAAAACGGCTCGCAAAAATACAGCTGATAAGAAGGCACAAATACAGAAAGTGGTAGCTTCTGGGAACCGCCTGGCCCGCCGTCTTAAAAAACTGCAGACCGATGCCGTTCACAACCGTCGCCGTCACACAGGATACGACAATGTTCTGCAGCTCCGTCTCTCCTGCAAACGCCCACAGGCTGCTGTATAACCGAAAAATATAGAAAATTACCAGCGTCAGCAGAATATTCAGCGGAAGAAAATGTTCGATCGGCTGAATAAAATGCTCCGGTATCAGGTCCACCTTGCCGTCATAACGAATCAGAATCCCCAGATAACTTGCTATTACAATGCTGATCACATCATAGATAATCAAAGCGGTTCTTCGATAAAATAATTTTACATTAAACGGTTTTCGTCTCTTTTCCATTTCTACTCGTTCCTTCTGCGGTGCGCCCCATATCGGACAAAAGCGGCGCAAGCATTAACAACAGACAGAATGCGATCGGATTACACGGGTGGAAAATCCATTCCGTCAGTCCGGCAGCCGCAAATAAAATCAGCATTGCAAGCGGCAGGATACTGCATGATCTGTCGTCTTTTCTTCTTTTATAGTAAATCGCTGACTGTATCAGCGTGGCGAATCCGAACAGGATAAATGCGGCGCCCACCGGCATACCGTGGTCATAAGCGGTCTGAAGATAGATATTATGCGCATGGACGATCAGATTCCCGTCCGGCAGCGTAATACCCATTTCATCATGGCCCTTCATATTCAGATTTTCATAATACAGCCGGAAAATATCCAGCCGTCCGTTGGTATAGGCTTCGGCATCGCTTTCCTGCTCTTCTTCCACAGACTGTTCTTCGGATTCTTCTTCCGGCATATCTTCCGTATCCTGCGCTTCTTCCGCGGAAATTTCATCCCCTGAAAAATCCGACGTAACCACAAGCATACCGTCACCGGCAAAATTCCCGTCGATCAGGTTTATATCGTTTCTTTCATTTTTTACAATTTTATACTGGTTGATACACTCTTCTTCCGGGATTCCGAATACCTTCATCTGAAATACATGAATAAAACGCCGTAACGTCATATAATAATTGGAATCCAAATCCCTGCCGTGCAAAATTTCACTCGGAAGTTCTTCGATCTCCATCGTTTCCGGCTGAGCCGCCACCGCAGGTACAATGCGCTGTGCAGTAAAAACCGCCGGGAAGCAAAGCAAAACGACAGCAATCATCATCCCGCATGCCGTAAAGAAACTTCTCGCTTTTTTCCGCATGCCCAGGCAGATTACCGGCATGATAATAAGCGCCATCGCGGCCACTGCCAGATAGCCTGTCCTGGACAGCGTAAAAATCAGATAAATGACGGAAATTCCGAAAACCGTCAGTTCCTTCCAAACGGCGGCAAGTTTCGGTTCCCTGCGGTAACCGTCAAGCAGTTTCACAAAAGCCGCACAGACAACGAGCGACAAATAGACCGCGCAGATCGTTACCGTATGAAAAGTAAACGGATACCGGTAATACTGGTAAAACATATATGGCCTGTGTATCAGGCAGTACCCGGCAGACACCATAAAATGAAGCAGAATGCCGTTACAGATATTGGGAAGCAGCCTGTCCCTCTTTTCCCAGAACATGACGCGCACATAATACAGCGTAAAAGCGCACACGAGATAAATGGGCCATCCTCTCGTATTCCGGAATATGATCAAAAGCATGAAAAACAATGCCGTCACCGCGCCGTACCAGATGCCGGCTTTCCGGACTCCTACCGGCCGGCCCGCAAAACATGTGCGCGCCAGACGCACAAAGCCGTAAATCGTATTGAGAATCACGATTCCCGCAATGATGCCGGCCCAGACGGTCAGTTTTACAACCTGAATCCCTTCTTCCGTTCCGGGCATGACCATATCCGGCGAGGCGAGCTGCTTCTGGTAATAGGAATGCCCGGCAAACGCGGCTGCGGCCAGATAAATCAGATTCATCCAGTGAAACAGTTCCCGCCGTTTATAGGTAGCGATTACCGCAAGGCCGAAATAAACGAGCATTTCCCGGTATGCGATCATATGATGAATCTCATATAAGCCATTCATATAATGCACGCACGCCTGAATCGCCAGCGCCAGAAACACCGTCTGCAGATAGTCCGGCCACCGGTCGCGCAGGGCGGAGAGTCCCATATCGCTGCTCTTATGCGGTCTCCGATGATGGACTCCGTAAAGCAGAATCCCCGCCGTGATCAGGATTCCCGCTATAAAAAACAGATTGTTCTCGGCATATGGCGAAAACAGTTTACAGGGCCAGACCGCCGCAATGCAGACCGCCGTCCCCGCAAGGATGACAGGCGTCGCCGTCCGTTTCCATACCGTTTCCACCGTCAGAAGCCTGTTTCTGTCCGGATATTTCTTATAATATTTCCCGCTGAAATAAGCCGTCAGCATTGAAAACAGCACAAGCAGGACATCACACACCAGTGTTCTGCCCTTTCGAAGCGGAATTTTGTATACGTATTCGGTAATAATATTATGCTCCGTATCTTCTACATTGCCGTAATACAGCGTTCCGTTATAAATCGTGCCGGATGTTTCCGTGTCCTCATAAGCCACATAAAAATCCGAGGAAATCCCCTGTATGGCATAATAATATTCCCGGCCTACTTCCGTTTCCTGATTCACCCGTATCGTACAGAATCCCGGCATTTCCTCCATATCATCCGTGGATACGGCCTGCTGCATCAGAATATTTCTCGACGCATCCCGCAGAACAAAAAAGAATTCTTCTCCCGCGGATTCATTCAGAAAATATATCCGGATGCTTTCCAGACGGTCGTATTGCGCGACAAACATCTGTTCCACCACGTATTCCTCTGTAATTGCTTCCGACTGCATGGACATCTGCCTGCTGCTCCCGGAAACGACTTTTTCCGTCACAAGCCTGAGCGGCCACAATGCAATGATCACGCAGAAACATATGATCCAGACCGTTCCGCAAACCGCCTGTCGGCTGTTAATAACTTTATTCATTCTCCGTAACGCTTTCCTGTTATTATATTGAACTCCCGGACTCGCAAATCCGCGCTTATTATAACATAATTCCTGTTTCGTTGCAAATCGCGGCGCTTCCTTACGCTTCCTCCCGTGATGAAACGGTTTGGGGCATTTCTTCACAGGCCGTCCGGATAAACTTTTCTTCTTCCAGCATTACCGCAGCAAACAGGGGCAGCCCGAACCAGAAGATCAGCACGTATCTCGGCAGATAGGTAGGACCCAGCAGCACGGTGAGCCAGATCAGAAATACCATCAGATACGGAATCGTAATGTGATATTTCCGCCGGTATAAGACATAAATGAACACATAGGCAAAACACCAGAACAGACAGCCCGGAGAATACATCATGGAAACGATCGGTATCTTCTCCTGTTCCAGTTCTAATGACAGCCGTCTGTACGCTTCATCCAGCCACGGGATTTTGCTCGCCCGGACGCCGGGCAGTTCCACTTCGTATCCGAAATAGGAACTGTCTTCATAAGTAAACGTAAATACCGTATTGCCGGAATAAACGTCGATGATCGTATCCGGATACCAGAACCCGTAAGAATTAACGAGCCACGCGTTAATATAAGACAACGGTTTTCTGAGGCCGATTCTCAGCCACAGTTCGAGATATCTGGACCTGTCGGCCTGATACGCTTCGTTCCGGAAACGGTATTTCACCGGGTCGGACAGCTTCGGATTATAGAGCACAAGCGCCTCTTCCGGCAGGATTTCGTGCAATACGGCGATCTCTTCTTCGGAAAAAACATCTTTGTTGAATTTATAAGTTCTGGCGAGCTGCTGTATCGGCACCGTCAGAATTTCCTGATTTTCCGTTTCATGCGCGCCCAGCACGGCCGCCAGCCCGCCGCTTATCAGAAAGTAGGAAACAACGATCACCGCCAGGAGCATCCCCATTTTTTTCAGATACTTCTTATGGTAAAAAAGAAGCGCCAGTATCATGACCGCAAACGCATAGATGCCGTTTTTTCGGAACAAAAGCATCGTCAGGGCGCTTAATACAAAAAATGCCATTTCCGGTCCGGAATGAAAGAACCGTTCCCCCGCCATTCCCATTTCCAGCATACTGATCAGCAGCAAAAGCAGCGCCACGGTAAAAATCGTATCTTTGGCGGAACAGAGGGTAAACATCACAATCACCGGGAAAAACGCGAAATAAAGCAGCGAAAGAATGCGCAGCGTCCGATTGATTTTCTTTTTCCTGAGCCAGGCAAGAAGAAATGTAAAACCGCCTGCCACGATCAGCATCTGCACAAACATATAACAGGCGATTCCCAGATTATAGGAATCCGTTACTTTATGGACGGCGCAGATGATGCCGCCGAGCATCAGCACATGCACAAGCGGATGATGGGTCGTAAAATTCCTCGACGCCACCTGCAGATATTCATCCTGGGCGTCATAGACAAAAAACCCCGGATATACGGCGAGAAGAACGGGAAGCCAGCAAAGCAGCAGAAACACAAACGTTAAAATATCCGCGTTTTTTACCGGAGATTTCAATGTCTGCGGCACCTTGATATACCGCGCCAGTTTTTCTTTCCGTTCCTCCATATTTCCGAGAAAATTCCATGATTTCCGAACAAGAATGGTAAAAAGACAGGTCAGCACCGGCAGGGAAATCCACAGCTTCCAGTCTTTGAAATCCACGTTTCCGGCCGCTTCCAGTCTGGCGCCGAACAGCATTGCCGTAGTAAACGCAAAGGAAATCCCGCCCGCCAGTTTCCATCCCAGCATATCGTAAAGATCGATCGTGTGCAGCGATAGATTTACCGCATAAATGCACAGAAGCCAGACGAACACGGAAAAAATACTGTTCGTAAAGACTAACGGATTCCCTTTCAGGTTGATGATCTGGGGAAAGCAGAGCGTTCCCGCCGTCGCGATCAGAAACGCAATAAAATTCAGTTTCAGTTTGATTCCAAGCTCATTCTCGTTCATCAATACACTCTCTGACTACATACTGCGGGGAATTGTTCATGGAAATATAAATTCTTCCGATATACTCCCCTATAATGCCGAGCATCAGCATCACGATACCCCCGAAAAATACGATCGCGGACATAAGCGAGCTGAATCCGATTACGACATTGGGATTGACCAGTTTCTTAATAATGGTATAAATTCCGTACAGGAATCCGGCTCCGGCCGATAATGCACCGATAAAAGTCGCCGCCCGGAGCGGCTTGATGCTGAAGGCCGTAAAGCCGTTGAACCACAGCGCGAACAGCTTCCCGATCGTATAGCCGGAAGTGCCGACTTCCCTTTCCCTGTGATCTACTTCCACGTTGACAATATTTCTGGTCGCGCGGAGCACCAGTCCGATCACATACGGATAAGGATTCGTATACCGCAGCATTTCCTCCACAATGAAACGCTTTACCGCAAAATAGCTGGAAAGATACAGGTCTTTCGGCTTGCCGAGCATGACCCGCGCCATCCAGTCGTTGACCCGGCTTCCGAAATTCCGGAAAACCGAATGCTGCTTATGTCCGTATTTTGCGTAGACGGCGTCATAACCGTTATCCAGTTCCCGCAAAAGCCGGCCGGCCTGACTGGCCGGCGTCTGTCCGTCGTCATCCAGACAGATCACATAATCCCCCCGCACGTAATGGAAACCGGCCATCAATGCCGCATGCTGCCCGAAATTTCTGGCCAGATTCACGCCGGTAACATCCTTTCTCCCCGCGCAGATTTCCCTGATCACCTCAAAAGTATCGTCGGGAGAACAGTCGTTTACGAGAATGATCTCATAACGGTATTCATCAAGATTCCCCATTGCGGCATCGATTTCTTCCAAAACCCCTCCGATCGTTTTTGCCGAACGGTAGCAGGGTATTACAAAACTCACAAGCTTACTCATATACACTCTCCATCTGCCGGTACCGCCGGACTTAACGGCTTTCGGTCTCATAAAATACGACCGTTCTTCTGCCTTCGTCCGTCGTGACTTCCTCCCGCCTGTCCCTGTTCAGGAAGAAACCCGCCTTCTCATAACTCTTCCTCGCTCCGGCATTGTCTTCAAAGACGCGCAGAAACACCTTTTCCAGTCCAAGCTCCTCAAAGGCAAAGGCAAGAATAAGACCGGCTGCCCGGGTTCCGTATCCTTTGCCGACGGCGTCGTCTTCCCCGATAAAAATACCGTATTCCGCATGGCGCATCTTACGGTCGATATCCCGCAGATAAACGCTGCCCACCGGGCGCGCGGCATCTTTTTCACAGATCACGAACTGTACCGCATGCCCCGGCTCCACCTGTGTATGCAGCCAGTTCAGATGTCCCTCTTTCGTAAACGGCTTCTGATATATGAAGTTACGCCTGACTCTGTCCTTGTTCCGCCATGCGACGATATTTTCCGTATCCGCTTCCGTCATGGGGCGCAGATAAATGCACCCGTCCGGCGGCATAAGCAATCCGTCCTTTTTCATATCCATGTTCTCATCCTTTTTCCGGTTCCGTGCGGTTTTCCGCCGCAGAACGCCGGGCTGCAAAGACCGCATCATTGTTGTTCAAACCGGTATACCGCGTAGGCATCCCCGATCACATCCACCCGTTCCGCGCTGACCGAAATCCCTTTTCCGGCATAATACGCCGCGATCCAGTCTATATCACTGTCCGTCTCCGCAATGAAGTAAACCGCATTCTGACCGATCAGCCCTTCTTCCATCGTTTCCATTCCAAATTTTTGAAGCTTTTCGTCATAAAGCGGGCTTTTGCACAGCCACCCGCCCATAATATCGTAATTCGCCGGCGCATTGTCCCCATCTTCAAATATTTTCCGGGTAAAGCCGACGGTCGCATACACATCTTCAAAATAAAAATTTTCGGGATGCGCCCTGCAATACTGCTCCACTTCCATTGCGCTCCGATACGCGGACTGCCGCTCCGCTTCCTCCGCATCGGTTCTCCCGATGCTCTGCGGAAGATAACTGGCACAAAGAATCCCGAACAATATGCCCGCTATCCATGAAGCCACATTGGCGGCGGATACTTTTCCTGCCGCCGTCCCGCCCTCCGGTCTCTGCCGGGCTTCCTCCGCACCGGTCCGCATCCAACCTGCAAACTGTGTGCAGAGCATTCCGAGCAGCAGAACCGCCTCGGCGAAATAGAGCGAATGAGTAATGCGCTCGGGATATCTTCCCCTTATCAGAATGAACATCCACAAAGCCGTCCGTACTGCGCCGAGCAGCGGAAGCTCCCACAGAAAGGACCATTTTTTCCGGCCCTCCTTGTTTGCGGATGCGGCAAAGATGCCGACACATGCGGCGCCGATATAAAGAAAAATAACAAGCCTGTTATACGGCGCATCCTCTTCATGCAGCGTCCTGTACAGATAATTGCGGATGCTTCCCGGCACCGCCCCGGCATAATCCGCGTCCGCCCCGGCGTAAGCGGCAATTTCGCCCATCAGCTCCGCATCGATGCTTTCATCCAGTCCAAAATTATAGTTGGAAAGCAGTTCCTGCTGTGCGTCATTCAAGCCGAGCGCGCGCAGAGCCTCCTGATGCGTCCCGTCCGTCACGACATCCAGATGATAGTCGTAAACCACCGTTCTTTTTTCAAAAAACAGCAGAAATTCCTTCCACGCACCGCTTCCGTATGCCGCAAGATCAATAAGCCAGCTTAACAGCATCCCGCCTGCCATACAGGATAACACAACTCCATATTTAATATAATGCTCTTTCCGAAAAAAAACATCCTCCCTGCTCCACCGGAACAACCCGGTAAGACCGATAAGCGGAAACAACAGCAACAGCATTTCCGTCCGAAGCTGGTAAGCCAGTATGACGAGCAGCACGGACGGAATATTCTGTACGATAAACTGTCCGACAGACAATCCCTCCGGCGTCGTTATAAAAAGAAACATCGCCGAGGCCGCCAGCATCGCGCTGATAAACGTATAATGAAGCGCCGCCGTATGCGGCAGAATCACGCCCCACAAAAACAGAGAAAAAACCGCCATACACCCCGCTTTGGCCGCAAACCTTCTGCAAAATCCAAGCAGCCGTACACCGATCAGATACAGGCTTCCCATCTGGCATACAAGTAAAAACACGCCATACCAGGGAAAGGCGCGGAGCAGTTTATAAAACAGGCTGATAAAAGCCCCGAGAACATATAAAGTCTGAATATTATGCCCGTCCGGCGTGCCCGTATAAGACCCGGCCATAATATCCCGCATGAATACATCGTCATTCAGCGCATAAAAAAAATCGAAACGGACACTTAATACAAAGATATTGACCACAATAGTCAATAGCATCATAATACCGTTTTCATATCTGCGCAGTCTGCCGGTCCCGACAGGCTTCCGTGTTTCATGCCTTTTCATGAATGACAATGCCTTTCTTTCGCCCCGCTGAGAATGCCCTCAGGGTATCTTTGCATCTGCATGTTATTTAACGGTAAAACAGTTTCACCTGTTCCGCAACATATTCCGCCTCATCCGCCGTCAGCGTATAGAACAGGGGCAGCCGTAAGAGTCGTTCGCTCTCTTTCGTCGTATAGCGGTCTTCCCCGTGGAATCTGCCGAATTTAAGCCCCGCGGGCGCGGAATGCAGCGGCACATAATGGGACGCCGGCAAAATGCCCTTTCCTTTTAAAAAGTCCTCCAGCCTGTTCCGCTCTTCCAGATCTTTCGTTTTTATATAGAATATATGCGCATTGTGGCTGCAGTGGGCCGGAATATAAGGCAGTTCGATTTTTCCGTCCTCCGCCAGCGGCGCAAGCAGTTCCTGATACTGGTTCCACCTGTCCATCCGGGCTTTCGTAATCCCGTCAGCCAGCTCAAGCTGCGCGTACAGATAAGCCGCGTTCATATCGCTTGGCAGGTAGGAAGAACCGTAATTCTGCCAGCGGTATTTATCCACCTGTCCCCTGTGGTATTTGCTCCGGTCCGTTCCCTTTTCCCGGATAATCTCCGCGTCTTCGATATATTTTTCATCCCTGATCAGCAATGCGCCGCCCTCGCCCATGCTGAGATTCTTCGTTTCGTGAAAACTGAAACATCCGAAATCCCCGAACGTACCGAGCGCTTTTCCCTTATAAGACGCCATGATGCCCTGGGCCGCGTCCTCTACCACCGCCAGATGATACCTTTTCGCGATCTCCATGATCGCGTCCATCTCACAGCCGACCCCCGCATAATGCACCGGCGCAATCGCCTTCGTCCGCTCCGTCACCGCATCTTCAATCAGCGTTTCGTCGATGTTCATCGTATCGGGCCTGATATCCACAAATACCGCCTTTGCCCCGCGCAGCACAAAGGCATCCGCCGTGGAAACAAAAGTATAGGATGGCAGAATCACCTCGTCCCCCTCTTTGATATCCAGAAGCAACGCCGCGAGCTCCGTCGCCTGTGTACAGGAAGGCGTAAGCAGGCATTTGGCGGTCCCGGTCTGTTCTTCAATCCAGGCGCCGCATTTTTTCGTAAACGGGCCGTCTCCGCAGATTTTCTGGTTCTCAACGGCCTCTTTCATATATTCCATTTCCTTCCCCGTATAGGGCGGAACGTTAAAATTAATCTTCATCCCCATTTTCCACGCCTTTCTCTCAGCCTGCGAACTTTGGTGCCAGGACGCTGTCAGCGTCGGCACAAAGTCGTAATTGAAAAATCTTTGATTTTTCAATTTATTGTACCACAGCCCCGCCGGGTTTTGCAATGACGCGTTTATTCTTATCTTCCGACCCGTTCATAGACTGCATAACGCATATTACAAAATGTTTCTTCATATCCATAATCATCCAGAAACTGTAACAGCACCGCCAGTTTTTCGTCTGCGTCATACTCCTGCGGATCCACGCCAAACCATTGGTACGCTTTCGCATCTTCTCCCCGGTAGGCGGCGATCGCGGAAGAAACGATCACAACGGGCTCATTTCCGGCGCCGTACATACCGTCTGAACCGGCCGTCTGCCCTTCGTTCCGCTCCGGTTCGCCGCTCTGTCCGGATGCCCGCCGAAGTCTGCTCTCCACCTTTTCCATATCCGCTTCAAACCGCACCGGCCGGAACGAATCCAAATCCGGCCAGGCCGTGGAAATCGCAGTCGGCATATCGAGGAAATAACTAAGCCCTGGCACTTCCCCGTACAGGATCACTTCCCTGCCCGCAAATCCCTGTTTTTCCGCATAGCTTACAAGCTCCAGGAACGTTTCCGCATTTTCTCTGTTTGTATAAATCCCTTCCGTCTTGGGAACCCCGGTCAGCAGCGTATCCCTTTTTTCTCCCCATACCCCGTCCAGAAAAACGAACTGCGTATGAAAACCGATGCTTTGCACAAATACCATCAGGCCAAACGCAGCCATCATCATTTTCCACGAAATATGAATGTTTTTTCCTTTCGTAGAAACGAAGAAATCATGGCATACCCATAAGGTAAACGGCGCCGCAAGAAACAGATTATTGATAATCGGATACAATTGGTTATTGCTGCCAAGCGGCGTCACAAAAATCTGAATCAGGACGATCAGCGCCAGCGTTTTGTCCTCCGCCTTACGCTTTTGGCTTACGATCACCGACAGCGTGCAGAAAACGGACGCGATCAGAAACAGCGCCGCCCACTGATAAATGCTTCTGTAATAATAGTAGCGGAAATCAAACATTCCTCTGCCCCAGTAAAAACGAATCAGCACGAGGCAGACGGCAAAGCACAGTATGCGGTAGAGATATTCCCCTCCCTGTATAAAGGCTACTCTTTTTTCCGAAAATACCACGCCCTTCAGCGCCAAAGACTTTATCAGATAAAAAAGGTATAATCCGCCCACGCAGGCCATCGCCGGCAGGAGCCATTTCATGCCCTCCAGATAGCCGCCGAACATGCCGGTCAGCATGGCCGTCGGTTTATAATCCGCAGCTTTATCCGTCATGGCAAACAAGTCCATGACCATTTCGGGATACGCATTCATCCCATATTGGGCACAGATGCCAAGATACGGGACGCCGAATCCGGCCAGATAACCGAACAGGCACAGGGCCGTATCCCGCACGACTCTTTCAAACGGCCTTTTTTTCAGCCATGCACCGTACCACAGCGCCAGTATCAACGCGGTTTCCGCCACATTCGGCATCCGTACCGCAACGTTTAAGCCGAGAAAAATTCCGGCAAAAACCAGACAGCGTCCGCGCATCTTCTCCTGCTCCGTACAGATACCCTGGTACAATAACAGAATCCCCGCTCCCATGAACAGGTACGTCAGGTAATTGTACAAAATCACCGTCGGACACCAGCACAGTCCCACCGCCAGTATTTCCCCCAGAAAAACGATCCAGGCCGGCATTTTCTTCCGCAGTACAAAATACAGAAGCAGCACAAACCCGGAAACGATCAGCCCGGTATAAAAATTCATGCCGACAAGCGTATTTCCTTTCGGAAGCCGCATCAGGAAATATCCCACCGCATTCGCAAGATAAGTCGCCACCATCCAGGTGCCCTCTGCCGTTTTAAAATACTGGAAGTTGGTCAGACTGTAAGCCGTATCCACCACATCCAGCCCCTGATTGATCTTCATAAGCGGATAAAAGGCCAGCAAAATGATAAACAGACCGTTTTCCAGCATATAGCGGTATTTTTGATAAAGTTTTCCGATGATTCTAATTATCATGACGTTTCTTTTTTCCTAACTATTTTTTTCCCTTTTTCAAACAGCCAGGTTCTGATGAAATCCACCAAAACCCCCGCCAGAAAAACAAGGCAGACACACCACAGCATATGCGGCAGAAAAAGAAAACTTTCCCTTACCGTATCCACCCGCAGCCAGTTCATCCATTCATACCGAATCAGAATGTGTTCATGCAGAAGATAGACGCCGAACGTATAAGGCGCTGTCCGGCGGATGATGCCCGCCGCCCGGCCTTCCGGGATCCGCATATTCGCAAAAAACAGAAACAGCCCGACGGCGCCGGACAGACACAGAAGATGATTATAAGTATAGGGCATTTCCGCATAATAGGAAAACGCCTCGGCCTTTTCTCCCAAAATCCCCGCCGCCGCGGATACCGCAAACAGACATATGCACATGACCGCATACAGCCGCAGGCCCCGCTTTTCCAGCCGTTTACAGCCATACAGACGCAGATAGGCGGCAATCAGAAACAGGCACAAAAACCAGCCGTAATCATATCCGTAACGGTCCGTCACAAGAGAAACGGGCAGAACCGTTTTTCCGGCCGAGAAGAAAATCAGGAGCAGGACGATGACCTTCTGAAGCGTCCGCTTCTCCATCTTCTTTACGCCCGCCGCGAGAATCGGTGCAAACAAATACAGGAACAAGTAGGCGGTCGCAAACCAGTAATGCTCCGTCTCGATCGGAAAAAGGAATCCGAACCAGTCATACGGCCCCAGCTCCCGCCAGGAAATCATTCCGATGCAGATCATCAGGACCGGAACCAACAGCGAATAAAAAAGAACCTGACAAAGCAAAGACACGATCCGTCCCGGCTTCCATTCAGATTCCACGAGAAAATAACCGCTTAAAAGAACATAGCAGTCCACCGCCACGATGCAGAAAGCCTCCACAAGCCATGCCGCATAATTCACCATGCTGCGGCTTTCCGAATAAGGCACGGCAACATTGCCTTTCACCAGATAATGAAGGGCTATAATCATAAACATCGCCACAATGCGGAGCAGTTCAAAATTGGGCCGGCGTTTTGAGGGCATGAAGGTTCCTCCTATTTTTTCTTAAATATCCACAGCTTGCTCAGGAAATAATTCGATACGATGACAAGCACCTGACCGATCAGTTTGGCAATATAAGAGTTCATACCGAGTATTTCGACGGCCAGATACATAAAACCCATTTCCAGAAATTCCGTCGCAATCCGCGCGCCGATAAAAGAGGAAAATTCTTTCACCAGACTTCCCTTGCTGACATTCTTGCTTTTGAAAACAAAAGTTCGGTTCGTCCAGTATGCAAAAATAACCGTCAGCAGCCAGGAAAGACCGGTTGCCAGAAGATAGTTCATCCCAAGAATCGACTCAAACAGGAAAAACAAGCCGTAATTCAGCACAAAGGCGAGAAACCCGAAAATCAGATAGTTGATTCCTTCCTCATACTTCTTATATAAATCCCAGCAACGCCTTATCAGGTCTTTCATAACCAGTTTCCCGCCTTTCCTTTCGTTCTTCGTCCCGTACGTTCCGGCCGTCCCCTTTATCCTCCGGCGCCTTCTATCGTTCCCGTGCCGCTTTTCCGTTTTCTATCCGGTAAACCATATCGCATTTTTCGATCGTCTGCAGTCTGTGCGCGATAATGATCAGCGTCTTGCGCCCGTGCAGACGGTTAATGGACTCCATAATAGCCGCTTCCGTATCGTTATCGAGCGCCGAAGTGGCCTCGTCCAATACCAGCACTTCCGGGTCCTCAAAAAGCGCGCGCGCAATGCCGATGCGCTGTCTCTGCCCGCCGGAAATACGAATGCCGCGCTCGCCGATGCTCGTATCAAGCCCTTCCGGCAGACTTCTTACAAACTCGTCCAGCTGGGCCTCCGCAAGCGCTTCCCATACTTTTCTGTCATCGATTTCTTCGTCCGCATAGCCGAACGCAACATTCTTGCGGATAGAAGCATCGATCATGAAAATCGACTGCGGAATATAACCGATATTTTTGAGCCATTCCTGATAATGCCCTCTGACTTCCAGGCCGTCCGCCAGAATTTCTCCGTCTTGCAGGCGCAGAAGGCCTAACAGAATGTCCACCACCGTCGTCTTCCCGGAACCGGAAGTCCCGACGATGCCGACGCTCTTCCCGATGGGAATCTCCATATCGGCCCTGTCAAAAATCAGCACATCCGAATTGGGGTATTTATAGGTAATATTTTTCAGTTCTATCTTATCTTTAATATCGAGCTTCTTCACTTCGATGCGCTTCTGATAAGTTTCCGCCTCGTAATCGACGCTTTCGTCCCGAATCTCTTCCTGGAGTTTATCGCTCACCCCCATGAAAAACGGTTCAAAATACGCGATGGAAGTCAGATGGTTATTAATCCGGTTCGCGCAGGGAATCAGACGCATGGCCACAAGCGCAAGCAGCGTCAGCTGCGGCATGATGTCAATGGCTCCCGTTCCGTTCAAAAGCTGCACCAGCATATAAAGCACCATGCTGGCAATCGCCACCGTTTCGATCAAAAGCCTCGGCGTTGCGTTGTAAAGGTTATAACGCTGTACCGCGTTCACATAGCCCGCGCCGCATTTGGAATATTCATTGATGAAATAAGGCTCTCTGCATGCGATTTTAATTTCCTTGATTCCCATGACGGACTGGTCTATCCATTTATACAGACCGCTGTAATAATCCTGATTTTCTTCGCCCGCACGCTTCATAATGGGTTTCAGGACGCATTTGATGATGAGCAGGACCGCCACAAGCAGCGAAGTGACCGTAATGCACATAAAAATGTCCGTTACCAGACTGATGATGACCAGAAAAAGAAACACAATGCTTTCGCTGATTAACTGCAGCAGCGCCAGAATCAGTCCGTACATGTTATTGACATCCGATGTAATGCTCCGCTGAATCACGGAAGTATCCGCATTCAGATAATATTCATAGGGTCTCTGCATGAAATTGATCATCATTTTCCGGGAAGTCGCAAACTGATTGGTATAGACAAATTTCAACTGCATTTTCTGCTGGAAGAACAGAAAAATATTTTTCACCGCGAAAATCGCAATCAGCGCCGTCAGGACGAGAATCATCAAATCTTTCGTGTTATCGATCTGGAAAATATCGCAGATAACCCGCAGGTATTCGTGGTTTTCCAACGCGTTTTCTTCCAGCACCACATTCATGACGGGCATGATGGAAGAAACGCCGAGCGTCTCTAAAATGGCGCCGATCAGCATCATGAAGATCAGAAACACCATCGTTCTTTTCTGCTTTTTGTCCAACAGAACCATCAGTTTTTTATATATTTTCTTCATACCGGTCCCTTTTCATCCAACACTTTCCGCAATCCATGCAGAAAATTTCCATTCCTTCCACTTTATCACAACCGCCGACATAAGTCAAAGATGCTCGTTCTGTCTGTGCAGTTCGGGCGCCTCGTATCTGTCCAGAAAATCCTCTCCGAGAAACAGCACTTCTTCCGCAAACTGAATCCCGTTTGGAACCGTCAGCACCGAGACAACTCTTTTAAAGGAGAGCCCCGGAATAAAATTCAGGATTTCCATCGGGAACATGCCGCTTAATACGATGTGTTCCGGAAATTCTTTCGTATAATCCAGCACATCCCGCGGATGCGGCTTGATCAGCACCTGCATTTTCTTTCCTCCGCTTTCTCCGTATTCCCGGATAATATCCGAAAAAATCCGTTTCCGCACTTCGAGACCGCAAAGCGGTTCCGAAAGCACGAGCATCTTTTCCGCCTCGCTGCAATATAGCTTTTTTAACAGCTCGTCCATATTTTCGATAAAAAGATGAATCAGAATATTTTTATCCGCTTCCGATAAATGTTCGACGAGCTGTGCCCGCGGCTGTTCGATATATTTTTCACATGGAAAAGGCACCACGCTCTTATCGTTGATTTCCATATCCAGACAATATTTTCCGTAGCCGTTCTGTATAAAAATCAGGTTATGGGCGGCCATCCACGCTTTTAACCCAAAATGCCCCTTGTTGTCGTATCTGGCCGTATCATAATACTGAATGCAGTTTAAACCGTCTTCCACCGCATGATAATGGATTTTCCGATAGCTTAAATAGTAACCGATCGGATCCGAATCGCAGAAAACATAAATATCCCGGTATTCCCGGAAATCCACCGGCACATACGGCTCCTGGAGCTTCCCGAGCAGCTTCGTGTATTTCATGCGGGCAAACATATTCAGCACAATATTCCCCCGGTCTTTATGGTATTTGGACAGTTCCGGGAAAAAAACATCCTCTTTTTCATCGAACATGTATACCGCTTCAAACAGGCCGCATTTTTCGGCACGCTCCTTCAAATTACCGAACCGGTTCGACATGGTGCTGAGCACAAGCGATGCCTGTCCCCGCTTTTTTTCAGGCAGATAGCATTCTTTTAAACATGCCACATATACATGATAAAAAGTGTGGCAGACGTAGATTCGTTCTTTCATAGCAATGACCAGGCCCTTTCTCTCTTCCCGTCTATTATAGCCTTCCGCCTTCCCTTCGTCAACCTGACACCGGAGGCCCGTCTCCCGAACCTCCGGTGCATTTTTTACCTTATAATGCCGCAGCCGATTTTCTCTCCGGCATTCCCCGACGGCTGTGTTTTAAAGTCGTCCGGCATCCTGTGGATAATGACGCTTCTTCCGATGATTTCGGATATCCGGAACCGCTTATCGTAAAACGCAAGCCAGGCATACCCCTGGTTTCCCATCAGAGGAACCATATCCCCCGCATGATTCGGATGTTCTTCTTTCGTCGGGTTGTAATGATCTCCCGTCTTGTCAAAAGGCATCGTGCAGTCGCCTTTTTCGTGTATATGCATCGCATAGAAATCCGAGGAAAACTGCCCGGCAATATCGGGAAGCCCGAATATTTCCGCCTCGACCAGCACCCCCGAATAAGGTGTGGAATAGAACCTGACGACGCCGCTAAGCTGTGGATTCTGCGCGTTGCCCCGTATCCATGCCGTGGCATCGGGCGTTCCTCCTCTGAGGATGTCCGTAAAAATCATTCCCGGCGTTACATCTCTTTTCATGATGCAAACCTCCGCTGTGCTTTCTCTTTATTCTATGCCCGCTTTATGGTCCCGGTGTATCGTGCGCCGTTTTTCATTCCTGCGTGTCCGTCGAATCCTCCTCTGTCCCGTCCTTCCCGCATTCTTCCTTCACCGTATCCACATTCCGCAGCATCCGCTCTTCCCCCTCGACGCCATGCAGCGTGACGTTTTGTAAAACAACTTCTTCCACATTGACCGCCGTGATGCCGCTCTTTACCGTTTCATCGCATCCGACCATCATCGCCGCCATGCCGGGCCGCGCGTTTTCCGCAAAGGAAATCTCCACATTCTCCAAAACAAGCCGCTCGATCTTTCGTTCCGGAAGGCCGTAAATATACGCGGCTGCCACATGGCAGTTGACCGCCCTGATATTGCGGAAGGCCATCTTTTTGATGAAAGGCGTCCGCTCGTCCACAGGCAGTTTTTCTTTCGAAGCGACATAGGGCGACCGGCCGTCCGGGTCGCAGAAATAGAAACTGTTTACGACGATCGGCGTCATCACGCCGTCCATCGCGATATTGTCAAATACAATGCCGTCAATCACGGATTTCTCGCCTCTTCCCCTTCGGGTCTTAATCCGAAGCCCCCGGTCCGTATGATAAAATTCGCAGTCTTTTACGAGCACGTTGAAGACGCCGCCCGCATTTTCGCTCCCGAGCGTCACGGCACCGTGTCCGTCACGCATACAACAGTTTTTAATGACGAGATTTTCAGCGGGCATCGGGCTTTTAAGCGCCATTTCGATTTTACCGGATTTCACCGCGATACAGTCGTCTCCCACGGAAATCATGGTGCCGAGAACAAGCACATCCTCGCAGGATTCGGGATTAAATCCGTCGGTATTCGGAGAATTTTTCGGATTGATAATGGTTAAATCGATGCACTTTACCTGTCTGCACCGGTACGGATGAACGGTCCACTGGG
The DNA here is from genome assembly GCA_910584965.1 of uncultured Lachnospiraceae bacterium. Classification (GTDB taxonomy): domain Bacteria; phylum Bacillota; class Clostridia; order Lachnospirales; family Lachnospiraceae; genus UBA3282. The sequence goes on along the minus strand of CAJUDZ010000003.1, from coordinate 111,222 downwards.
GCGAATTGGTCACGGTAATGCCGTGAAGAGTTACGTTCTCGCAATGGCTTAAAAAGAGCAGTTTCGGGCGGGCCGCAATATCGATTTCCACCGGATTTTTCCACCAGTTATCAAATCCGGCACAGCCGTCGATCGTGCCTTCTCCCGTTATCACCACATTCCGCACGCCGATTCCGGTAATGACCGAAGCAAAAACATCCGCCGGATTGCCGCCGCAGCTTCCGATATTATATTCTTCTTTTCCGTCGCTGCTTTCGATGGTTCCGGGAAGAACGGGCACCCGGTCTCTTTCCGTAAACGCCGAGATCACCGCTCCTTTTTCCAGATGAAGCGTGATATCGCTTTTTAAGAAAATGCAGGACACCTTATAAACGCCTTCCGGGAAGAGCACCCTGCTCTGAAGCGGGCAGGCCGTGACGGCGGCCTGTACCGCGCCCGTATCGTCGTGAACGCCGTCCCCATATGCTCCGAATTTCCTGACATTCAGTGTCACGTATTCCCGGTCCGTCCGAAAGCGCACGCTCTTCGTGCGTTCTCCGCGCCAGGACGCGCAGACCGTATATTCCGTATCCGGCTCCAAATCCCGTATCGTCGTTACCGTCCTGTCGGTCTCCACCGCTCTTTCCCCGTTGACAATCAGCTCATATTTGCATTCGGCGTAATATTTTCCGGCTCCTTCCAGCTTCAAAACGGCGCTTCTTGTTGTTTTCATCACCAGTTCAGGTTTCATTTTCGCTCCTCCCCGTCCGCTCCCGCGGACATACCGATATCTTTCTCGTAACAATCGCTTTACTTGCAACTTTTTCTGAAATAGGATAATATTCTAATAGAAAAATCAACCGAAAGGGGCGCTATCATGGAAAAGCTGCAAACTCCTTATTTTGTAATCGACGAAGCGGTTCTGCAAAACTATTACCGCATGCTGACGGATTCCCTCCGGCAAAACTGGAACAATTTTCTGGTCGGCTACTCGTTTAAAACGAACTCTCTCCCCTGGCTCGTTTCTTTTGTGAAAAAAAACGGCGCTTATGCGGAAGTCGTTTCCGAAGACGAATATCTGCTTGCCCGCCGCCTCGGCTATCAAAATCAGGAAATCATCTATAACGGCCCCTATAAAAGCGAAAGCTCCTTCCGCGAAGTCCTTTTGGCCGGCGGCTGCGTCAATCTGGATTCCCGGATGGAAATCGCCTGGCTTACCAGGCTGGCTACCGAACATCCGGCGCAGACTTTTTCCGTCGGCATCCGCGCGAACTTCGATCTGGAAAAAATGTGTCCCGGCGAAACGACGATGGGCGAAGAAAGCGGACGTTTCGGCTTCTGTTACGAAACCGGAAAATTTGCGGCCGCCTTACAGACATTGCGGGCAATCCCCAATGTGCGCGTCGCCGGCCTGCATCTGCATTCCAGCAGCAAATCCCGGAGCGTCGGCATTTTCCGTTCCATCGCCCGGACGGCCTGCAGATTACAGCAGGAATTTGACCTCAGCCTGTCTTACGTGGATTTGGGCGGCGGCTACTGCGGCGGCATGGAAGGCCGTCCCGAATATCCCGATTACTTTCCGGCGGTTGCGGAAGAACTGTCGAAATGTTTTACCCCTGACCGCACAAAACTGATCGTGGAACCGGGCATTTCCCTGATCTCCAAATGCACCGCCTTTGTCACCTCGGTTTTCGACACGAGGGATATTAAGGGAACCCGTTACGTCATGACGGACGGCAGCCGTTTCAACATCGACGCGACCATGATCAAGACTTCCCATCTTTTCCATGTTCTCCATGAGAAAGGAGACGGAAGCGAAAGAGCGTCCATGCCGCGGCAGATCATCAGCGGTTACACCTGTATGGAATGCGACCGGATGTTTTCTTATGACAACAGTCCCGAACTGTTCCCCGGCGACCGGATCGTATATGAAAACGTGGGCGGCTATACGATGAGCCTGAACCCGCTTTTCATCCAATATTTTCCGGCCGTTTATATAAAGCGTAACGACAGTCTGATACAGGTGCGGCGTAAATGGACGCCGGAAGACTATATACAGGGAACGACGCTGACAGAGGATGCGTAAGGCACTTTGGCGCTCCGGGCATACGGAACGCAAACGGATTCCATCACAATAAACAGCTCTGACAGGGAGGCTTTATGAATATTCTGATATTAAGCTGCGGTACAAGAAACAAACTGATACGTTACTTTAAGGAACCCGAAAACGGTGTCAGCCGGGTCGTCGGCACGGATTGCAGCCCGTATGCCCCGGCTCTTTACGAAGCGGACGCCCATTACCTCGTACCGCGCATGACTTCGCCTGATTATCTCGATACCATTCTTAAAATCTGTCAGGAGGAAAGCATCGACGCGGTTCTGCCGCTGCAGGAAGATGAACTGTATCTCATCGCCTCCCACAGCGAATTGTTCCGGGAAGCCGGAATCACGCCGATCGTCTCCGACCGTCAGGCGATCGAACTCTGCCGGGATAAATATGCCTTTTACCGGCATATGACGCAAAACGGCCTTCCCGTGCTCCCAAGCTGTCAGAATCCGGATGAATTTACAAAACGCTTTGAAGCCGGAGAAATGAACTTCCCGGTTTTTATCAAGCCCGTCCGCGGGTGCGGCAGCATCGGCATTCAGAAAGTCGATAACATGGAACTGCTTTCCGTTCTCTGCAAATACAGCCCGGAAGACATGCTGATACAGCAGTTTGCAGAGGGAGAAGAATACGGCGTCGATCTGTATGTCGACCTGCTCTCCCGCAGACCCGTTTCCATTTTTACCAAGAAAAAACTGCGGATGCGCGCCGGAGAAACGGAAAAATCCGTCTCCGTCAAAGACGAAGCTCTTTTTTCCCTGATCCGGCAGACGGCGGCCTCCCTGTCCTTAGCCGGCCCCATTGACATGGATGTTTTCCGCATCAACGGCTGCTATTATATCTCCGAAATCAATCCCCGCTTCGGCGGCGGTTATCCCCACGCCCATGTCTGCGGAATGAATTTTCCAAAGCTGATTGCGGATAATCTTGCCGGCCGCGAAAATACAGACGCCGTCGGTCAATACGAAGAAGGCGTCTGCATGTTAAAATATACGGATTTGATGACGCTGAAACTATGAAGCCCCGTCATCGGCGGCAGAGAATAGCCGCCGGCTATTCTTTCGTCAGCACGCCCATGTATTTCTCCCATTTTCCGGTCAGAACCCGCACAAGAAAACAGATTCCCCTGACCAGCCAGTCCGCGGTCATTGCCACATATATGCCGAAAACTCCCATATTCAGGCCTTTTGCCAGGAAATAGGCAAGGCCGAGCCGGCATATCCACATGGAAGCGATCGCTACGATCATGGTAAACCTGACGTCTCCGGCCGCACGCAGTCCGTTTGGCAGCGCAAAGGACATCGGGTGCATCAGCATACAGCAGACACAATGATAGAGCAGAAGTTTCTCTGTCAGCCGGGTCGTCTCCTCACTCAGATTGTACATGGTGAAAATCGGTTCCCGGAACACAATCAGCCCGATGCCGATTATCGTCACAAAAAGATAGGCCGTCCAAAGCAGCTTAAACATATACCGTCTGGCCTGTTTGTATTCTCCCGCTCCCACACACTGTCCCACCACGGTAACGATGGCGGTTCCAATAGCGCCCGCCGGAATCAGCTGGAAATTGCCTACGCTTCCGGTAACGGCATTTGCCGTAATCGCCGCCGTTCCAAAGCTTGCGGTGAGGCTGGAAAGAAGTATTTTCCCCACCTGGAAGATACTGTTCTCCAGGCCGCTCGGTATGCCGATATAGAGAATTTTGTTCAATATAGGACGGTCCAGCCCGATTTTTTTGCTGACCGGCACATCTCCTTTGCGCATCAGCATGAAACAGATCACCCCTGCCGAAAGAACGCGGGAAATCAGCGTGGAAAGCGCGGCCCCCGCCACGCCCATGCCGGCCCCGTAGATCAGCAGCGCATTGCCCGCCACATTCAGGATATTGGAAAATAAGGACACCTGCATGGACACTTTGGAATTTCCCACCGCCCTGAACAGGGCCGCCCCGCTGTTATAAATTCCGAGGAAAGGAAAAGAGACCGCGTTATAGTAAAAATAAATCTGCGCGCTTCTCATCACATCCGCATCGATCTGTCCGTATATCACCGACAGAATCTGCCTGTTTCCAATCAGCGCCACAGCCATAAACACAACCGACAGAGCCGTTACCGACATAAAAAGCTGATTGGACGCTCTCGATACTTTATCACCGTCCCCCTTGCCGATATACTGCGCCACCGTCACGGCTCCGCCGGAAGCCATGGCGCTGAATAATCCGATGAGAAGGACGCTGATCGTATCCACCAGAGAAATGCCGGATACGGCAGCCTCCCCGCAGGATGCCACCATCATCGTATCCGCCATCCCGATCGTAACGGAAAGCAGCTGCTCCAGTACGAGCGGTACTACCAGTTTTCTTAACTGTTTATTCGTAAACATGATTGTTCCGAATCCCCATGCCTTTCTTTTGGTCTGCAAAAAATGTGTTTCGGCCCGTTCCTCATACCGCATTCAGGCATTCTGTTCCGCCGCCTGTAATAACAATACGATATCTTCGCCGTCTTCCCGCTGCGGCGGTGTAAATGAAACATTTTCGCCGCCCGTCACCGTACCCGCATAAGTATAGATGCCCGTCACCGGGTCCATCCAGTATGCTTCCATATTTTTTCCGACAAACGCCTCAAGGGACAAATCCATCTTTCTTCCGTTTACCGTATAGGCCATCAGGAAATCTTCTCCGGCAAACACGCTGATGCGGTCATACCGCTCTCCCTGTCCGCAGAGCAGATATTCCCCTGCGGGACGTCCTTTTTCAAAACCGACCCGCTCGCAGAGCTTCTTCAAATGAATCATCTGCGCGCCGCCCGGATGATGAATGGCGTCCGTCCAGAGATATCTGGCGCCGAAAGCCCCTTCCTCCGCCGTATCCCGATAAAACTGCATAATGGAATTGTGCCCGTATACATGTCCGGCAGCCCCTGCAAATACGCTCCAGTAAGCATATCTTCTCACATCGGCCGCTTTCCAGTATGGCTGGCTCTTATCATGAAGTCCCTGAAGAATCCATTCGTAGGAAGGTTCTCCGTCCAACACGGGTTTTACAGGTGTCTTTAAAAGATCACGCTCCACATACCGCCAGCTGTCTTCGCCAAACCAGCCTTCTTTCGCCGTATTATCGTCCCATTCCTGCATCTGAGTCTGGTCATACCGTCTGTGACCGGACTGGAACAGATTGAAGTCAAGCCACGCCTCCTCATGAAACCAGAGCGAGGAACTCGTTCTGCCAAACGGGTGATACGTCACAAGCCGGTCGGGCCGGTCCTGCTTCATCAGTTTTCCCATCCGCCTGAATACGTCACAAGCCGTATCCCCGCGCACATCTCCCCCTGCAATCCAGATAATATGAGGGCAGTCGTGATAACGTTTCAGCACAAATTCCATATATGCGTCCACGTTTTCCATGTTCAGACAGCCGCTTTTTACAAGACTGCTGCCCCATACGGGAAGCAGCCCCATGAAAAGTCCGAGTTCCCGCGCCATTTCCACCACCGCATCCACATGTTCCCAGAAGCCGCCTTCCGTATCCGGTCTTGCCGGATCTCCGGAAATAAGCGCGCTGTCCCCGGCCCGGTTCTGCTGGCCGGCCGTATGGATGAAATCGGCGAGTATGACGTTATATCCCAGTTCCTTCCTGTTTTTCAGGTACAGATAACTTTCTTCCGGCGTCAGCCGGTGAAAAAGCAGCCATGCGGTATCCCCGAGAAAAAAGAAGGGTTCCTCTCCGCAGAGGAAGTATCTGCCGTTTCCGCTTACTGTTAAAGGCCCTCGTTCCCAGGGCGCCTGTCGGTTTTCGTTCATCCTTATAACCATATCCTTTCCACAGCCTGTCAGTCAAGGCTTTTTTTCTACATATTCCGACGGCCGAAACCGCGTTCTGTCCGTACCACCGGAATCCGTTTTTTCTATATCGAGACCGTCATCGCCGCTCCTGCGTATTCAAACGCCGCCGTCCTGCTTCCTTCCGGCGTATACAATACGGCTTTCCACTTTTTCGGATAAGCATAGTTTCCTTCCACGGCCCCGAGATACAATTCGTTTTCCGCTTCCTTCCACGTAAGTTCGACGGCCGCATAATCGTCTCCAAGATAACCATACCCGTTGCCGCTGTCAAAGTAACAGAGAAAACTTCCGTCTTTTCCCGCATAGATCTCCAGTTCCGCTTCCTCCGGCCGCTGTTCGTGATATAAGTCCTGTGTCAGCCGGTTATCCACCGGAAGGATGCTTCCCGCCTTTATGTAAAGAGGCATTTTTTCCATGGGAGCCGCTGCCTGAAATTCCCGGCCGCCCTCCTGATATGCCTTCGTCTCATAATCGTACCAGTCGTCTCCCTGAGGCAGATATACGCTCCGCTCCTTTGCGAGGCCAAGCGGCGTACTCTCCGGCCCGTACTCCATCGGGAACGTAACGGGACATACCAGAAAATCCCCGAAAAGATATTCGTCTTCCACCCCGGCCGCCTTTTCATCCGCACTGTAATCGAACACCAGACTGCGCATGCTCATGGCGTCTTCTTTCCATACCCGGTAAGCGAGGCTGTAAAAATAAGGCAGCAGACGGTAACGCAGGCGGATATATCTGACAATCGTGTCATAATATACGCTTCCTTCTTCCCCGAACTGCCAGGGTTCCCTCGGCGTATCCGTTCCGTGCGATCTCATGACGGGCAGAAATGTGCCGTACTGAAGCCATCGCACATACAGCTCACAATATCCCTTATCCTTTACGCCGTCCTCAAAACTGCCATGCCAGAACCAGGGCTGCGTTCCTTCTTTTGCCCCGCTCCATCGCTTCCACGCCTCCCGATTACCCGCAAAAAATCCGCCGATATCCAGATTCCAGTACGGGATACCGCTGGCCGCCATCTGCAGGCCTTCCACGATCTGATGTTTTAATACATCCCAGGTCGCCGCAATGTCTCCGGACCACAACACGGCTCCGTATTTCTGGGAGGAAAGATAGCCGGAGCGGGTCAGATTGCATACACGCGCCTGAGGAGCTGCCTTCCGCTGGTTATCGTGAATCCCTTTCGCATGATACAGCGCATAGACGTTGGCCTTTCGGGCATCCATATATTTCGTCAACTCCGCTTTGGAAATCCGGTAGCGTTCCTCGGATGTCCGCTTTTCCGCGCCGTTCCAGTCAGGCGTAAAAGGTTCCGTGGAATCACACCACCAGGCGTCCACACCGCCGGAAAACAGTTCTCTTTCGCACTGTTTCCAGTAAAGTTCCCTCGCCTCTTCGTCAAACGCGTCGTAAGTGGACAGGTTGGCATACAGTTTGCCGGCTTCCATCATCTCCCGGTTATCTTCGCCGCCCTTGTTCATGTTCGGCCATACGGACAGCATCAGTCCCATACCCCACTCATGCAGCGCATCCGTCAGCCCTTTCATATCGGGGTAGCGCTTTTTGTCCAGATGCTTGTCGCCCCATTTTCCCTCTTCCCAGGAAAGCCAGTCCTGCACCAGACAGGATACCGGGATGCTCCGCCGCCGGAACGTTTCCGCCGTCTCCCTGATTTCTTCCTGTGTGCGGTAACGCTCTCTGGACTGGATATATCCATAGGCCCATTTGGGCAGAAGCGCCGCCTTCCCTGTAATCCGCCGGATGCCTTTTACCAGATCCGTCATCGTTTCTCCGGTAATCACATAATAGGCGGCCTGTTCCACCGCATCGAGGGAAACGGTAATCCGGTTGTCCCGCTCCTCATATACCATCAGACAGTCCGCGTCAAGCAAAACCGCATATCCGGCCGTTGACAGAAATACGGGCATGGGAATCTGCATATTGTTCTGGTAAAGATACCGGGTACAGTTCCTGTAATCCGCGATGCCGTCTTCCTGCTGGCCCAGCCCGAGAATGCGTTCCTTTGCCCCTATGGAAAAGACGAGCTTTCCTTCATAGGCTTCACCCACCGGCGTTTCCGCGGCGTTTTCCACAAAGGTCCTCTCTCCGTCCACGGTCTTTCTGACCGTTACGCGGGCTTTCCCCTCGATCACATAGCGGCTTACTTTTCTGGGAATCAGGGTGCAGGATTCCTGCACCAGAACGGTTTCTTCTCCGCCGTTTCCGGCAAATTCCACCCGGCCTGCCCGAAACGCCGTTCCGTCGCTTTCCTGTACGGCATGGAGCACGATGCTCTTATCCGGCGCAAATTCTTTTTCAATGATGTCTCCCGGCTCTCCGCATACGCCGTCCGGCGTACATACAACTCTTACTGTTTTCATTTTTACCATGCCTTTCTCTCAGCCGTCTTGCTTCTGGCCGCAATTAACATTCCGTTCCGCTCAATCCGGCATTTTTCGTCCAACGGTTTCCCGGTCAGATAATCCCGGCAATCCGGCGGCAGTTTCACTTCCGTTTCCCGCTCCGTGAAATTAAATAAGAACAAATATTCCTGTTCTTCATCCATTCTCGTCACCAGCTCCACGCCGGGTTCCCGCTCTACGACGCTTCGATGCACGCCGGCTTCCTTCATAACGCCTTTCAGGAAAGCACGGTAAGCTTCCGGTTCCAGATCGGTTCCCACATAATAGGCTCTGCCTTTGCCGCAGGTAAACGCCGATACTACCTTTGCGCCTTCTTTATAATCCTCCGTATAACTTCCGAGCGTCTCCGACACGCCGCCGAGCAGCTCGCTCCAAAGGCCGTCCGTCGTCACCATCAGATTGTCTTCCGTTTCATCCATATGGCACAGCGCTTCATAGCTCTCCGTCCGCATCATGAGTTTCGTGTGATTGCCTTCCATAACGGGCTCCACCTCTTCCACGATGCTTCCGAATACCTCCGTCAGTCCCGCCGGCAAAGATGTGGTATAGCCCACGTTATCCCGGTTTTTTACGGAAGTCAGGAACGTGGCGATGACCGTACCGCCCAGCTCCACAAACCGTTTTACCTTCTCCTGTTCTTCCCGTGACATAACGATTGCCGCCGGAAGAATCACCACTTTGTACCGGCTCCAGTCGCTCTTTAATGCCGCCACATCCGCCGTCACGCCGATATTTTCCAGATCATGATACAGTTTCCCGCAATACTCCACATAGTGGAACGCCGGATCGTTGACCGGCTTGATTCTGAGCGCCCAATGACAGTCATAATCGAAACATACCGCCGCTTCGCCCGGAAATACGGTCTTTTCCAGTGGTTCCAGTTTCTTTAAAAGGGCCGCAGTCTCCTGCATTTCCCGGTATCTCCTTCTGGGAATCCCGTCCATGTCCACGATGGCATAGTTAAGCTGCTCCGCTCCAAAGGGGTAAGTCCGGAACTGGAAATGCAGCATCATTTCCCCGCCGTGCGCCATCGACTGTACCACCGCCTGTTTTAACGCGCCGGGATTAGGCTGTACCCTTCCCGTACCGCCCAGCTTATGGCCGCCGCCGGACATAAATTCCAGCACCCAGAAGGGAGCGCCGTTCTTTATTCCTCTTGCGAACGCGTAAGGAAAGGAATCCACTTTTGCATCGCGCAGCCCCGGATAAAAATCGAAGGCATAACGGTCCAGATTTTCGCTGCTGTCATAATAATCTATGCTGTTCGTCGCAAGTCCCGTGCCGTTCGTGGTGATCGGAACATGCAGATATCTTCGTAACGCCGCCGCCTGTAAATCCTGATACTCTTTCTGGCTGTCCGAACAAAACCGTTCGAACGCAAGCCGTACCGTCGGATTTTCATAATAGGCCTCGATTAAGTTCTGCGCTCCCGTTTCGATCGTATTTACGGGCAGCGGGATCTCGTCAAAATCCCCGTATTCCTGAGACCAGAAAATGCTGCCGCTTCTTACGTTAAATTCCGCGATATTACCGTATTCCCGGCGCAGATAGTCGTGAAACTTCTCTTCGCATACCGGACAGCAGCAGCGTCCGGTGCCCTCCTGCGCCGGTTCGTTGTCGATCTGCACGCCGGTTATGTATGGGTTTCCTTCAAAAAATCCGGCCAGTTTTTCCGCAATCCGCACGGAATACTTTCTGTATGTCCCGTTATTATAGCAGTAATGCCGTCTCCCGCCGAAAGGCCGGCGGATTCTGCGGTTATCCATATACAAAATGTCCGGATGCTTCTTTATCAGCCAGGACGGCGGACAGGCCGTCGGCGTGCACAGAACCGTTCCGATGCCCGCCCTTCCAAGTTCCTCCACGACTTTTGCAAGCCATTCAAAATCAAACTGTCCTTCATGAGGCTCCATCCGGCACCAGGCAAATTCTCCCATCCGCACCGTATTGATGCCCGACTGCTTTAAAAGAACCAGATCCGCTTCCAGTTCATCCGCCGTCTTATGTTCCGGGTAGTACGATACACCATATTTCATCCAGTCCTCTTTTCCGGCGCGGCGCGTCCTTCCCGCGCCGCGCCAATCCATTCTGTTTTACGCTTTTCCCGTAAAGTAAATTTCCGCGTCCTCTCCGGCTCTGACATTTTCCGCCATAGTCAGGACAACGATCGTATCCGGTTCTTCACTCGTTCCGGCATTCTCCGGCAGAATCAGACGGATGCCGTCTTCCTGTTCGATCACTTCCACCGCTCCGCCGTCAAACAAAGCCGCGTTTAGGATGCGGTTTTCCGTATGCGGCAAAATCTGTTCCCGGAAAGCTTCCCTGTCCAGAATATGGAGATATACTTTATTGTCATGCCAGGTCGCGCCATACACATCATCCACGGGCTCGTAAGGGCCGGCTGCCGTGGCATAGATACTCTCTCCGTATTTTCTGAGCCAGTCGCCGACCTGACGCATCCGCTGTCTGATTTCATCCGATATTTTACCGTTCCGGTCGGGACCGATGTTTACCAGCCAGTTGCCGCCGCGGCATACCACGTTTACCATCATGCGGATCAGCCAGTCGAAATCAGATACCGGATCTTCCGCCATCCAGCCCCAGGATTTTCCGGAGCATACACACATATTTTTCTCCCAGGGAACGGGAACGATCTTTCCCGTAATCTCGTGAGAGCCTTCATCGCAGTAGAAGTCTCCTTCCCAGCCGGAACGGGGGTTCATCAGCATCTTCGGATTATAGCTTCTTGCCATTTTGTTCAGTTTTACAGGCTCCCAGAACCAGGCGCTCGACGTATCGCTTCCTTTATGCGCCAGCCAGCCGCCGTCATACCACAAAATATCGGGCTTAAATCTGCTGCACAGCTCTTCCACCTGGGCGTAGCACTGTTTCTTCATCAGAGCCGCATTCTCAGGCAGGCCTTCCGGATCGAAATATCCCGGAAAACGCCAGTCCATGGGGGAATAATAGACGCCCGCTTTCATTCCCGCTTCCCTGCATGCCTTCATATACTCTTCGACGAAATCCCGGTGCGCTCCACGGTGCCATGTCGTAAAATGTTCATAGCTTCCCTCACTGTTCCAGAGAGAAAAGCCGTCGTGGTGCCTGGTGACCATTACGGTATATTTTGCGCCGAAATCTTTCGCGATCTCCATCCATTCCTTCATATCAAAATTCTCGGGGATAAATTCATCGGCTAACTTCTCATATTCCTCTTTCGGAATGCTTTCGTTGAATCTGACCCATTCGCCTCTCCCCAGAATGGAATAAAGTCCCCAGTGGATAAACATGCCGATTTTGGCGTCCCTCCACCACTTCTTATCCTCCGCCGGAAGCGTCAGCTCCTCACATTTTAATCCGCCGAGGCTCTTGAAATTAATGCTGCTCTTTAACATAGACTGCAGTTCCGCTCCCGTCATCTCGCGAGGCATTTTCTTTTCCATCTCCGTATTCCTCCTTCGGGAAAATATATTTTTTATTATCCTTTACCTGTTCCGGCGTTTCCCCTTTATGACATTAAGATTTCTTTTACCCGCTCCAGAATTTCCTCATGGCCGCCGAGCATGGCGGTACGGAGGCTGTCGGCCCCCTCCAGTCCCTTGATCATGTAGTAATTCTGTTCAATCCGGTAAAAAGGCTGCTTCAGCATTTCCAGATAAGTCAGCCCGCCCAGCGTTCCCAGTTTCAGAATCCTTTCTTTGTCCATTTTTTCGTCCAGAAACATGTCATAAGCCGACCATCCGGACTCCGTGCACAGCTCGATGGATTCTTTTACCGCTATTACCTTCATATCCTCCTTTCCTCCCTCATCATACCATTTCCTTCACGGCCTCCACAAGCGCCGTTACTTCTTCCGGTTTTGTCATGGCAGAGACGCTCACCCGCACCGTTCCGTCCTTTTCCGTTCCGAGATACTTATGAATCAACGGCGCACAATGCAGTCCCGTCCTCACCTGTATGCCATAGGCGCCGGCCAGAATATATCCGATATCAGCCGGCGGAAAACCGGGCACGGTAAAGCTGAGCGCGCACCCTTCCGGCTGCCTGTCTCCGCAGAGAACGACGCCGGGATGCTCCCGCAGCCCTTCGTACAGCGTTTTCATCAGCTTCCGTTCATGAGCCATGATCGTTTCAATCCCTGTTTCCAGCACATAAGCCACACCGGCACAAAGTCCGGCAATGCCCGGCATATTCATGGTACCGACTTCATAAAAAGGCTCCTCCGGCGTCAGGATCCGGCTGTCCTTTCCCGTGCCTCCAAAAAGCAGGGGACGCAACGCAATCCCTTCCCGCACATAGAGTCCGCCCGTTCCCTGAATGCCATAGAGCCCTTTATGTCCGGTGAAAGCCAGCATATCGATCTTCATCGATTCCACATCGATGGGCAGCGCTCCCGCGGACTGAGACGCATCCACCAGAAAGCAGGCGCCTCTTTCCCGCGCCCATCCGCCGATGCGTCCGATATCCTGCACCGCTCCGGTCACATTGGAACTGTGATTTACGATCACAAGCCCTGTGTCTTCCGTGACGGCCCGTTCCATGGCTTCCATATCCACATAGCCGCCCCTGTCACAGCCCACTTCCACGGGCACAATCTTCCCTGACGCAATTTCTTCTTTTAATCCGTCGAAGATCGTCCGCAGCACCGCGTTATGCTCCGCTGCCGTATAGACAATCCGCTTTCTTTCGCTCCGGAAACCGAGAATCGCCATATTCAGCGCCTGTGTGGAGCCGCTTGTCAGGAAAATCCGCTCCGGATTTTCTATATGAAACAGCCGTGCCAGGTTTCCCCGGCACAGCCCGATTATATCTTCCTTATGTTCACCGCATGACACGCTGCGGTACTGGGACTCCGGCACGTCATTCAGAGAACGCGCCACAGCCTCCAGAACACGCTGCGGTTTCGGATAAGTTGTCGCCGCATGATTTAAATAGATCATGGCTTTTTCCTCCCGGCCTTCCGTCTTTTTTCAGACGTTATCCTTCCACTACTTCAAATCCCATATATCCTGCAATCTTCTTCACAAGCGCCAGCTGATCTCCGAATACAAGTACCTGATGATGTCCGAAATCCGCCAGCGTGTGCATATAATCGCGGCCGTTATCCAGCTTGATAAAGTAATGCGGACTGCAATAATACTGCCTGAACTCCGAACGCACGACCTCGCCTACCTTTACGACCATCTTATTGCCCATCGGATTGAAACGCCCGAATGTCACATACTGCTCTTCGTTCTGCTCGAATGCGATCTGCATCTTTCCGCCGAATCCCTGGCCCGTAAATGCCCACATGCTGTAATCCAGATCCGGTTTGTCGAAACCGTTCATTTTCAGCGCCGGAACAGCGTGGTGGATGGAAAGCACTTCCGGAGACTGTAAGAACGGATTTCCCATGAAAGCTGCTTTATGGCTTCCATACATCAGCACCATCATCGCCATCATGGCGTTTAAGTCTTCTTCACAGGCGCTGGGAATGCCTTCCGACTTTAACAGGGAATGGCAGACGCAGGGCGTGAACTTTCTTTCCTGCGGGATTCTGGAAGCGCACAGTTCGATGCAGGCCGTGGAAAACGCGTTGCATCCGTAAAACTCCATCATCGCTTTGGCCGCCAGATAATATTTCGCATCGTTGATCAGCCATTCGGGATTCACTTTGGTCTCTTTGGAATCCGCAAGGAGCTTCTCCGCGATCTGTTTTGCTTCCGCCTCGTCTACCCTGTCCATATACGGGAAAATATCTTTGAAAGGCAGTTTCAGCACTTCAAAGCCGTATTGTTTTCTCAAATATTCCATGTCCCTGATATTGGACTGTATGCCGTAAGTCGGCACCTGTCCCGAAGTCAGAATCAGCGCTTTCGTATTGGCAATACACTTTCTCACCCAGAGGCTGTGCAGAATGTCGTTCAGATCTTCCATGTCGATCGCGTTGTAGGCTTCCACGCCGATGCTTCTGTTATAAGCGCATAAGTCCGCACCCTCGTTGCCGTTGGAAAATACGATGGTCGTTTTACGGTATTTCTCCAGTTTCGGAATGCGGTAGCAGAAAATAACAAAAGCATCCACCTCATCCAGATTTTCTTCGATCTTATCCCATGTCTCCTGCGGCACGGTCAGATTTTCTATGTAAGGCACCGCGATCGGCTCCATCACGTTTACCTCAGGAATGATATCCTTTACTTTTTCGACGATATCCTTCATATAATCAGCGGCCCATTTCTTTTCCGCCTCAGGCTGTAAATTTTCAGCCTTTCCCGCACGGCAGGGGCCTTCCCAGAAAGCCGAGTGCTGTAAAAATCCCACCAGGGGACGGATGTTTAATTTTTTCTTCATTGCCGATTCAACCATTTCTTGTTCCCTCCATTTTAATGTACGGAATTTCATGCCGCCTGCGGCGGCGTTTTCGGCCTTTCGGCCGGGTTCCTATGGTCTTATTATATCGGGCTTCGTCCCCTGATGAAATTGAATAAATTGCAGAAAAAAGCACTATTTCAAGCTATGCCTTTTTCCTTCCGCGTGCTTTAAGATGCCGTGTCAAAAAGCAGTCTGCCGACATCCGTATCTTCGCTTCCGATTTCCGCTTCCGCCGTCCGGTCCGCACAGCGCAGGCAAACCCTGACGGGATGAACCGCTTTCATACGGCAGGACGTCACTCTGCCTTCTTTCCAGTCCATGTCCATCGTGATTCCGCCCCGCAGACAAAATCCTCTGACCGAACCGTCCTTCCACTCCGCCGGCAGACAGGGCAGCAATTCCACACAGCCGCCGTGACATTGTGCAATACATTCCAAAACCGCTTCGGGGATTCCGAAATTCCCGTCGATCTGGAACGGCGGATGTACATCCAGCAGATTATCCTGAATACAATGCTGCATCATTTCGAACAGATGGTTTCTTACCGCCCCGCCCCGGCGCAGCCTTGCCGTCATACAACAGATCCACGCCTTGCTCCATCCGGTATGTCCGCCGCCATGAGCCAGACGGTAATCCAGCGTTTTTCCGGCCGCTTCCAGAAGCTCCGGCGTGTCCCTCCTGATGGCCTTTCCCGGATGCAGCCCGAACAGATGGGATATATGGCGGTGTCCCGGCTCCGTTTCCAGCACATCTTCATACCATTCCCTGATTCTGCCGTCCTCCGTAAGCGGAAGATCGGGAAGCCGTTCCGCCAGTCTGTCCAGTTTCTCCTCTCTGGCTTCTCCCGCCGCGGCAAGCCCCTCCTGATAGTCGGAAAGGAGCTGCCTCAAAATCGAAATATCCATCGTGGGCGCCATACACAGAGCCGCCCGCTGCCCCTGTCTCGTCTCATATGTATTTTCCGGCGATACACAGGGTCCTGTCAGCAGCGTTCCGTCAGGCGCTTCATAGAGATATTCTTCAAAAAACGCGATTGCTTCCCGCATGGTCGGCAAAATCTCCCGCACCAGGAGTTCTTTATCCTGATGGTACAGATAGTTATCATAAAGCTGAAGGCACAGCCAGGCCGCCCCCATCACCCAGAACGGAGAGAAATCAAACACGCCTTCGATGTCCGTACAGGCCCACAAATTGGCATTATGGTGCGCACAGAATCCGCCGCATCCATAAATCTGCCGGGCCGTTTTGCGTCCGTTCCTTCTCATGCGCCGCACCAGATCATGGAACGGCGCTTCGCATTCCACAAGTCCCACTTTGGGCACGAACCAATAATTCATATTCAGATTGATGTTCACGGTGAACTGGCTCTGCCAGGGCGGCTCAAAAGAGCCGTTCCAGATTCCCTGCAAATTCGCCGGCAGTCTGCAGTTTAAGGAAGAGCTGATCATCAGATAGCGGGCATAATCCGTCAGAAACAATATCATATCATCCGCATAGTCCTGACGTCCGGCTTTGATCTCTTCCATAATTTTGTCCATTGGCATCTCGTCGGAAGGCACGGAAGGCGTCTGCAGCTCCAGATGAAAACGATCATAATAGGAACGATACTGCTTTTCATGTTCCTCCCGCATCGTTTCGAATCCCGTGCGGACGGCTTTTTCCAGGCGTTCTGCCGCCTTTTCAAACATGCGTTCCGGACATCCCCGATACAGTTTTCCGGGAACGTAACTTTTTTCTTCTTCCATGCTTTGCAGGCGTTCTTCGAAATCCGTCACGGCCGTCAGGTATATCGTCACTTCTCTTGCGCCCCTGACGCACAGGGAGTCCCCCGTCACCTCCACCACGGCTTCATTTTCGTCTCCGGCGCAAACGGGTTCTGCCGTCATGGAGGCCGCCGTCAGGTAATATACCCCGCCGGCGCCGGCCTGCCCCCAGTTTCCTGTAAGGGGAATATCCTGTTTAACCAGCTCTCCCGGGATTTCCCCGGCGTATTCTTCGAACGGTTTTCTGTTAATATCGGCGCACAGCATAATGCCTTCCGGGCAGTCCGTGGTAATGCGCACCGCCAGTACGTTATATTTCGCGCTGACAATATGTTCCCTTCGGTAAACGTATCCGTCCATTGTATAAACGACCTCTGCCAGCGCTCTTTCGATATCCAGTATTCTCCTGTACTTTTCCGCCTTTTTCTTATGCCGGTAAAAACATATCCGCAGTTCTCCGGCCTCCTGATAAGGGTTATTGTATTTGGGCGTGGACATAAACGCCGCTTTCTGCAAAAAAGCCGCTTCTTCCACGCTGCCCTTCATAAGCAGCTCCCGGATCCTGTTCAGATATTTCAGGCTGTCTTTGTTTTTTCGGTCCCGCTCCGGGCCATACCACAGGCTTTCTTCATTGATGATAATGGTTTCTTCCTCCACCTTGCCCATAACCATAGCGCCGAGCTTTCCGTTTCCAAGCGGAAGTCCGTTCTCCCATTTCTCCCACATGGAAGCGGGCCTGTCCAGATAAAAGCTTCTCCTGCTGCCTTTTCCGTTTTCCATCATCCTTATTCCATACCTCCGTTCTCCATCGTTTCCGCACGCTCCAGGGCTTCGCTCCATGCCTGTTTATAAAATGACGTCAGGCGTGCCATTCCCAGCTTTTCGGCTTCCTCTTTTAAAGTCCGCCAGACGGCCTCGAACTCCTCTTCATCCTGTGCGTACACCATATTCCAGAAGGCTTTGTATACAAGCCCCTCTATCTCATCGGATATTCTGCTTAATTCAGGCGAAAGCGTTTTTACCATATATACCGCAGTTGAAGCCCTGACCGTTTCCCAGCTTTTCCGGTCGTTCTCCGCGTTCTGCTGTCCTTCTGTCCCTGCCGTCCGGTATTCGCTTCCCAAATCATACCCTTCCTCAGCCAGCGAAACAGGCGTCCTTCCCAGCACGCCGAAGGAACCGCTTTCCCCTTCCGCTTCTTTATAAAGATACGCCATATTTTCCTCATCGTACAGCCAGTTTAACAGCTTTACGGCGTCCTCCGCACGCTCCGAGTATTTATTGACAGCCAGACACGCTCCGGTTCCCACGATATGATCCGGCTCCAGATATAACTGCATGTCCTGCGCCGGCAGCGGCAGATACTCTTCCGTTCCTTCCGTGCTCCTCAAAAAACCGCCATTTCCGGCATCTACTGCAAAAAGAACCCGCCCGGCATTCATTTTCCGCTCCACATTTCCGGCCGTCTGATTCGGAGAATCCGGGTCTAACAGCCCGCGCTTATTTGCCTCATAATAAAAATGAACCGCTCTTTTATAGAAGCCGTCTTCTTCCAGTATAGAGCCGATCGCATTCGTATCCATGCTGATCTCCATCAGCGGGGATACCGTCTGCATATCGATTCCGTACATCCAGGCGAGGGAAGCGGCATGCTCCGATATTTTTCCGTCCCCCTGCCAGAGACAGATACCGTACATACTTTCTCCTACGTTGCTCGTCGGTTTCGCTTTCTTCATCTGTCCGATCACGTCCAGATAATCCTCCAGCGCGGACACACAGGGACTTCCTGCCCGCTCCCATGCGCTCTTTAACAGCATGGGCATGGAACGGTATTCCTCTTCTCCGGCTTTCCCTACGGACAGAGGCGCCAGCAGGAGATCTTCCCCGCCGCTTACATAAACGGACCATTCCAGCGCCGTCTCATAATCCTCTTCCTCAAAAAGAGAGGGTAACAGCTCCTGATATTCGTTCAGCGGGAGCAGCAATCCGGCATCGATATACAACTGCGCCTGTTCCCTGCCGGAAAAACCGATAATATCGGGAATGGTGCCCGAAGCAAGACGCAGTTTCAGTTCTTCCGCCGTCTGCCCTTTGGCGTCATAAAACTCCAGAATCAATCCGGTATCTTCGTAAAGGCGGGATGCCTCCCCTCCTTTCCATACGGATGCCGGACTGTCCGCCTGCTGGATATAGGCCGTAACGATCGTACCTTTTACAACGTCTTCCGTGCCCTGCGTGCTCCCGACAGTCTGTCCGCCGGCGCATCCGGCGAGCAGCGGACACAACAGCAGCAAAACAGGCCGCGCTATCTTTCTACCCATGATTTCCTCCCTTTTCGTCAGCAATTATTTTGCACTCCCTATTGCGTTATCACAAAATAACGTTTAAACTACCATCAAACAATTTAAATTTCAGACGAATGAAATCCGTCAGGACGGGCAAGGAGCATATATATGATACGTAAACTGATGCAAAGTTATTACGCTAAAATCTCTCTCATCTGTATCTGTATTGTCAGCATTGTAACAGGCATGTTCTCATACCTTTGTTACAATCTGATTTCCCGTCAGAATGTATCGGAACATTTAAGCGACTATAATGTTCTGATCAGCAACCAGTCTGCTGCACTTTCCTCCCGGATTACATCCTTTTCAGACTTTTTTTATCCCGTATTCAACGACCCGGAGGCTTACGCCGCTCTCTGCGATCTCTATCTGTCCCCCAACGGAAGCCTGCCAAACGAAACGATGGATATACTCCTCGATACCATGAATGCGCTCTGTGCATCCGATTCCTATTGCTGCGGCGTACTGCTGCTCACCAAAACCGGACGGCTCTATTTATACGATACCAAATATGTATCCCTGATACCACTGAATTTTGTGCGTACCACTTTCCGTTTTACCCCTTATCGGGTTCAGATCATCACGGATTCCCAGATTTCCGAACTGAGCAGCAATATGGAACTTCCGGCTTCCCATGTTTACGGCCTGAGCGGCACCCTGTTCCGTTATAAAGACAATCTGTTAGATAATCTCGGTTACATGATCGCACTGTACTCCACGGAAGAATTTAACAATATTCTGGCTTCCTCCGGCCTCGAAAACAGCGCCATTTTTACAATCGAGGACGATTCTTTTTCCGTCATCTATTCTTCCGACGGAAACTATGACGCCACCGGTCTCGAAGAGCTTTTGGCGCAGCCTTCCCGGAAAACGATCAACAACGCCCGGCTTGTTTCTTCTGCCGGGGAGGACTACTATATTTCCTCGCTTTACCAGAATCATTACAATTATTACACCACATATATGCTTCCGGCCGGAAACATCCCGCTTTCGACAGCCCAGCGTCTTCTTCTGCTGTTCTGTCTGCTGCTGCCTCTGCTGTGCATCCTTTTATACAGCATCGTGTTCCGTTCCTCAGGCAGAAAAGTCAGGAATATTTTAAACTCTATGGAAATCGTGGGGCGCAACAATCTTTCCTACCGCATGGCGGTTCCGAAAGGAAAGGACGAATTTGTCAGCATCACCCACAGTTTCAACCACATGTGCGACGAGCTCCAGAAAAATGTGGAAAATGTGTATCTTTTCGAGATCTCCCAGCGGAAGTCCGAGCTATATGCCATGCAGACGAGCATCAATCCGCATTTTCTCTATAACGCCCTGGAACAAATTCGCGTACAGATTTTAAACGGCGAAGGCGAAAAAGCCTCCCGCATGCTTTTGCTTTTGTCCAAAATGTACCGTTATCAGACAAGGCGGAACCTTTTCATTTCCATTGCGGAGGAATGCGCCCAGACGGAAAATCTCATCAACCTTTACTCTTACCGCATCAGCGACTGCGAATATGAAATCTATGTCGATAACGCGGCCAAAAGATACGGCATACCGAAAAATCTGCTCCAGCCGTTAATCGAAAACAGCTTCGTCCACGGTTTTTCCCCGGAACAGGAAAACGGCATGATCACCATTACCGCGCTCTTTCCGGAAGGCGCAGAAAAAATCCGCTTCACCATCGAAGATAACGGCCGTTCCGTCACGCCGCCGGATCTGGAGCTTCTTCGGGAAAAACTCAGCCAGCCTGTTATGAACCGGGATGAAGAAAACGGCTTCGCTCTGTCCAATGTAAATAACCGTTTAAAACTCGTATTCGGAGAAAGCGCCTGCCTGCAGCTTTCCGTCGGTGAAAACGGAAGCGGTTTTCAGGTGTCCTTTTCCATTCCGCCCGTTCTTCCCGACAAGCTCGCGGCTTCCTATTCCCGTTCCGCGCCGGAACTGCCCATGTAACAGACGCTTCAACGCTTTCTGTATGGTAAAAAGGAGAACCGTCTCCTTTATTGGAATACGGTTCTCCCATGTCTTTACATTCCTGCGGACGCTTTAAATTCTGCCTGAATTGCCTTGTATTCGTCGGAATTTACGATTCCGTCCACAAATGCTTTCCACTCGGTTTCACCGATCTGTCCCATCACATACTGGGTACACATGGTATTCACGTCATCCGTCAGCATAGTCCACTGATTATTGTAAGTCTCGGACTGCAGGTTGGTATTTTCATGTTTTAATCCGGTCTCATCCAGATAATCCACGATAAAGGCCTTTACTTCCTGTGCCCTCTGAATATGCTCATCATCGCTTCTCTTGGCGCCGCTTCTCATGAACTTATCCGTGATCTGATCCGCGTCTGTTTTTAAGAAAATCTGGTTCCATGCGCCTACATAACCTTCCGTACGTTTCTGGCCCATCGTTTCATCACTGGTATCTTTGGTTCCATCCTCCAGCAAGGTGTAATGAATCCCTTCCACGCCGTCTTTCATCACATCGTTATAACCCGGATATGCTTCCTCGGTTCCGTTGAACACTTCCATGATTTTCAGAATTTTTTCTTCGGAACAGCTTGAGCTGATCGCGATACAGGCATCCACATCCGTCGAGTTGGGGCTGACCACATAGGCTTCCGGTCCCTGTACCGGCATCAGTTCCCATGTTTTATAGGTGTCCGGCGTACTCTTATCAAAGATCTTATTGCTTGTCAAATCAGCCGACTGGTTGAAATTATACCATGCGTTCAAAAATGCCACGGAATTGCCGGCCTTGAACTTACTTGTCGTGTCGTTGCCAAGCGCGAACTCCGGATCGATCGCACCCGCATCGTACAGATCTTTCATCCAGTTTAAGAAATCGATGTATTTCGGATTGAACTGCATATACTGAAATTCGCCGTTCTCATCCAGTCCCCAGTTGGTCTGTCCGGTAAACGCAATGGCAAATCCCTTAACCTTATCGTGCATAAAGTCCTCGCCGAAAAATTCAATGCCGTATACTTTCTGACCTTCGCCTTCCGTAGCCGCCTGAGACAGATCAATCAGCCATGTCTTCAGCTCTTCCATCGTTTTGGGCTCTTCTTCAAAACCGTATTTTTCCATCAAGTCCTTACGTACCATGATGCCTGACTCTTTGGCCGGCTCCGATTTGCTTCTCGGCAGGATATAGATACCGCCGTTATAGGTAGCCTCTGCCCAGAACGCGTCGCTCCAGTTCTTCATAACCGCATTTGTTTTTGCAAGTGCGTTTTCTCCCTCAAAAATATAGGGGGTCATATCCACAAAATTTCCCGCTTCGATCGCCTGCGTAAAAATCGGATAATAATAAGTATTGTTTGTTGAAATGATCTGCGTTACATCCGGCTGGCTGTTTGACGCAATCAGCGTGTTCAGCTTCTGCGGGTAATCATTGTAATTAACCCATTCGATTTCCAGATTCACATCGAACATATCTTCCCAGTACTGTTCCATCTCACTGTTCGGCAGCGGACCGTAACCCCAGTCGATTCCGAGTACGCTGATCGTCATTCTCTCTCCGTCTGCAGCCGCCGTCTCCGAACCTTCCGCCCCGGGAGCCGCTTCTCCACCATCCGTGGAAGGCTCTGTGGAAGTGTCCTGCGATGAACCGCCGTCAGTCTGACTGCTTCCTCCGTCCGTGTTCCCGCAGCCTGCCATTAACCCCAACGTCATAGCCGCCGCCAGAACGAGTGCCAGAATTTTCTTCTTTTTCATTCCTTTTCCTCCTTGTTCGTAAATACATTTTTTATTTTTGATTTTTATCAACCCTTTACTGCGCCTACCATCATTCCCGACTCAAAATATTTCTGCAGGAACGGGTATACGATCAGTACCGGGAAAACTACTACTACTACGGCCGCCATACGCATAACCTCCTGCGGCACCGTTTTGGCCAGTTCCAGCTGCAGGTCCACCACGTCGGACACGGTAGAAGATAAAACGACTTTCTGCACGTATACCTGAAGCGTCGCTTTCGCCGTGGACGTCAGATACATGACCGCGTTAAAATAGGTGTTCCAGTAACTTACGAAAGCAAACAGCGTCATGCTGGCCAGCATCGCTTTAGACAGCGGAAGAGTAATGGTTGCGAACATCCGCAGCTGCCCGCATCCGTCAATTTCGGCCGCTTCTTCCAGCTCCAGCGGCAGGGACTGGAAAAAAGATCTCATGACCATAACCGTCCATGCACCGCAGACCGAGGGAAAAATGCAGGCAAAATAACTGTCAATCAGTCCCAGCGCTTTCATATTCATAAAGTTCGGAATCATACCGGCCGAAAACAGCATGGTAATCATTACATATTTGTTCAAAAATCCTCTGCCCGGCACGGGTTTGGAAAGCAGGTAGGCCAGTCCCGCGCACACGAGCACGTTCATCGGCGTTCCCACCAGCGTAATAAACAGCGTGGATTTTAAGGCATTCAGAAATCCCGAACCGCTTAAGATCAACTGATATGCGTCTGCGGACCATTTCTTCGGCCAAAGATAAAAGCTTCCCGCCTCATACACCGAACCATCCGTAAAGGATACCACGATCACGTATAAGAACGGCAGCACCATGGTACCAACCACCGCCAGAAGGAAAATCCAGAGCACTGTCTGGTAGATGTTTTCCTTCATCTTCATACCCAGTTTTTTATTTTTTATGTTTTGCTGTGCCATATTTCCTCTCTTTCTGTCTTTACATCTTTACATGATGCCTTCATATCCTTTGCGGCTTGTAATCCAGTTCGTTAAAAGCACAAGGCTCGTATTGATGACCGATTTGAACATACCGATGGCCGTCGTATAGGAATACTGCGTGCTTCCTCCCGCGATTCCGTTATTAAATATGTAAATCTCGAATACTTCCAGCTGTTTCTTTACCATGGCGTTATTCATCAGAAATACCTGTTCAAAATCTACGGAAACGATGGATCCCATTTTCAGAATCAGCATAACGATAATGGTCGGCATGATGCTCGGAATGGTAATTTTCAGCATACACTGTAATTTGGTGGCGCCGTCCATTCTGGCCGCCTCATACAGCGACTGGTCCACGCCCGCAATCGCCGCCAGGTATACGATGGAGCCCCATCCTACGCCCTTCCAGAGGGATTGCAAAACGATAATCGGATATATGGCGCCGGGGCTGAACAGATACGCTTTGGCCTCACCGCCCAGTGCAACGGCAATTTTATTGATCACACCCTGTTCCGAAGATAACAGGAAAAAGGTAAGGCTGGCTACAATCGCCCAGGAAAGGAAATGAGGAAGATATACGGAAGTCTGAACAAACTTCTTAAACTTCGCATTTCTCACTTCGTTTAAAATCAGCGCCAGTATAATCGGCGCCGGAAAAGTCAACAGATTCAGACCGCTGATGACCAGCGTATTTCGCAGCATGGAATAGAATTTCGCATCGTGAAACAACGTCTGAAAATGCTTCAGCCCCACCCATTCGCTTCCTGTCAGTCCAAGATGAGGATTGTAATCCTGAAAAGCCATCAATAATCCCCTCATGGGGAGATAGTTAAAAAAGAACATCAGCAGTAATCCGGGAAGCCCCAGCACGTAAACCCATCTGTACTGAAAAAGCCTCTTTCGCAGCCGCTTTTGTTCCACTCTCATTTCCTTAGCCGCCAACTCAATACCCCCTTGTATAATTTTTTCTCATAGTTTCTTGTTAAGGCCATTTTATTATAAAAAATGAACAGTTTATATTGAAATGATTCCATCTTTTTTAACAAATTCAAAATGACGGTTTTTATACTTTTCGTGATTTTGTCAGACTAATCTTGACTTATACTTTGCATTTTTACTATAATAGCGGAAGATGCCGGACAGGGTATCGGAAGCTTTGCCGGAAAAGGAGGTAAGAAGCTGTGTATCAGATTATCTTTGTAGATGATGAAGCATTCGTTCTGGAGGATTTGAAGCGGGCCATCGACTGGTTCGGCTTTAACATGGAAATCGCGCTGGCGTCCACAGATCCCCTGGAAGTGCTCGACTATATGCGCGAGCATCCCGTGCATCTGATTCTGACCGATATTTCCATGCCCCAGATGATGGGGACGGAACTGATTCGAAAAGCCAGGGAAATCAATCCTTCCGTCTATATTCTGGTTCTGTCGGCCTATGATACCTTTGATTATGTGCGCTCTGCCATGCGGGGCGGGGCGGAAAACTATCTGCTGAAGCCGCTGGATCCCGACGAGCTCTCGGAATCCATCAGCACCATCGTCAGGCATCTGGAAGACCGCAATACAATCTCGAATAATTTCGGCCCCTCCACGCTCACCTTTCGGAACAGCTTCGTAGAAAGCTGGTGCAAAGGCAGCATCGGGGAAGATGAACTCATCGCAAGGGCCGGTATGCTGGGCGTTAATCTGCAGCTTGATAATTATACGGTAGCGCTGTTTTCCGCTGCCGGGGAATATGCCGACAAAACGCCGCTGCTCTTTGACGCCGTTCTCTCCGCTTTTGTCGGAACCTATATCTGCCATTTTTATTTCGAATCTCCCAGCCTGTTCATCTGTATTCTGAGCAGCCCTGAGAACTTTAATATCTTTCGTTTTCAAAATGAAGTGGAAAGGCTTCGTCCGCTTGTGGACTTTCCTTTTTTTGTGTCCGTTGGCACGACCGCGGATAATTACGCGGATGTATGCAGCAGCTATCATACCGTAAAAAAATTTCTGCTTCTGCGCCATACCTCCCATACGTTCCTCAACTGCCGTTATCTCCTGTTTCCGCTCCACAGACAGCAGATCATCGAGCAGAACTTTCAGGATACGGATGAGGAAACCTATCTTCAGGATATCCGAAAAATATTGGAAACGCTGGCGCCGGAGCGGAAACTCTCCTTACAGCTCGCCGTGACAAACTGGGGAATCAGCCAGGTGGAAAACCTTCTCACCGCCGGCATATCGTCCCCCCCCTCCTTCTTTTCGGCCATCGAATGCACCGATAATGACACGGACGTTATCATGGACAACATCCGTTCCCTCTTTTCCTCCGTCCGGGAACTGCTTTCCGCTCAGGAGCTTCCGCAGGGCGCCGCCCAGCAGTATGTCAGAATGATCATGGAAGAAGTCCACAACTTTTCCAACAAAGACGTGTCCTTAAAAACGCTGGCGGCCAGGCTGGACATGCACCCTTCTTATCTCGGCTCCATTTTTCACCAGCAGACAGGCTACTACTTCAACGATTATCTGAATGAAGAACGTTTAAAGTACGCCGCTAAGCTGATGGAAAACAGCAATATCCGGCTGAAGGATATCGCCGACATGACGGGATTCTCCAGCCAGACTTACTTTAACAGGCAGTTTAAAAAATACTTTAACGCATCCCCCAACGCTTACCGCCGGGAGCTGAAGCTGAAAAAAGACTGATTTTCCTTCAAAAACCTTACCGGACCGGCTCGTATAACCAGTCCAGTTTATCCAGCGTTTCACCGGACAAGCCGGCGTTTCTCGGTCTGATTTCCACGCCCGCGGGAACGACTCCGACGATCGTGTAACCGCCGGTGCCCATGTAGATCTCATGAACGCCTTTCTCATACTGAAATACATGAATGTTCATATCCGGGCACCCCTCCGCCTGCATTGCATTGACAAATACCGCGTTCAGGCCGCCTCTGTCGTCCGCATGGGTATTGGTTTCCAGATCGGGCACCTGAAGCCATTCCACCCCTTTTGCATTCATATAAGCCAGCAAAAGCTGGGAATCTTCCGAAAACTCTATCCGAACGGTTACGCCCTCGCCGATGGCTTCGCCGAGCCCGAACCGGATGCCCGTAAGCCCTTTCAGCTCCGAGGCCGCATTGGTAATCGGAGACGCCATATCCGTAAAAATCATTTCCCCTTTCCGCACGGTATAAGTGCCGCATCCGTCGTCCAACAGTTTGAAAGGCGCCTGTGGAAGCGCGTCCGCCTCCTCTTCTTCGCTTATGCCGTCACAGGGATATTTTCCGTTTTTCATATTCTCCAGATTTTTCTTAAAGTTTTCAAATTCCAGTTCATATTCCGGCAGACACTGTACCCAGTGGCCGAACGTTTCTCCGTTCGGAAAAGGAATCTTCCGCTGCGGGGTCTGCATGCTGTTGGCATACAGATATGTCTTCTCGGTCAGCGCCGCAAGCTGTCGGTAAAGATCAAGGCTCTCTTCCCACGGGGCAAGCGCCGCTTCCAGGAGCGCCAAATCTCCCCGGAGCTTCTCATTCATCGTATATTTATATTGCAGAATCCGATGAGCGGCCTCCAGTTTTCTGACATAGCTCATTGTCATAAACCAGATGGCTTCGATATCCGTTATGTATCCATCCAGTTCGCGTTCCCGGCCGGCTTCCACCTTTCCTTTTGCCCTGTGGATGGCCGCTCTGGCCTCCTGTGCCAGCAGCGACACCTCTTCCATCATATCGTAAGGCGTCTCCCCGTAATGCGCTTCTCCCGCCAGTTCCTTTCTGATATAGTCATCCGGCTGTTCTCCGGGTGTGGAAGCCGAATGCCACAATTCATAATTGGGACGGTAGCGTTTCACATTGGTAAACTGGCTCATGGTCATTCCAAGACTCATGGTCTGCCGGTTTCCCTCGGTAATGCCCACCCGGCGCAGAATCCGGGGCGCACACTGGCCCGCCGCTTCCAGCGCCTGTAAAATATCCTCAGCCGTTTCCGCGCCGCATCCGAAATGTTCCGCCAGACGATTCTGCCAGTACAGTTTTTCCGTCTCAGGATCCCTGTCGGGATTCCATGCGTAGCGGAACCACGCCGCATACCACATCCAGTCTCTGTCCATCTGCAGGAGTCTCGGTTCCGCTTTGTCCGCGGAATAAGGCCAGTCCCAGAAGAACAGCGGGTAAAGGTGCAGTCCGCTGCCGCCCAGACGGTTCTGTCCCGCCTGCATACATTTCCGGATGAAACCGGGCGCCGCATAACGGAAAGGTTCCAGATTCGCTACCACATGCACGTTCATGATATGCGTCTGCCCGTGGGAAGAAAGGCGCACATGGGTGTCCTGCCATTTTCCGGACGGCAGATAAGTGGTCAGGCTCTCTCCGTTATATTTCCACATCGTATATAAATTGCCGTATTCGTGCACAGCCTGCTCCATAATGGCATTCGGGTCGCAGTCATGCCCTCTTAAAATCAAAGGCGGCTCTTCCGTAAGTCCCGCCTGACGCACGCCTTCCTTTACCGCCGGAAGAATGGTCTTCATAAACCAGTCCGTTTTATTCTGGGTTCCCCGCAGCGCCTCGCCCAGGCAGACCATCAGGCCGATATGGGGAAACGATTTGATGAACTCCACGATGGATTTGTAAGTATAATCCGCATTCAATTCCGTAATATTGCTCTGCAGAAGCTCCACATGATGTTTTTCCGCCAGCGGGAGCGGGATATGGATACTGTAAAACTTCAATACGAGCCAAATGCCTCTGCGGTCGCATTCTTCCGTCAGCCAGCCGAACATCTCCCGGTTTTTCTCGTACTCTTCTTCGGTGACCTCCAGCGCCTCCGGGTAATCCGCAAGTTTCACCAGCGAAGAAAAAGGCTGCCCCGTCCAGATATAAAATACGTTACAGCGTTCCAGAAGCATCTGATCCAGAAATTTCTCCCACATCGCTTTATCATAAAACCACGGAAATCTGGCGGGCGTAATCGGATATTCGTAGGTCAGCCGGGGAGGTTCCACCTTCGTCAGCTGTAATCCTACGGCCGGCCCCCTCAGACGGAATACCGGTTCGTCCCCGAAAGCCAAATCGGCGGCCACAATCCGGCCGGATTTTTCTTTCCCGATTCTTTCGGCCAGTTCCAGCGCGCCATACAGCGCTCCCGTTTCCGAGCCTCCCACGACCACGATCAGCCGGTCCCCCGGAAGATAAGTCAGATAGAACCCTTCCCCGGAGGGCGCCTTCGAATGATATAAAAGCAGTCCCTGTTCCTCCAGATATTTTATTTTCTCACTTTTTCCCCGGACGCCTATATATATGGCGCACGCCCGCGCTTCGGAGGCATCGTCTGACGACGCCGGCATACTGCCTGCTGCCCCGGGTGCTTTGCACGCCGGCTCCGACACATCGTCCGGCGCCCGGAACACCTCGAATCCCCTGTCCCTGAGGCTTTTTTCCACTCTGGCAAGGCCGAGCTCAATTCTCTTCCCCGCCGTTTCTTCCGCAATAAGTTTTACTTTCATTCTGATCACCATGCTCCCTTCTTCATCCGCAGACCTTTATACGCCATGCTTTCTGCGGTATTCCATAATATGTTTCCAGTCTTCCCGTCCCAGATGGTGCGTTCCCTGACGCATATGGTATCCGATATGTCCCTGATGCAGCGGCATGAGCGGCACCCCGCCCTGCTCCGCACCCTCTTCCGTAATAAGTCCCGGAACGCCATAACGCTCAAACGCGCCGGAGGCCGCCGCACAGGAGAGAAATTCCGACCGCGGGTCCGCCCATTCGTCCCTGGAAGCGCTGGCCACATAAAGATGTCTCGGCGCCGTCATTGCCAGCAGAAAATGCTGGTCGAAAGGCATCTCTTCTTCCCGTCCCGCATAGGCCGAAAAATTGCCGCAGAACCAGTGGGCCGAGCCTTCTTTCGAAAGATCCGACACATGTTCTCCTGTTTTCCCCCGAAAAAGAGCCGCCCCGCCGCCCCCGGAATCGTTGGATACCGTCAGGGAGAACCGTTCGTCCAGCGCGCCGCACCACAGCGCCGCTTTTCCCAGCCTGGAATGCCCCATAACCGCCATCCGGCCGCTGTCGATTTCCGGCCGCCCGCAAAGATAATCCGCAGCACGTGAAGCCCCGTAAGCCCACATGCCAAGTTTTCCCCAGCTGTCGAAAGGATTTCTGGCGCAGAATCTTCCGAGCCCGTTTGCAAACCCGTCATTTTTGTCCGGCACAATTTCCTGATAGCTGATATGGGCAAGCGCAAATCCGTTGTCGATGATCTCCTCGCCGGGACCGTCCGCCGGCGTTCCGGTAAATCCAAGATATACGAACACAGGCGCGCCTTCTTTTCCGTACTCCTCTTTTCGGGGAAGAAACAGTTCAAAAGAAAAGGAAAAGGCGTTAAAAGGCGTTCTGAAAGTCAGCACGGTTTTCTCCCGGACCGCCTTTCCGCCATACGCGTTTTCTTCTCTGATGCAGACCTTTCCTTCCGTCGTCACCGGAAAATCCGGGCTGTAACCGCCAAATTCCCGGCACAGGATTTCCCGGATCTGCTGTCTGCGTCGGTCCATATCCGCCGCATTCTCCACCCTGCTTCCATCCGCGGATAAAAGCAGCTCCGGCAGCTTTCTCCGTTCCAGTTCTTTCTCAATCTCCTGCCATGTCATCCTTTTTACCATTTCCTTTCCCGGACTGATTCCGCCCGGCACATCCCGTCCCGCGGCGGTGCGTCTTTAACAGTTCTCCTCATGCTGCCCCGACAACAGCGCATCCAGATTCGCATTTAATCCGATCCGTCCCGCCGTTTCAAGGCTTACCGCAAGCAGCGTTCCCTTTCCGATCGGCATTTCCAGCACAAAAGGCAGTTTTTTCTTCGCACGCCGGCCGCCTTCAAAGCCGTTCCTCGCATATGTATAAACCCGGCATTTCCCGGAAAGCGCCGTATCCACGCAGTACCCGGCCAGCACGTCGATATATCCTTTACGCCCGTCGTATAACATATCCATGGAATACTGCCGGTAATCCCCGTCGGCCGCCGCGAAAAAGACCTCCTGGCATTTCTTCAGCGCAATCCGTTCCCCCCGCACCGTGACGGATACTTCTTTGTCCCCGCCCCAGCACAGTACCGCGGTTTTTCCTTCTCCGGTAATCCGTTCGATGTCCTTTTCCAGTGTTTCCCGGTTGTCAGCCGTAAGAAGAGGCAGAATCACCCGGCCGTCCTCTTCTTTCGCCGTCGTGTTTTCCCTGAAAATTTCCGGACTGAGCCGGCCCTTTGCCGGATAAACCGTAAAGCCCAGCTTTTCGCCGTACAGCCTGCTTTCGCTCTGTTTTTGACCGGGCATTTCTCCGTCGTATTCCTTCCCGGAAATCTCCTCCGTCAGATCTCTTACGCACCCCTCCACCGTTATTTGCGTCACGGCTTCCACAAAAGGCATTGTCACTTCCAGCGTGCCGAGGAACGCACAGGAAGCCGCCTCCACGCGGCCCGTCAGGCTGAAATTCTCTTCCCCGCAGGCGGCCTGCACAAGAAGTTCTCTGTCCTGCCCGCTGTCGTTTAACAGCCATACCTCGACGGGCACCTTTTCGCCGCCGTATACATAAGCTCTCGGGCAGTAAAAATTCATCCGTACCGGAACAAGACTGTCCTGATATGCGAAATATGCCCGTTTCGGTTCCCGTTCGCAATCCACCAGCGTCTTCATCCAGCCGGACGGCCAGGCGTCGATCAAAAGATGAATCGCCGTATGGCCGATCACATCGGCCCGCCTGCGGAAGGCATCCGTCATCATGGTCGTGGCTTTCGCCTGAAAGCGCTGGCTCTCCCGAATCCAGTCTTCCATTGTATTTTGTTCCTGATACCAGTCTCCCTGTAAAGAGTGCGTCTGTGCCCGGACGATCTTATCCGGATACCAGTGTCCCTCTTCGTCCGGCTCCAGCCAGGCTTCTGGATACCTGGTTTTCATCACATGCAGATTATCCAGCCCTTCCGCGCCGTACTCTCCGCAGCCGGTCATCCAGCCGGACTTTACCGCCGGCAGATAACCGGCCAGCAGCTTGCCGATCGGCATGGCATGATGGGAATACCACATGGTATAGCAATGGAAATCCGGCATCCCTTCCACGGTCGGCGGCTCATAATCGCCTTCCGCGTTTTTGATGACGCGTCCCGGATTTTCCGTATAAATTGCCTGTCTGGCCGCCACAAAAAAGGCTTCCAGCTCATCCCGCATCAGATGCCTGTGTCCTTTGGTCACGCTTCTGACCGAACCTTTGGATTTCGGATCCTGCGTCTTTTTAATCGTCATCGGTTCGTTGATAAAGGTCACCATGACAGAGGAAGGATGATTGCGGATCAGATGTTCCATCTCCACGCACTGACGTACGCCTTCCGCAAACTGCGGTCTGCGCATAAAGCTGAACAGGGGCAGATCGCATTGGTGCATCATGCCCAGCATGTCGAAATAATCATAGATTTCCCGCTGTACCGGCCTCTGCGTCACCCGGTAGTAATTCATATGGCACATTTTCGCAATCAGAATATCATCCACCAGCAAATCCCAATCCCGGTTCATTGCGCACTGTTGTAAATGTCCCATTTCGTTTGCGCCCCGCAGCACAATGGGATGATTGTTCAGGAAAAATTTCCCTTTGGGGGTACTGTTTTCGTCGCTGACAAACTTACGGATTCCGACGGTTTCCGTAAGACGGCTGAAACATGTTATTGCCGAAAGATTGGGCGCTTCCCCTTCCCTGCCGGGTACCCTCTGCGATTCCCGGCCCGCTTCCTTTCCGCCCTGCCCCGCCGGGGACAGTTCCAGCAGGACGCCGTAAAGCCAGGGCGTCTCCGGTTCCCACAGCCGATAGTCTTTGAGATCGATCACAAACCGGTATTCATTCTGTCCGACGCCGATATAAGGCACCGGATGCACATATTCCGCAATGGCCTCTCCCCGGAAGTTTTTGGGCAGGAGTCTTAACCGCAGTTCGTAATCCCGCTGCAATTCATCCGTATAGTTTCTGACGCCCACCCTTACCTGCGCCGCGCCGGCATCGATATCCGGACAGACGAAAACATCCTCCAGAAAAATGCAGGGACGGTATTCCAGCGTCACTTTTCCCGTAATTCCCGCGCCGGCGGGGCAATGATGCCATCCGGTCTCCGAATCGTCCCAGCCCGGGCCCGTAGCCGCATACAGCTTATCCCCGTCCAACAGATCTCCGACGCCCATCATCGGGATATCGTTCTGACATTCCACCACCAGTTCATTGTTTTCACCCGGATGCACAAAATCGGAAATATCAAAAGAAAAGGGGGCAAACAGCCCTTCATGACTGCCCGCAAAACAGCCGTTCACATACACCCTTGCAATATAATCCACACTCTGAAACTGCAGTATGATCCGCTCTTCACATCCGGTCTTACGGCAGGCAAAATGCGTCCGGTAATATCCTTTCCATTTTCCGTCCTCTCCGGCCGGCCCTCTGTAATCCGGCAGCGTCACTTCTTCCCAGACGGCGTCCGGCCTGTTTCTGTCCGTAAAGATTTCCCCTTTACGCAGATAACGGAACAGGAACCGTCTCAGCTCCACGACTTCCGTTTCCGTCTTCCACGCCGGCAGATAATCCGCCATAAAAGGGCGGTATTTCTCCCGCAGCGCCGCAAGCTCCCTGTGAAATTCCTGTCTGCGTTCTTCAAACGAATCGTCCTGTCGAAACCATACTTCCCCGTAAGGAAATGCCGTATCGCTTTTTTCAAACAATCTGTCGTGTTTCTTCACGGGCGCGATTTCTCTCTGTTCTTCCGTTACCTGAATCCGGTTGTCCGCTATATCCTGAAAAACATCTTTCAGCCCCATAATCCTGCCTTTCTTCCGCCCGGATAAACGCAAATGATTAACGGATCCGGCCGCACTTTTTGTTTTCATTGTAGCATGGGCGGACAGGTCCGAAAAATTATAATAATTGCATAAAGTTTACTTAATACAAAATGCAAAAACCGCCGCCCGAAAGCGACGATTTTAAAATGATGTCACAGCCCGAAATACTGCTTTGCATTATCGTGGCAGATCTTCCTGATCACATCCGCCAGCTCTTCTTCCTCGGAAAAGTATTCTCCTCTCTCCACCAGTTCGCCGAAATAATTACAAAGCACCCGGCGGTACAGTTCATGGCGCGGATAGCTCAGAAAACTTCTGGAATCCGTCAGCATTCCTACCGAAAGCGCTATCGGATAAAGATTGGCCGCCGCCTCGAACTGCCTTTTTATCCCGTATACCTGATCGTTAAACCACCAGGGCGCGCCAAGCTGCACCTTTCCCCGCTCCGGTCCCTCGCAAAAGCCCGCCGCCAGCACGGCGAAATTCTCCATCTGTCCGGCGTTCAGCGGATACAGGATGGTCTTTGGCAGCGCCTCTTCCGTCGTCAGCCTGTTCAACAGCTCTCCCACGCTTTTCACAAAGGTGGAATCATCCGTACAGTCAAATCCGCAGGCCGCGCCGATTTTCGCTTCGCGGCTCTTATTCGCCCCCTGGTACGTTCCGATATGCAGCTGCATAACAAACCCGTTCCGTCGGTACATTCTGCCCATTTCCAGCAAAAAGGCGCTCCGGTAACCGTCGATTTCCGTGCGTTCCAGAGGCTCTCCCGCAACCGCTTTCCCAAAGATTCTCTCTGCCTCATCATCGCCGCATTCGCGCCATGTAAAGTCTTCGATGCCGTTATCGCTGATCGTGCTTCCCAGTTCCCGGAAGACAAGCAGTCTTTTTTCCAAAGCGTCCATCATGTCCCGGAAGCTTTCCACCGGCAGACCGGCCGCTTTCGACAGCGCCGTTCTGTAATCGGCAAATCCGCTTTTCTCCGCATAGAAAGCCTTATCCGGCCGGAAGGCAGGCAGAATCCTGATGCCGTCCGCCCCTTCCGCCCGCAGCTTCCGGTGATATTCCAGCGCATCCGCCGGATCATCCGTTGTGCAGACAAGTTCCACTTTGCTTACTTTCATACAATACCGGGGCGTTATATGACGCTCCGCAATCCGCGCCTTTGTTTTCCGGTATATTTCTTCGGCGTTCTCCCGATTCAGCGGTTCTTCTATACCGAAATACCGTTTTAATTCCAACGCGCACCATATATAGATCGGATTCCCGATCAGTTCCGGGAAAATCTCCGCAAATTTTAAATATTTTTCATAGTAGGAGGCATCCCCCGTAATATATTTTTCCGGAATCCCAAAACAGCGCATGGCACGCCATTTGTAATGATCATGGGCCAGCCACATCTCCCCGATGTCTTCAAATTCCCTGTTCTCGTAAATCTCCCGGGGAAGCAGATGACAATGGTAATCGATAATGGGCAGCTCTTTGGCATACCGTTCATACAGACGTTTTCCCGTCGCATTTGTCAACAATAAATTTTCATGAAACATTTTTATCTCCCGTCTTTACCGCACCCGACCGCGGCCGTTATAATCCTGTCAATATGTCCCCGCGGCAGTCCTCAGAATCCCGTTACGGCGCCGCCGTCCACCGTAAGCACGGTTCCCGTCACAAATTTTGCGGCGTCGCTGCACAGATAAACACAGGCCCAGCCGATATCCGCCGGCTCCCCGAATTTGTTCATCGGTGTTCTTCCCAGAATCTTATTTTTGCGGGCATCGTCCCCGTCCGTCGCCCGGCGGAACATGGGCGTGTCAATCCAGCCCGGCGCAATGCCGTTTACACGGATGCCGTCTCCGCTGACTTCGCTTGTCAGGGAACGAATCAGTCCGAGCACTCCCGATTTTGCGGTGGCGTACCCGCATACGGAAGGCATGCCGATATACCCGGTCATACTGGTTAAAAACAGAATGCTGCCCTTTCGATTCGCGCGCATATGCGGAAGCAGCGCCCTCGTCAGCGCATAGGCGCCGACAAGATGAACGTTCAGCACGTCCGTATAATCTTTTACGCTCATCTCTTCCACCGGTTTTTTACAATGATTCCCCGCGTTGTTTATCAGAATATCGATTTTTCCGTATCGTTCCAGAAGCCCTTCCACAAACGCCTCCGTCCTGTCCGTACAGGTGATGTCGAACTGTTCATAGGACACCTTATCGCCATAAGGCGCGAGAATATCCTGATATTTCTCTTTGGGTGAAGAGCTGACAACCGTCACGCTTCCTCCGGACTGTACGATGCAGTCCGTCATCGCCAGCCCAAGCCCTGTCGCGCCTCCCGTAATAATGGCTCTTCTTCCTTCCAGTGAAAATATAGTTGTCATTTTTATATGCTCCTTTCGCATTGCCGCACAATTACCTCTTTGTCCTGATATTTATAAGGGATGCAAAACTCCCTGTGCCCCAGCTTCTCGGCCTTTGTTCTCTGTCCTCCGCAGATCCCGGCGATATACCGTAAAAGCGCCTCCGCCATTTCTTCCGGAGACGCACGCCCTTCCAGTACCGGTCCCGCGTCGAAATCCATATCCTCTTCCATCTTCACATAAGTATCGTGGTTTCCCGTGACCTTCACCACAGGCGCGGCTGCACTTCCCGTCACGTTCCCCCGTCCCGTCACCAGTATGGTCAGATGGCACCCGCAGCTGATCAGCGCCATAAGCCCTTCGTTATCATTGGGGTTGGTGATGCCAAACTGCATGAAATGCGGATCCGGCGTACTGTCCAGAAGCCAGAGACCTTTCCCCGGCGGCGTCATGGCGGCCTTCAGCACGCCCCTGATCGGTTTGGAACCGCTTTTTGCAAAAGCTCCCATGCTTTTTTCCTCGATGGTGGTCAGTCCGCCGGCAAAATTTCCCGGACTGACGGAATACTGATGCACGCTCTTACAGTATGCCAGCGCCTTCTCGTATGTACAGGCCAGCTGTTCCCTCGCCTTTTCATCCGCCGCCCGCCTTAACAGAATATCTTTCAGGCCGACGGCTTCCACGATCTCTTCGAAAATCGGCGTTCCCCC
This sequence comes from uncultured Lachnospiraceae bacterium, assembly GCA_910584965.1. Lineage (GTDB taxonomy): Bacteria > Bacillota > Clostridia > Lachnospirales > Lachnospiraceae > UBA3282. Next base: position 74,821 of record CAJUDZ010000003.1, on the reverse strand, counting down.
CATTTCCTCCAGCATATCGTAAAACTTTCCCACTACCACATTTCCGGCAAGGCCGCTCGTAAAATCGCTGCCCCCGCATTCCGCCCCGATTACGAGGTCGCCAAAACCCATGGATGCCCTCGGCGTATTTTCCAGCTTTTTCAGCATATCATAAACGATCTCCACACCCTTTTTGATGCTCAGCGTCGTTCCCCCGTTTTCCTGAATAAAAAGATGTGCCGCCTCTCTCCCTGCATGGGATGCTGCCTTTGCCAGACGGTCCGCCCGCGTATATTCACATCCAAGCCCTACCGCCAGCACCGCGCCTACATTCGGGTGCGTCACAAGGCTGCATAACAGGCGGATGGCGTACGCATTGTCCGTACAGCCGCCGAAGCCGATCACTTCCACATCCGGCCTGTTCACCGTCCTCACGATCTCTCTCGCCACATGGGAAGCGCACTCTACCGTATAGACGACCAGCGTTTTGTTCCGGATTCCCATTCTGCCGCCGGCCCTCAGATATCCTTGCCAGGTCAGCTCTTTCCAGTCCGTCAGTTTCATCTGTGCTTTTTTGTCCTTTCCTGTCTTTTTACGCCCCTGTATATGTTTACGTTCCTGTATATGTTTACGTCCCTGTATATGCAATGTCCGAAGGAACCCCTGTATGAATATCCAGTCCGGAACTGCGTTCGTCATAACCGCTCTTCATACAGTGAAGATGTACCCATTGTCCGGCTATAATATCCTCCGTGGCTTCTCCGATGGGCACGCCGTATTTGATGACGGCTTCTCCCTTTTTCACAGGACAGAGCGCGACCTTGTGCCCCTGCGGAATGTCTTCCGCTGCATCAAACAGCCCTTCCCGGCCGCCGCCCAAAAGCACAAACCGTCCTTTTGGAACCGCCGTCAGCGCCGTCGCCACGTTGTCCGACGGTTCGATCTGAAATGCCTTTGCTTTCCGATTGTCCATGCCATTCACCATACCTTTTCCATCCTCTGTAACCGTTTCGTCAAAGGACGCCGAATTTTTCGAAAGCCTCCGTCACGGACATGCCTCCCTCTACGGCCTTTCGCAGTCCTTTTTCTTTGGATGCCTTATCGAGCGCCTCTTCCACCACTTCAGCCGCGATTTCTTTCGGGATGACAAGCACGCCGTCCACATCCCCGAAAATATAGTCCCCGTCGTGAACCGTCACCTGGCCGATTTCGATCGTACACCGGTAATCGACCACCTGTGTCCGGACGCTGGAATCCTGTGCGTAGCATCCCCAGGAGAACACGGGCCAGTTCTGTTCCAGCACCTGCGGCGTATCGCGGTGCCAGCCGTCCACCACGGCGCCGTTTCCGCCTCTCGTTCTGGCCGTCGCCGTCAGAAGTTCTCCCCAGTACGCGCATCTTCCCGTTCCCCCCGCGGCTATGTAAATCTCATCCGGCTGAATCTGATCAAGGCATTCGCACAGTCTCCCGAAAGGCTTCTCCTGCACGCCGAATACATCGATCATCAGAACTGTCATCGCCTTGCCCGCCAGTTTCATATCATCCCTGATCGGCCGGATTTTCTGGGGAAGAAACTGGTGCATATACCCTTTCGCATCCAGAATATCCCCCACCACAGGCGTATACAGCTTCTCCCGCATCAGTGCAAACAATTCCTTTTCCCGCATCGCTCCGCCTCCTTAATTTTCAGAAAATTCATAAAATTATATATTTATTTCTGTCATATATCACAGATAAAATCATATCATACGCCATATGCGTTTTCAACTTTATTTTCCCTTTTTAATATTGTATTTATTGCATTTTTTAGTACTTTTACAAAAAATCTATGATATATCACAGCTTGTTTTCTGTTTTTATCTATGCTATCATAAATGATATTCACCTTATCAGGAGGAGCGTACCTTGAAAAGCATCACGTTGAAAGAACAGGCTTATGAACATATCAAGCACAAATTGAAAATGTGCGTCTACATGCCCGGAGACGCCGTCGGAGAACCGGAAATCATGGAAGAAACCGGTATCGGGAGAACCCCTGTCAGAGAAGCGCTTCTTGCGCTGAAGGAAGAAGGGCTTATCGAAATCCGTCCCCGCAAGGGCACTTTCGCTTCTCCGATCACCGAACAGCAGATCAACGAGATCTATCAGATCCGCAGCCTTTTGGAACCCGTTACGGCGGTCAGGTACAAACAGCGTTTTGACAAAAGCGTCCTGTTGGATTACGATTCCCTGTTTGAACATCTGGACATTGAAGACGACGAAAAATACTTTGATCTGGACATGAAATTCCATCAGGCGATCATCGGCATCACAGATAATCCCACGCTGACGGAATTTTACGAAAAAGTAATGTTTTGCCAGTACCGCATCGGCATCTATAATTCCGTCCGCGGCATGGCCGGGAAAGAAAACTACTATCCGGAGCATCATGATATTATCTGCGCCCTTCTGGATGAAGACGACAAACGTATTGAAGAAGCCTGTAAACGTCATATCGGCAGAAGCCATATCGTTTCTCTGAAGGCGCTGAAAGATTTCCCTTTATAATCAAATGCCGCTGCCGGCGGCGGAAAGAGAGGACACTATGAAAATTGTTAAATTTGAAACCTGGTGGGTAAAACGAGACAAATGCCTTTTTGACGAAAAACGCAGAGGCAGCGGCGCCATGGACTGGGACGTCATCGTCATCAAACTCACCACCGATACGGGAATCGAAGGGCTGGCTACGGCTCTCGCCGCCAGAAGCGGCAATGTGACCGAAAGTTATCTGCACGACAATATCGCTCCCGTGATTCTGGGACGCGACCCGCACGATCGGGAGAAAATATGGCACGATCTCTGGAATATCGACAGGCATCTGACCTTTTTCCCGGTGTATCTGCCCGGCCCGATAGACGTGGCCCTTTGGGACATCTGTGCCAAAGAAGCCGGCCTGCCGCTTTATCAGTACATCGGCGCCTACCGGGAAGAACTTCCGGTTTACGCCAGCAGCCTGTTCTATGAATCCGCGGAAGACTATATCAGAGAAGCGCTTGCTTACAAAAGCAGGGGCATTAAAATCTACAAAGCCCATCCCCCCGGCCCCTATACGCTGGATATGGAAATCCACAGGGCGCTCAGGGAAGCGGTGGGCGACGATATGATTCTGATGAGCGACCCCGTTGCGGAATACACGCTTGACCAGGCAATTGCAGTAGGACGCGATCTGGAGCGCCTCCATTATAAATGGCTGGAAGAACCCTTCCGGGATTTTGAACTGTATAAATATACCCGTCTGTGCGAAACGCTGGATATTCCCATCGCCGCCACGGAAACGACACGCGGCGCCCACTGGGGCGTGGCACAGGTCATCGCGCAGAAAGCGGCCGACATTGTCCGCGCCGATGTTTCCTGGAAAGACGGCATCACCGGCACGCTGAAAATATGCCATATGGCGGAAGCATTCGGCTTAAACTGCGAAATCCACACGACCACCATGAACTTCATGGACCTCGTGAATCTCCATGTCTCCTGTGCCGTCCGTAACTGTGAATATTTCGAGTATTTTGTTCCCGAAGAAGATTTCCGGTTCCCCATGAAGGGACTTCTTCCCATCGATGAAAACGGCATCATCCATGTGCCGAAGACCCCCGGCATCGGCGGGGAACTGGACTGGGAACTGATCGAAAAACAGTGTCACAGCTACCGGAAACTTACGCTGTAACAATCCCTACCGCCTTTTTCCAGGCCGCATATTTTATCTCCCGGTTCTCTTTTGGCATTGCAGGCGTATACCGCCTGTATGCCATCCGGGAAAACAAGTCTTCCTTCCTGTAAATGCCTGCGGAAAGCCCGGCCAGATAAGCGGCTCCTATGGCCGACAGTTCTTCCCATCCCGCCGCGGCAACCTGCACATCGGCCAGATCGCTCTGCATCTGCATCAGATACCGGTTCCCCGTGGGGCCGCCATCCGTCCTGAGTTCCCGCAGCGTACAGCCGCTGTCCTGTTCCATAGCCTTTAACACATCCGTTACCTGAAAAGCAATACTGTCCAGCGCGGCGCGGACAATCTCCGCCCGTCCCGTGGTACGGCTCATACCGCATAACAGCGCTTTTGCATCCTCTTTCCAGTAAGGCGCCGACAAACCGGTAAAAGCCGGCACGAGCACACAGGCATCCGCCGGATTTGCCGCCATAGCCAGCGCTTCCGTTTCTCCGGGAGATGCAATCAGCCCCAGGTCGTCTTTCAGCCAGGTGATTACCGCTCCCGTATAATTGATATTTCCTTCCAGCACATAAGTCACCTTACCGTCCATCCCCCAGGCGAGAGAAGATGCGAGGCCGTTTCTGCTTTGCACAAAAGTTTCCCCGATATTCATCATGACCGAAGATCCCGTTCCATAAGTGGCTTTCACCATACCGTGTTCATGGCATCCCTGTCCGAACAGGGCCGCGTGAGAGTCCCCCATCATAGATAAAATCGGAATTTCTTCGTCCAGAAAACCTTCGAAATCCGTTGTCCCGAAACAACTGTTGCTGTCACATACTTCAGGCAGGGCTTCCATGGGAATACCGAACAGCCCGCAAAGCTCCTCGTCCCAGGAAAGGGTGCGCAGATGAAAAAGCTGGGTGCGGGACGCGTTGGAATAATCTGTTTTGAAAATATGGTCTTTCGTCAGTTTATAAAGCAGCCAGCTGTCCACCGTGCCAAAATGCAGTTTCGTATCCCCCGGCAGGCCGGAAACGACATGCTTCATAAGCCATGCCATTTTGGCGCCCGGAAAGAAAGCGGACAACGGAATCCCCGACTTTTCATAAACCATGCCTTCGCTGCCTTTCAGCCTTTTCACGATCTCTTCTGCCCTGCTGCATTGCCATACGATGGCATGGGACAGGGATCTGCCGTCCTCATCCCACAAAAGCGTCGTCTCCCGCTGATTGCTGATGCCGACGCCCGCAATCTGCTCTTTGCGCACCGCGGCCCCTTCCACCGCCATTTTTACCGCCCGGATGACATTCCGGTATATTTCCTCCGGGTCGTGGGATACCCATCCCAGCCCGTTGATATGCTGCCTGTGAGGCACGTCGGCCCTGTGCACGATACGGCCGTCCCCGTCGAACAATACCGCTTTGGTTCCCTGCGTGCTCTGGTCGATTCCCAAAATATATTTCATCCGTCAGCCCTCCTGTTCGAAAGCCTTCTGCACCGCACGGGCAATTCCTTCCCCGTCCAGTCCGTAATGGGCAAAGATTTCCCGGTTCGTCCCGCCGATGATATGGCCGTCCGGAAGCGCCAAATTGATAACGCGCCTGGGACAATGCGCCGAGATCGTCTGCGCCACGATACTTCCGAGCCCTCCATAAGGCGAATGTTCTTCCACCGTTACGATCAGTTTTGCCTTCTCTGCGGCCGCGAGCAGCGTTTCTTCGTCTAACGGTTTGATGCAGTACATGTCTATCAGCCCTGTGCTATATCCTTTTTCACGGAGCAGTTTTCCCGCCTCATAAGCATTCGGCACCATTTCACCGCAGGCAGCCAGCAAAATATCTTCCCCTTCCATCAGCACATTGGCCTTATTCAGGGTAAACTCCATTTCTTCCGTATAAACATCTTCCGTCGCCGACCGGCTGACCCGCACATAGGCCGGCAGATTGTCTTTCAACAGTTCCTGAATCAGCCTGGCCGTCTGGAAACGGTCGCTGGGCAGATACACCCTCATATCCGGCAGCGCGGCAAACGCCGCGATATCCTGGCAGGAATGATGCGTCATGCCGAGCGCGCCATAGCTGACGCCGCCGCTGATGCCGATCAGCGTCACATTGGTTTTGGAATAGGCCACGTCCACCTTCGCCTGCTCATAGCTTCTTGTAGAAAGAAAGCAGGCCGGAGAAGCCGCAAACACCTTTTTCCCGCAGGAAGCCAGCCCTGCCGACACCGTGACAAGATTCTGCTCCGCAATTCCCATCTCCACAAACTGTCCGGGATACTCTTTCGCAAACGCGGAAAGAGACGCCGAACCTCTGGAATCGGAGCAGACCACTACGATATCCCGATCTTCTTTTGCCGCTTCCAACAACGTATCACATATTATCTGACGGTTGGTTATTTTATTCATGTGTTATCGCCTCCAGTTCCCGTACTGCGGTTTCGTATTGTTCTTCGGTCATCACGCCGTGATGCCAGCCGATCCGATCTTCCATATAAGAAACGCCTTTTCCCTTCACCGTGTGAGCGATCAGGACGCTGGGACGGTCTTTCGTCAAAGCCGCCTCTTCATAAGCGGAAAGAAGCTGTCCGCAGTCGTTTCCATCCTCCACAGAAATCACATGCCAGCCGAAAGACCGGAACTTTTCCCCCAGATCGTCGCTGCACATCACTTCCTTTACCGTGCCGCTGATCTGCAGGCGGTTTAAATCCACCGTGGCACAGAGATTGTCCAGTTTATAATGAGCCGCAGCCATCATGGCTTCATAATTTGAACCTTCCGCCATCTCTCCGTCTCCAAGCACCACATAAGTGCGGTAAGCGCGGCCGTCCATTTTGGCCGCAAGCGCCGTACCGACGCCCAGCGCCAGGCCGTGTCCCAGAGAGCCTGAATTCATTTCAACGCCCGGCACCTCCGTATTGGGATGTCCGATAAATCTGGAACCGAAAGCGCTGAACGTGCTGACCGCCTCCTGTTTGTCGAAAAAACCCTTTTCGCCGAGCGCCATATACAGCGCATCCGCACAATGTCCCTTGCTCAGGAAAAAGCGGTCCCTGTCCGGGGAATCCCAGTTCGCCGGCGATACGTTCATCACCCCGAAATAAAGCACGGTCAGTATATCCATTACGCTCAAATCCCCGCCCACGTGGCCGGCCGAAGAACGATAGACTTCTTCGATCACATCTTTTCGCAGCCCGTTTGCCTTTTTCGTCAATTCGTCTATGTTTCGCATTCCTTCCTATCCTTTCTTCTCTTTCCGCTTCCAATCCTGCATGGGCAGGAGCCGCTTTCCTCCGGATTACAGGTCAGGCAGCCCCTGCCGCTTTTATGCGCCATGCACTTTCGCCTTTATTTCTTCCTCGTTGTCATCGTACAGATCAGGCGTTATCCCAATGTATTTACAGGCCTCGTACAGAACCGGAACCACATCCTTATGGATTCCTACGCAATGATGAATATAAGGTCCTTCCACGATTTTGGCTTCCAGTTTTTTCCAGTTTTTCACCTCTACCCAGACATAAGTTCCCTTCGTATAAGGGCCGTCCACGCCAACGGCATTGCCGAGCAGCATGGAATATTCCCCGTTGTCCCCGTCGAAACGGCAAAGCGTCATTTCTCCGTGCTTCGCTTCCGCTTCCACCGCGCCGGGATGGTCGAATGCCAGCGGATAACCGATGGTCGGCTTGCAGGACGCACAGGAAAGGGGCCAGGGGCCGCAATGCTGAAGCAGTTCCCCGTTCTCATTATCGGGATGGCGCACGGTCCAGTCGGCAAAAAAGGTTCTCGCTTCGTCCATGCCCGCCGCTTCCGCCAGCACGGCGGTGATGGCGCCGTGAATATCCGTCTCGCACACGACCGGAAGCCCTTCCTCGTTCAGCAGGCTGTTGGCCGCACAGGGCATGATTCCGATTTCCCCCTGCAAAGCATTCCAACACTGGATAGCCACCGCATTGCAGCCGTAACGGTCAGCCAGATTTCTCATCGCCACCTTTAAGGCCGCCACGGTTTCCAGTTCTTCGTCCTTGATCGCAATTTGAAAATGCTCTCTGCAATAAGCCACTGTTTCCGCCGCCTTTGTCCCTTCGGCTTTCACGCGTTCTATTTCCGCTTTCAGTTCCGGCATGGGAATCGGCGATAACTGAATATTAAATTTTTCCAGCAGTTCCCCTTCATTGCACATGGTTGACCAGAAATCAAAAGGCCGGGGACCGATCTGAAGAATGCGGGTGTGACGGAATGCTTTTACCACATTGCACACCGCAAGGAAATTACGGACGCCCGCCTCAAATTCCTGATCTTCCAGACGGCAGTTGCATAAATAAGTAAACGGTACGCCAAACCGCCGAAGCACCTTCCCCGTGGCGAACAGACCGCATTGGCTGTCCCGCAGGCGCACGCCGTTTTCATCCGGCCGCTCGTCTCTTGGGCCCCATAACAGCACCGGCACATTCAGCTCTTTTGCCAGCCTTGCCACCTCATATTCCGTACCGAAATTGCCGTGCGGGAAAAAAAGCCCGTCCACATTCCGCTCCCGGAATTTTTCCGCGATGCGGATTCTGTCCGCATCGTCATGGAGCAGACCGTCTTCGGAAATATCGTCGATATCCACAAATGCCACTCCCATGCTTCTTAATTTCGCTCTCGTCAAATCCGCATACTTCACCGCATCCGGCGCCGAAAAAATACTGCGTCTCGTAGGCGCATAACCCAATACAATCTTTGCCATAAAACATCCTCCTGATGATATTCGTGATAAACTTATGATTCATTATTCACTTAACGAAACTTAATATCAATTACATATTAAGTATTTTTGAGAGATATTCTTGACTTAATTTACTTAATTTTATAAAATGAAGAAAAGACGATCTATTTGACTTTTACAAATCGAAATGAGGATAAAAAGATGTCCGTTACCGCAAAAGAACTGTCCCGCATGCTGAACCTGTCCGAGGCCGCCGTTTCCATGGCCTTGAACGGCAAACCCGGCGTCAGCACCGCCACCCGTAAGAAAGTAATGACCCTTGCCCGGGAACAGGGATATGATTTCAGCCGGATCGACGGCAAATCGTCTCTGCCCCAGCCGGCGCAGGGGACCGTATATTTTATCATCTACCGCAAGCACGGCGCGGTCGTTGCCGATACGCCTTTCTTTTCCCAGCTTGCTCAGGGAATCGACTCCGGATGTAAAAAACATCATTACTATCTGAATGTATTTTATCTGGATGAAAGCGAAGACCCGGAACGCCAGCTCCGGGAACTGATTCATTTTGACTGTAAGGGAATTTTGCTGCTTGGCACAGAAATGCTTGAGAACGATCTGCTTCCTTTTCTGAGATTGAAACTGCCTCTTGTCGTGCTCGACACCTATTTTGAGACAATCGACACCGATTATGTATTGATTAACAATGCGCAGGGCGCCTATCTCGCCGCCTGCCACCTGCTCTCCCATTGTAAGGAACAGCCCGGCTATCTGCGCTCCTCCTATCCCATCAACAATTTTTCGGAGCGGGCGGACGGTTTCTACCGGGCGGTCCGCAGAAACGGTATGGCGACTTCCAATTCGAAAGTCCATTACCTCTCCCCTTCCCCGGAAGGCGCCTATGCCGATATGAAAGCAGTTCTTGCGGCGGGAGAACGGCCTGCACGCTGTTATTTTGCCGATAACGATCTGATCGCCTGCGGCGCAATGAAGGCGTTAAAGGAACACGGCTTCCGGATACCGCAGGACGTGGCCGTCGTGGGCTTTGACAACATGCCCGTCTCCGCCTATACGGAACCGGCTCTGACAACCGTCAATGTCCCCAAAGAATATATGGGAGAGATGGCTGTCCGCCGTCTCTCCCAACTGATCGAATCCGAAAACAGTATTCCCATGAAACTGGAAGTTTCCACTACGCTTGTAAAGCGGAAATCGGTTTAGAAAATTATTTTTTGCCGTCACATGTCCGGAACGTCCCTCTGCATGGCATGAAGAACCGCCTCAAACACATTCGCCGCCGCCCACAGATTATAGCTGAACCAGGACGCATACGGCGCTCCGGTATCATACCGCTCCGTCACCAGCCCGTCCGAAGGGCACCATCTTTCGGACAGAATGCCGTAACGGCCGTAACCCGTCCGATCGGGATAGAGCTCCAGCGTCTGCATCATCCATGCAACAGAATCCAATGCCCGTTCCCTGTAATAGGAATCTCCGGTGATTTCCGAAAGGAACAGCAGATCTTCGTCCGCCAGCACGCCCATCGGATGAATATGCGGGTTGGACACGGATGTCACGGACCCCCCGCAGGCATTCCATCCCTCGTTCACCGGCGGATGCACGGGACGGGTCGGATAACCGTACCGCCACAGAAATTCATAACCGGCGCTGATCTTCATGTCTTCCAGATACGCCGCTTCTTTCGTATCTTCATATAACAGCCTGCTTCCATGCAGAAAACTGAGATTTCCTTCCTGGTCTACCGCTTTCCAGGTATCCATAGGCGCTCCGTAGCAGTCCAGATTCAATACGAAATTCCGATAATAAGCATGCGCCTTCTTTGCCGCCTCCCTGTAAGAGGCATCTCCGGTCAGTCTGGCCAGATAAAGTAATCCCGGCACAAACCAGCACCCCGCAAAACCTTCCCAATCCAGCACTTTTCTTTCCGCGGCCGAATAAGTATAGCCGAATGCACCGTCTTCCCTCTGAAGCGCGGTCACGGTATCCAGTACTTTTCCGCACCTTTCCAGCCATTTCTCATTATATGGCTTTCCCCGTTCTTTCAGGAAAAGAATCGTTTTCAGAATATAGTATACTGCGCTGCCCTGCGTATATGCACAGTGACAGTCCCGGCACAAACCGTAATACGTCCACCAGCCGTTCAACCTGCCGCCGAGCTCCTTGCCGTCCCGCACATCTTGATCTGCATGCACATCTTTATCTGCATACACATCTTTATCTGCATACACATCTTTATCTGCATACACATCTTTATCTGCATACACATCTTTATCTGTATACGCATATAAATCCAGGAAAAAGCCCGATTCCTCCCGGTATCCGTCCACGATTCTGTCGATCATGGCTTCTCCGGACAGCGCCTGTTCCAGCCTTTTCTCCCCGCATTCTCCAAGCAGATACCGGCTCATCACAAGAGGATACGCCAGAATCGCCCCGCCGGTCCAGCCGATTTCCACCACGTTTCTCCAGGGCTTCAGTTCCCTGTCGGAAAACGGCATACACTTCCTGTTGGTATATTCTCCGGCCTTCGGGTCATAGTTCAGCGTGCTAAACGCATCCAGCATCGCCTCCGCCGCCTGTCGGAAACTCTTCCGATACGAAGCCCTGACATGTATCTTCTCATATTCCTTCCGTACAATATCATGGATGCCCGGCCTTCCTTTTCCCGCCGCCGTATAAATCCGACCTTCGGCGCGGGCCTCCCTGCCCCGGTTTCCGGACGCCGCCGCCGGAACGGAACGGTTTAAAAAGGTTACCGGATCGTTGGTATATCCGAGCGTCACGCCGAAGCTGTCCGGCAAAGCCGCAAAAACACCGTTCCTGATGAATCCGCCGTCGTTTCCTCTTTCCGCCGCATAGGGTTCGATGGACACGGCTGCCGTTCCCCGGCCGCAGCAAAGCGCAGACAGCGGCATGGCCGCCCGGTCCGCCCGAAATTCCCAGTACGGGGAACAGAACGCCGCCTCAGGATGCGCTTCCGTCAATAGCGGAAACTCCCCGATACGCACTTCTTTTGCATGATTGTCCCCATAAATATTACAGGGAATCACATGGAAATAATCCGTTTCCCCGGTCAGCGCAATCTGCATCTTCATCCGGGTATCATAAGAGGCGCGAAACTCCATCAGAAACCCGATCTCTCCATCCGCCCCGTTTCGCTCAAAAGCCACCCTGTACCACGCATCTTCCGCGCGGAACTCACATCCCTTTTCCGTACAGCATTCCTCCGGTATGGGAATCCATATTTCATTTTTTCCGTAAAAAAAACTTATCTGTAAATCAAATCCGCCCGATTTCAATCTCATCGTTTATGTCCTCTCCGCCTGCCGTCATCGGCATATTTCTATGGCGATTCCTCTATAAAGCCGTTTTCCGGTAACCGATTTTCCATTCACCGGAACCGCAATGAGCCGTATAGATTCCCTGTTCTTTTTCAAATGCAAGCCCTTCGGCCTCGATCTGCTCCGCGCCTTTTTCCAGCCGTATCGTTGCGGCCGCATTGTGCGGAACCGTAATGTACAGTCTGCGGCTGTCCGCGTTTTCTCCTTTTTCCCAGCGCACTTTTAAAGTCCCGTACACGCTCTCGTAAGAACCTTCCGCAAAATCAAAGGCATCTCCTGTCTGCGGGCTGATCATGGCATGATGATACCCCGGATCTTTTTCATCGATTTCCATGCCGAGAACCACACGGTAAAGCCAGTCGCCCACCGCGCCGTAAGCATAATGGTTAAAGGAATTCATATCCGGGCTCCACATGGTCCCGTCCGGTTTCATGCCGTCCCAATGCTCCCAGACCGTCGTCGCTCCCATTTTTACCTGATAAAGCCAGGACGGAAAGTCATCTTTCAGCAGCAAATCATAGGCCTCTCTCACATAGCCGTTCTCACTGAGCGCATGACAGAAATAAGGCGTTCCCACAAACCCTGTTACCAGATGTCCGCCTTCTTTTTTCAGAAGTTCCACCAGCCGCTTCGCGGTCTGCTCCCGGAACGCCTCCGGTACCAGGCCGAAATACAGAGCCACGATATGCGCCGTCTGTGTCTGCGCCGTCATTGTACCGTCTTCCAGGAAAAAAGTCTTCCGGAACTTTTCCACGATTTTTTCGCGAAGCGCCCCATAGTATGCCGCATCTTCCTGTCTGCCGAGAACGCCGGCAATTTTCGCAAAAAGCCCTGTGGAATATGCGAAATACGCCGTACAGGTCAGGTCGTTGGGCGTCGCGCCGAAATAGCTTCCCTCTTCCGCATCCAAAGCGACCCAGTCGCCGAATTGAAGCCTGTAATTCCATATATGGTCCACGGCATGCTCTTCCATAAAGCCAATCCATTTTTTCATGCTGTCGTACTGTTCTTCCAGAATCGTCCGATCACCGAAAGTCAGATACATCGTCCAGGGATTGATCACCGCCACATCCGCCCAGGCCGCCGCGGAATGCGTCCCCTGAGACAAAAGCCAGTCGTTTTCTTCTTTACCGCTGATGATGTCCGGCACCACATGGGGCACACCGCCCTCCGGCGTCTGGTCCGCCGCCACGTCTTTCAGCCACTTCCGGAAAAAAGTATAGGTATTCATCAGATAACAGGCCGTCCGGCAGAAAATCTGCGCGTCTCCCGTCCAGCCTACCCTTTCGTCCCGCTGAGGACAGTCCGTCGGTATATCCAGAAAATTTCCTTTTAATCCCCAGAGGATATTCTGCTGTAACCGGTTTACAAGCGGGTCCGAACACCGGAACGTTCCTGTCTGCTCCATCCGGGAATACAGGGCAAATGCCGCAAAATCCTCTTTCTTCACCTGTCCCGGCCATTGCAGTACCTGTACATAACGGAAGCCCATAAAAGTAAAATGCGGGTGGTATTCCTCTTTTCCGCCTTTACAGATATAGCGTATTTCCTGTCCGGCAGAACGCAAATTCGCTGTATATACATTCCCCCCGGCATCCAGCGTTTCAAAACATTTCAGAACAATTTCGCTGTTCCTCTCCGCTTTCACGCGAAAATTGACCCATCCGGTCATATTCTGTCCGAAATCAATAACCGTTTCTCCTTTCGGTGTCACGATGACTTCCCGGGCTTCCAGACGCTCCATTTTCCGTACTTTACCGCCCGCCTGGGCCGTCAGCGCGTCTTTGGAAAAAGGAATCATGCACACTTTCTGAAAGTCCTGTTCCGGATCCCTTTCTTCCAGTCTGGCATCATAATGTTCCCCGTCATAGATTTCCGAAAAGGTAATCGGCCCCGGCCTTCCCTGCCAGCTTTCATCCGTTCCGAAAATCTCCTCCCGTCCGTCCCGATACCGCACCGTCATCTGCATCAGGAAGGCCGTCCGTGTCCCATAATTATTCCGAAGGAGCAGAAATCCCATCTTTCCCTTGTACCAGCCGGCGCCCAGCATGGCTTCCAGATCATTTTCCCCCTGTTTCAAAAGCGCCGTCACATCATACGTCTGATAACACAAATGTTTATGATACGAAGTCCAGCCGGGCGTCATTTCATCCTCTCCCGCCTTTTGGCCGTTTATGAAAAAACGATACAGGCCAAGCGCCGTGGCACACACAAAGGCAGACGCCACTTCGCCGTTTATAAAAATCCGGTTCCGCAGGCAGGTACTTCCCGATTTCCCGCTGTCCTCCTCCGCTTCTCCGGTAATAAACTCCGCCTGCCACTCATCCCGGTTCAGAATCGCCGTCACAAAGGATGACACCTCACTGTAAGGGCTCTCTTCCGCTCCGTCGCTTACGCGCACCCGCACAAAGTATTCCGTACAGGAGCGGATTTCCGTTTCCTCCGGAACTTTTACGTGAACGGACTCCGCGCTTTCCACAAGGCCGCTGTCATAAATCAGTTTCGCAAACTGCGCATCTTCTGCTATCTGAAGCTGATAAGCCTTCTGCACCACATTCTTTCTGTCGCTTTCCAGCACCCAGCCAAACCAGGGAAGTCCGCCGAGCCCCACCGGCCGTTCCAGATATTCCATTGTGATTTTTTTCACTATTAGCATGATTTTTCTCCTTTGCTGTGCAGCTTTTCAGCCTATTGATATGATATTTCATCCTGTTACCTGAACATCCCCCAGTCTAACGGCGTCCCTCTTGCGATATCCTGAAGCGCGCTTCTGCCGAGCACTTTTTCGTAATACATCGTATGAAGCCCATGCCCCGGCCTGATGGAACGCACGTTTTCCGGTGTCAGTTTTTCTCCCGCCCGGATATCTTTGACAACAAATAAGGACCTTGAACCGCTCCGTTCCTTTTCCTGTTTCTCCGTCAGCGCATAGGCGGAAGTGCCAAGCGCTTTCTCAACGATGCGGATATGCTCCACCATCTCCTTAAACTCTTCCGGTTCCATGGAAAAAGCGCCGTCCGGCCCACCGTCGGCACGCCGCAGAGTCAGGTGTTTTTCCACCATTTTAATGCCGAGCGGAACGGCTCCCACCGCTACGGCACTTCCCATCGAATGATCGGAAAGCCCGGTCAGGCAATTAAAAGTTCCCCCCAGTGTGGGAATCATGGCCAGATTAATATCCTCGTAAGGCGTCGGATAAGCGGAAACGCATTTCAGCAGCATAACCTCCTCGTTCCCCTCGTCCCGGCAGGCCCGCAGAGCCCGTTCGATATCTTCCAGATGCGCGACGCCGGTCGCCAGAATCATGGGCTTATGCAGCGCGGCCGCTTTCCGTATCAACGGGA
Source organism: uncultured Lachnospiraceae bacterium (assembly GCA_910584965.1). Taxonomy (GTDB): domain Bacteria; phylum Bacillota; class Clostridia; order Lachnospirales; family Lachnospiraceae; genus UBA3282. The sequence goes on along the minus strand of CAJUDZ010000003.1, from coordinate 59,748 downwards.
TATCGTTAATTTCATACGACGCTATTTTATAAGCCGGCATATTGCATTCTTCCAGAAATTCCACCGAGGAAAAATCAAAGGGAGAAGAGAAGCATTCCATTCCCAGGCTCTCCGCCAGTTCTTTCAGTTTCGGCTGCCATTCCCAGGGCGTGCATGCCTCTTCATACAGTTTATACTCGGTCATCCCGTCCCAGAGGCCGCCATGTATCTGAAAATACTCATTATCGCAGTCAAGCGACAGGCTGTCCGCCGTATAGGTCTGCAGTTTCACGGCATCGGCCCCGGCTTCTTTCGCCGCATGGATAATTTCCACGGCCCGGCCGTAATCTTTTAGATGATTCCCCGACATTTCTGCCACGCAGAATACCGGATGATTTTCCCCGATCAATCTTTTACCGATTTTCAATTCTTTTTTCATAATTTCACTATTCCTCCATGTCAGAGCAGTTTACTATAAGGGCACGCGTCGGAAATCTCAAAGTTTTCCGAAAGAATACTTTTATACGCTTTTCATTTTCCGATACTTCAATTCCGCGATCTCCCAGTCATCAGGATTATCGATGTCCTGTACTTCCAGTTCGCTGACAAACAATGGAACCATATGCGGTAAGTCGGTCGTTCCATATTCCAGAAAAGGCTTCGTCCGACAGCAGTAGAACTGCCCGCAGTCGTGATAATAAGGTTCCAGATCCTGCGAGCGGGTTTTCGCATGCTCCGGCCATTTCATCCGAAGTTCCCCCTGCTCGTTCAAAACAACACATCTCTGCGGCGGATACGAAAACGCGACGACAGGCATAACCGAATCCGCATTTTCCAGCATCTGCATTGCTTTTTGCAGCTTCTTCTCCGTGATAAAAGGCGCCGTCGGATACAGACAGCAGAATGTCTCAAACTCCCTGCCCTGTTCCCGGTACCAGTTCAGTACTTCCAGCAGTACGTCATCGGTAGACGCATAATCCCCCGCGTTCTCGCTGCTTCTCATAAAAGGCACTTTTGCCCCTGCCTGTTTCGCAATCCGGGCGATTTCCTGATCATCGGTTGAAACCATGACTTCCTCAAAAAGTCCCGAATGAAGGGCCGCCTCGATCGAATATGTGATAATGGGTTTTCCGCAGAAATCCTTTATATTTTTGTGCGGAATCCGCTTGCTTCCGCCTCTTGCGGTAATAATAGCGATGGATGATGCGCCCATATAAATGCCCCCTGTCCGTCCGATTCCTTCGGACCTTTGCTCGTTATTTGCGCACGAAAAACAAATGTCCGCTTCACGGCCGCTTGTTTTTCTTTTGCTTTGGATTCACTCGCAAACTCGCGCTTTCAGCGCTTCCCGTCCGATTCCTTCGGACCTTTGCTCGTTATTTGCGCACGAAAAACAAATGTCCGCTTCGCGGCCGCTTGTTTTTCTTTTGCGCTTATTATATCATAGGGATGTCTGTTTTGCATAGGGAGGGCTTTCGTTATAAAATGAATACGACAGGCCGGATGCCATATCCCGGAAAAGTCAGGATACAACAATCGCAAAAAGAAAAACAGGTTGTTTTCTAGCTAGAATTTCCATACAATATAGGAGGAAGTGACGGTATTCGTGATGGGGGAATGTTGGATATGGCGTTAAATAATCCATTCCAGGCATTTGGCGGAAATTTTAATAACAAAATATAACAGCTAATATTTCCCTTAAAAATCACCAAATCACAATCAGAATTGGGGGAAGAATGTTTCTATGTCAGTCGTTTATTTCAGAACCGACGGAAATGAAGAAATTGCAACCGGACATATCATGCGATGTTTATCCATTGCAAGAGCCTGCGCGGCGCTTTCTATGGAAGTCCGTTTTCTTGTTGCCGATGACAAAAGCGTGTCGGTCTTAGAAGAGCGTTTTTCTTTTCCGGATGAATTTCCCGTTATCTGTCTTCACAGCAATTATCAGGATATGGAAGCGGAGCTTCCCGCCCTCAGGGCAATTCTGAAGGAAGCCCCCGCATCCCCGGTGCGGCTTTTTATCGACTCGTATTTCGTGACGGAAACCTATCTTTCAGAGCTGCAGCAGCTTTGCCGGGTGGCTTATCTGGATGATCTGCTGGCTTTCGATTATCCGACAGATCTTATCATAAATTATGATGTGACAGAAGAACCTGCATGTTACCGTAAAGCCGCACACAGGCTGACGGGCGCCTCTTATACGCCTCTGCGGGAACAGTTTCAGAATGTTTCTTATGAAATAAGACCGGAAGTCCGGCATGTCCTGCTTTCCGCCGGCGGTACCGATGCCTGCAATGTGACCGGCACATTTTTCCATAAGGTCTTTGGCAGGGAGTCTCAAAATGCCGTACAGGCTTCATCGGACGGCTCTGCCATATGCGGCCAATATTCCACGGACTTTCTGCAAAACCTGAACTATCATGTTGTTACAAGCCGCCTCAATTCTCATTTTCAGGAATTGGAACAGCTTGCTTCAACGCATCCCGCAATCCATGTTCACACGAATGTTCAGGATATGGCGGCTCTCATGCGCCGGTGCGATCTCGGGATTTCCACCGGCGGTACCACGCTGTATGAGCTCTGCGCCGTTGGCGTTCCTTCCATCAGCTTCCTGACGGCGGACAATCAGTCCTGTGCCGTTCAGACTTTTTCCGATAACCGGATCATATCCTGTGCGGGAGATGCCCGGACGGCTCCGAAGCATACGGTCGATAACCTGATTCGTTTTCTGAACAGTCATAAAGATTCTTATGCCAAACGTAAAGAAAGCTCCCGTCGAATGAGAGCTTTCATCGATGGCAGAGGCTCCGGCCGGATTGCCGACGCACTGCACAGCCTATAACAATTTTAGCGGTTTCGGTATGAAAAAGTATTCGCTCAATTTGCCGCTTCTTCTTTTTTCGTACTCCGTTTACAGTACTTTCTCCAATACCACCACGCAATCGCCGCCACAGTCAGAGCCGACACCGCGCTGGCCGCAAGAAATCCCGGCACAGGCCCGAATCGGACATGAACTTCGTGCTGCATCCCGTCTCCCACGAGCATCACCCGGATGCGGTGATCGCTGCCTTCCAGAATTTCCAGCTTCTTTCCGTTCTCATCCCAGGCGCGGTAACCCGCATAATTCAGAATCGGCATTTCCAGATAATTGCCTTCCTCATTGGTCGAGTAGACCGCTTTTGCCCTCGTTCCTGTTTTTCCATAGTTTAAAATGCTTACCTGATTGATATCCGACACGAGCACGCTCGTTGTCAGCTTATCATCCGTAATGCCTTCCAGCCTCCATTCATGCGGGTAGAAGATGCCGATATTGGCCGCCATCTTGCTGTCATGCCCTTTCGATGCCGTAGCCGCCGAACTGCTGTACGGCATATGGATGTTATCCGCCGGAACGGTCTGCACAGTCAGCAGGTTCAAGCCGATAAACAACGCAAAAATCAGGTTTCTATAAGGTTTTAATATCTCCGATTCGGACAGCCAGACCGCTCCCGCAAACAAAAAGCAGGTGCAGGCCGGTCCGAGAAATCTCCACGGAAACTGGAGCATTGTCATAATGGAGTCCAGAAAACCGTTCCGGCGCAAATCCTTATTCGGAAAGTACCCCGTCGTCATCCAGGTCAAAATCACGCCGAGTATCAGAAGAAAGCAAAGATATCTGTCCAGATCGCTTTTCTTTTTCTTCTTATCACAGACAAGATACAGTACGGCGATTCCGATACATCCAAGCAGAGGCAGGCCGAGTGAAAAATACTGCTTATTGTACAGGCTGATGGACTGCGCAAAATTGGACGGGTTGATAGACTGATCGAAGTAACCGCTCCAGCGTAAAAGTTCCGTCCCAAGCGGCTCCGTAAAATAATAAAACAGGAATGGGACGAGGAACCACAGGTTCAATAATATCGTGACGACCGCCGCCTTGCCGATTTCCACATACCGTTTCTCTCTCCAGATATTCCCGATGAACATCACAGCGGAAATCACACAAAATCCCATCACAAACATGACGCTCAGGATATGGCTCTGTAAAATTCCGCTGAACCCAAGCACCAGAAAATACCATTTTTTTCTGTCTCCGAACAGAATATGATACATGCCCACGATTACAAGCGGCCAGAAAGTAAGGGCAAGCGTTTCCCCCAAATCCCCTCTGGAAAAAATATTCGTAAAACGGTAAGGCATCAGCGTATACAAAACCACGCCGAGAATAACCGTCCGGCGGGATTTCGATATGGATTTAAACGCATAATAAGCGCACAGCGCCGAACCGAGATTCGCCAGAAAAACCACCATTTTATAGGACAATCCCAGCGAAACGCGGCAAATCCTTAAAAAGGCTCCGATATACAGAAACAGGTACGGATACATCGCATTCAGATAACCGTTCCCTTTCAGGCCGTCAGGCAGAATAACCGCCGGTATCTGTCCGTCCAGCATACAGTCTTTAATGCCTTCCATCCGCGCCAGGTGATAACACAGATCATCCCCGTTATACAGATATGTGGAAAACATCGGAGACATCGCGAGCAGCACCACTCCCGCAATAATACAGGCATCCACCAGCTTTTCCTGCGCAATCGGATTTTGTTTGTGACGCTGATATAAAAAATAGCCTGCGGCATTCAGGGCGATGAACAACAGGATCATAAAATAAGTGTCTGTATAAAAAAGTGTTTTCGGCTCCAGTTCTATCCGCTGAATGACAAAAGAACCTTCTCCGCCGTAATACAGCCTGATGGACAACTGTTTTGCATCTTTCGCCAGCGTAAATTCCTGGTAAAAGTTATTTCCCATCGCAGGCAGCGTCCAACCCGCCACCTTGCTTTCCTGCTCCCACAGCTCTACCACATTTCCTGCCTTATCGGCCGAATAGGTGAGATGAATCTTATAGGTTCCGCGGTTTACTACAAGCTGCGGCGTGCTCGCCGCAATGCCTGACCGGGCAATCGAATCCTTGATCACGAGCGCGTTGTTGGAATCCAGCACACCGAAAGAATACTGCATTTCCGAACCAAAATAGCCCAGCGGATTATCCCCTTCGTTGCCGAGCCATAATAAAAAAATGATACAGCATACGCCGATCAGATATAAAACCTTTGATTTGGCTGTTATTTTCATATCCTCTCCCATTTCCAAGCTTTATTTTATCCGGCTGCAATTTACGAAAAACGTTTCCGAAAATTGCGGTATCCCCACAGCAGTTTATAGTACAGAATGAACCATGCCGTAGAACGCATCTGCATCGCTGCCAGCTTCTTTTCTTCCGCATGTATTCTTTCACAATAATAGGGGTTCTTCTGAAAATCCGGGAAACACCGTTTCATCTCATCTCCCAGCTTTTTCACAAACCCATATTTCACCGGTCTTACTCCCTGCATATAAGTAAAAAGCGTATTCACATAAAAAAGAACCGTGAATCCAAACTCTATTTCCGCCCGATATTGCTCCAGATACCGATACTGCTCCGCTTCCCGCAGCATCAGCCGGCCGGCTTCCATACGGTCTTCGCACCGTCTCTGCGTAATCGTATGCACCGTAGACGTATCGTGCTGATAATAATAATACAACGGTTCTTCGATATATTCGAAATGTTTAGCCCGCAGCATCCAGGAATTTGCGAGCGCATTGTCTTCATAAAAAATGCCCTCCGGAAAGCGCCCCGGATGGTCAATCACAATTTCTCTCCGATATACTTTTACGACAAGGCTCCCGCTGTCAACCAACAGCGACCTGTACTTTTCTTCATTCAGAATCCCAGTCTGCTCTTTTTTATTATTATGCACAACCTGTCCGATCTTCATGCTGTGCTCATCCGTCAGATGATAGTCGCAGCCCACCATATCCGCGCCGGTCTCTTCCCCTCTGCAGATCAGTCTTTCGTAAAAGTCCGGCGTAACCCAGTCATCGCTGTCGATAAATCCTATCCATTCGCCTTTTGCCAGGCCCATGCCGATATTTTTCGCACCGCCCTGTTTCCGGTTGACTTCGGAATGAACCGCGCGGAATTTGCCCGGATACCGTTTCTCATAGGCGGACAGAATTTCCATCGAAGAATCCGTGGAACAGTCATCCACCGCAATGATTTCATAATCCGCAATCGTCTGATGTACAAGCGATTCCAGGCAATATTCCAGTTTACCGTCCGCCGCCATATTATAGACCGGCACAATAATCGATAATTTCATACCCGCGCCCCCTGCCTGCTTTTCCAGGCGTCATCCCGATATCCGAAAAATCCGACGACGCCCGTTTTACAAATGATAATACCCTGCGATCTTTTCGACCGCTTTGATCACGCTTTCTACATCCTCGTCCGTCATTGCGTAGTAAAGCGGAATCGTGATTATCTCTTCATACAGTTTTTCCGCATTCGGACAAAGTCCTTTCCGGTATCCGAGTTTTTCATAATACGGAAAATAATAGGTCGGGATATAATGCACGTTGCAACATACGTTTTCCGCCTCCAGCGCGTCAAAAAACTGCCTCCGGTCAATGGAAAACGCCTCCGGTTTTATCCGTAAAATATATAAATGCCTCGTCGTATCCGATTCCGGTATTTCTTTTTGTATAACAATTCCCGGAAGTTTTGCAAATGCCTCGTTATAACGGGCCACAATTTCTTTTCTCCGCCTGCTGAAAAGATCGAGCTTATCCAGCTGGCTGATTAACAGCGCCGCCTGCATGTCCGTCATCCGGTAATTATACCCGAGCACAAGCTGCTCATAATACCAGGGACCGTCGGCGCTGTGCTCCATCAGCGTTTCGTCCCGCGTAATCCCATGCGCGCGGTACAATAACAGCTTCCGGTAATATTCCTCACTGTTTGTTAAAATGGCGCCGCCTTCTCCGGCCGTCACGGTCTTGACCGGATGAAAGCTGAACATGGTCATATCCGCAATGGAACCGTTTTTCTTTCCCTGATAAGTTGTCCCGATCACATGCGCCCCGTCCTCGATCAGAACCAGATTCTTTTCACGGCAAAGCTTTAACAGCGGCTCCAGCTCCACCGACTGTCCGGTATAGTCCACCGCGACTACCGCTCTCGTCTTATCCGTGATACATTTTTCCACCGAAGCCGGGTCAATATTATAGGTCTCCGGGTTGATGTCCGCAAATACGGGCCGCGCTCCGCAGTACAAAGCGCAGTTTGCGGAAGCCGCAAACGTAATCGGCGTTGTGATCACCTCGTCTCCGGCGCCGATTCCTGCCGCGAGAGCCGCTATATGAAGCCCCGCCGTACCGTTACTGCACACCACCGCATATTTTGCCCCCGTGATATCGCACAGCTTTTTCTCCAGTTCCGCAATCTTCGGCCCGCAGGTCAGATAATCGCTCCGCAGCACGTCCACGACCGCCTGTATATCCGCCTCGTCAATGTACTGATGACCATAATATATTTTCTGTTCCCTGACAGGGCTTCCCCCTTCTATCGCCGGTTTTTCCATATTTACCTATTCATCCCTTTCCCATACGCCAGTGCAGCGATTTCTATATTTCTTTCAGTCTTTCCCGGATATCCTCCACCGAAAGCCACTCCGTATTGCTGCCGGAGCTGTAGGAAAAGCCCTCCGCGACTTTCTTTCCGCTCAAATCCGGCTGCTGCCTGCTATTCCATGTCATCTGGGGATAGACGATAAAGTGTTTGTCATACTCATAGGTCGTCGCGGAATCTTCCGTTGTTACCATGATTTCATGCAGTTTTTCCCCGGGTCTGATACCGATTTCTTTCAGTTTGCAGCCCGGCAGCATCGCTTCCGCCAGGTCCGTCACCCTGAAAGAGGGAATTTTGCTGATAAAGGTCTCTCCGCCTTTCGCTTCCGCCAGCGCTTTGATGACAAGCTCGATGCCCTCCGTCAGACTAATCCAGAAGCGGGTCATCCGGACGTCGGTAATCGGCAGTTCGGTGCCGCCTTCTTTAATGATTCTATCGAATAACGGGATAATAGAACCCCTGCTTCCCGCCACATTCCCATACCGAACGATGGAAAAGCTGACATCCTTATTCCCGACATAAGCATTGGCCGCTACAAAAAGTTTATCCGATACCAGTTTGGTACCGCCGTATAAATTCACCGGATTGACCGCCTTGTCCGTCGAAAGCGCCACCACTTTATGAACGCCGCAGTCAAGCGCCGCATCAATCACGTTCATCGCACCATGAATATTGGTCTTGATCGCCTCGTTCGGGTTATATTCACAGGCCGGCACCTGCTTCAGCGCCGCCGCGTGTACGATATAGTCAACACCTTCGCACGCTCTTTTCAGCCGTTCCAAATCCCGCACATCTCCGATAAAGAACCTGAGTTTTTCCGCATATTCCTGAAACTCGTCCGCCATTGCCCACTGTTTGAATTCATCGCGGGAATAAATAATGATTTTTTTCGGCGCATAATGCGTCAACACATATTTGGTGAAACTTTTTCCGAAAGAACCAGTTCCGCCGGTTATTAGAATCGTTTTATTTGTCAGCATAGCCTGCCCTCCATTCTTATTTGCCAAAATCAGGTTTTAATCACGCTCTAGTATAGCATAGGTCATTTCCGTTGGCAATATTACGAAAAACAACGACTTGTCGTTTCAGATCGATTCTTTCATACGATTTGTTTTCAAATATAATGCTTTTACTTATTCACGAATCCGTATTATACTGAATACAAAAGGAGTATTTTATGATCGTAAAAAATTACAGAAACAACGGAGAATTACGACAAAGCTTCAACGAGCTCGCGAGAAAAACTTTCGGCATTGATTTTGAAGACTGGTACCAAAACGGCTTTTGGAGCGATCGCTATAACCCGTATTCCGTCGTTGAAAACGGCAGGGTCATCGCTAATGTATCCGTCAACCATATGAATTTTATCCGGCGCGGGGAACGACAATTTTTCATCCAGCTGGGAACCGTCATGACCGAAGAATCTTACCGGAACCGCGGACTGATCAGACAGATCATGGAAGAAATCGAGAGAGATTATGAAAAAAAGACCGACGGCTTTTTTCTGTTTGCAAATGACAGCGTACTGGACTTTTATCCCAAATTCGGTTTTCGACCAGCAGAAGAATACCAATATTCCTGTGAAATTTCCGAAACGCCTGCCGCCCCGGAACGCTCCGGCGCCCCCAAATTAATAGAGCAGATTCCCATGAACGACAAAACCGCATGGTCTCTTTTGGCAAATGCAATACAGAAAAGCGTTCCGCAGGGGCCTTTTGAACTGGTCGATAACAGCGGGCTGATTCTTTTCTATGTCACAAAATACATGCGTGAAAACGTATATTATCACAGGGAGCTGGATGCTTATGTCATCGCGGAAACAGACGGCCCCGACCTGATGATTCATCATATTTTTTCGCCCCGTCCGGCAGATATCCCGCAGATCGTAAAGTCTTTCGGGCCGGATATCCACCGGGCGGCGCTCGGATTCACACCGGAAAATTGTAACGGATACACTCTGTCACCGTTAAAAGAAGAGGACTGCACTCTGTTTCTCAAAGGCAGCGGTTTTCATGGTTTTGAAACCGACCGGCTGATGTTTCCGGTACTATCGCATGCGTGACCGTTCCGTTTTCATATGTCCGGTCCCGCATCCTGCCGGTCCGGCCTGTGCGGTTTCCCCATGCCCTTATAACAGATATTTTTTTAACTTCTGGGTGACGGTCTGAATGTCGATTGGTTTTGCCAGGTGGTCATTCATGCCGCACTCCAAACACCTTTGAATATCTTCCGAGAACGCGTCGGCAGTCATAGCTATAATGGGAATACCAACGTCCTCACGTTCCAGCCCCCGAATGCTCTTAGTCGCTTCATAGCCGTCCATAACAGGCATCCGCACATCCATAATAATTGCATCATAATGCCCGACAGGAGAGCTCTCAAATTTTTCAACGCAAATCTGCCCGTTTTCGGCCCAATCCAATTCCATTTCAAGGACGGAAAGCAGTTCCTTTGCAACTTCCCAGTTGAGTTCATTGTCCTCAGCCAATAAAATATGTTTCCCACGAAGTACAAGATCAACCGCTTTTTCATCATCGGCAGCTTCTTCAACAGCAAGGCCGGCAAATGCGTTCAGGGCATCGAACAAAGTGGACCTGAACAGCGGTCTGGATATAAATCCGGAAATTCCCGCTTCTCTGGCCTCCGCCTCCATGCCGCTCCAGTCACAGGCCGAAAGCAGTAAAGCCGGGCCGCCTTCTCCATAGTTCGACCGAATCGCCCGGGCCGCCTCGATTCCATTCATGCCCTGCAGTTTCCAGCCTAAAAGAACCAACCGATAACCGCCATTCCGGTCACGGCGTTCAGCAATCAGTTCCATTGCCCGCCCGGCATCCATACACCACTCGCCATGAATACCGATTGACTCCAAAGTATGAACCGCATTGGTGCATAAGCGCTCGTCGCCGTCCACTACAAGCACATTCCAGTCCGGAAGCATCGTATCGGGTTTCCGCTCCGACGCTTTTTTCAGGTCAAGAACAACATGGAACTCGCTGCCCTTACCCTGTTCGCTGCGAACGGATATGACGCCGTCCATCGCGTCCACAATATACTTGGTAATCGCCATTCCCAGCCCGGAACCTTCTGTTTTCTGTACGCGGGTACTGTCCTCCCTGCTGAAAGATTCAAATATTTTCTTCTGATACTCTTCTGACATCCCAATGCCCGTATCGCTCACCAGGAAATGGGTACGCACGCAGGAATCGTCCTCCGGCATCGCCTCCTGATACACAGTCACCTGAACAGAACCACGCTCCGGCGTAAATTTGACGGCATTTCCCAGCAGGTTTATCAGCACCTGATTCAGGCGCACACTGTCACAGAATACGTCTTCCGAAAGTATTTCATAAGCGGCCGCATTGAACTGCTGATTTTTTGCCTTGACCTGAGACTGCATGATATTGACAATGCCGTCCATTACCTCCCTCAATGATACCTGCTCAATATTCAGCGTCATTTTGCCGCTTTCAATCTTGGATATATCCAATACGTCATTGATCAGACCAAGAAGATGTTTACTGGACAGGGTAATCTTACCCAGATAATCCTGAACCTGTTCCGGATTATGCGTATTGTTCATGGCCAATGACGTCATACCGATGATTGCGTTCATAGGGGTACGGATATCGTGGCTCATGCTGGAGAGGAAATCCTGTTTTGCCGCATTGGCTTCTTCCGCTTCCTTCCGCGCCCTTTCGGCATCCTTCCGCGCCGCATCCGTTTCCGCATTCATGCGTTTTAACTCGGACACCTGTATCCTGAAGAATTTTAAATATTGAAAGAATATATATAGGAGCATGACGATTACCGCAAAAGAAGCGGCATATACAATGGACAGCCAATGATTGCTCATGTCTGAAATCGCATAATCCAGCCCCTCAAAAGGAAGAACCGTCACAAGATACCAATCACAGTAGGGAAGACTGGTACAATACAGGTGACGACGTGATTCACCGTCTTTCAGAATGACGGAATAATCTTCGCCCGCATTTATGGCATCCGCCAGATTCCCAATATAGGAAGCCGTTTCCTCATCCTGCATATCAAAGATACTGTTGAGCCTGTCAAAATAGTTTTTATGGACGTCGCCCTCGTTGCCGACAACATAGCTGCCGTCCTTTCGTATCACAAAAGAATACATCAGCGAACTGTCTGAATCGAGGAAAAGGACCTCTCCCATATATTGCCTGGAGAGTCCGACAACAATCGCAATGCTGTCACTTCCGTCGGACATTGGATATTCACAGGGAACACCGAACAAAATAGCTCCCTCCCCGCCGCTGTCAACGGCAGACGCCACTCTGCGTTCTCCGTTCTTCATGCTCTCCAAAAACGGCTCAGGATGGTTGAGTTCCACCTGGTCGCCATAAATCATCTCGATTCTGCCATCTGCAGAATACAGGGCCGCACAAAAAAAGTTTCTTGCCCTTGCACCGTATTCTATCTCTTCCTTTGAGCCGTAATCGGAACTTCCTTCCCCCGCCGCAATATGCGCGATAGACTCCGCCATTGTCAGGCGCAGTTCAATAATCGTCTCAAAGTGCAGAGACACCTGCTCATTCATTCCAGCCATATAAGCTGTTCCTATATCTTCAATCGTATTTTCGCTCATATTGTGAATAGACGTTCCTAAAAAAGAAAACACGAAAACGGTTAAACAGATAATAACCGCTATGCTGATTTTTAAAGAACGCGGCAAAGCCTTGTTTTTCATACTTTTCATCTCCATAGCTTTTTAGTATTTTCATTTTCCAAGCCTCAGACGCCCAGAACTTGTGTTTCTAACAACTCCGCAGCCGGTTCATAACCCGGAACATTTCGCGCGTATCCACCGGCTTCGCCAAATGCTCATTCATCCCGGCATCCTTTGCCAGTGCGATATCCTCTTCAAATGCATTGGCTGACAGGGCTATGATGGGAACGGATTCGGCATCCTTCCGATTCAGGCCGCGAATCACCCGTGCCGCCTCATATCCGCTCATGACCGGCATCATCAAATCCATAAGTATACAGTCAAACGTTCCCGGAACGGATGCCGTAAACGCATCTACGGCGGCTTTTCCGTCGTTTGCAATCACGACTCCCGCACCCGCCTCACTGAGCATATACTCTACAATTTCGCAGTTGATCTCATTGTCCTCCACCAGCAGAACACGCATCCCGGCAATATCACCCTGCTCACTCTGTTCCTCATGCAAAATTTGTTCGCTCCGGGTTTCGTCAGCACGAACGGACAGCGTAATCCGGACCATGCTTCCCTTGCCGATCTGGCTGTCGATCTCAACCGTTCCCTTCATCTGATCCACCAGCTTTTTTACGATAGACATGCCAAGCCCAACACCGTTATAGTTGGTTCTCGCGCTTTGATGCTCCTGTGTAAATATATCAAAAATATGCTTCTTAAATTCTTCCCCGATTCCGATTCCGGTATCTTCAATCGTAAAACGGAAGCTTACGATCCCGTCCTGAAACGCGGTTTCTTCTGCCCGTACAAATACGGAACCATTGGGCCTGTTATACTTCAGCGCATTATCGATAACATTCATCAGGATTTGCTTCAAATGCAGCGGATTTCCGATCACCTTGCTGTGACGCAGGCCGGACATCTCCAGTTCCAGACTGATTCCACGCTCCTGCGCTATCGGCGACTGAATCGTAATACAGTCTTCCAGCGCGGTACAAAGGTCAAACGGTTCTTCCACCGCCGCCGGTCTTCCGCTCTCCAGTTTACTTACCAGCAGAACGTCGTTCACCAGAGACAGAAGATGCTCCGTTGACACACGGATTTTCTTCCGGCACTCTTTCTGCCGCTCCAAATCATCCTGACTTTTCTCCAAAATGCCCAGCATTCCCAGAATCCCGTTAATCGGCGTGCGAAGATCGTGGGACATATGGGAAAGAAACTCGCTTTTCGCCGAGTTCGCCTGTCTTACCCGCTCCAAAAGTTCCATGATAGACTGCTCCTGTTTCTTCCTCGTCATCATGGTCTCCGTGATATCCTGATGGTATCCGTTCAGACAGGCTCCCGGTTTCTTAAATGTTTTATCCGATACACCGCCGCAGCGGACATAAATTTTCCCCAGCGTCGGATGGTTCCAGGGGTAGATCACCTCGGAACGCCCGCTTTCCAATATTTCGCGCACCGCTTCCTGCGCCATCTCAACATAATCCGGCTCAATGCGTTCAAACCAGTGCCGATAACATTCCTCCGGGCCGACCTCCTCCGACAGGCCCAAAAGAATCCGCATGGTTCTGTCCGCATACATCCTCGGCAGACATCCGTCCTCCAGCTCAATCGTCCAGATACCGGTCCTGGCGCCTTCCAGAATATCCTCCAGGCTCCGCCTCGCTTCCAGCTTATACTTCTCCTCCTGCTCCACCACGGCATTTACATCCCGCTGCGCAAAAATCGCACTGTTTTCCTCTTTTGTCTTCTCCGTGGCAGAAAAATGAATCTCCAGATGCTTCAGTCCTGAAGAACTGTCTTTTACCTGATAACGTACGGAAAACTTTTTCTTCATCCGAAGCTGCGCGAGCACATAGTCTTTTTTCGTCATCGCGCGGAGCCGCTCCTGATCCTGGGGAACTACATATTCGGAAATATACCGCTCCATAGCCGTCTGATAACCGTCCTGAAAAGCGGCCGCCCAATCCATGCCCAGCCCTTCGCTGCTCCGGTAGATATCGCATTCGCCCGTATCAAAGTTTACCTGATAAATGCCCAGATAGTCCACACTGAGAGCGTGAAGAACATTATAGCTTCTCTTTTGAAGCTCACGAACCAGGTTCCGCCGTTTCAGGGAAGATACAATAAAATATGCTGCAGTCTGGAGCATATTCGACGCGTATTCCAGCGACTTTGCCGGAGGATTATCCACACCGTAAAAGCCAATAATCTTTTTACCGTCATACAGAGGAACCACCACAAGGGAATGGACACCCTGCTTTTCCAGATTTTCATACTGAAGCGGATCAGTCTCCCGGATATTTTCCAGATTCTCAATGACAATATGTCTGCTGATGCTGAACTTCCGGTACCAGCTGGCACATACCTCCGCAGGAACATTCTGGAGGTTCTCCTTTTCCGGCTTCACCCCTTCGGCCGCCCACTCATAGGTGTTATCGTCACCGCCCGACGCATTCTGCTCAAATATGTAAGTCCGTTCCCCATGCAGCGCTTTTCCCAGGTGTTCCAGCAGCACCTCCAGCGACTGATCGGGCGTTTCCCTCAGTAAGGCGGCACGAAGCCCCTCGTTGATAACAGCCTCCAGATTCTGAACGCTCCGCATATCACTGTACTGCTCACGGGTCTCAATGATCTGTGCTTCTTCTCCGGTCTGTTCAAAGGGTTCCTTCAAATGTTCCATATATCTATCCTCCGCTTTATCCTGACAGCTTTGCCGTAAAGTTCAGAAAATCTTTGTTATAATACCATATGCCTCCAACCCCGTCAATAATCAGTGTGCGGGGTTGTTCGGAGAAAGCTTTCTACTATGACACAAAAGCATGTGTTTCCTGATATTTTTCTGCCTGCTTTTCAAACATTTCCGCATACCTGCCGCCCCGGGCCAGCAGCTCCCCATGATTTCCCTCTTCAATTATTCTGCCCTGTTCCATCATATAGATCTGTTCCGCCATGCGGGTTGTGGACAGGCGATGCGATATGAAAATAACCGTTTTGTCCTTTGACAGTTCAAACAGCGTCCGGTTGAGATTATATTCGGAAATGGGATCCAGCGCACTGGACGGCTCATCCAGAATATACGTGTGAGGATCCTTTAGAAAGGCCCTGGCTATCGCAATCTTCTGGGCTTCTCCGCCGGATACCGACCGCCCGTTTTTATCATATTCGCGAAGCAGCGGAACGGAAATGTCGCAAAAATTCTCAGCAATTCCCGCTGTTATAAGCGCCTCCTTTATTGCCGCCTCCTCCTTATGATCAACCAAACCCATTTTCACATTTTCTCCCAAATCGGCGGCATAGATCTGAAAATCCTGAAACAGGGTACCGAAGGAATGACGGTATTCATCCACATCATAGTCCTTAATGTTTCTGCCGTTCAACAGGATTTCACCCTCGGTAGGATCATATAAACGCATCAGCAGTTTCACGAGGGTGGATTTTCCCGCGCCATTATATCCTACAATGGCTGTCTTGGTCTGTGCTTTGATTTTCATGTTGATATGCCGCAGCACCCAGGAGCCGCTTCCGTCATATCGAAAAGAAACATTGCAAAATTCAATGTCGCCGGATAACGTCGATATTGCGGCGGCGTTTTTCGGCGAAGTAATTGTCTGCTCCATGTCCAGGAATGTCCGCAGTTTGTCGGCAAACATTCCGCTTTGTACAAACTGCG
This sequence comes from uncultured Lachnospiraceae bacterium, assembly GCA_910584965.1. Classification (GTDB taxonomy): domain Bacteria; phylum Bacillota; class Clostridia; order Lachnospirales; family Lachnospiraceae; genus UBA3282. Next base: position 43,920 of record CAJUDZ010000003.1, on the reverse strand, counting down.
AAAGGGCCTTCAGCAATCCATTGTACATGGAATTTAATTTCCCGACTGCGGCGATGGATACCGACAAGTCGCCAACCGAAACAGACTTTACAATGAAAATCTTATACACAAGAATAAAAATAAGGAACGTATTCGTCAGGAAAACATTACAGATCTGCTCGCCGATCTCCAATATTGTCATGCGAAACTGCAGTCTTCCGTATACGGCATCCATTTTTGATACGCAATCGTCAAATTCCTCGGTAAGCAGGCGGTCAATCCTGCTCATTCTCAGCTCCTTCGCATAGTCCGGCATATAAAAAACCCGGCTTAAATATTCATATTTTTTAACGAGGGGCATCAGACGCTGTTCCCGGCAGAACGCAATCCTGGTTTTCATCATCCTGAACAGAAACGTAAGAACCATGGAAGCTGCGGCAATTATCAGAATGATGGGATCGATTTCCAGCATAATTGCGATAACGCCAAGACAGGCCAGAACATAAAGCAGTATGTTCCCCATATTATTAACGGCCGTATAGACGTGATCTTCCGCTTCCCGGACAGTCCAGATGAAATTTGTATAAAACTCAGCGTCATCATAACAGCGAAGATCAACCTTCTGTGCCTTCATAAACAGCTCGGCGTGAAGCGATTTCCCCAATTTTAATTTCAGGACAGGCCACAGCCTTTTTTGACAAAAATATATAACTCCAAGAACCGGCAGCAAAATCATGCTCATTATCAAAAGGAATTTACATACGTCTGTAAAAGACAGTCCTTCCCCTATCATGTCAAATACGACTTTAATCACCAGCACGGAGGATGCGACATTCAGGTATCCCCATAAAATACCGGACATAATATTCGTATAAAACAAGGCCGGCACATGATGGCGCGCATAGCTGAGCAGATATGCCGTATTTTTTATTCCTGCGGAAAATGCAGTCTTTTCCCCGGTGTTTTCTTTCACATTAATCCTCCCTGTCAGAGCAGTTTACCGCGATCTGATCTGTCCGGCCTGGCCCGTCAGCATTTGTTTTCTTTTATTCATATTTTTCCGCCTGCTTTCTGAACATTTCTGCGTATTTTCCGTTTTGCCGCATCAGACTTTCATGATTGCCCCGTTCGATAATCCGCCCTTGCTCCATCATGAAAATGACATCTGCCGAAATCGCGCTGGAAAGCCGATGCGAGATGAAAATTACAGTCCGTCCCTGGCAGATACGCTTCATATTTTCAAATAATTCGTATTCAGCGATCGGGTCCAGTGCGCTGGAGGGTTCATCAAGAATCGCTATGGGGGCGTCCTTTGCATACAGCCTGGATAACGCGATTTTCTGGACCTGCCCCCCGGAAAGGGAAACACCTTCGTCATCAAATTCCCGTGTCATCATCGTATCAGGGCCATATTGAAACGATGAAACAATATCCATCATACCGCTCTCACGCAGAGATTCGGTAAGCAGCGGCGCATCGCTGTCAGTAATGCGCCGCATCAGAATATTTTCTCCGACCGTAAGCGAAAATACCTTAAAATCCTGAAATACCGTAGAAAAACTGTCCCGATAAGCACTTAGCTTATACTCGCTGATCTCCCTGTCATTCAAAAAAATTTTACCAGAAACCGGCTCGTACAGACGCATAAGCAGTTTGACCAGCGTGCTCTTCCCGGCCCCGTTATGGCCGACAATCGCAGCCGTCTGCCCCCCTTTGATGGTAAAACTGATATCGTCGATCACCTTCCGGCCGGAGCCAAAATAAGAAAAGGACAGATTCTGTATACGAAGTTCCTCCACCGGCATCGCCACGGCAGCCCCCATGCAATTCTCCTGTATTTTAGGCTCATAGTCCAAAAAATCCCTGAGATCGCCGATGTACATGGCGTGCTCGTGCAGTTGGAAAAAACTGTTCTCCTGGTCCAGCAGCGCCTCGGTTACGCTGAACATCGCCATGACCACCATGAGGCCGTCGCCGATCATCATATTCCTGAGTACCAAAATGCGGAAAGCCGCAAACAGGATAACCAGATAATAGCCCATCCTCGTACACACCGCATCCACAAATAACCGGTATACTGCGCACCTGAATCCGTGTTTCTCAATGACCTTAATTCCATTTTGCGACGCCGTCGTAAAACGCCTGAAAAGTACATCGCTGATATTGGTTGTCCTCAGCTCTTTGGCATATTCCGGCATGTAATGCACCCGCCGTATATAGTCAGCCTGGCGGTTTGATTCAGCCAGCTCCACTTCATAAGCGCGCCGTTCGTAATTTTCCTTTCGGGCAAACACAAAATTGGCTATCATCTGGAGCCCGATAAAAAGAATCATAAACCCGTCCAGTGAAAGGGCCAGCCCGGATAACGCCAGAAAACCAAAAAGCGCCCCGAAAAGCACCTCTATGGAATCAAGAACCCTTCCCGGTCGGCTTTTCAGCGCATTTAAGGCCCTGATATGCTTCTCAAAATATTCCGCGTTCTCATAGCATTCCAAATCCACCTCACGAGCCTTATCGAAAGCCAGCTTCATGAAGTAGGACTGAATCTTCAGATCGGAATGGGGAAAAAAACAATTCTTCAAAAGGATGTTCACCAAATGACATGTAAAAGAAAGAAGTGCCAAAAGCCCCACAACGAAAAAAATCTTTGGGAGGGCTGTGGACGACTGTATCTGGTTGAGCACATATCCCACCACAAACACTCGAAAAATCAGTCCTTTTGACCAATCCGCCATCGCATTGATCATAATTGACGGGATCCGCCACGGGGAAACTTTTCCGATATGCTTCAACATGAACAGATTATTTGACAGCACCTGCTTTATTCCGTATTTTTCAGTCTCCTGTTTCAAGGCCGACACCTCCTTTCGCGAACCCGGGTTCCGGCGAAGACATTACACCGTTTCAGTATCCACCTGCCTTAACAGGCAAACCGCGTAAATATTATACAATGCGTGATTCTGTCTGGCAAGATTTGAGACAAAACATCGAAATAAATGAATGCACATAAAAACAGGTCCGACCGGACTGCCGTATCCGGGAATTAAAAAAGCTGTACGAACCGCTATACAGCAGTCCGCGCAGCTTTTTGATTTTTTAATATTTGGATTACTACCATAATAAAGAGTACAATATGCACAGCCAGAATCGACATCGTACATATGGGTTTACCAAAACAAAGCAGAATCAGTGCTGTCGTCAGCTCGATACAATAAATCTGTCTTGCTTTTTTTCCAAAATAGACCCGTTCTTTTTCCGAAACCGGTTTGTTCTCAACAGGCAGAGGCATATGTTTTAAGACAAACGGTGTGATAACCATCTCCGGTATCAACAGCATCCACCATGCAGGATTCCATGTATAAACAGTTTGTACGGTCAGGATAACGCTTATGAGCATGCAGGCTGATAAACAAAAACATCCAAAGCTTGTCCTGGCATGATATCCGCCGGCATAGCCCCGTATCAGCAAATAAGCAGCCGTAAACAAGATGACAATCTCAAAAGCCTGGAATATAACCGCGATCGCTATGGATACAATCATATTGATACAAAATTCAATCAATACCTGATACCCATATCTGTATATGTTTCTGTCCTCTTCCTTCAGCGCGCCCTTCTCGATCTGGCCGTCCACCAGTTTTTGTACAGCCCGCTCAAACATGGCGCTTATTTAAATTTTCTGTACTTGTCTGCCTCAGCGGGAAATTCCGGCTGATGAAAATACCATGCGCATAAAAGCTGGGAAGTCAGAACCGTAAATAATAACGCCAGGCAATTCACTACTCCGAATACATTTTTCTTTGTTAAGCTGTTTACTGCTTTTTTCATGATGATTCCTCCAATTCTCCAAAATTTTTAGGTAATCTAATCATACCTGATTATTTTGTCGAATTGTTAAGGTTGGTAAAATTAGACATTTTTTCGGCAAAATTTGCACAGATCAATTCTAACAGCCGCATGGACAGCAAAAGCTGCATTCCGGTAAACGGCAATAATCATGCGATTTTTATCTTCATTCCTAAGAGATCGAGGCCGGCAATACCACCACAGCGCTAAACACCCCGTCTTCATAAAAATAATACAAATAACCGCCGTATTTTTCTGCCATGTCATTTACGTTCTGTATTCCGTAGCCATGTCTTATTCTGTCCGGCTTTCCCGTCCACAACCTGCCATCTCTGGACTGAATGCTGTCTGCATAATTATTTACAATCTTTATCACGGAAAAATGATTCATATTCTGTGAAAACAAATTTGCCCTGATAAATCCATCGGCACGCTTTCCGGCCGCCTCCAGCGCATTATCAAAAAGATTACTGACCATGACGATCAAATCTGTATCACTTACCCGGTCTATTGAAAATCCCGGTTCGACCACGATCTTTATGGAAATATTTCTCCGTTCCGCATCTTTTTTCTTTTCATTTAAAATAGCGTTCAGTAACCGATTCGGACATAACATTTCCGTTTCTATATTGGAAACTTTTATCTGCATTTCAGACAGTATCTGCAAAATCGCTCTGTTGTCATTATCTGCCGCCATTTCTCCAATCACTTTCATAAAACGGCGGACATCGTGCAGAAACGCTGCATGTTCCTGATTTACCCGTTCTATCTGACCATAATGTTTCTCTTCCATTTCCAGTTTTGTAATCATAACTTCCTGTTGCTGTAATTTCCAGATTGACTGGGAATACCTGTCAAAAACATAGAATATGACAACGCTTCCTATCAGTGCCAGAATGCAGCTTGCCAGCAATAAAAGCTGTGTAAATCCCAGGGAAGAAAAATCAATATTTAGCCGTGTTACCGCGATCATAATGCCGATCAGCGATATCGGCATTATAGAATACCATAATGTGATCTGAAAATTTATCTTACGATTTTCGGAACTGTCCGCACTTCTTTTTATAATACTGTACAAAACAAGCGTTATTAATTTCAGGCTGAGCATCAAAAAACTGACCGCCGCCTGATTCGTTTCCACATGATTAGGCGAAAAATCAGTCTGCAATGACAGCAGGATGACTCCCAGAAATTCGCTGCCAAGCATAATGATTACCACTGTTATGTAGTAAAGAAATTTTTTGAATAATTTTCCCTGAAAAAAGAACAGAATAACAGAAAGATAAATGACAAACGTCGCAATCATATTTAACGTTGTACTGTTAAAAATATTGATCGAATAAATACACAGGGCTATTCCCGATATCAATCCGGTTCTGGTATATTTTTTATCCCAGAACCCTCTCAGCTTAAAAAACGCCATAAAGAAATCAATGATCAGATACGCTTCCAACACGCATATAAAAATCTGTACCAGCTTAAATATCACTTCCATCCCGACGGCTCCTAATATTTTGCTGCCACAAATCTGGCAAATACCTCTTTAAATTCGCTTGCCCTCGCTCTTGAAAATGAAAGATATTCTCCCGTGGTCAGCTTAATGTAATGTGATTCTATGGACACGATACATGACATATTGATGATATAGCTGTTATGTGCTCTGACAAATCCGCAATTCTCGTTGAAAATTTTATGAATTTCATTCAGTTTCATAGATGAACGCAGAATTTCCCCGGAACGGGACTGTGCCAGTTTTCCGGTGAGATGTATGATGCTGTGATCTTTAAATTTGGAAATATAGGATACTGATTCGGGATAGATTCTGATCTTTTCTTTTGTTTTAGCCCGCCCGATGATGAAAGGATTCTGCTTCTTTGCTTTCATTTCAAGAAGCACTTCCGCCATTTCGCTTATCATCTCTTCTTCTGTAAATTCCTTTAACAGATACCGATAAGGGCTTGCCTTAAACGACAGCGGAAACGGCTGTACGACGCCCGAACAGAATACGAGCAAAAAATTATGACCGAGCGCCCTCATCTTCATAGCCGTTTCGTAACCGTCCATCTCTCCCATCTGCATATCCAGTATCACAAGATCGAAATCACAGTCCGGATGAAGGCAGAACTGCTCACCGGAATAAAAGTCATAGATTAGCAGTTCTTCTTCTATGACATCCGTTTTCTGAATTATCTGTTTCAAATATTCGATATAATCTTTATCATCTTCACAGATCGCTATTTTGTACATTTTATTTCCTCTGGCGTATTCAGGATTCCATACCGCTTACTTTTTCTTATGTCCGTACTTCAGCATAACATCCAAAACATCATAAATCTGATTCTGCTCTTCCTTTGGCAGTTCTTCGATCTTTTTGATATATTCGGACATCCGTATTTCATATCCCTTATTCAGCACGCCTTCCAATATTTCATCGGAAGTCGTATCCAGCGCATTTGTAATATGCACAAAAGTCTCCAGCCTGGGAACCTTTTCCCCACGCTCGATCATTCCCATATAAGAATTGGACAAATCTACCATTTCTGCCAGTGTTGCCTGTTTCCAGGACTTTGCCAGCCTTTTCTTTCTGATATTTTCGCCAACGCTCAGCCAATCCATGAAATCATACCTTCCAGTTGTTATGACATACAAATAGTATATCCTTACAACGCCGTTACCCTAAAGTAACTATATGGAAGTCATGGCTACTATTGGTAGCTTTATGCTCTGATTCCTTCAAACAAAAAGACTATTCGTAAAAATAATAGACATCGCAGTACTTTTCCCGGTATTGCAGTTCATATCCGGACAACTTTGGGTTACTGTCCAGAATACGCTGTAACTGCGCCTCTTTTTCCGCCGTATTATACAGGTAGACGACAAGTTCTCCGCTGTCCGCAATGACCGCGTCCGCGATCGGTTCCGTATCGCTCTGGCTTACAAAATAAATTCTGTCATATGCAAAAAACTCATCCGCACAGTCCCAGATACACCAGTTCTGGCCCGCGTCATAGAGGCAGATAACCGGAACGCCCTGCTCCGCTTTTTCCCGTGCAAAAGCAAATCTCCCGGCCGCTTCCGGGTACAGAAAAACGACGCGCCCCGCAAACAGGCCGGACAGGCTGATAAACAGGCCAAGCGCTGCCGACACGGCATACAAAACGGTCTTTCGTCCGGTTAAAAATCCCTTTCCGATTCCCCATACTGCCTCGAAAAGCAGCAGAACGGCCATGCCATAGACCGGCAGCTGATAGCGGATCGATGTATTGCCAAGCAGCAGCGCGGTTTTGGATACCGCCAGAAAATACCCCGTTACCGCGACAAAGAGCATCCACCAGACTACGTTATTTTTCCACCCTTCGCGGATATCCGCAAAGAGGCCAGGCCATTTTTCTTCTTCTTTTCCTTCCCGCACCCCGGCATAATGCTTCCGTTTCCGAATTCCATACGCCGTCAGAATAAGCAGCAGTAACAGTAGAAGCAGCGGAAACAACATTTTTCCAAAAACATATTCATCCATCAATTCCCAGAAAAAAGCAATCCTCGGCATCGTATTGGATAAATCGAAAAAATTGCCGGCCGCCTGCGCGCCGCGCTGCCCGCGGAACATCTGGCCGAGACAGGACGGATACGTCAGATATGCGGATATAAACGCCGCCGCAAGGCTTGCTCCATAGCGGATGCAGTTCCACAGGTTCCGGTCCCGCCACAGCAGGTAAACGCAGAAGGCAAAGGCCATAAAAAAAAGGAAAATAAAATAATAATATTGTGTCAAAAAACCCAGATAAGTAACGATCATAAGCGGAAGCAGAAATGTTCCAAAGGACAGTTTATCCGGCCGCCCCGTTCCCGGCGCAGACTTTTTTTCCCTTTTGTTTACCGCATCCACATGCAGTATCGCGCACAAATATACGAATACCGTCAGCAGCGCGTACATTCGGATAAAAACAACGCCGCTCATGGCCGCGGGCGTGAAACCATAGAACAGGCAGACGAGCAGGGAGCGTTTTTCGCTGCCCCCCGTCACCTTCACAGACAGCGCGTACAATAAAAACAGACTGAGGCCGAATGCCGCCAGGTTGATGCCGAGCCCGAACCATTTGGAAAACTGTCCCGGAAAAAAAGAACAGACCGTATGGAATACCCAATAATAAACGGGCGGATGCACATCCCAGGACTGCACCATTTTCACTAACCCATACTGGAATCCCTGCCCTTCCAGCACCACAAATTCATTGAAATAAGCGTCCCGCTCCATCCACGCGCCGTCTTCTATGAGAAGGCCGTTCGTCCGGGCAGTAGAATAGTAGGTATAAAACTCGTCTTCATGAAACCCCTGTTTCTGACAGCAAAAATAAACTGCCGTCAGCATCTGCATACACCAGACAAGCAGAAAAAGAAAAAACCAGGTTCTTTTTTTCAGACTTCCATCACTCATTTTTCTTTTCCCCAAACCGCATCTTCCATCCATGCACCCGGCGCACGCTCTTCGGCGCGGCCGTAAGCAGCAATAGATACGCTTTATTCTTTTTCGTCAGATAAGGGCTGCAAAGCGTATCCCGGACATGCTTTCTGAGATATTTTTTCACATTCCGGTAAAAAGTGTTTTTCCCGTTCATCTGCAAAAGCGGCACGTGAAGCATGTAATCCAGCCGCTGATACAGATTAAAACGAACCGCATATTCATGCAGCGCCGGATAAGACCGGTCTATCAATTCCTGCATTCTGTCCGCGTTCTCTACGATATCGAGAAAGACGCGCGAAAAACTGTCCGCAGTTCGTTTTCTCGTTGTGCTGTCGCTCCGGCATACCACATGGTATCCCTGTTCCGGCAAGATAGCGATTCCCTCTATTTCCTGAAGCAGCTCGACCAGCAGTTTAAAATCTTCGTTCAGTTCTCCTTCCGGGAAACGATGCTTTTCAAACAATGTCTTCCGAATCAGTTTCGTACAGAAAGAGCAGTCGCCCCGGTGGAGCAGCAGCTCTTTGATAAAAGTCTCCGCGTCGCAGAACCGCACCTTCTCAGGCGGTATGCAGACATCTGCAAGCCTTTTTCCGTCCTCATCCCTTTCGTCTCTGGAAATCTGTACGACGGGATATTTCCCGGCGGATGCAAGCATAACCATCTTCTGGTAGACATCGGCATCAATATAATCGTCGCTGTCCACAAAACCGATGTAATCGCCGGACGCTTTCCCAAGACCCAGATTCCGGGCCGAAGACGCCCCTCCGTTTTCTTTATGATATACGAAAATCCTGTTATCCCGCTTCATAAGCATATCGCATAACTGCCCCGTGCCGTCCGTAGAGCCGTCATCCACCAGAATAATTTCGAGATTTTCATAAGTCTGGCCGCAAATGGAATCCACACATCTTTCCAGACAGTTCAGGCTGTTATAGACAGGTACAATGACGCTGATTTTCGTCCCTTCCATATAAAACTCCTTCGTTACCAGTCACCCGGATATTTTGTTTCACGCCGCTTCGAATACCGCTGCGCCGGCAGCCCATCTTCTCATATCTCCCTGCGCATCATGACCCCGTACATTTTACCCGGAGAAACGGCCGGCGCCGGACTGAGCGGCCCTTCGGCTGCCGGCACGACCTGTCCGTCTGCCAGCCTCTGCGCAAACCGCAGAAATTCCGCCGCCGCATGCTCCGCGTTCCACTCCCCGGCGATCGTCCGGTAAGCGGCATATCCCATCTGCCTGCGTTCTTCCCAATGTTCAAACAGATCGAGTACCAACGCTTCCATTTCAGAATAAGAATCGTCCGGGTAAACCAGACCGTTCTTTCCGTGCCTGATCAGATACGGCGCCGCGCCGACCTGAGCATTCACCACTTCCACACAGCCGCTGTTCATCCCTTCGTTGACGACCGCGCCCCATCCTTCCAGATAATTGCTCGTAAAAAGATGGATATGACAACGTTCCATCACGTCCCGGACTTTATCCGGTTCTTTATAGCCGTAAAATACAAACCGCTCCGCCAGACCGGCCCGTTTGACCTGTTCCCGGATTTCCGGCTCCATCTCTCCGCTTCCCAGCATATGCACCCTGAAGTCATATCCCTTTTTCAGCAGACATTCTCCGAGTTTCACCACATATTCCGGGTGTTTTAACGGGATAAACCTGCCGGCCCAGACGATCTGGAGCGGTCCTTCCTTTTTCAGGGAAGCAAACCGTTCTTCCGAATAGATTCTCGTCTCCGGAAAATATCCCCAGCGGAACATTTTGCCCGGATAAGCTCCGATCAGATGGAAATCCGATGCGGTATAGGCTCCCGCGCATAACAAATACACATTTTGATTCCGGTACCGGATATGTTCTCTGTATTTTGCCACAAGCCCCCGCGGGGAAACCGCCTTCCACTGACCTTCCCGGTACAGCCGTTCGCTGACCCGGAACGTCAGTTTCCCGGAACGGAGGCGTTCTTCCGCGATATCCTCCCGCCCACTCCAGCCAAACAGCGCCGCATCGCTTTCCGCAATGATTTTACGACACTCATATTCCTCCTCATAAAGACAACGTACATAGGGGAGCGTCTTCACATCCACTTCCCATCCCATCGCCACCCGTTCCTTTTCCATCGGCATCGTCTGCACAAAGCAGTAATCGCTTCCCAGCCGCTCATAAAGCGCGTTGGAAAAAGGTATCTGATGATGATTGATATAATTGGACACAAAGCAAACTTTCATAACCCCTCCCCGGCCCCGCCGCTTCTTTTCCCATGCCGTTCTCTAACCTCTGATTTTTCATCCTGATAACTTTGCCTTTTATTCTGCCTGCGAACTTTGGGCTGCAAGCCCAAATTCGCGGTTGAAAAATCTCTGATTTTTCAACCTATGATCTCCTGATAAATCCGTATCAGCTTATAGTAGTTCTGGTCCGCATCATGGGTCTCCCGCGCATGTCTTCTGGCATTATCCGAATATTTCTCGGTAATCGCTTCTTTCGTGAAAATTTCGATGATTTTCTCCGCCAGCATATCCACGTTTCCGGCCGGATATAAAATACCGTCTCCGCCGCTGATCAGAATGTTGTGAATGCCGCCCACATCCGCCGCCACACAGGGCACGCCAAGAAGCATCGCTTCCCCAAGTGAATTGGGCGAATTTTCCATAGCGGAAGGACAGACAAAAACATGGCTCTTCAAAAACTGTTCTTTCATGCCTTCTTCGTCCAGCATGCCGAGCATGGTTACTTTTTCTTTCAGCTGATTTTCTCTGATCAGCTTTCTCAAATATTTTCCGTAACCCGAGAGTTTTATATTATCCTGCGTCGTATTGCCCCTGAGAATATTATTCCCGGCCACATAGACATGTGCCTCCGGATACTGTGCCAGCACCGCCGGCATCGCCTGTAACAGATAGTGGAATCCTTTGAGCGGATAATCCCCCTGGCTTAAAAAGATGCTGTACGGAACACAGGCATTCCGCTTCCATCTGTCCCGGTAAAAGCAGCTGCGCATCGTTTCATTCAGAAAATGATACCTGGCGTCCGGATTGATCTTCGCCGCCGTCTCCCTGTCAAAGTCCGTTCTTCCGGCCACATGCTGCGTCAGGCGCAGCGCTTCCTTTTCATACAGTCCTCTTTTGGCAAACTTCTTCTGCTGCTGTTTGAGACCGTCCTTCCTGACCAAATCCCGAAACGTAGTTCTTCTTTGTATCTTCCCCGGAAGATCGGCCATGTATGCTGCCGCACAGGCGGAAATCAGGCCCTGTAAGCCGATCAGTGTCTTCCCCGGATTCCGGAAAGCGCGCACACAGGCCAGCGTATGCGGAAACTCCGTGCCGAAAATATGTATCATATCCGGCTCGAAGTCCGTAATAATTTCCTTCATTCTCTTTTCGATTCTGCTGTCGTACTGTTCCGGCGTGCTCAAATTTTCCACAAAACCATAGCAGGCACAGGTCTCGTCTCCTGCGAGCACCAGTTCCCTGTTCATATTCCCTATTTCTTCTGTCACCGGAAATGCAATTCCCAATGTTATCCGATGACGATGCTGCTCCTGTAAAACCCTGTCCAGCGTTGCGGTCAGCCACCCCTCTCTGCTGCTGTATGGAAGTCCTAACTGTTTCGCTATTGCCGGAAGCATTATATTACATACCCAAAGCACCTTCATCCCTCAACACCCTATCCCTTCCCATAAATTTTTTTCTTCAGTCCATTGTACAGACCGGATGTCGCCCTGTTTTTCGCAAGCCATGTCCGAAGGGGCGCAAACGTCGCCCACAAAATCATCCTGTATTTCCAAATCTGCCCCGCAGACATATATTTTCCGACGATCTCTCTGTGTTCCGCCGCGGAAATCCGGCGGTTCTTTTTTGTTTCCGAAAATCCCCCTCCCTCATAATCGGCGATCAGAATATCACCGTATATGAAAGACGTTTTCTTTGGCGTCTTCGCAAAAAAACACCAGAGGAACTGCTCATAATCCGCCCTGACACGGTATTTTGTATCAAAGGGGTGCGCAAGCAGCAGCTTCCTGTCATAAAAACAAGCCTGATGACAGGGTACATTCCGGTAGCATCCAAACGCGTCCAGCCGGGGATTGGATGCCACTTCGCGTCCCGTCAGCCGTTCAAAAATATTTCCGTAATAGATTCCCGTTTCCACAGGATGCGCCGCAATCAGCCCGGACACTTCCTCCAGCGCTTTTTCATGATAAAACCGGTCCCCGCAGTTCAAAAAATATACGAATTTTCCCTCCGCGGCCTGTACCGCCTGATTCATCGCATCATAAATACCGCCGTCTTTTTTTTCAAACACCCGCAGCGCCGGAAATCCTTCTGCGGCCGCCCTTGCATATGCTGCGGAACCGTCATCGGACAGCCCGTCTTTCACAATTACTTCATAGTTCCGGTATGTCTGCTTTCGAATGCTCTCCAGCGTCATTCCCAGCTTATCGCCCGGATTTAAGCAGATCACCAATATGGAAAATTCCGGTTTCATCGCCGCCCACCTTCCTTAATACGCAAACCGGCGCTTCTTTTCACCCCGATCACATGCGGTTAATACCATCCTAATTCATATCCGACAAAATGTTCACCATATCGTGAAAGAAAAAGCTCTTATAGGGCAGAATCAGCAGCCCGTCGTCATAAGCCCGGCTCATAAAAATCGCAAAGTACAGAACCGCCGCAAGAATCATTCCCGCCCGCAGCAGTTTCCTCCATCTGACGTTTTCCGTTTCCCGTAACAACGCAGGCAGAAACAAAATATGACTGACCGTCAGGTAATATCCGATGCGGGAAATAATCGGCAGAAAAGAACAAAACACATACAGGACAAGCGCGCCCAGATTCAGATAAAAGTAAAACTGCATCCGCCGGTTTCCATTTATGCTTTTCCGGTAATAAAACAGCGACAGGACAAGCACGCCCAGGCACCGCAGAATGTTGATATAGCTCGTACCGCCCGTCAAATATTCCGTATCCTCATAAGTCGGATACAGAAATACAACTACTTTCAGATAAAAATCCTGCCAAAACAGAAATGTCGTACAGAAAAGGCCGATTAACGCAAGCTGCCATTTTTTCCAGGTAACGGAGGCCAGAAAATATAGCGGCAGTATGACAAGCAGAGACTTGTGAAAAAAACTGCCCAGCACAACAAGCAGAAGAAATCTGCCCCACTGTCTGCGTATCACAAATTTCATGGAATAAAGTGCAGCCGCCAGCGCCAGATAATAGCGCACGGTGCTGAACGTCTGGAAATAGTAGCCGAGCGCCATGAAAAGAAAATAAGTCATCGGGAAATCGTCGCTCTGCTCATAGATCGCCAGCAGAAAAAGAAAAATTGTCACAAAAGCATAGACCGCAAATACGAACAGAAAATTTTCAAAGCCCGATATTCCATACACGATTTTCACGAGCAGATTAAATCCCGGTTCCGTAGGAACATAGGCATTGGAATTGACAAGGTGCATAAACTCTACGTATTTGGCATAATCATTTCCCACATTCATCCTGCATGCCGACAGCGCAAAAAGAATGAGGAAAACTGCCAGAAGGCAGACTCTGTTGCACATCTGCTGCCTCGTCACCCTGTACGGCAATAAAACCGGATGATTCTCGACCATAACCGCGAGAAGCGCCGTTCCCGCCGCGACCGCTAGATACAAAACCATGTAGACCCCTTATCCCTTCTTTCAGTTTTTCTGTGAACGAATGCCTTCTGCCATCAGCCGGTAAGCCTTTTGCAGCGGCATCTTGGCGCACATTTCTTTCCTGTTCCTGAAAAGAAAGCGAAACGCAAAAACTCTGGCAAGCCCCCCATACAGATAATGATAGAGCACGCCCCTGTCTGTAAAAAATTTCTCGGTAAATCCATGAAACCAGGTTGATCCTCCCGATTCCCTCGGCACTTCCTCCCCAATACAGCCGGACACCGCATAAATGCGCAGGCCCGCTTTCAGGCAGTCTTTCAAAAACAGGCTGTCCTCTCCGTTGCTGTACTTCGCACCTCCGCCGAATAACAGGGAAAAATGCACATTCGCCCTTCGAAACGCCTCCAGTTTCCCGGAAACGCTGTATGCCGGATAGCGCCCGTAATTGTACCAGCGAATCCGCTTGTCCTGCTCGTTCCAGTAAGTCCTCCGTTCGGGCGACACCCGGACATTGAACAGAATCATGTCCGCGTCGGGGTACCGTTCATAGGCCGACCGGATAATATCCCGATATCCTTTTTCCAGAACAATATCCTCGTCCGAAAACAGGCAGATATCCGCCCCCGCATGAAGAAGCGCCGTATTCCGGCTCAATCCCACACCCCGCTCGGCCATGTCGAAACTCTGTATCCGGCAGGACTTGGTATGCCATTCCCGATAACCGTAACCGTCACACTGATTGACGATGACAGCGTTTGTCTCTATTTTCATTTTCTCCGCCAGCGCCTTCGTATCCTTGTTCACGGAAGATACCAGGACCTGGACTTTTACAGGTGATTGTAATACCATTTTAACAGCCTCATATCGGCATCCCGTATCAGGATGCCCGCAATTTTACATTCCTGTAACGCCATCTGCTCCAGACGATAACCGAGCGTCGTCCTGTCCATCTTTCCGTATGGAACCGAAAGCAGTATGCCGTCTGCCTTCCGCAGATCATCATAGATCCCTTCCGCCGCCGTCTGATTTTTCTCCGGTTCATAAACAATCAGCGTTCCGAATTTTTCCGTCAGATACGCCCGGTTCCGTTCCAAATCTTTCTGCAGGTTTTCAGCCAGCTTTTTCTCTCCGGCACGCTTTATGGTTTCTTGTGCCTTTCCCTCACCGGCTGCCGCCTTTCCTCCGCCCTCTCCGGACAGATTCCCTTCACCGGCTTCCCCTCCGAAATAAAATCCCGCAAAGGGAAGCGCCGTAATACACTTTAAATCTCCCGGCACATAAATTTTATCATCCAGCACATAGCGAAGCGCCATGGCAAGCAGCGTCAGCGTGAGCGCAAGCGCAGCCCCGACAATCACCGCCTGTAATAACCGCGGGTCCGCCGCCACAAGCGCCGGCTCCGTTTCCTGGTAGATCTCAATCTTACGAAACTCCTTTGCCCGCTTTCCGAGCTCTACCAAAGATAAATCCGCGGCCTTTAAAATCTCCGCCGTCCGTTCCGGACTCGTCGTCGTAACCGTAATCGTCAGCAGGCGCAGATCGGAAAGAATCTCGGCCCGGATAGCCGCTGTTACTTCTTCTTCCGTATAATCCTCCGGCAGATATGCCATCGTCGTATTCAAAATCGGCTCCGTCGCCATCAGGTCATTCCATGTATAGCCGTTATAGGCCTGATAAATTTCTCCGCTCTCATCCGGCGCAAAGGTCAGATAAATTTTGGATACCGCCCGGTATTCCCGATTGCCGTTAATCGCCACATGGGAAAAAAGGTAAATACCCCCGCCCAGAACACCGCCCAGAACCGCCGCCAGCGCCGCAATCCAGGCTTTGCCCAGAAAAAGAAGAACATATTTTTTGCAGTCCATTCCTTCATTCCCGTATTTCATGATACCATACCTTCCTGTCATTCCATGCCGTACAAAGCAAAAGACCTCCCGGCTGCCGTCTTCACTGTTTCTTCGCAGTCGTCTGCCCGCTCTCCACGCCTTCCGTGCTCTCAGGCTTAAATAAAATTTTCAGGGTCAGAAGCATCAGCTTCAAATCCAGCCAGACCGAATAATTTTCTATATAAGTTAAATCAAGTTTTAATTTATCATACGGCGTCGTATTGTACTTTCCGTAGACCTGCGCATATCCCGCCAGCCCCGCTTTCACTTTCATGCGGAAAACAAACTCCGGCATCTCTTCCACATACTGAGCGATGATTTCCGGCCGTTCCGGCCGCGGCCCGATAAAGGACATGTCCCCTTTTAAAATATTGAAAAGCTGGGGCAGTTCGTCGATGCGCACCGCCCGGATAAATTTACCGATCGGCGTAATCCGGTCGTCGTTCTTTGCCGCAAGTCTTGCGACGCCGTCTTTTTCCGCATCCACCCGCATACTGCGGAACTTCAGAATATAAAATTCCCTGGCATCCTGTGTGCAGCGAATCTGCTTATACAGGACAGGCCCCTTATCGTAAAGCCTGATCACGATTGCCGTTATCAGCATAATCGGTGAAGCGATAATCAAAAGCAGCACAGAACAGATCAGATCGATAAAGCGTTTGATAATCCGCTGTTCCGCCTTCAGCGCGTATTCCCTGATCAGCATAATCGGCGCATCGAAAAGGTGAAGCTGGTCGGAGCCCTGAATCAGGACATCCGAAATCTTCGGCATCATGTAGACCCTGATCGACCGGCTGTAACAGAATTTCAGCAGATCATTTCTCTGACCTGCCGGAATGTCCCACAATACGACCGCGCCATAGCCCGCCAGAATTTCCTCCTGAATCTTCTCCGTTCCCTCGGAAACATTGATACACCCGTTAATCCGATACTTATCTTTCCTCGAATCGAATTTCGCCACGATATCCTCGATCGACCGTTCCCCATACACGAGCAGAATTTCCCGCGGCGGAAAAACCTTCCGATAAAGCATGTTCCCGACATAGACCCACACTGCCGCCAGTATAAGCTGTATCAGCATCGTTTTTACGATCGGCGCCGGGGCTACAAGCCAGTTCGCCATCAGAGAAATCTGGATATAGGAAATGACGTTGACGCCCAACAGGGAAAAAAACTGTGAAAAATATACATCCACCGGTTTCAGATACCCGATTTTCAGGCCGCCGTAGGTACTCGTAAAGAAATATAACAACACCAGATAGACGAGCAGCATCAGCACATGCCCTTTAAAATAATACCTTAAAGCCCGGTGCGTATGCAAAAACGGGTAATAAGCCGTCATCCAGTAATAAGCATATATCCCCATCTGCACCAAAAGCCCGATCAGCGGAAACTCCGATATAATAAGTCTTTTTAAAGATTCTGTCCGTTTCACCCTAACACCTCATTTGTGAATCTGGCGGCCGCCGGCCCATATCCGGCCTGCATGCTCCGGCCTTTACAGGCGCCGCACCGTCGCGCGGAAGGCCCACATACAGAAGCAGAAGGCGCTGACCAGAAGAGTCAATCTTTCTTCTTTCCGGTACAGGTTCCAGATTCGCTTTATCGCCACAAATTTATTCGAAGACAGGCTTTTCGCCGGCCTTCTGTAAATGACGAGCGGCTCGTTTAAGCCGTACGCCGTATAACCATGCCGTAAAATT
The DNA here is from genome assembly GCA_910584965.1 of uncultured Lachnospiraceae bacterium. Taxonomy (GTDB): domain Bacteria; phylum Bacillota; class Clostridia; order Lachnospirales; family Lachnospiraceae; genus UBA3282. The sequence continues at coordinate 26,399 of CAJUDZ010000003.1, read as the reverse complement.
TTCCACCACGTCGCCGTATCTTCGCTTTCCACTACGGGCATCCGTATCAGTTCCTTCGGAATTTTCTCCGTATCAAAAAGCACCGTCGACGTAAAAATCACCGTTCTGGATAACGCTTTCTGATAGCTCAGCCGTTCCGGCACTTTCACGATTTTGCCGGTTCCCCGCGCTTTTTCATCGCCAAATTCATAAGCCGTAAAAGCAAAGGCCGCCTGCTTTTTCCGGAGAAAAGCAAGCTCCTTCTCCAGCTTCTCCGGCCGCCAGACGTCGTCCGCATCCAGGAATGCGATATACCGCCCTTTAGCAAGTTCCAGCCCGGTATTCCGCGCGCAGGCCGCCCCTTCGTTTCTTTCTTTCCGTATCAGGCGGATGCGTTCCGCCGTTTCGGGGTACGCCCGCAGCGCAGGGTTTTCATCGACAGCCTGTCCGGCCGCTTCTTTTATAATATTCCGGATAATCTCCGCGCTGTTGTCCGGGGAACAGTCATCGATTAACAGCAGTTCCCAGTCCCGGTAAGTCTGCCGCCGGACCATCTCGATCGTATCCGCGATATAAGGCGCGGCGCGGTAAACCGGCACAATGATGCTGACCATTTTTTTCATCAGATTTCCTCTTTTACCAGATATACGGGTCTTCTTTTTACTTCCATATAGGTCTTTGATAAGTATTGCCCCACAATGCCGAGACAAAACAACTGTACGCCGCTGATCAGGGAAATAATGCAGACGAGCGACGGCCATCCCGAAGTCGGATCTCCGAATATCAGTTTGCGGACGATCGTTACGGCAATTAACAGAAACGCCACGATGCAGAACAACACGCCCATAACGGATGCAACGGCTAACGGCATGGTGGAAAAAGCGGTAATGCCGTCAAGGGAATACAGAAACAGTTTCCAGAAAGACCACTTGGTTTCGCCCTTTTTCCGCTCCACATTTTCAAACTCTATCCATTTCGTCTCAAAGCCTACCCAGCCGAAAATTCCTTTCGTAAAACGGTTATACTCCGTCATGGACAGGATCGCATCCACCACCTGTCTTGTCATCAGCCGGTAATCCCTGGCCCCGTCCACAATCTCGGTCTTCGAAATCCTGTTCATCAGCCGGTAAAAAAGCCTGGCAAAAAAAGAACGGATAACGGGTTCTCCTTTTCTGGTCACCCTTCTTGTCGCAACGGAATCGTATCCCTGTTCGATATAAGAATACATTTCGGGCAAAAGCGCAGGAGGATCCTGTAAATCCGCGTCCATTAACACCGCGTAATCTCCTTTTGCCTTTTTCAGCCCGGCATAAATAGCCGCTTCCTTGCCGAAATTTCTGGAAAACGACAGAAGATGTACCCGTTTATCTTCCGCGCACAGCTTCTTCACCTCCGCCGCGGTTCCGTCTTTGGAGCCGTCATCAATATATAACATTTCCAGCTCGATCTTTTTTTCTTCAAAAAAGGCGCTGTTTTTCAATACTTCATGATAAAAATCTGCAATATTTTCCTCTTCATTATAACAGGGAACGATAATGCTCAGCAAACTCATAACATCTTCTCCGCTCTTTCATGATAATACGGCGGCACTCACCGCAATTTTACTCCAATTATGTCAACAGTATAGCATATCCGCACAAAAAAAGGAAGGGCATCAAAATCCCTTCCTGATATATCTTCCTGATCTGTTCCCTGCACGCTGTCAGCAAAAGCCGTCCGTTCGTTCTTTTGTCATACAAATCCCTGTTCCAGCCGCACATAATCCGCTACCGACGCAATGTACTCACTGTTCGTCGGTCTGCTGTGCTCGACGCCGTTGCTGTATCCAAACAGCTTTTTAAACAATTCTCCGTTTCCCCGCTCCCAGGAAACTTCGATTGCATTCCGAATTGCCCTTTCGATCTTCTGGTCTGTCGTCAGATATTGTCTCGCAAGATCGGGATAAAGCAGTTTCGTTACGCTGCCGATCAGTTCCATATCCTCCACGCACATGATGATCGCTGTACGCAGATATTGATAACCTTTCAGGTGAGCCGGTATGCCAAGTTCCAACATCAACCCGGAAATCACCTGTTCTGTTTCAGGCCTTACCAAAGTATTGCTCTCCATAGTATCCTTCTCCTTTGCCGTACATTTTGGAAAAGCATATCATAATCTGGTAAAATTTGTAAACTGTTATTCATCGCCTATCCGGCGCCCTGTCATCTCTTTTCTGCCCTTTTCCGCCCATTCCGGATTCGTCCCGTCATCGCTTCCCGTACGCCCCGAACCTGCCAGGAAATTACCATCTCCGTCAAAAAGCATTTCCTGATATCCGTAGCGCCCCTCTTCCGCGCGGCCGCCGATGTTGAACACGTGCATATTCCCCTCATCGTCTTTTACATTAATATAATATGGTTCCGTTTCCGATATTTTTTCCGTTATATCCGTTTTTCCGCCGTCTCCTGTAAAATATAGTCTACCGTCTTCCAGCAAAAGCGGAAAACCGGATTCTTCTAACGGCACCGCCGTGCTGCTTACCGAAACGACCGGATTTTCCACGCCGCTTTCATCGGTTTGCGTTTTGTCATAATAAGTGCCTCCGCTCATGAAATCTGCCATATAATTTATGACTTCCCCGTCCGTCGAGGCATAGACGGCGCCGCCCGCAGACAATAAGCCTGCTGCCAGTGCGGATGCCAGCAGAACAGTTTTCCTTCCAGCCGTCTTTCTGCCTCCGTTTTTCCGGCAGTTTTTCTTTTCCCGGGTATTATGTTTTTCCGCCATATATATCCTCCTTTCAGACAATTTGAACGTTCCTGTATCAATGTGTTCAAAAACAGTATATCATAGAAAGATATATATAAAAACCCGGCTTATGTTTATTGTTTTACCGCTCCGTCCGCGATTCCTTTAATCACCCATTTTTGCGCGAACATATAGAACACCACCACCGGCGCCATGACTAACAGCAGGCCGGCCAGCGCCAGACTCCATTTCTTAAACTGGCCCCCGAAAAACTGGAATACCATCAGCGGAAGCGTCTGATTGCCGGGCTGGTTAATAATCAGTGACGGCATCAGATAGTCATTCCATATCCAGATCAGATCCAGGAATACCACCGACAGCAGAATGGGTTTGAGAAGTGCGAACACCACCCGCCAGAACAGCTGCCAGATGCCGCATCCGTCAATAATCCCCGCTTCTTCTATCTCCTTCGGGATCCCGCTCACGAAGGAACCGATCAGAAACATCGCCATGCTGGCGCCGAACCCCATATAAATAAACCACATGCCCGGCTTGTTCATCAGCCCTAACCGGTCAATCCATTTTACAAAGGGAAGCATGATTCCCTGGAAGGGAACCAGCATTCCCGCCACGAGCATATAATAAATCATTTTGCTGATTTTCCTCTCAAACGTCCTCGTCAGACGCCATGCCGCCATAGAAGCGGTTATAATAATCAGCACAAGGCTTCCCGACGTGATAAACACGGTATTTCCGATGGTTTTAAAATATTTGGTATCGTGAACCGCCTGCTTGAAATTATCCGGATACAAATACTTCGGGAGAGCCAGTATGTCCGTAAAAAAGTCTTTCTGCGTCTTAAACGCATTGATGATAATAATGTAGAACGGTGACAGGAACAATGCCGCAAGCAGCAGTCCCAATATTGTTAATAATGCCGTATTGATTCTCTTCCTGCTCATCCCAGCTGTTCCTCCTTTTTCTTACTGAAGTAAACCTGTGTCAGCGTTATGGTAAGGACGACCAGAAGGAATATAATCGCCTTTGCCTGCCCCAGCGCATTCTGGTTATAACGGTACGCCGTATTGTATATGTTCATGGAAATCATGGTAGTAGAATCTCCCGGTCCGCCGCCCGTCAACGCCAGGTTCTGGTCATACAGCTTAAATGTGTTGGACAGTGTCAGGAAGATACTTACGGTAAAGGAAGGCATGACCATGGGAATCATAATCTTTCTGAGCAGCATACCGAATCCCGCTCCGTCTATTCTTGCGCTCTCAATGATATCCGCGGAAATATTCTGCAGGGCGGCAATATAAATGATCATCATATACCCGGACATCTGCCATGTGGTGAGAATTACAAGCCCCCACAGCCCTGTTTTTGCATCCGCCAGCCATCCGTTTAAAAAAGATATGCCCAGTTTCTCTCCTGCTGCCGGAAAGATTTCTACAAAGATGAAGTTCCAGACAAATCCCAGCGTCAGGCCGCCGATCAGGTTGGGCATATAAAACACCGCCCGCATAAAAGTGCTGCATCTGATATTCCTTGTCACCAAAAGCGCCAGACTAAATCCTGTTACGTTGATCAGAATCACCGCCATCGCCGCAAATTTAAAGGTGAAGAGAAACGCGCGTCCGAAAGACTGGTCCGTCAGGGCATTCTTAAAGTTTTTAAATCCCACAAAAGACTGATATGTCATTCCGTTCCAATCCGTGAAGCTCAAAAAGATACCCTTCATAAGCGGAACCAGCACAATCATGGTAAAGGCAAGCAATACCGGTCCTATAAAAACTACGTCTGCCAGAAAATTTCTGACCCGCTTTTTTCCCATCATCACACCTCCTGTATCCTGTTCTTTCCACTTGTTTTGACATTTTCGTTCCCGTAACCCGTTTTTATGACTCACAAAGCCATATCTTTAATTCGAAGACGCAAGTTCCGCCCATTTATCAATCATTTCTGCCACACAGGCATCCCAGTCTTTTCCTGTCAGATATTCCTGAACCTTTTCACCCATAAAATTCTTGAATCCGCTCGGACAATTGTTCTGCAGCGACGGAAGCGTCCTGCCTGCCGCAATATACTCTAACAGGTCGGCCCCTAAAGGATCTTCGATTGCATACCCTTCAAATCCTTCGTAAGGCGGAATCATATTTAATTTGTTTACAACCAGATCTTTTCCTTCTTCCGAAGTATAAAGCCATTCAAGGAAGTCCATAGCCGCTTTCTGCACGGATTCATCCAGTTTGGCATTTAAAGAGATGTAAGGCGTTCCGATCACGCGCACGCAGTCTTCTCTGTAACCGGGAATCGGTGTCGGAAGAAATCCGATTTCATCGTTTTCAATCATTTCAGGAGAAATTCCTTTGATAATCTGTGATACCCAGTTTCCGTTGTGTACCATAGCAACTCTGCCTAAAGCAAATCCCTTTTCAATCTGGTCCGAATATGTCAGGTTGACTACATTCTTTGTCTCTCCCTGGGGAACGATTCCGTATTCCACCTGCAAATCGATAAAGTCTTTGTACGCAGCCTGATTTTCCCATTCCAGTACGGGTGAATTCCACGCGTCTGCAGGCTGTTCAAATTCACCGTTTAAGAAAGCAGAGCCCATATGGGAACCGATTACCCATGTTTCCTTGCCCGGCAGACAGAATACCGCTTCCAGCCCAAGCTCGTCCTTTTTGCTGTCCAAAAGCTGCGCCGCTTCTCTCAGGGCTTCCATAGACGTGATTTCATCCGGATTAATGCCCGCCTGCTCAAAGATCGTCTTGTTGTAGATGATGCCAAAGCCTTCAATCGCCATGGGAAGCGCCTTCACTTCGCCGTTCATCGTGGATACCGCCAGAAGACTGTCATCCGCCATTCCCGCCAGCTTTGTATCGGACAGATCCACCAGATATTCATCAAACATTTCGTAGTCGGAAGGACCTTCTGTGACGAACAGCGCCGGCATATCATTAGAACCCAGTTTCGCCTTCAGACGTGTTCCGTAAGGCTCCACGCTGCCGCCGGCAACTTCCGTAATGATTGTAATATTTTCATGGCTGTCCATGTACGCCTGTGCCACTTCTTCCAGCTCATTTTTGATTTCTACCTTATTAATCATCCAGGTAAATGTAATTTCTTCCTGCGTATCCGCAGATGCTTCCTGATTTTCCCCTTCGGCTGCTACCGTATCTTCAACGGGGGTTTCCGTGTTTTCCGTACTCTGCGCGCTGTCCGCAGCCGGTGTGCTTTCTGTACTCTCCGTGCTCTCTGCCGGCGCATTCCCGCCGCATCCGGCAAGACATCCCGCAAGTGTCAATGCGGCCATGATACATGCCAATGTTTTTTTCATGTTCTTTTTCACTTTTTTCCTCATACTCTTCTCCTTTTTATCCTTTTATCGTTTTATGGTACTAACGCTGCCGCTCCCACAAGCGCCGCCTCATATCCGAGCGCCGTATACATAAGAGCCGTCTCTCCGGCCGAACGGACCGCTTCTGATGCAAGCACTCTCCGTATTTCCGGCTCAAGCAATTCCATGGAAGCGCTCACTCCTCCCCCAAAAATGACCGCCCCGGGATTGAGCAGATTGACTGCCTGCGCGATCGCAATTCCCAGATATTCTCCGGCCTTCCGGTAGATTTCCGCAGCGCCCGCTTCCCCTTCTGCCGCCAGCATACGGCAGCCGTATGCGTCAGCCGGATAGTTGTGCCGATTCAATAACCGTTCCGCTTCCGGGCAGGTCCGCAGATATTCCTGAAATGATTTTCCGATGGCCGTTCCCGAAGCATGTGCTTCCAGACAGCCTTCCTGCCCGCACGGACAGCGTCTCGGACGCATGCGCTCCACTTTCAGGTGCCCAAACTCTCCCGCCAGATGATGTCCCCCTGTGACCAGCCGGGAATCCGCTACAATGGCGCCGCCGATACCCGTGCTTACCGTTATCCATATGAAATCCTTACAGGTTCTTCCGTGACCGAATTTCAATTCTCCAAGCGCACAGGCATTAACATCATTCTCCACGTAAACGGCCGGCTGATTCAGCCTGCGGGCAAACCACCGGGCTGCGGGAATATCTCTCCATCCTGAAAAAGGTGCATAAACCAATATGCCGTTTTCACTGTCCGTCATGGCCGGAAGGCTTATCCCAATCCCTTTCAGGCCGGAAGCGTCTGTCTGATGCCTGCCGCACAGTTCCAGAAGAGCCTGCGCGCACCGCTCAAAATGTGCTTCCCAGTTTTCCGTACAGCTGTCGAATTTTATCTGATCCAGAATCTTCCCGTCCTGATTCGCAAGTCCTGCAATGGTTTTTGTCCCTCCTATGTCGATTGCCCCTACCATAACAATTACCACGCCTTTCCGTCACTATGCAGATAATGTGTAATTTTTTCCTCCACCAGTTTTCGGACGGCTTCCCGGCCCACAGCCAGTTCATCCGAAGATAATGCCATACTCCACTGATTATCTCCGCGCTCTTTCCTTCCGAGGCTCTCCAAAAACGCCAGTTCCAGATCGGTTGCTATGTTTACTTTGCTGATACCGCCTCCTTCCATTGCGTATGAAGCTTCTACCATATGGCTTGGCACTCCCGAGCCGCCATGAAGCACTAAATATACCGGGGTCAGGCTGCGAATCGCTTTTATGATGTCAAACTGCACACACGGCTGCTTTACCGTATAGACACCGTGCGCCGTCCCAACGGATACCGCCAGCGCATCCACTCCCGTCAGCCGGACAAATTCCTGCGCCTGCCCGGGATCGGTATACAGTTCTTCATCCGTATCTGTTTCAATCATATCGGTGGTTCCGATTTTCCCGAGTTCCGCCTCCACACTTACATTTCCTGCATGGGCATATTCCACCACTTTTCTTGTAATCTCCACGTTTTCATCGAATATGTATTCGGACGCATCGATCATCACGGATTCAAAACCGGCTTCGATCGCTTCCCGTATCACCTCGAAATCTTTCGTATGATCTAAATGGAGCGTCGTCGGCACGGTAATGCCGAGTTCTTTTCTCTGTCTGAAAAACTCATCCGCAAATTCTTTTGCACGAATGCCGTACCGGTTCATCTCCTTTTGTGATATCTGGACGATTGCCGGCGAATGACAGCTCTCGGCTGCCTTTAAAATCGGCTGTATCATCGGTACATACCGTGGTGAAAAAGAGCCTGCCGCATACCCTTCCTTTCTGGTATTCTTTAAAATTTCCTCCAGTCTCATTTATAACCCCCCTCCGCTTCTTTCTTTTCGTTACATATGCGCATATATTGAGACACCACATGATCTATTGTCATATGGATATCTTCCACAATTCCATAATTCCTGGACGGCACCGCGATCACCAGATCAGAAACCTGTTCCAGTTTCCCGTGATAATCCCCGATGATTGCCGCCGTGAACGCACCCTTTTCCTTCGCATACAAATGCGCATTCACCAGATTGGATGAACTGCCGGACACCGACAGCGATATTACCAGATCTTCCTTCGTCAGGACATTTTTAAGCTGCTCGCTGAATATCTCGTCATAGGAAAAATCATTTCCAAGCGCCGTAGCAACGGACAGATTATCTGCCAGACTGTATATTTTCAGCCGTCTGGAGCTATCCGTATTGATTCCTTTGGAAAAATCGCAGATCCAGTGGCTGGCCGCCGCCGCGCTTCCTCCGTTTCCAAGCACAAAAATCTTTCCTCCGGATAAACGGATTTCCTCCATTTTTTCCCATAACTTCTGAATCTCCGCTTTATCCAGTCCTTTCAGCGCCTCGTTTAATTCTTCCGTATACTTCTCATAATATTCCTGTACCATTCCTAATCCATCTCCTTTATCTTTTTCGCATTTGCAGCGTTTCCCTCCAAAAACCACGCCGTTTTTGCGCTTTCCTCAAATTCCTCCAGTGCGTAAAACGCTTCTTCCACGTCCGCCGCCCCTACAACAGGCCCGTGATTGGCAAGCAGGTATCCCTTTGCGTTCGTCAGAGATTGTTCAAAGTTCCGAAACAAATCCTGACTGCCCGGCAATGCGTACGGTACTCTCACAACATTGCCCAGTTTCATCTTCAAATACGGCGTATACGCGGGAATACAGCTCCCGGCGGATTCCGTTTCCAGACAGGACCAGAGTGCGCTGTAAAAACTGTGCGTATGCAGAACCGCTCCGACGTCCCCGTGTTTCTGATACAGCATACAGTGCAGCGGCCATTCCTTGCTGGGCTTCGGCCCGCTTATATGCCGGAACTTCTCATCCAGTACTGCGAAATCTTCTTTTTTCAACGTTCCGAAACAGGTTCCCCCGGCCGTAATATAAATGCGTTCCCCGAATCGAAAACTGAAATTGCCCGAAGAACCTGACACCTTATTCCGTTCGAAAAGGGAAAGCGCAGCCCATAATGCCCTGTCGAACAACTGATTTAATTCTTTTTTAACATCTGTCATATCAGCCTTGTCCATTACTGCACATCTCCTCCGCTTTTTCAAAAAAGTCTTCCGCACCGAAGTTCCCCGATTTCAAAACCAGCCTCAGATCAGACCTTACTGTGGGAATGAGTATCGGAACGCCCGGTGCGGCGGATTCTCCGATTCGGAAAGCCGAAAATCCAAGTCCCCTGATGACCGCCCCCGATGTTTCGCCCCCGGCCGTAATTATCTTTTGATATCCCATCCCGGCTGCGCGGGAAGCCAATGCGGCAAACAACGCTTCCAGCCGGCCCGCCACCTCTTCTTTCCCCATCTTCTGAGCCTTTCTGACGTCCTCCGGCGCGGCGGAACTGCAAAACATACATCGGTCTTCCGTATTAAGCTCCAGCGCTTTTATGTAATCCTGTTCCGTTGTTCTTCCTGCAAAAAGATCCTCCGGCAGAATATCAACCACTTTCCCACCGGCTCTTTTATATTCCTCCACCTGTTTCAGGGTCATTTTGGAACAGCTTCCCGATAAAAACAACGTTTTTCCTTTCACACCTTCGGTCCGTATACTCCCGTTAAATCTCTGACTTCCCGGCGTCATATGCGCCAAAAGCCCGGACCCGCCCGTCAACAGTTTTGCTTCTCCAAAGACTTCCGCTATCCTCCTGCCGTCATCTTCGTTTTCATAATCCGGTATCAGATAAAAAAAGGGACTTTCTTCTTTCCATCCGTCAATCTGCCTGGCCAGCTTTGCCGCATCTTTCATGCTTTCCCTCGGCAGAACATGGCACGGAAAGGCGCTCTGCCCCTTCATCAATGACGGAATCCAGGAATCCCACATGGGTGTCAGGGGATGATCTTTCATAGAACTTTCATGCAGCGGTTTTCCGTCCACATAAATATGGCCCGAAATCACCTGACGCCCGTTCACCGGCAGGGCCGGACACAATATGGTATAGGGCACGCCGCAGAATTTCATGAGCGCATCCGCGGCCGGCCCGATATTTCCTGCGGGCGTGGAGTCAAATGTGGAGCAGTATTTAAAATAAATCCGGCTTACGCCCCGGTCACTGAGCCACTCCGCCGCTGCCAGAACCTGCTCTTCCGCCTCGTTTTTTGGCATGGTTCTCGTTTTCAGAGCAATTACAAAGGCATCGGCTTCGGGTACGTCCCCGCCTGCCTCTTCCGGAACGCCGTTAAAAAGAATCGGCCCGAAGCCGGCCGCTTTTAAAAAGGACGCGGCATCCGATGCACCCGTAAAGTCGTCCGCTATACACCCTGTCACCGCCGTACATCCTTCCATACGATCTTTCTCTTCCGCGCTTTGTTTTCCCATGTTGCACCGCCCTTCCGTTCTATACCAGAACCCGCCGCATGATTACCGGTTCTTTATCATACGCCGCATATCTGCTTTGCCCTGCTCCTGTATTCTTCCGCCAGCGTGCGATAGATTTTCTGTTTTCCGCTCTCCGGCAGATAGATTTTGACATCCTTTCCGCTCTCCACCGGCGTTCCGGCCCACAGGGCCGTCTCTTTCTTTTGGTAAAAAAAGACCGCCGCCGCGCCGATAAGCGCAGCTTCCTCCACACCCGGCACATAAACCGGAATCCCGAGGATATCAGCCTTTATTTTCATCCATTCACCGCTCTTTGCCGCGCCTCCCACACACCATAGCTGCATTTCGTCTTCTGCCAGGCGGCTTCTGGCGCATTCCATAATCCAGGTTCCCTGATACTGAATGCCTTCAATCAATGCTTTCAGGCTGACTCCCACAGATACATCTTTCATATTCCAATGAAGCTGTTCCCGGATATCCCCTCTGTATACGGGCGTTCCAACCCCGCTCAGAAACGGAAAGTAAAACAATCCCGTCGGTTTATCTCCGATTTCTTTCAGCAAATCCTCCATTTCTTCATAGCTCAGAAACGGCTCCTGCGGCCTGTCATCGTGCCGGCGCTTCCTGAACCATTCCACCGACTGTCCTGATGAAGGAATGTTTCCCATAAAGAACCACTTTGTTCCGCCCGGATAAGGTCCGAGCACAAGTCCGCGGTCATAATCAGCATCTGTCAGAGGCGCTTTATCAACCAGACCCAGATATGTCTCCGCCGTTCCGCAGCTGTCAACGATTCGCGTACAGTCTTCTCCTGCGATCGCGTACAAAGCGCATATATGGTCATGCCCGCCGATGGCCGCTTCCGGCCGTCCGTTCAGAATCCCGCAAAGCTCTTTATCCACACATGGGCCGATTGCTTCTCCTTCTTTTACCACAGAGGGAAAATTTTCTTCCTTCAGCCCGTATCTTTCCAACAATTCTCTGTCCCAACTGCCGCGAATCATGTCATAGGCATAGATTCTCACCGCAAACCCCGCGGTCGTAACATATTTCCCGGTCAGCCTGAAAGCGATATAATCGCTGAGGGACAGCCAGATGGAGGAGGCTTTATCCAGTTTTCTGTTTTCCATAAGCCATATATATTTATAGATTCCGTATTTATAGCTGTTATAAAGTCCTGTCTTCCGATACTGCCTCCTAATCAAATCTTCTTCCGGCCGCTTCGACAATTCCTCCGGTCTTTTATCGAACCACGGTAAAATTTCCGTCAGCCCGCATCCGGTATGTCGGTTCAATACCAGTCCCGCCTCCGCCATTCCGGTCAGGCAGATGCCGCATATGTTCAAATCTTTTCTGTCTTTCGCCCTGGCGGCCAGTTGCCGTATCTGCCCTTTCACCGTTTCATATATCTGTTGTGGGTCATACCAGCTTTGACCGCCACGGACATGAAGGGGGGTATTGATTTTTTCCAAATATTGTATACACCCGTCAGCGCTGATCAGGGCTGCTTTCAGATGCGTGGTTCCCGTATCAATCCCAATGACACAATTCATACCCATTCCCCTTTCTGTCACGTCTCCGCACAGGCCAGATCGTTCTTCAGCTTTTCAATTCCCAAACGGGGGCTTGTCAGTATCCTGACATTGTCAAAAGCATCCGCGCCTTCCAGTGCGCCGGCCATGGATGCCTGCGCCAGAAGAATGACCTGTGAAAGACCGACCTCCTGCCCGACAGCCTCCCTGATAAGGCGGTCATGTTCTTTACGGTTTCCGGCCATCAGAAGATCATAAGCCCCTTCTACCAGATGAACACGTATTTCAAGCTTCTCTCCGCCCTTCCGTTTCAGCAGATCTACCGTAGGTGTTAAGGTGGATGACAGCGTGGCGAGCACGCTGATTTTCGTTCCCGTCCGAATCGCCTCGTCAATCATCGCTTCGTCGATGCGGTAAACGGGTATCTGCAAAATCCTGTCAGCCTCCTCGGCAATCGCCCCCACCGTCGAGCAGGCGCTCAGTACCGCCGCCACGCCGCGTTCCTCGAGTATACGGGCATAGCTGAGCCACCTGTTTCTTACCGCTTCTTCATGCCCGCCCGCTTTCATATCCGGCAGAATGGAATCATCCAGTATATTGACAACTTCCGCGCCTTCTATCAATTCTTTTACCAAATCCGTCAAAGATGCCACCGTTGCCGGTGTCGTATGAATCAGTCCGATCTTCTTCATTCTGCCGCCTCCTCTTAACTTATTCACATATTATCATAATATGTTCATATAGTCAACTTATTTTAATCATTTTATGAATCTTTTTTGAATACTTTTTGAACATAAATGATTTTTTGCAATTTTTTCTTTTCTGATAATCGTTTTTGAGTTATACTGAAAACAATGAAATATTCATAAGCTGTAAAGCATCTTCGATGCCTTTTCCATAGCCTGCGAATTTGGGCCGCGGGCACAAATTGAAAAATCAGTACATCGGCATAACTTTTCAATCTACTAATCATCAGGAGGTCCTGCAAATGATACCTGCAATGCGCAAACAAAAAATCTTGAATTTACTGCAATCGGGAGAAATTCTATACACCGATTATCTGCTGGATACATTAGGCATTTCTTTATCCACTCTGCGCAGGGATTTAAAAGAACTGGAAAATGAAAAGAAAATATCGCATCTTCACGGCGGCGGCGTGCAAATCATTAAGGACAATATCGAACTGAAGATTTCTGCCAAATTAAATCTGAACAAAGAAGCAAAAGAAGCCATTGCCAAAAAGGCGGCTTCCTTCGTAAACAGCAAAGATGTCATTTTTCTGGATCCGTCCAGTACCACCCTTCCCATGATTCCTTATCTGAAAGGTATGGACATTACCGTTGTGACCAATGGTCTTTACCATATCAATCAGTTATGTTCGGAAGGAATTCCCTGCATCATGCTGGGCGGCAGTATCAAAACATCCACCAACTCCTGCATCGGACACATGACGGAATCCTCTTTAAAAGAGCTCTATTTCAACAAAGCCTTCCTCGGCGCCAACGGATTCAGCATAAAAGCCGGCATCACCAATCATGACGGCAACGAAAAGCAGATTAAGCGCATTGCCATAGCAAATGCACAGCAGTCTTATTTTCTTCTTGATTCGAGTAAGTATGGAATCATAACGATGACAAAGGTCGCCTCGCTGGATGAGGTTCCCATCATTACGGAAAAGAATATCCCGGAACTGAAAGAATATACGGAATTGATTCTGAGCTGAAGAAATGCGGCGGAAAACAACGAACCGGGGAAGCTGCGGCAATGTGCGGCCGCTGTTTCCCCGGTTTTTTTATTGTCTTTCTCTTTATTGTCTTTCTTTAATGTTTTTTCTTTTTTCGCTTTTCCTTTTTACAATTTTTCTTTTTACGGTTTCCAATCGGATCTGGGCGTGCATCCTCTATCCGATGAAGGTATTCTCAGCAGACATGGGAAGCATGTCAAATTGAAATTCTGCCGGATCCATATCATATAGCGTAATTTGGGAAATCCGCATTTTCCCGTCGCTCCTGCAATAGTGAAACCTGCTGTCGTCCGAAACCGGATATACACAATTTGTAATAAAAATTTCTTCCGCTATCAGAATTTCCACACAGCTCACATCGACAAGAATCTCCATCTTGGCGGGACGACTCCAAAAATCCGGCTCCACAGGCAGAATACGGCGTTTTCCTTCATGATTCACCGTATGATTTTCAACAACGAGCCTGTTCTTGTCTTTTTCAAAGCAAATCGTCAACCCGCCGCTGCCTGTCCTGTCTGTCAGAAGCCCGATTTCAAAACAATTACCCTGCAGCGCTTCCCACGCCAAATCCATTTCTACCCAAAAGCTGTTTTTTTCCTCTGCAAAAGAATATCTGCTGCCGGCTTCCGGTTCAATATTCTGCAGCCGGATCTCATTCTTTCTCAGTTTTTCAAGAGAACTGATATACGAGCCTTTTATCTTCCCGTCCTGCCCGAAGGTAAAGGTCCGGGGCGTCGTCATGGTTCCGATCCAGCCTTCTTTTTGTGTTTTGTGTTCATTCTCCCATTTGTTCATCCAGGCGTTTACCATTATAACGCCTTCCGGAGAGGAAAAGAACTGTGCGGCATAATAGTCACAGCCATAATCAATCTCTGCTTTTTCCTCCTGATAAAAACAGCCTGCTTTTTCTCTTCCCAGAAAATAAAGAGATTTCTGCCTTACACCGTCCATAAATTCCGGCGACGTCAGAAGAACCGCTTTTTCTTCTGTGGAAAGAAGAGACGGGCATTCCCACATGATACCCTGCCCTTCTTTCCCCTGCGAGAATATAGCGCCATATGACCAGTCCGTGAGGTCTGCCGATTCATATCTGTAAATGCAGGGGCCGCCGCCCCGCTTTCCGCCCAATAACATCTGCCAGCGCCCGTTCTCCCGGTATACCCACGGGTCCCGAAAATCCGTTTCCGCACAGTCTGACGGCAATACGATCGGATTCCTTTCTGCTTTGGTAAAATGAATCCCGTCTTCGCTCCAGGCGGCACATTGTACTTCCCGTGGACGCCGATAATAATTTCTCCCCGTATAAATCAGCCAAAGTTTGTCCTCATGCACCACCGCGCACCCGGAAGCACATCCGTCCCTGTCGTGTTCCGTATCCGGCGCTATCGCCGTAGGAAGCAGTCTGTATGAGGTAAAATCTTTTGTCACCGCATGCCCCCAGCACTTGGGACGCACGCCTTCGATATCATAAGGATAATAATTAAAGAACAGATGATATTCTCCATGATACCAGACCGGTGCATGAGGGTCGTTCATCCACCCCGCCGGAGAGGAAAAATGAAATTTCGGCCGCATCTTCCTCGCCAAAAACGCCTCCCTCAGGCCCTGTACATAATGGTCGATTTCATTCCGCATATTTTCCCTTTCTCCCCGGATTTTCCGCCTATAAATACTGGGGCTTATTGCAATCCTGTAAAGCCTCCACGATTTTTTTCACTTCCTGCGCCCGGTTTTTATCGCAGACCAACACGGCATCCTCCGTCTCCACGACAATCACATTGTCAAGTCCGATCGTTGTCACCAGCTTATTTTTGGCGTAAATAATGCAGTCATGAGTATCAATATGAACCTGTTCCCCATAAGTAATGTTGCCATATTCGTCTTTCTCGTATAAAGCTTCCAGCGCATCCCAGCTTCCCACATCGCTCCAGCCGAAATCGCCCTCCAGCACCAGAACCTTCCCGGCCCGTTCCATAATACCGTAGTCGATGGATATCTTGGGAATCTGAGGATAGACCTCCTGAATGACCTTCGCTTCCTCCTCCGTTCCCATTGCGCCGCCGATCTTTTGCAGGCAGGCATATACTTCCGGTAAAAGCTCCTCGAAATAGCGCATGATCACGGAGGCTTTCCAGAAAAACATGCCGCTGTTCCAAAGATATTCCCCTGATAAAATGTATTCCTTCGCTTTTTCCAGATTCGGCTTCTCCACAAAGCTTCTGACCGCCCAGAAGCCGCCCGCCGCCTTTTCTTCTTCATGGCAGATATAGCCGTAACCGGTCGATGGATAAGTCGGCTGAATGCCTAGCGTAACGAGTGCGTCCGTCTCTTCGGCTGTGCGGATCGCATCCGCAACCACTTTTTTATAGACATCCGTCTTTTTAATATAATGATCCGATGGCAGGACGCACATCACACCATCGCCGTACTTACGCAGAATCTCCATCGCCGCATAACCGATGCAGGCCGCCGTATTCCGTGCCGCCGGCTCCGACAGAACATGGTCCGGGCTGACCCTTCCCGCCGTCGCCTCCAGCATCAGCTCCGTCTGCGTACAATTCGTAACGACCAGAATATCCTCTTTCGCGACATTGCCCGCAAGCCTGTCGATCGTTTCATTCACCATCAAATCTTTTCCCGTCAGATTCAGGAGCTGTTTGGGCAGTTCCTTTCTGCTGAGCGGCCAGAAGCGGGTTCCGCCTCCCCCCGCCAGAATTACACCATATGTTTTCATCCTAATCCTCCAATTTTTCCGAAAATGACTGCTTTTTCCCCTTTTTCCGAAAATGACTGCTTTTTTCCTCTGGCGTCATCTTCTGTCGTCTCAGAAAATTTTCATTTTATTTTAAAGCCTCGCGCTCTCAACATTCTCTCTAAACCAGTCGTATGCCAGCCGCACGCCTTCTTCCAGCTCAACTTTGTGTGTCCATCCCAGCCCGTGCAGTCTTGAAACATCCGTCAGTTTGCGCGGCGTTCCGTCAGGCATGTCCGCATTCCATACAATTTCGCCCTCATAACCGACGGTCTTTTGCACCAGTTCCGCCAATTCTTTAATCGTGACTTCCTTTCCGGTTCCGATATTCACATGGCTTTCTCCGCTGTAATTTTCCAGAAGAAAAACACAGGCGTCCGCCATATCGTCCACATACAGAAATTCCCGCAAAGGCGTTCCGGTCCCCCACAGTTCCACCGTTTTTTCATGGTTCGCTTTCGCTTCATGGAACTTGCGGATCATGGCAGGCATCACATGGGATCCCTCCAAATCATAATTATCGTACGCCCCATAAAGATTGGTAGGCATACAGCTGATAAAGTCATCCCCATATTGTCTCTTAAAAAACTTACACATTTCAAGCCCCGCAATCTTGGCAATCGCGTAGGCCTCGTTGGTTTCCTCCAGCGGCCCGGTTAAAAGCGCATCTTCCGGTATCGGCTGGGGCGCCATTTTAGGATAAATACAGGTGCTTCCGAGAAACAACAGCTTTTTCACATGAAAATCATGGCTGCTTTTGATCACGTTGCACTGAATCTGCATATTTTCATAGGCAAAATCAGCGGGAACCGTATTATTGGCGTTGATGCCTCCCACCTTCGCCGCGGCGAGCACAACCACATCCGGCTTTTCCGTCTCAAAAAAAGCCCTTACCTGAGCCTGGTTTGTTAAATCCAGCTCTTTATGCGTCCGGCCGATCACATTTTCATATCCCTTTTCCCGCAGATTTCTGACGATCGCGCTCCCGACCAGCCCTCTGTGTCCTGCCACATAAATTTTATCCGTCTTTTCCATTCTCTTTTCCTTCTTTCCTGTCGTATTCCTCATATTATTGTCCCGCATATCGAAAACCGTCCTCTATACCGGCTCCCCGCAGCTTCATCTGCGCCTTAACCGGCGACGACGGAAAACTTTCATATCCCACCCGGTCTCCCTCGACCGGACAATAAAAACGTATGCCGTCTATCTCATAGCTTTCCGTTTCATATTGATCATAATCCTTCTGGTACAGCCAGTAATCATCCACATAAGCCGCTGCCGTCTCCCTCCCGAAGGCCGCTGCCTTATACAAAAGAAACAGGCCGATCATCAGCATACAGGCTTTTTCCATCCGTTGCCGGTACCCCTTTTCCGGCCGTCCGATGCCCGTATCATTCGTTTTCTTTCGGCCGGATTTTCCGACGCTGCCTGCTGCCTCCGCGCTCTTTGCAAAAAATTCCGTACACACATCTCCCCATACAACGGCCGTCACGAGATAAACATAAACGCATCCGTAACGAATCAGGGGCGAGGTAAAGAGCCAGAAAAGGAAACAGAGCGAGACAACTCCCTCAAGAAAAAGCCGCCCGGCTTTATCCCCTTTTCCCGATTTCTCCTTCCGCACACACCATAAGAACAGCCGTATCAGGAAGATGACGGCCGACAGCAGCGCCGCCGCAACAAAAACCCTGTCCGTGCCGCCGAGTCCGCGAAACCAGGAAGGAAGCCATTCCCACACCGGCATGTCAAATCTGGTCACATCGCTGTATCCCCTGCCCCACACCTGTATTTCCCTGGCATCGTATGCCGCAATACCCTCCGGAATTTTCCAGTCCACAGAAAACAGATCAATCCCCGTAAACGGATAGACAAGCCAGCCGGAAAGCAGTACGTTCCGTATCAGATAAGGCGCCGCCGTTATCAAACCAAGCCCCGTATATACGGCAATATCCTTCCACCGCTTTTCACGCAGCAGCTTCAGCGCCGGCGCGCATACGAGCAAAACAATCAGCGCCGCGGAAAGTTTAATCGTCAGCAAGAATACGCCGAGCACGCACAGCATCGCATACGGAAAAACTTCCGTTTCCCTCTCCTCCATCAAATCCATCCACCGGATGACCAGATAAAAAGCTGTCAGCACCATGAAATAATCCGACGCCGGCGAAATCATTTCATCAAAAATCACAAGCAGATAATAAATGCAGGCCACCCGCGCAAAATCGGAAGGCCGTATTTTTTTTCTCCTGAAGATTCCTGCCGCTTCCAGACAGACACACGCCAGAATGTACGCCAGAAGCCCTGCCGCACAGTGGTAAGACTGCCCGCCCAGAAACGCCATGCTGTATAACGCGGACAGCGCAAAAGACGCGCTGTTATAAGCAAGCCTGCAATGCAGATTTCCAAGTCCCAATACGACGCCGTATTCTTCTATCCAGCGGATACTCTGCGCATGGTACAGCGCCGTATCATAATGCAGAATCCCTCTGGATGTGCCATAGGCATACAGCAGAAACAGCAGAATCACAGGCAGGAACAGGAAAACCGCTTTCCGCAAAGGGCTTCCTCCTTCTGCCGCCAATTCCCGCCATTTTTCGCCAATTCTCCCGAGATCTTTTCGCAGGCCTTTCCGGCAGAAAAACAGAACTGCCGCGCAGATTCCCACCAGAATCAGATTTGCCAGAAGTCCGACCGGCACAAAAATGCTGAAAAACTGCGCATATACGGTCGCTCCCGCCAAACCGCAGAACACACAGGCATCCCACCGTTTCACCCGGTATTTCCCGGATAAGGAAAGCCCCGTCAGAATCCCATATCCAAGCAAAAAAGCCGTGATTATCATATAAAGCCATATTAAAATAACTGACAGCATAAATAACCATGCCTTTCCCAGATAATTCTTACATCAATCCCCATACTCAGCCGCGGATTTATTTTTCGTTCTTTTTCTGTTTCTTACTCCGGTATTCTTTACAGCTCATTCCTGCAATTTCCTTTAAATCAGCCTCCATCATCATGGAAACAAGCCCTTTGAAATCAACTTTCCGCTTCCAGCCCAGTTCTCTCTCCGCCTTTTCACAATTTCCCCAGAGAAATTCTACTTCCGCCGGCCGGTAAAATTCCGGATTCACATCCACTAACAGCTTTCCGCTCTCCGCGTCATATCCCTTTTCATTCACGCCGGTGCCTTCCCATCTGATCTTGATATCCAGCTCCGCAAAGGCCGCCTCTACAAACTCTCTCACCGTATGCGTTTCGTTGGTCGCAAGAACATAGTCGCCCGGCTTGTCCTGCTGTAACATCAGCCACATGCCTTCGATATAATCGCCCGCAAATCCCCAGTCGCGCTTTGCATTCATATTGCCGAGTGAAAGTTTTTCCCGTTTGCCCGCAACGATATCCGCAACCGCCAGCGTGATCTTTCTCGTAACGAAATTTTCGCCTCTTCTCGGCGACTCATGGTTGAACAGAATACCGTTGCAGGTAAACATATTATAAGATTCCCTGTAATTGACCGTAATCCAGTAGGAATACAACTTCGCCGCTCCATACGGGCTCTTCGGGTAAAAAGGCGTTGTCTCGCTCTGCGGCGCCGTCTCCGGAATACCGCCGAACAGTTCCGATGTGGATGCCTGATAATATCTGCAGTTACCGCCGTTGACGCGAATCGCCTCAAGCAGTTTCAAAGTGCTGACTCCGGTCGCCTCAGCCGTATATTCCGGCACTTCAAAAGAAACGCCCACATGTGACTGCGCCGCCAGATTATATACTTCCGTCGGCCTGATTTCCGCAATCAGTCGCATCAGATTGCTGGAATCCGTCATGTCTGCAAAATGCAGGAAAAATTTAACCTTATTATAGTCGGATTTGATAATATGATCGATTCTCGATGTATTCGCAATGCTGTGCCGGCGGATAAGGCCGTGCACCTCATATCCCTTTTCCAGTAAAAATTCTGCCAGATATGAACCGTCCTGGCCTGTGATTCCTGTGATCAGTGCTATTTTCTTCATTTTATTACTCCTTTTTCTTTGATTGACTAAAATTTCTGTACGGCTTGACGCCGGCCTGTGCCATGAGTGTTCCATGATTGCTCAGGAGCGCCGTGAACACTCCTGAAACGCCATGACATTCACCATTTGGAATCAATGATAAAGCTATTGATTCCAAATGGTGAATGAGGGCTGCGCCCTATAGAAATTTCGATATGAACGTCGCTTTATTTGCAAGCACATACGCGACGTTCATATCGAAATTTCTGCATGGCTTGGTGTAACATTTTGCTCTTTCCTATGGGAGTATACTATTGTATAATACAAGTATCAATCTAAAATATTGCCGCATAATAGTAAAATATTGCTGAAAGGATATTGGGGAAAAATGGCAAAATCTTCTTCTAACCGTATTATTGCAACGCCTTCTTCTTATGCGAGGGAACATTATCTTTATGTCCAGGAAGTCGGAACGCTGCAGAGTCTGGAGCCTCATATCAGCCAAAGGCAGAATCTGAGCTCCTATCTCATTTTCATTGTGCTCAAGGGCAGCGGATATGTCTCTTATGACGGCTGCCGTTTTAATATTACAGCCGGCGACTGCGTGTGGCTGGATTGTACGAAATCCTATTCTCACGAGAGCAGCGCCACGGACCCATGGTCTCTGATGTGGGTACATTTTTACGGAAAAGAAGCGCCCTTTTTCTACGCAAGTTATCTGAAACAGTCCTGTCCTTTTCTGTTTCGTCCCCAGGATACGATGGCCTTTACAGATATTCTGCATCATTTATATCAGATTCATTCCATGAAACATTCTCTGATGGAACTGTATGCCAACCGCGGCCTTACCGATCTGATTACCCTGTGTTTCGGGGAAAATCTGCCGGAAAGCGGAGAAGCTTCCTCGATTCCTGAAAAACTAAAGCAGATTCACGATTATCTGGATGAGAAATATGCCGAAAAAATAAATCTGGAAGAGTTATCTTCCAGATTCTTCATCAGCAAATTTCATCTCTCCAGAGAATATAAAAAAATATACGGCACAACCATCGGAAACGAACTAACCTCCCGGCGCATTTCCCATGCCAAATCCATGCTTCGTTTTTCCGATGCTTCTGTCGAAGCCATCGCGCTGAAATGCGGTTTTCAGGACGCCGGATATTTCATTAAGGTTTTTAAGAGGGCGGAAGGCATGACGCCGCTTGAATACCGAAAGAAATGGTAGTTTCTTCGATGCAGGAGCGCTTCGCCCGTTGCCTTTTTAAAAAATATGATAGCCGGCAATCATGAGCTGGCAGGTAATAAATCCTGTCAAAATGCCTAACAGTGCGCCCATCCAGACCTGCAGCGGCGTATGCCCCACAAATTCCTTCAGTTTATCCTCCACCGACATCTTTGTCCCCATCTCGCGAAACAGCGCGATCATCTCGTTGAGAACCTGTGCCTGAATGCCGGTTTCCCGCCGGACGCCCATTGCGTCGTGCATAACGATGATTGCAACGATAATGGCAACGGCAAACTCAAAGCCCGCGCTGCCATAGCGGATTCCTGTCGCCGTCGCCAGCGCGCATACGGTGGCGGAATGAGAACTGGGCATGCCTCCGCTTCCCACCATCCGTTCCCATATAAATTCTTTATGAATCAAAAAATGAATGATTGTCTTCAATACCTGCGCTACAAACCAGCCCATGACTGCCGCGACAAATACCGGATTTCTTATCAGACCGTCTAAAAATGTCATCTTACTTTATGCCCTTCATATATTCTTCAATCGCATCATGCCAGTCCGCGAACACAAAGTCCGATGTCAGCCGGAACATGTAATTATCCAGAATCGAGTAAGCGGGTCTTGCCGCCGCCGCACCGTATTCTTCCGTCGTAATCGCTTCAACCGCCGTCTTTTTTCCGGCCAGACGGAAGATCTCTTCCGCGAACTCAGACCAGCTGCAATCGCCTTCACAGGTGCCGTGGAAAAGCCCGTAATTTTCCGTCGGCAGAAGAAATGCGATCGCTTTCGCCAGCTCGTCCGCGCTTGTCGGCGAACCGACCTGATCTCTTACGACGCGGACTTTATCATGTGTTTCCGATAACTTTAACATCGTTTTGACAAAGTTTTTACCATCCCCATAAAGCCACGCCGTCCGGATGATAAAATATCTGTCCGCAAAATCCTTTACGAAATTCTCACCCGCCAGTTTGGTCAGACCGTACATCCCCTGCGGTCCCGTCGGATCAAATTCCGTATAAGGTCTTTTTCCCTTGCCGTCAAAAACATAATCCGTCGAAATATGAACCAGCTTCGCATTCGTTTCCGACGCAGCAATGCTCAGGTTCCTCGCCCCTATCGCGTTGATCTTATAGGCCCTGTCCCCCTCGCTCTCACAGGCGTCCACCGCCGTATGCGCCGCACAGTTTATGATCGCATAAGGCTTTATCTCCCTTGCAAAATCCATGACCTGATCAATACTCGTAATATCAAGCTCCCCCACATCCGTATTGACAAACTCGTAGGTATTATCTCCTGCATACAGCTTATTCACAGCACGCCCAAGCTGTCCGTTGCATCCCGTTACAATGATCTTCTTCATAGACCGTTATTTCCTCCATCCACTCATACAATTTCTGAAAATTTCTGATTCTTCTCTTTATTTTAACATACATCCGTAAATCCACAAGGGGAGATTTATAAAGAATTCCGGGAAGGAATTGAAACGTTATGATATTTTCATCTTTTTCTGATGACGACGTCATTTTCTTATGATATACTACCCTCAGTGGCCAAAAAAGGGGTTCGTCCTCCCGCCACTGAAAGGTTATAGGAATGTCTCCGTAAGGAGTCATTGCAATTAAGAAAGAGAGGATTCGTAATGAAAAAATTACAGGTAATTCTTCTTGTGGCCTTGTCTTCCGCTCTTTTGCTATCCGGCTGCGGCGATAGCGGAAAAGAACCAAAACCGGAAGCTGCGCCGCCTGTTGCCGAACAGGTCAAAGAAGAAACGGAAGTTCCGGAGGCGCCGGATGTTGAAGAAGAACAACCGGAAGAAGAAGATACTCCGGAAGAGGATGTGCCGCCGGAGGAAGGCATGGTCCGCAGCCGCATTACAAATGAATGGGTAACGGAAGAGGTTGACAATACGCGCCCCATCGCCGTTATGATGCCGAATACAAGAACTGCCGCACCTTATGGAATTTCGGAAGCCGATGTGCTGTATGAATGCAACGTGGAAGGAAGCATCACAAGACTGATGGCCATCTTCCAGGACTGGAACGGCTTCGACCGGCTCGGCAATGTCAGAAGCAGCCGCGACTACTATATATACTGGTCTTTCGAATGGGATGCACTTTATGTCCATTTTGGCGGCCCGTTCTATATTAACGACGTCATTAACCGGCCCGATACGGACAATATCGACGGCCTTTCCAGCAGCAACTTCTGGAGGGCAAAAGACACCGGAAATTCAACCGACAATGCCTATGTCACTACCGAAGGTCTCCTCGCAGACATCAAAAAACTGGGATACAGCCTGGAATACCGCGACGGTTACTCGGATGGACAGCACTTCCAGTTCGCTCCGGAGAGCAGTCCGAATACGCTGGAACAGTACGATAACGCAATCACCGCCGGCAAAATCGATATGTCGCCTGCCTACCCGGTAACAAACGCGTACTTCGTATATAATCCGGATACGGGTCTGTACGACAGATTCCAGCATTTATCCGGAGCGGCGGACGGTCCGCATATCGATATGGCCAACGACAAGCAGTTATCCTTTAAAAATGTGCTCATTCAGAATACTTATTTTGAGGTGCGCGATCAAAAGGGCTATCTTGCATTCCAGTGCCACGATACGACGCGGGACGGCTGGTATTTCACAAACGGCAGGGGAATCCATGTTACCTGGAAAAAGACCGCCGATTACAGCCCGACAAGATATTATGATGATGACGGAAATGAAATTCTGCTGAACACAGGCAAAACAATGATCTGTATCGTGGAAGACGGAGATTCCTTCCTGGCAGACGATGTAGAGTATTCTTCCAAAAGCGAATAATCCAAAAACGACCGCTGTCGGCATTCGTGCAAACGCGGTCGTTTTTCTTATTTTCTATCGCTTCTGTATCTTGTTTTCCGGCATACCGCTGTCCATCAACGCTATGTACTGTCTTTTTCCATGACACTGTCTAAAAATTTTTGTATTGTTCCATAGTATGCCTCCGGATTTTTCTCATGCGACTGCGCATGGCCGGCCCCCTCTATAATCAAAAGTTCTTTTTTACATCCCGCCGCCTCGTACAGGTCCCTGGACATCTGAACCGATATCATATCATCCATATCCCCATGAATAAAAAGCGTGGGAACACGGCTGTTTTTTACCGCTTCAAGGGCGGAGGCATCCTTCAGATCGTAACCGCCGCGCATCCGCAGCACCAGGCAGGCCGTATCGACCAGCGGAAAAGCCGGTAAATAAAACCACTCCTTTATTTTTTCTCCAAACATCGAATACGCATCCGTATATGCACAATCCGAAATTACCGCATCAATGTTCTCCGAAAGATCTTCGTCCCCTGACATCATCAATGCGGCCGCCGCTCCCATGGACTGTCCGTGCAGTACGATGCCGGCATCGGCGTCCTGAGACAGAATATAATCGACCCAGAGCATGCAGTCATAATGATCCGTCCACCCCATTCCGATAAAGTCTCCCTCACTCTCCCCCTGACAACGCAAATCCGGCACTATCACATGGTATCCCTGTTCATAA
Source organism: uncultured Lachnospiraceae bacterium (assembly GCA_910584965.1). GTDB lineage: Bacteria > Bacillota > Clostridia > Lachnospirales > Lachnospiraceae > UBA3282. The sequence continues at coordinate 1,178 of CAJUDZ010000003.1, read as the reverse complement.
TACCAGTACGCAAAGGGATACATTTCCTCTTTCCATCCCGTATAACCATGCAAAACAAGCACCCATTTATGATTTTCTTCTTCCGGCAAAAATTCTTCGGCAATCAACAAATATCCTTCTTCCGTCCGTGCCGAGATTTTCCGGCAGTCTACCGTCTGCAGCCACTCTTTTGTAGCATCCAACGTAATCTGACGGTTTACTTTAATATCCGACGTCTGAACCTGCGCCGCGTAACTTTCCTCCGTAATCCGTTCAAACGCTTCCAATTTCTGCATAAAAGAAGGCACTAACGCCGCGCTGACCAGAAAATTCACCAGTCCAAAATACAATGCAATGATGACTGCCGCAGCTATGCACAACGTAAGAATTACCTTTTTTCTTTTCTTTCCCATAAATCCCCCACAGCTTTATCTTCCTGTACATTTCCCCATTATTTTTCATTCACATCCGTCAAACAGGTATATCCCGATTGTACCGAAATTCTTCTCTAATCTATCATAACATATTTTGTTGTAATTTTTTCCCGGTAAATTTCGGATATTTTTCAGAATCATCAAGATCCTCGTATCATTCTATTACAGAGGTCATATTCATAATGAGAGAAGAAGCTGTCAGATAAAAGGCCAAACAAATCAGAACAAAATTACAAAAAAATAAAAACCCCGAAATCGAGGTTTTCATGAGAGGCGCAGACCGGATTTGAACCGGTGCGTACTGGTGTTGCAGACCATTGCCTTACCACTTGGCTACTGCGCCTTATATAATGACTCCGACGGGAATCGAACCCGTGTTACCGCCGTGAAAGGGCGATGTCTTAACCGCTTGACCACGGAGCCAGATATAGTGACTCAACAAAAGATATTTTACCATAACTGCGCCCATTTGGCAAGCATTAATTGCATTATTTTTATTTATTTTTTTAAATTTTCATCTTTACTTTATTATATACTGCTCCCGGTCAAATGTTCCTACTTTCCACTTCGGTAATTCCCGAAAGATATCAATGCTGCCTTTTTCATAAACATATCCCCACCATGAATTTATACAAATTTAAAAAATAAAACCTATAAGTATCATAACCTACAGGTTTTTCTCTAAACGTCATATTCTCACAACTTAGCTGTTCAAACTCCCCGAGTAGGGCTCGAACCTACAACCCCGCGGTTAACAGCCGCGTG
>CAJUDZ010000002.1 GCA_910584965.1 uncultured Lachnospiraceae bacterium | reverse complement strand
CTATCATACAGGTTTGCTCCAGTTTTGTATAGGTACGCACTATCTACCGTTTACCTTTTTCTGACTTTTATGCTAATTTTTCCTTCTTATTGAAAAATCTGCGTACAATTTAAGAATCTCACTCAATAAATAGAAAATCTTTTCCACCACCAAGTGAATCAGAAATGCAAATACTACCGAAAAAACAACTACTAATAGTCCATACAATAATTTTGACCCGGCAGAAACTTCCGGCAAAAAAGATATCATATAAGGGTGTATCAGGAAAATCTCATAAGAACATTTCCCCAACAGACGGGATACACAGTTCCCTACTCTCACTTTGTAAAGCAAAATAATCATTGCAATCCCAAAAGATAACGACGCTATATTTCTGGCCACAGGATTTCCAAGAATGCTGTCATTGCCAAGAATAAAAAACAGCATAATAGATGTGCCGGTTATAAACAATAAAGTCAGCAGTAATATATAATATTTTAAAGCTTTCCGGCCGATTGCGTTAGGAAAGACTGCTTGTCCACTGTTTCTTTTCTCATATCGGTAGTAATATAATCCCAGCGCAAAACACAAACTGCTCCCATACCATGGATTATCCATTCCACTCATATAGGCAAATACAATAAACAACCCGGAAAATATTCCGACGCTCAGTTCCACATAGGCCGGTATCACTTTCCAGGCAAGCCAGTAAACAAAATAAAAAAGTAATTGTTCCCATACGTACCAGTTCAGATCTGTGAAGAAGTTATCCTGCGCAATACCCCCCCCCTATAAAATCAAGTAACTCATTTGCTGTAATCAGCATAATGCTTTTCGTCACATAGGCCGGCAGCAAAATTTTTACCGTTCTGTTTACCAGAAAATGCTTCATGTAGTTTATTTTATGATCCGCGCTGTATGCAACGCCATATCCGGACAATATGAAGAAAACTCCCACAAATAGTATTCCGGCCTTTCTGTTTGGGTACAGAGCCAGGCTTCCGGTTGCAAGGCCTATATGGCCTATCATAATTTCGATGGCACAGATTCCACGGAGTGCGCTGGTTTGCGACAGGCTGAGAGGCTGCCGGCCGACTTTATTTATCGATAAGCCCGCTAAAATTAAAATAAGCCATAAGATTAGAATAAATATCATATATATGAGTTCCTTTCCGCTTCGCTGATTTAATGCCCATAAATAATTACATTTACCGGCAGCCTTACACCCTACCTGTCATTTGATATGATATAAATGTAGGTAACACACCATATTCACTCAGACGGAATATAGAACGCAGGTAATTATAGACAACCAATATCGAAACTAAAAAACAGCTCTTGACGATTTCAAAAAAACACAGGAATATATGTTACTGACCAAAAAAAGAAAAGGCTGCGGAAACATACATAAAACTAAAAGACGAATAACTGATAAACAAAGCCTTTCTCAGCATTTCCGGCGTCAATCTTGCCGATATTGATAAAAGAATATAATTATTTCAGCTATCCAAAATAATAGTTGTTTAACAACATATATGATGTGAAAATTAAGCCTTATCCCCAAATGATAAGGCTATTATTATACTCTCTGCAATATCCTTACACTTTATTAAAAAAATGTGATATTCCACTATCATTACCATATATCCCCGAATTCTACAGCTCTTAAAACCGGCATAAGAACTTCGAATCAAAATAAATTTCCAAATAAAATCCATAATTTTACTTTAAACTGTCAGATTCCTCATAAATCCCCGATATTAACCAAATATAATCATCCTTTTATTGAACATATTTTAACCAATTATAATTTAAAAACAGTAACTAACAGTAAAATCACACAAGCGTCAAATATGAATGCGTAGTGAACTATTTAGCACTTACAAAATATCCATTTCCTACTTCCCTATAACAAATTTTAATTTAGGAATGCTAAAAATAATATTGCAAATATGTAATATTATCATAACCAATATCAGCATTATGAAGGCTGGCAATACATCTATTCCCAAATAGAATGTTATTTTCTGAATTACACAAATAACAAGTTGATTTAAAACAACATAAATCATAGAGTTTTTCCCCTAAAAATATCCATATATTCTAATCTTGGCTGATATTCTTTCATTGCTTTCACCTCATCTGTTACCATATATTTACTATTTTTTGCAACACATACATATTCTATGATAGAGCCATCCATTGATATTATTCTATGTTGTTCTTCATGCTTGCTATTCTGCCGTTTCATTATCTTCTCACATACATTTTGATTTCATCAGTGCTTCACATGATACTCTGTACAGACTTTTGCGAAGATAGGTCTTTTAGTTTTTTGCTCAAAATATTTCCTACTTCTTTTCAAAAGTCTTTCTAATGTTCGTATACTCTTTGCCAGAAGAACAACTAGCAATTTTTCTTATAATCGTTTATAATTTCAGATAATCGTTCCATTAGTTCATTCGCATATTCTTTTTTATTTTGTATTATTTTCTTTTCAACCAATCCCTTATCCAGATGTTTATCATTGACGTGTTCTAACATCATCGATGCTAAATCATCTACACTATTTACTTTAAAAAAATATACATTGTTATATCCAATAATTTCTTTATTTACCTGTATATCCGAAACGATACATGGTACACCTAAACATAAAGCATTATACACTGAACCACCCCCTGGTCCCCCTTCAAATAATGTAGGTTGTATTAATGCTATTGCTTTATCCATTATTTGCAACTGATCCTTTTTGGGTACAAATCCTAATAAATGAATGTTTTTTTTACAATTAAGGCTAGAAAGTCCATCCATTAATTCTTGAATATATTTTGGAGAATGTCTGTCTACCATTTCTCCTGTACATACCAAATGTATGTCTTTATGCCCTTCATTAAATAATTTCTCAAGTGCCGCAAATGCAACATTATGTGCTTTATGAATCCAAAACTGATTACTAATAATATAATACTTTTCAGGTAAATTATATTTTTCTAAATTAGTTTCTCCTTCAATGTTTATTACCTGAAAAGGCTTAAACGGGAGAACAAATGCTTTTCCTTTGTACTCTGGAAAATATTTATTTATATCATTTTTTACATCTATAGCATTAACCACTAAATACTTCGAATTCTCTATCTGGTGTTTAAAATTCCTATCTCTTATTTCTATTTCCTCACTCGAAAAAAAATCTTTCAAATATTTATGCTGAAAATCATATAAATAGCCTACGACTGGAACACCTATATTCTTTCCTAAAACCTCAAATTGTGGCAATATAATATCAATATCATTTGTTCTTATACACTCTTTTAGCCTTTTTGCTCGTGTATTAATAAAACGATTAGAACTATATGTATACCTAACTATCTTTGTATTAGGTGAACATATGCTGAATAACCCAATCAATAACGATTCATTTTCCTTTAACAAATTCTGATTTAACATTCTTCTGTCATACATTTGGTTAAATTTTTCTTTATTTCCTTTGCTCTTAATAAGTTCTTTTATTAGCTCAAAAAATTTATCTAACCTCGAATGGCGACTTATTATCAAAATTGTATCAATGTTATCTGCCGCTTCCAATCCCTCTGCAATGGTTGCAATAAATTCTCTGCCACCACCCCATTTTATAAATCCTTCTGAATGAATTGCAACTTTTATTTTGTTCATCAATATTTTGTATTATGTTTATAGAAGCAAAAACATACTTTCCTTTCTTTATTAATAAATTCTATACATCTTAAATAATGCGTTATGACTTACTACCTAGCTTAGAATGCATTATGACCATCTCTATCTTTTTTCATAACTGATATGCCAGAATACTTCTTCTAAGTGCACCATGTCCCAGCTATTTCTTCTTAATAGCAAATACACTATAAGGGCTTCTATCCGCTACCTTTCGAGCTGAGTCGTGACACCATTCTTATGAATATATATACGTAATCAGACATATACCTATTTAATGATACATATCCCCTTCGGAAAATATGATCCCTTAAAATTCGGCTTCTGTCACTGATTCTACCATAATGTCACATTATGAGAAGCCCGGGTCTATAACTTCTCTCTAAATTTAGCATTCATTTTTTTCTAAACATTCTTTAAATTTTTAAAAGCGTAATCATTTTTTCCATATCAACAAGACTCTTTCCATTTTTCAAATTTTTGCGATAAAAGTAACTTTGTAAGGCCCATCTAAAATGTTTATCAAAAAAGAATTTTATAAAACGATTACTCAAATTCTTCTTAGTAAAAAGATGTAGATCATTATCTAAGTGATAATAATATACTTTGTAATTCGCAGCAATATACTTACATGTTTTTTCACTATAAAAAGCAACATGCTGCCCAGCAATAGGAGAATAATACCACCATTCAGAAAATTGCTTATAACACATCTCCTTATCATAAAGCAATGTAGAAAACAAAATATTTTCTGACACTTTAAAAAGTTCCTCAATTTCTTTTCCCGGTTCAACAAAATGTTCAAATAACTCAAAAGCCGTAACTAATTCACACTTTTCAAATTGATATTCAAAACCTCTGGCCAATAAATTAGGAGCATATTTATCCACCCACCTCCAATCATATCCAAGGTCACGCATCATACGGGTGAATATTCCATATCCGCCACCGTAATCCAAAAATACCCCCCCTATCAAAAAATTTATCAACAAGCACATTTGTGCATAAAGCATTCCTCACATTTCTACTCATAATACCGGTGTCCAAACTTGAAATTGAATCCTTATATGATTCATTCAACCAATATGGCACCTCAGTAAAAATAAGCCCACAATGATGACATTGAAAATATTGCACTGAATATTTTAATAATATGTTACCTTTAAATATTTCAAATCCTTTTTTCCCACATAATGGACAATTCATATGTTTACCTTCTCCTTTATTTTTTTTACGGGATTTCCAGCATAAACCCCAGGAACCTCAATATCCCTAATAACTATACCTCCTGCACCAATTACGACGTCATCACATATTCTAACCTTATCTTTAACTATTGAGCCTGCCCCCAGAAAAACTCCATTTCCTATTTTACACTTTCCACACACTGTCGCATTGACACTAATATGTGCAAAATCTCCTATTATTGATTGGTGTTCCACAATGGCACCATTATTAATAATGGAAAACTTTCCAATATGAACCTCTGGCCCTATGTGTGTTTCATTTGCTATAAATACACCCATTTCCACTTTTGACCTTTTACTTACATAGGCCCTTTTAGAAATTACCGAAATCTTTTTTAATGATAAAATATCCCTTCTTTCAAAGAAGCATTCTTTACGCTTTTCATTATCTCCTATTGCAATAAAAATATTTTCATATTTAAATTCAGTATCATTATTTAAAGGATAGACACCATAGTTCCCTGAAAATATTCTTTCTTCTAGTTTTGCACACTTATCATAAAAAACAAGTTTTGTAGACTCACAATTATCTAAAATTATATCAGCGACACTCCTTGCATGTCCTCCACATCCTATAATAGATATACCTTCCATATACTCTCTCTATACTTTCTTAATTTATTTTGCACAAAAAAGCCTTTATTTTAGTCATTTGTGCAATGGTTTACAAAGTTACAAACAATGATAAGCATATGGTAATGAGTGAAAACTGTGTCATTTCAGATACAGTGCACTTCCTTTTCCGGTCAGAAAGGTACACGAATGAAAACGTCATCCTTTTTTTGAAGGCGAATCTGTGTCCCCTTCTTCCCCATGGCTGCTATCCTCTCATGTCTAACAGGATCCTCCTCTACTACAAGGTTCCTAAATTTCTTCGTCCAGCCTACCCATAGTGGGGGCCGCTTCTGCTCCTTATCAGGGTCATGCCCTTTAATAAATGTCTTGGCGGCTTCGCTCTGCTTTATCATTGCTAGAGAGCACTCCTGTAATCCAGCACCAATCGATTCCCTGGCGGACGTTATCTGTTACAGTATGTGCTTTTACATTAAACTGCTTCTGGTCTGATGATGTCCTTTCGGAATTTCTCCACATCAAGGTCACAGCCTGTTTATAGTACTACGTAAAAAATCCTGATTGCTTTGCATGCTACTGCTATCTTGGCCTGCATTCCTCCCAGTGGATTCTTTTTCCTGTTCCTGTAATAAAGGAACACATCCTGAAATGCCGGATTCCAGTTTATCAGTACACGTGCTGACTCATACATGGTTCTTCGCAGTTTTCTTCTGCCCCTCTTACTGATTCTTGGCTGACCTTTCTTTTTACCAGAGCTCTTCTTGACTATTTCTAGTCCTGCAAGCTTCTGTATCTGCTTAGGATCAGTGAAACGTCCAATATCACCAACCTCTGCAATAGTGACCTGTCCAACGAAGGAACGTAAGGAATCCCATTCCAGTATTGCTAAACTTAAATACGCTTCTTGAAAGTTCAAATCCTCTCCAGTCAAACGCTCTGAAGAAGTGTGTCTGTGATCCAATATCAACTCCAACAATTAAAGTGTCGCTTATTACTTGCTTAATTCTGTTATTCTGTGTTAAATTCATTATTAGAAACCTCCAGTATCTATAAAGACGTTTTTCATCCGGCTAAGATGAACACCTTTATTGTACTTCGAGGATTTCTTTTATTCAATGGGCGTTATTTCTGAATTATAGGAATGCTCCTTATTACACTTAAAATAATAAATATTTTTGAAACGCCCAAAATCTGTATAATTACGGTTTACCCATGACAAATCAAAAATCACCTTTGCCCTCTAAATCATACTACAGAAAAATATTCTTTTATGTCATTGCATATTAATTCTATTTCTTCATCTTTTAATCCAGGATAACTAGGCAGGTTTATACCAGACCATCCCAATTTTTCTGCGACCGGCATTCTTTGATATTTTTTGTCATACATGGGCATCATATGAATTGGATAAAATGCAGGTCTGGTTTCTATCCCCTTTTTCTCTAAAAATTCTCTTAATTTATCTCTATCTTCAAGATCCTCACAAGATATTGACACCATCCAATAAGTGCATTTCACCTTACCTACTGATGAAAGCATTTTAATTGGGCAATCTTTTAAAAGCTGTTTATATAAATCAGCTATTTCAATTTTACGTTTAATAAAGTCATCAACCTGTTCCAACTGAGCTAATCCTATGGCCGCCGCGATATTAGTCATTCTATAATTGTATCCGATTATGTCATGCCAGTATTCTCTATGTTCCGCCAATCCTTGTCCTTTTAAATGAACTGCACGCTCAAATAATGTTTTATCATTTGTTAGAACCATGCCGCCTTCGCCACAGGTAATTGTTTTGTTCCCGAAAAAACTAAATGCTGCAATATCCCCAAAAGATCCAACTCTTTTTCCGTTATATTCCGATCCGATTGCCTCAGCACAGTCTTCAATCACGAATAGTCTATATTGTCTAGCAATATCCATAATCGCATCCATATCACAAGGATGGCCGTACAAGTGAACCGGCATAATTGCCTTTGTTTTATCAGTAATTTTTCTTCTAATATCCTCCGGATCTATTTGCCAAGATTCTTCAAGTGCGTCCGCAAAGATAACTTCTGCTCCCGTATACTTGACTGCGTTTGCTGAAGCAATATATGTAAATGTAGGCACAATAACCTCATCTCCTTCACCAATTCCCAATGCCATCAAAGCCAAATGCAATGCTAGTGTCCCGTTGGATACTGTAGTAGCATATTTGACCCCAATATAATTTGCAAATTCTTCTGCAAACAGTGTATTGTATTTTCCTTTAGAAGAAATCCAGCATGTATCAATGCACTCATTAACATATGCTTTCTCATTACCCCCTAATGTTGGTTTATAAACCTGGATTTTCATATTTATGTCCATTCCTTTCATTTGTTATGATTTCTCACTCGAAACTACAAAGAGTCTGTATGGAATCCACCTGTAAATACTAGGCTTCTGTTTACAATGTTTTGAGAAACATTTGTTCGGTTATCCTTACAATTTGTTAAGACTATCCGTAAAAAGAAAAGTGACAAGAAAAGTACCAAATGAATCGTTGACCTGTTCAAGCATGATCCTGTTGCCGGCAATTCTATGCCTCCTGCTGGCGTCCGACAGCTTCGCGATCTTACGCGTTACCATTTCAAGCTACCCTGCTTTCAGTCAAGCGAAATGAATCCTTTGCAAAACTGAAAGCATTCATTTCAATAAAAATAATTTTTGCCGCATACCACACGATGAAGGATTGAGAAAACACATTAGAGCAGGCGATCATCCTGACAGAAAAATCAATGTTATAAAATTAAGCCCGCTACTGCATAGTTCTGACATTATTTTATGAATACCTTTACATTAATGTATTTTCATTTGACCGCACATATTATCTCTCTGCTTATTTTTATCACTACTCAAACAAATTACTATCTTATCTATACAATTCATTTGAATGTTTTTATTCAGTATCTATCTTTCCATTTATTTTTAACGTTTCTGCATATTTTAACATTATATCATCATAAACATCATTGTTATCATGTTCATAAAATTGTTCTATTGGCCTATTTCCTTTACAATCTGCTTTTCCTAAGCTTCTTCTTTCTATCCATTCTTCCTTACTCTTAGTAAAATAATGATTTAATCTTAAATGCGTCCAATTATAATGTTCATTTTTCCATCCCCTCGTTTTTTCTCCAAATTCATTCACCGCATAAAACGTAGGAAAGTATATCGGATAATGTGCATGGTGAAAAAAAAGCACTTTTCTTGGATTAACAACGGATTTCACACAAGCATTACCTCTACCATCCAGCTTTCCACGATATAAAAAATTCTCAATTACTAACCCCTTCGGTCTACTCTGAAATCCTGATGAACCATACATACACCAATTGATCGCCACCCCCCCCCTGGACGGATTTTTTAATAGTCTTTCTATTATCTCATAAAGATTATTTTGATTTTCTACTGGTACCAAAAACTCATCACAATCTATGAAAGCGATAAATTCAGATTGAAAACGATAAGAAAACAGCGCTTTGTTATACGCTAAATATTGTTTTTGTTTCCCATGTATTCTATGATATTTTACATATCCGCTATCTGAATACGGTTTTATAATACATTTCATGTCATCAGTTGAATCATTATCATACAAATATATTTTATCCACACCAACAAGTTTATGATATTCGATCCATTCTTTTATATACTTTCCTTCATTTTTTGCTATACATGCTATTGCCAATTTATCCATAATATTCCCCTTATACAGTATCTTTCAGTATTTCTATTTTATTCTTTTCAACTATCGTCCCGTTTTCAACCTCATATATTTTATTACAATTCTTAATCGTTGTAAGACGGTGTGCCACAATAATTAATGTCTTTGACTCACTCAAGGCGTCTATCTGTTCCATGACGGCAATTTCAGTTTCATTATCTAATGCAGATGTTGCTTCATCCAATACTAAAATATCTGGTTCTTCATATAATGCTCTTGCAATTGCCACTCTTTGTCTCTGTCCACCAGAAAATTTAATACCACGTTCTCCAACCATTGTGTCAAGACCATGAGGAAGCATTTCTACAAAACTTTTCAATTGTGCCTGTCCCATACTTTTTCATCAGATATCTCATCTTCTTCCAAGCCAAATGCAACATTTCTACGAATCGTATCATCTATTAGAAATACTGACTGTGGTACATATCCAATAATCTTAGCCCATTGATGAGGTACGGTAAATATATCTATACCATCCATTTCGATAGTTCCCTTTTGCGGTTTTAACAATCCCATAATGATATCTGCCAGTGTAGTTTTTCCAGCACCCGAAGATCCGATAAAAGCTACTGATTCACCCTTATTTATATAAAGTGAAGCATTTTGTAATACATTTTCTTTAGCATCCTGATATCTCCAATTTATATTTTTTAGCTCTAATTCTTTTGTAAACCGAACTTTCTTTTCATTTTTATTTTTATAGGTAGTTAATTCCTCTAAGTATTTTTCGCCCTCTTTTTCTTCTTTGAAATTTTCATATACATTTTGCAAACTAGATAACCTAAAAATAATGGAATTAACTCTGGAAGATATTTTAGAAACAGATGGCAATATTCTAAATGCACCCATTGCAAAGGTTCCTAACACAGGAACAAAAGTATTTAAGTCCGTTCCGACTGCTATTTTTATACATACAATTCCCATAAAACCACCAATACATATTCCTTCAAGAATACGATCAGGGCATGCAGACACAACACCATTTATGATTGATGCTTTTTTTTCTATTAAAGCAGTTTTATAAAACTGTTTGACAAAGTTATCCCTCCTGTCTAAAACTGTAATTTCTTTAATTCCATTAATAGCCTGATATCCATATTGATTTTTTAAAGCTTTCACTTCCCACATATTAATGCCAGCTTCTTTCATTTTGCTCTTAAATCCTAAGATGACTGTCAAAAAACATAAACTCATTAAAAGCATTGATCCTAATGCTAAAGTCCAATCTGTAATAAACAAAAATATTCCCAATACAAATACCGTTAATAATTCCGCAAATATGGTAAAGAAACTTAAAATAATTTGATAAACCCCTTCTATATCAGATGTAATCCCTCTTACAATTTCTCCACTATTTGTGTTTAAAAAAAACTGATATGGTCTTTTGAGATATGCTGCAAACATCCTTGTAGAAACCTCGCATTGAAATTTAGCCGCATATACATGTTGAATATATGCACTAAATATTAGAAAAACATTTTTTAATATATATACTAAAATAATAATCAAGCCAAAAATTAGCATAACTTCTTTTATACCAACATTCGGCAATATATTATATATCAAACGAATATACCATTTTTCTTGTAATGCTGTCATACTGAGCATCATTTGAATAAATGGATAAATAGCTGAGACTCCTAACAATTCTACTATTGAACTAATCAACATACTACAAAAGACTACGATCGTACCACTTCTCTGCTTCTGATTTAAAATACTCCATATTTGTTTTAATATATTTTGTACAGACTTAATATTTTTTATCATTGCACATCCATACTCCTTTGCATAAACCTTTTCAAGCTACTTCGTTTCTCCATTCAAATATATTTTCTTTGGCATCCACGATATTTGGGTTTCATTATCAATATTTTCATAAAGCTTATCAATATTTGACTTTATTAATTCCTTATCCAATTTCAAATAATCAATTTCCATCAATTTACTTATTAACTTTTCATCAAATCTATATTTAATTACTGCCGCTGGTGCCCCCCCCCACTATCGCATATGCCGGTACATCTTTTGTTACTATAGCTCCAGCTCCAATTACTGCTCCTTGTCCAATACGAACTCCTGACATAATAATCGCACCATAGCCAATCCAAACATCATCCTCAACTAATATGTCTCCTTTAGAAATACCTTCCTGTTTTTCTCCAAGGCACTTCACCTTAAACGGAAATGATGATATATGGTTCATATAATGTTCTGCACTTACAATAAATACCACTTGTGGCGCTATAGAACAGCAACAACCAATGCTCAGTTTTTCTTTCAATCCAAAATTTAGTATATAAATTCCACCATATGTATAATTTCCCACGGTTACAAGTTCCTTATTAAAGACATTTACAGCCGTTGTTAAATTATGTTGGTTATTTCTTCTCCACTCTTTTCTAAATCTTAATAATTTCACTTTATTTTTTATATTGCTAATCACTGTCGATTCCCTCATTTTTATAAAATAATTTCCAAATATATACTAAATTTTGTTTAAATATCTCTTATTTTAGTATAAATTTTATACACCATCCTATACATTCCTAGACTGATTAAACATATCTTTATCCTGTCTTCTAATGTAAAATATTTATTCTTAAATTTATGCCCGCAAACATATTTTCTAAATTCTTTCATAGTAGGCTGATATATCTGCAATTTTCTATTCTTTCTATTCTGCACTAATTTTTCACTTGTCCACAATAGTATACTTCCAACAAAATAGTTACATTCCTCTCCTAAATCTGGATATTCCAATAAAATTTTTTCTATAAACACTTTCGCATGTAAATAATAATATCCGTCTTTTTCTGTAATATTTCTTTGAGTAAGACTATCTGCATTTTTGTAATAAAGAAAACCTAAAACAGGTAAAATAATAATTTTATTAGCAGATCTGATAAAATCAAATTTATTTTTATAATCTTCATGATTAAAATTCATTATACTATAATTATTTTTTACTACACTAAATCGATATAATGCCCCACATACATTGCCATCCATAATTCTTCTATTTAGCATATTTTTAATTTTTTCCTTGTTATCAGATAAACACACCCTTTCTTCTATGCCAAATCCTACTTTTCCATTACGCATATAATCAAATGAAACAATATCTACTTCATCATTTGTAAATTCTTTAATACAAAGTTCAAATAAGTTTTTATCTATTAGTTCATCATCACTGTCAAGAAAAATAACATATTCACATTCTTTTACTGAATCTATGGCAATTCTATGCGCTCTCCATTTTCCCCCATTAGAAACATGAGATACCTGTATTCTAGTATCTTCACTGGCAACCTTATCTAACAAAAAACTTGTTTTATCTGTGCTCCCATCATCAACCACATATATTCTCCAATTAGAATAAGTTTGTTTCTGAACAGATTGGATACACTTCTCTATCCTATTCTCTATATTGTAAGCCGCTATAATCACAGCTATTTTCTCATTATTATTCATTTTCGTATTCATACCTCAGTTTTTCAATTCCTCTAAATATACTTTTGCACTTGTAGCAAAATTTTCATATTTAAATATTTTAGTGTTTATAGACTCTTTTAAAGCATCTGTGGATCTCCCTTGTAAATGTTTAATTCTTATTTCCGGGTTATATATCATTTTGGTTCCTTTTCTCTTATTCCTTAAATACAACAGCAGTTCTTCACCATAAAACTTTGTCTCTGGGTAAAAAAGTACCTCTTCATCATTCATAAAAAGTCGCGACACTATAATGCAACTGCCATGAACAGGCACATTTTCATGACGTTTCTCCCTATATTTAGCCCATATCGTCATACACGCTATATAAGTGATACACTTACAGATCGTCCATTTAAACAATATTGGAATATTACGACAAAATACAATCTTTTTACCAATCAATCTATCTAATTTCATTTTTTGATATGAATAATAAATTTCAACATAGCCTTTATTCCATTCATAAGGGTATGCCGGAGATTGATGTCCTTTATATTTGGTTTTCAGTCGACTTTCACAAAATACATCCGGGCCGCATATATAAAAATTTGATGTAAGGAATTCTCTTTTGACTCTTACCAAAAAGTCCTGCTGAATAAATTCAACATCACTATTACATACTACACAGAACTCTGCATCCCCTCTTTTTTTAACAAATTTATATCCCCAATTATTAGCTTTAGAAAAGCCAATATTTTTTTCCATACGATATAAATTTATATTTTGCTCTCCTTTATAAAGATCAAAAAGTCCTTCATACGAAAAATCTGTTGAACAATTATCAATAATTAATATTTCAACTTGTAATCCACAATTATCTAATTTTTTTATTGAATTGATACATTGTATGGTTTCTTTCTGCGTATTAAAGTTCAAGATAATAAAATATACTTTTCCCATTATTGTTTATCCTATCATTATTCAAACTTTTATCATTCCGATTTGTATAAAACAAATTCTTTTGTTGCACAAATTGGTTCATATACAGTTTCCTCATTCAAAAAATTATCCATTATCATTACATCATTACTTGAAGATTCGTTTTTCATAATAATAAGTATTGGATCTGATTCTAAAATATCGCTCCAATTTGTGTAAGGTATATTAAACAGCCTGTTCTTCCCTAACATGAACTGTATCCCTAACAAATATTCATTCCATTTCTCGTCTTCGCCCATTAAATAATATATATTTTTATCACTTTCAAACGTTATATCATAATCAAATACTTTATCTACAATTGGTATGATTTTTGAATAACGCTCTATTTCACTTTTTAACATATCATCGCTTTCAGTCCTCGCATCTCCTACCCACATACAAATTATAGCCAAGCAAAAAGCTAATACTGCGGCAAATTTTTTTTGAGTTTTCAGTATATTAATTTGCAGGCATAAAATAAATCCTCCCATTGTCAAAAAAATTTTACAAATAATCTCTGCTGTTATTTGCCAAGTTACCATCTTCAAATCTGCACCCTGTGAAAAATACTTTCCGAGCCCACTTATACATGGATATACGGCAAAAGTGCTATCAAAAGAACTAATCATACTGTGCACTATAAATGAACTTAAGGCAATGCTTACAATTATGATACAATATTTTTTCAACACTATCATACAGTCAGATATTGATACACTATAAACTCCCATACAAAGTAAAAGTCCTAAACATGGCTCAAAATATCTTCCATATAGTACACAATCAACTCTTGACGGTAACATCATTGCAAAATTTCCAATTATGAAAGAACAAAGAAAACATAATATTGCATACAAAATAATTAATCGCTTCGCAACATCCATTTCTTTTTGAAATACTATCTTTATTCCATAAATTGCACCAAGCACTATTACTCCATAAGTTGAAGAAACTATATAAAAATATTTACAAACAATACTTTTAAGAAAAGCAACTACTCCACCGAATGAAATCAAACTTCTTGTAGACTGAATACGAGATGTAATATCGTTAGCCGCCACAGATACAGAATTGTCCCAAAGAATATTCTGAATTTTTTCCTTTGAGACGAAAAAAAACACTGCCCCAGTTAATGCAATTAAAACAAATACCATAAATTGTTTGATTGTTACATTTTTTGTTTTTAATAGGTAAATAAAAAGTACTATTACCGCTGCTACAACAATACCAATGTTGCGCATATGAACTATAACGCATAAACATAAAAATATGCTAAGTAAAGCATAATATATTACTTTTTTTTCAATAAAAACATCCATAATCAGGTTAAGAGTTATCCAATAAAGAAAAAGATTCAGCGTTTCTGGCCAAGCCAATTGCAACTGAACCAAGTTATTTATATATAAAATGGAAAAGAAAGCATAAATATATATATTTAAAGAATCCAAGTCTGCAAAAAAGCGTTTCATAAACCTGACTGACAACTCAAAAGATAACACTAATAATATAAGATTAAGAATATCTACATACAACATTATTTGTCTGGCAGAACTGCAAAATTTATATGCCGGAATAAGCAATATACCATATCCCAATCCATAATAAGAAATATTACTTATTTGCTCAGACCAATCCATTCCTGCAAAATATGCAGCTGAAGCAGCATAACCAAATTCATCAGCAAACCATAACCCAGGCTTTTCAAAAATCCTATATGATGAAATAAGAAATATACCTAAAATAGCAAATATATGTATCAAATTTTCTTTTCTTTTGCCATTAAGTCTCATCTATCAATATCCACTCCTCACAGGTAAAGGGATTTTTACAAGTTCCAAATGATTGATTAGGGGCAATCACCACTTTATTATCATTTCGATTTAAATAAGCCCCCCAAAATCCAAATGAACTATTAGTAATAATATTATGTTTACATATAGACATTAAATACATGTCCATCCAATTTTCATTTTTACAGTTTCCAGTAACATACTTTACATTAGACATACCGTCAAATAAACTTCTTGCATAGTCCATTTCATCAGAAAATACAAAGTAATAAACTTCATTTTCCAAATAACTCTCTATATATTCCATTGCTTTTTTATAATATAAACTGCCCATAATATGATTTTTGTACTGTACAAAATCACCTTTGCGAACATGGACACTCACAGATTCAACACAACGAATATGCTGACAAATTCTTTCACTATTATCATTTAATGGCAACTGGAAAATAAATATTTGTTCTTGTATTTCCTTTCTAAAATCTCTGAAATACCTCTCATTTCCCCAAACACCAAGTAAGTATTTATTTTCCTTTTCATTAAAATCGTATACCTCTGGATAGTATTCTGTATAATCCCGTTGTTTATAAAAACTTTTTTTATGAATACCTGTAGTATTTCTTATCTTAAAAAACAGCCTTGCCAAAATAGATTTATTTAAGGGAATTTCAGAAAATTTTCTTCGTTCTTCTAACTTGCATTTCGGTATAGTTATACCAAATACACGATCTATTTCAATACCATTATGTTCCTCTATAAAAGCATATCTGCTATCTATCTTGATTTCGGCTTCTGGATATCTCTTTTTCATGCTTAAATAAAAAGCATACTGAAACATCTGATTTCCTAATCCACACCCAAGTCCAATTATTATCATATAATAAACCACCATCCATTAATAAAGCATCTTAGTCAGTCTTTTTATAATGTTCCTTTACATTTTTTATAGCTTCTAAATATTGTAACCCATGCTGCTCGTCTGGTTCCAAATATGCCCCCTCTCCCCATTCATTCCAAGCATTAACAAAAAGAAACTCTTTTCCCTCATACAAACTTCTTTGATACTGCTGATCAAAATACTTTTTAAATCTCTGTGGATTTGCTCCACCAACTGCCATTCCCCTGCTTTCTTTTCTAGCAGTATTATCCCATTCAGGAAATGCTCCATAAAATGTTTTTTTTTCGTTCTGCTGTTTCCTGCGCAAAATATTTTTCCAAACATCATCATAATCAACCATATATAATTTTCTTTTGGATAGAAATCTATTCCAGAGTTCTCTCTTTATTTTTTTCAATCCTACAAATCTCTGATAAACAGTATATAATGGCTCAAACTCAACGCATGCTTGTGACTCCGTTTCTAATGAACTTTTTCCATTCATTGCAGTCAAAGTTTCAATAATATAAATACCCGGAAATCCATACTCTTTCATTCTACAGTCCCAATATCTTATCATCTCACTGCAATTCTCTATCTCATAAGCTTTATAAAGTAAAAGAACTGGTTTTCCATTTATTTTTATATATCGAGAATCTTGAAAAAAAAGCAAAAGATAATTAAAATGCTCTTCCCAGTCCTTTTTGCCACCATATGTTTGTTCAATAAGAATTTCTTTTTCTCCCGTCCACGTCCTGCTCCAGGTTCCATTTGCCCAAGATAAACAAAATGGCATATCAATTTCTTTATGCTCTAACAATAAATCTATTGGCTTTTCCAATATTTTTTTTCCTTCAAACCAATAATGATAAATACAAAATCCATCAACACTATATTTTTTTGCTAATTCCGCCTGCCATTGTAAAGTTTCACAATTTAATAAATTATAGTAGTTTTTATTTAAAGGAATTTTAGGTTGATAATGTCCATTATATTGAGGTTTTGCAGATTTTACATTTGTCCATTCTGTAAATCCTTTTCCCCACCAACGATTATTTTCTTCTATCTCATGATACTGTGGTAAATAAAATGCAATAACTTTTGTCTCTTTTTCCATGCCTACCGTTTCCTTAATTATTTTACTATCAAATTAATTCACATATCTACTTCAGCCATTTTCTTTTACATTCAATAATCTGATTATCAAAACAATATTTTGAAAGAAATAAGTTTCGCACATCCTCCCTATAACTATATCCTGGCTGGCTAAATGAATAATTGATTGATTGAATAAAATCTTCTTTTGAATTACATCTATATATTCCCACTGCTCCTTCAATATCGTAACCTTCTAACGCCTCATCTGTTGCAAGAATAGTTTTTCCATACATCATAGCTTCGGCCGTCTTAATCTTCATTCCATCACCAAAAAAAATAGGCATAACCATTATCGAATCTGAATAGTAATACTGCTCTAAATTATCCGCTGTTCCTATTACTATGACATTCTCTCTTTCCAATTCCTCCTTTTTCTTTTCAAAATCCTTACCTATAATGTAAAGCTCACAATTTGGCAATTCTGACATCACATTATCAATAAACCATTTTATTCCCTTATAATTAGGCAAAAATAATGTTCCGATAAAAATAAGTAAATTTTTAGTTCTGCTATGATTCATATCCTCATTGATAATATTTTTTTTATTAAAAGAATCTTTAAATGTCATTGGCAAAATCAGATTACTTTTCTTCCCATACAAAATATCTAAATAATATGAATCTCTTTTTGTTAATGTTATTACATAATCCGAATTTTTTATTGTTTCAATTTCACTTTTAGAAACAATAAGATAAGGTAAGAGGAAAAAGAAAGCCTGATGCTTAACTTTATTTGCAAAATACCGTTTTTCAACATTATGGACAAAAATCCATATTTGACATTTCAAACCTTTTTCCTTAATTTTTTTAATCATTGAACCAAAAATCGAACGTTCAAAAATTACTATATCAATTCTTTCCTGCTCAATAAACTTTATAGTTTCTTCTTCATATATCACATTTGTAAATACATTACCCTTTAAAATGTCGGTGACTTTCATTAGTCGATTTTTATGACTAGGCATTCTGATAATGTGGGAATCATCACTTTGTTCTTTGGAGTCAGAATACATGATTAAATAAAAATTCTGCTCACCAAATACGCTTTTATATAATTCATAGTTTCTATAACTACATTTTTTCCCGCCGTCATTCTGCTTCTTTATAATTTCCTGACCGCATATCATCAATATTCTTTTATTTGACATTTTCTGCAACAAACCTCTGCCTTTTTAACTGGTAAATTACATTAGAACCTAAATATTTATAAACATCATATCCCTGCCGTTTCATATAGATATCCATTGATTCACCTTTATCGTTTTCTTTATCCGTTCTTTCTGCAATAATTACTTTAATTTTATGTTTTGTAAAGTCAAGCATACTCAAAGCCTGAAAATCCATTCCCTCAATGTCAACTGACAAATAATCCGGTTCAAAACAATATTCATTCAGCAAATCATTTAGGTTTTTACATGGAATATCTATAACTTGTTTTATCTCCAATCCCTCTTTAACAGATTTTTCTACATTTTCTTTGTCCATACTGCTTCTTGTTGGCAAAGACAAAATATAAAACGGAACCGTCTCAATACCCCCCCCGATAGCAGCATTTACAATAATATCTTCTCTTCTGTGCTTTCTCAGTCTTTTACACAATTCAGGATCTGCTTCTACCAAAATTCCTCTTGCACCACGTTCATAAAACAAGTAACTGTTATTTCCACGTCTATAATGATTTGCTCCAATATCAACATACTTTATCCTATTTATAGGTTTGTCCATAATTTCTTCCAAAAGCTTTAACGCTATCTTATCTTCTTTATTTTTTGTATAACTACCTGTGATTTTCTTTCTTACAACAGTATATGTATTTAATATCCACTCAGCAACACCATTCAAAAATATATTTGATGCCACTATGCCTTTAATTTTTACAATATTCATCTCTATCCACTCCCTCACGATTTTATTATATTTATTGTTACTTATCCTGCAATACTATATTCTTCTAACACATATATGTATATGTTAGCAAATACTTTATATTTATGACAAACTTACTACTTCATCATATCCCCAATGATTTCTGTCATTCGCTCCCAGGAAAAACGATAAGCCTCTTCCCGTACACCTTCTGAAAATTTCTCTGCTTTCTGTTTTTCAAAAAAGTCAACAACTGCATCCGCTATCGCAGTCGCATTTCCAGCCTCTACTACATATCCGGTTCTTCCATCCGTAACCACATCCGGGAGCCCTCCAACATTCGTAACAATCACAGGTTTCTCAAAACCATATGCAATTTGTACAATACCACTCTGTGTAGCGCTTTCATATGGAAGAACCACCAGATCACAGGCCGCAAAATATTTCTCCACTTCTTTATCCGGTATATAACCCTCGTAAATACTTATAACATTTTCTACTTTATTTTCCGCCATAAGATCTAAATATTGCTGCTTATCATTTCCAAAATCCCCTACTATTAATAATTTAATATTCGGGATTTTTTCTTTTACAATAGGCATTGCATTGATCAAATGCTTTAAACCCTTATATTCTCTAACAAAACCAAAGAAAAGCATTACATTTTCTTCCACCCGCAGGTTAATCCGCTTTCTGGCCTGCTCCTTCGATATTCCTTCCACTCTGAACGCATTATAGGTCGGATGAACGGTTCTTTTATATACCGGGTTCTTCATAATCGCTTTCAAATCTTCTTCATCCTGCTTTGACTGAACAATATAACAATCTCCCTTTTTCAAAGTCATCTTTGTTAATTGCCTGTCCGCCGGGAACCTTTCATGAGGAAAAACATTATGACAAATAAACAATTTCTTTACCTTTTTACCTAAAATAGCTGTAAGTATTCTGTAACATGGCGCAAAATATGGATGCCACCATTGCATGATAACCATATCAGCCTTTTGTTTATTTATCATCCTGCCAACTTCAATAATATTAAATGGATTGGCTGTGTGAATTAAGAAGCGGGTATTGTCAATCTGAAACATATCATTGCTGTAATCACGCTGCTCTTTTTTAAACAAAAACTTCGGATACTGCATTTTATAGGATATTATTTCCACATCATATTTTTTTACAAGCGCCCTATATAAAAGACTTGTATAATGTGCTATTCCACCCTTATAGGGATATACGGGGCCTATTAAAACTATTTTTTTCATATAACAAATACCTTTATTCCTCATAAAATAAAAAAACGGGGAAAAGCAGTACCACACCCTCAATACAATTTCTGCCCATTCAGAATCCCCACAGCAACACAGACACAGACGTTTTATCAAAGCCACACTCTCAACATACGTTTTTAAACATACTATTTTATTTGACAAACCGCTGTTTCATCCAATGCCAGTCTGTGAGAATTCTGAACAGGCAGAAATCATATCAAACCGTTCTTCTTCCGAACCAAAACAGCTTTTCAGCCTTCTCCCGCCTCCACAAGCGGCGCTGACTCTTCATTGCTGATGACCCGGTATGTTCTGACAGCCTCTTTCTCCATTTTCTTCTGCATATAGATCGCTTCATACTCCGAGCGTCTCGCATGATACTGCGTATCCTGCAGCAGTTTTCTGTTCGCTGCAATGACATCCGCCATAAGCCCGATCATCAACGTCAAAAAACCGATAATAATCAACGTACAGCCCAAAATCAACGACTGCACATGACCACTTGCTGTCCCTACCGCCATATAGTAGAGAAAACGAAAACCGATAGCAAAACCTATGATTGTCGGTATAACTGCAAGAAATGTAAAACTCTTCAATGGTTTATACATCATATAGGCTCTCAGAATCGTCAGCATACTCTTTTTTACATAGCCCCAGATGCTGTTAAAAAGCCTTGACGGGCGCAGCTCGCCGTTGGTACGGACAGGAACGCTCGTAATTGCCATTCTTTCCCGGCCAGCCTGTACAATTGTTTCCAGTGTATATGTATAATCGTTGACCACATTGATACGCATCGCCGCTTCTCTGCTGAACGCACGGAAACCGCTGGGCGCATCCGGTATATCCGTATTAGAGGCTTTTCTTACAACCCAGCTTCCGAAATGCTGTAATTTCTTTTTCACATAAGAAAAGTGCTCCGTTTCATCAATCGGTCTTGCACCGATAACCATATCGGCCTTTCCGTCCAGAATCGGTTGAATCAGCTTCTGGATATCATCGCCGCAATACTGATTATCCGCATCGGTATTCACAATAATATCCGCGCCGTTTCTGAGACAGCCATCAAGACCGGCCATAAATCCCTTTGCCAGTCCCTTATTCTGTTTAAAATTCACGACATGATGCACGCCCCATTTTTTCGCCACCGCTACGGTATCATCCTGACTGCCGTCGTTAATGATCAGGTATTCGATTTCATCGATGCCTTCTATCTGCTTTGGAAGTGCATCCAGCGCAATTTCCAGAGTCTCCGCTTCGTTATAGCATGGAATTTGGATAATTAACTTCATCTTTCGACTCCCTTTCTTTTCCTTCACTGTGTCAGGAACAGCACAAAGTTATTCCCTTCTGTGCATTTTTGATACGCTTGTTCCAGTTCCTCCATATAAATACATTTATAATCAACAATCAGAAATCCATCCGTCGAAATCGATTCTTTAATCGTTTCCCAGCCATGTTCTTTTCCGGAATCATCTTTCATCTCAATGATCTCAATCGCTTCATCCCGCATCACAAACTGAATCAGATCGATATACTGTCTTCCGCCGCCGTACAGATACCTGACAGGCACACGGACATTTTCCATTTCATAATCTTCTATGAACTCATAAACTCTTAAATCATAATAATTTGCACTGTTATATGGCCATGTATATTTCCGGTTCAGGTTTAACGTAAGAAGTATTTCCATCAGTAACACGATGCTCATTGCACAGACTGTCCGTCTGTCCTTTTTCCCAAGTTGGACACATATCGTCAGAATTACCATCAGCAAGAGGCCAAAAACATAAGATTTTATAAATTCCGGCACCGCCTGCACCGTAAAAACATCCTCCAGAAGGTGGCAAAGGCCCGTAATAAAAAAGCCGTACATATATGTGGAATCACTATGCGATGCACACCATAACACGACACCAAACAATATCGTAGAAATCACAATATTGCCCAGTAAGATCCTCCACGGACGTTCGCTTTCCGCCAGAACCAAAATACCAATTCCCATAAAAAGAGGCAAAAGATACTCATTATATCTGCCATAAACGATTCCATCCAATCTTCCCCCAACGCCTGTATAGATTGCCGTAACAGCAACCTGTCCCAGCATGGAAAGCAGCAGAAAAAAGTAAAACCAGTCTTTCTTTTCACAATCCGACTTTCTGCAGATATTCCGAACCAGTCTGGCCGTTCTCCTGATACAGGCAGCCACCGCCGGATAAAACAGACCAAAAGAGGCCATTCCCAGATAATAAAGCTTTCCGGCATAACTTTCCAGAAACTGTAACATTCCATCAAACGTAAGCAGACGCTTTATTTTACCAAGCTGACCTGCATAATCATTTACTGACAGATGTTTTACATCTGCCACAGCATAAACATTCTGCGTTACCTGGCCTTTCATCCATATCCCAAGTACCGCACCGGCAATCAGGACTGCCAGGATACACAGCAACAGTTTCCGGTATTCCGGTCTCTGCCACAGAAAAAAAATCAGCACCAGTACGGCCGCTGCCACCACCCCTACCGTGCGCATGTGAATAAAATATAAATAAAGAAATGATAGCGACAGTAGCAAAACCCGGCATAATACCGCCGCCATTTTCGATTCTTCCAACAAATCAATCAACTGATAACAGATTAACACGTACCAAAAGGCAAGAAGCGCCTCCGACAATGTCATCTGCGTATAAAAAATCCATGCAGGATAAAAAACCGCCGTGCCTGCCGCAAATATAATCCATATTTCAGGCATATGTTTTTCAAGTTTTCTGTAAATCTTCCATAGAAGGCCTGCCGAAATACACTGAAAAATCACATTGAGCAATACCGCTGCCCGATAAGCGATAACACTGTCCTCACAAAACTTCAGAATCGGCGCAAGCAGTATACTGTATCCAAAAGAATAATAAGAACCTAACGATGCGGCCTCAGACCAGTCAAATCCGATCCACTGTGCCGCGCTTGCCCAATATCCGAACTCATCCGGATAAATAGTAAACCCATACAGCCTGTATATGCTGTACTGACAGATACTGAAAATCAACACTACAAATAGCAGAAGGTACTGGAAGAAGAAAACTCTTCTCCCAGCCTTCGTGTTTTGCTTCATCAAATTAGTATTTGATGATCGCATATGCACCCTGTCCACCTGTCGTGGAGAAAGTTACAACATTCGGATTTGTGCTTGTGTTCGGCAGAACCGTTACTGCTCCGCCAGGACGTACACAGATAACCGCATAAGTTGCACCAGTCTGTACAAAGGACTTCGGAATACCAAAGCTCATTGTGATCGGCGCTCCGTCAGTCGGAAGCAGACCGAACTTACCGCCTTTTACAAAGCCGAGCTCAACGTTGATGTAAGGACCTACCGTTGCGCCAAGTGCTTCTGCAGCCGAATTGATTGCAGCCGCTGCAAGAGGGCTCTTCTTAACATCCATGTTGTAAACGCGCGCGTAAGGTGTCTCACCGGCACCTAAATTGTAGCTGCTTGCAATATTTGCAACGCTCGTAGTAATTGCCACGCCATTTACACTGGTTGCAAGGTACACACCCTTTACGCTGGTTGTTACGCCCGCTACGGAACTGGTCTCTGCAATCTGCGCAATGCTGCTTACCGCAGAACCGCCGTCGTCATTAGATTCATTGACAATTTCAATGACCTTGTCTTCCGGCGTTGAGCCCTGGCCGCCGCTGCCCTGACCAGCGCTGTCAAGGCTGCTGGCAAAAACGCTTGTGGACGGTGCTACAACAAGAGCTGCCGCTAAAGCGCCTGCCATGAGTTTCTGAATGAATTTAGTTTTCATTCTCTTTCCTCCTTAAAAAGTTTATTTGTGTCGCAGAACAAAATTTTGTCTGCGTAGCCACCAATTTAATTTTCTGATTAACGTTCAACCAGACCTTGCTATTCTGAAAATCTTTCTATATGTAGTATGCTATTTTCAATATACTTACAGCATATATCATATGCTATTATGAATATATTTTCAAGTACTTTTTGTAATACATTGCGATTAATTGGTTCCCAATTATTTACATACAATAATTTTATCAGAAAAGGTTTTCATATGAAGCTCTGGAAAGCGGGCTTTCTACCAAAGATACAGATAAAGGAGAGTGTGACCGGAAAATGTCAGGAAAACCATTGGAAAAATATTTAAAAGAACTCCGTAAATCCTACAACTACTCACAGGAATATGTCGCATCACAATTAAATATCACAAGACAGACTTATTCCCACTACGAAACAGGACGCATTTCGCCGCCTGTAAACTCTCTCTATCATTTATCCAGATTATATAATGTTCCTTTAAACAGCTTTCTGGAACTGTCAATCAATCATCATCAAAATGCGGAGCATCCATCGGAAGAATCTATGGGAAACAAATCAGAAGCCGATGATTTAACTGAATTTCTGAAACATATAAGCATTCCCGAGAACAACAAAAAATTCAAATTTTTGAAGCGGCAGGAAAAACTCGTCCTCTACTACTATCAACTGTTAAACGACCGTGATCAGGAGGATATCCTTGCCTTCATGAAAGTGAAATGCCGCAATCGGAGAATAGATGCGCAAAGAGAAATGATGCCGCCGGAAACATCAGTAACAGAAAAATGAATATTTCACGGACTAACAAAAAAATCCTGTCAGGAACTCGTTTATAAAGTTCCTGACGGGATTTCTTTTAATTCTTTCTGTAATTTACTGATTGCCTTATTCAGCTCGGCGGGCACTTTTTCTAAATTAAACTTTCCATTCCGTATGGCAGCTTTCACCAGATCTTTTATTTTTCCTTCCGCATAATCAACAATATAAATACTTTTATTAGCATCTATCTCCATTGTTTTCTTATATGCTTCCAGACACTTCGCCAGATTTTCTATATTTACGTCTACAATATCATAATGAAAATTCTGCATCTCTTCATATGGAATCTCCATTCCCGGATGCGTCTGCTCATATTTCAGTCCGATTGCTCTGAGAATTTCCGTATCCAGTACAATAAATTCCATACTGGAGAGTTTGGAAGATGTTGTTGCAATCGCCAGTACCGCTTTATCCAGTTCATTCAGATTATCAATAATATAAGTAGAAAGTGCACTGTGTTTTGTGCGAAACTCCGTTGTCGGCACATCTGCACTTTGATGCAGAAAATCGGCATCCTTTATATTCTCTATGTGCTCAATGCTCTCATCCTTCAATATCTTTCGTACCAAAAAAGGCATTCTTATGTTCCATCCCTTTCAAGATATTCAATTACCTGCTCTGCATATTTCTGAAACCGTGTCTCTTCAAAATGCAGCGCCTTTATAATTTCAATTCCTTCTTTGGAATTCCAGCGTTCATACAGCTGTATTCCTTTTTTTACTACATATTTATTCCAGTGACGCATGACTCCCAGCGCCATGATCTGACCTGACGGCTTGACATCGTCATATGGCAGAACAGATAACAGTTCCAATATTCCTTTCAGAACATGTGTATCCTGCTTTGAAAAATATTCCAGATAAATATCCATCAGCGCCGATATGACTTCTTCTTTATTCTGCCAGAACAGCTCCTTTACAAGCTTCTCTGTTCTCGATACTTCTCCATCAATAAATTCATCACTGATAATACTGTTTAACAGCTGCATCTTACAATTACTTATGAAAGCTTCTCTTTCTTCTCTGAAATACGATAATGGTAAATCCGAACTTTGTCCGTCGCTGCTATCCTCATCGTCCGATAATGACAAACTGTCTATTTTATCTTCCATCGTATTCTTTATCATGAATCCGGGGATCTTCTGGCAATTTCTCCGCTCCACAGTCATATCTTCGCTTTCATTCCAGGCATAATCTTCCCATAATGAAAGAATCTGATCATCTTCCAGAAAGTCATCTGTCACCAACCTGTTTTGAAATAATCTTTTCTCTTCATATGGTACAGTACATATCATATACGGCCTCTACCTTTCCATAAAAGACTGAAAGTCCAACAGCATCCCGCTTATTTTTTCCCGCGCTGCAACTACATACATATTCAGATCTTCCGGAACAAATTTCAACTGCTTATTTTCCGCCAGCGTATTAATATCACAGGTAATTATCAGCCTTTTCTCACTCTTTCTCGCATCGACTTCCGTTTTAAAAACCACATTACTTTCTTCCGTTTTTCCATTTCCAAATTCGATAACAGCGGTATTTACAAGGTGCAAAAGCTGCCTCTGCACACCTTCTTTATATTGCGAAATGCCCATAGTATCTTTCAAAATAAGTTTTCGAATGTCATCATCGGTCAATTCATACGGAACTTTACAATTCAGCGCAAGCCTTCTTCCTCTGATTTCTCCCAGCACACTGAAAACACACTCCGAAAACTTCAAGGCTGCATCACAAACATTATTTATCCTGGAATATTCTTTCGTTCCTTCTTTATAAGAATAGGTAAAATTGATCCGTTCCATCATAATATTTATTTTCCAGCACCCATCATCCGAAACCATATGGATTCTTTTTCCAATGGAAGCCTCTCCTTTAGAAGAATCAAAAAAACCCACATCAATCGTCCCCGGAATAAATTCATATTCTTTCAAAGCATCCGCCAGCTTGCGAACGAGTTCGCTTTCCGGCACAATACCTTCATAACTCCCAAATATGCTCATTTGACAATTTTTTATCAATGCCATTTCAGCCTCCCATATATAAAACATCTGTACCCTCAGTGGACAAGCGTATATATACTATTTGCTAAATTATAGCATTAAAACCTCTGAATGTAAATATTCTGACTTAATTTTGATTACCACAACCAAAAGCAACCAAAAGTCTGCGTTCAGTCTTACGATTTTGACGAAGTAATCCTATGAAACAAAAAATCCCCCATGTATACTGCCCCATGGAGGATTTTTCAATCAGTTCTTTCAGTTTTCCTATTTTATGCCGCCTGCTTCCCCATCTTCTTACGGAACAGATGCCACAGCGAGCCCGCAAGACAGATCGAAGAATAGGTACCGCATATAATTCCGGCCATCAGCGGAAGTGCAAATTCCCGGATGGAGGAAACGCCGAATACCTCTAACGACGCCACCATAAAGAATGTCGTCAGGGAAGTGAAAACGCTTCTGGACAGGGTCTGGGAAATACTTCTGTTGACCACTTCTTCCAGATCTTCCTTTCTTCCCATTTCTCTCATATTCTCACGAATGCGGTCGAAAATGACGATGGTCGCATTGATGGAATACCCGACGATCGTCAGCATACATGCAATAAACGTATTGCCGACCGGCACTCTGACAGCCGCGTAGAACGCGAGCACTACCAGAATATCATGCAGCAGGGCGATGACTGCACTTGCGCCGAAGCGAATATCCTTAAAGCGGAACCAGATATAAACCAGCATGCAGACTGCCGCAGCCACAATCGCAATAACCGCATCGGATTTCATTTCCGAGCTGACCGTTGCACTGATCGTTTCCGCCGTAATGGAGCTTTCTTCCACACCGAAATTTGTCACCATGACATTGGTAAATGCTTCTCTTTCTTCCACGTTCAGCGTTCTCGTCTTAATGATAATCTGGTTGGAACCTGCTACTTTTGTCGTCTGCACATTGCCGTCTCCCGTAATGTTCTCGATTAACGGCACGATATCTGAATCGATCTTTTCGATCGGCATATCTTCATTCAGCGTCAGTGTGGTAGAAGTACCGCCGACAAATTCCAGGCTGTAATTTAATGCCGATTTTCCTGCCCCCTGATTGATTCCCATTACAACAAATCCGGCAAGGATTACGACAACGGAAAGTGCGAAGAATACTTTCTGTCTCGACAAAATCCGTAAAGTCTTTTTCTCTTTTGCCACCCCGTAAGCCTTCGGGCTCTGCACGCCGAGCGCATGAAGCGCATTTAAAATAAATTTCGTAACGATCAGCGCCGTAAACATGGACAGGATAATACCGAGAGCCAGCGTCTGCGCAAAGCCCTTGATCGTTCCGGTTCCTTTCAGCGCAAGTACTGCCGCCGCAATTAACGTCGTGATATTGCCGTCCAGAATCGCGGACAGGGCTTTGGAAAAGCCGATTTTGATCGCGGACTGTACTGTTTTTCCGGTCGCAAGTTCCTCTCTGATACGGGCAAAAATAATGACATTGGCATCGACCGCCATACCGATCGACAGGATAATACCCGCAATGCCGGGCAATGTCAGCGTAATTTCAAAAGCATCCAGCAATATGATCATCAGCGCGGTATATAAAACAAGCGATAAGCTGGCCGCAATACCGGGCACATAATAAACTGCAATCATAAAAACAACGACCAGTGCAAAACCAACGACTGCCGCTATCAGGCTTGTCCGGATTGCATCGGAACCGAGCTGTGCACCTACCACGTTGGAACGCAGTTCCTGAAGCTCCAGTTTCAGACCGCCGATGCGAATCGTTGATGCGAGTCTGTCCGCTTCTTCGAAATTATCCTGCCCGGTAATAACCGCGCTGCCGTCGGAGATAACGGCCTGTACGTTTGGCACGCTCACAAACTCACCGTCATAATAGATGGCAATGGACTCTCCCGCATTATAGGCTTTTTCCGTCGCCTTCGCAAAAGCTTCCGTCCCCGCATCCGTCAGCGTCAGCTGTACCACATACTGGGTATTGTTCATCAGGCTGTCCTGCTGGGAACCGGCCTGAGCGCTTTCCACATCCGTACCGGTCAGCACGATGGAACCGTCCGCCTGTAACTCCTCCAGCGTTTTTGTCAGATCATACATCATCGTAATATTTCCGTCCGCATCAACGCCGTAATTTGCAACATAGTTCTGATTTCCTGCGCTGTCCGTCTGGGCAATAAAATAGAGGGTTCCCGGCTGTCCCAGCTCTTCCAGAATCGCATTTGCATCGGAAACACCCGGAATCTCAATGTTAATCCGGTCGTCGCCCTCCTGATATACCTGGGCTTCCGTGCTGTAATTCTCGACACGCTGCTGTAACTTATAAATCGTATCGCTCATATCTTCCTTATCGGGCAGTTCTTCTCCCACTACCTGATAGGTGATGCTGACGCCTCCGGCCAGGTCCAGACCCAGCTTAATGCCGGAAGCGGAGCCCGATTTATCCGCACCGATACCGAAAGCCGCCATATACCCGAAGCCAGCCAGCAAAAGTACAAAGATAACCAGACCCATAATGGCTTTGTTCTTTTTCATTTCTTTTCATCCTTTCTTAAATAATAGCGTCAGCCAGCGCCGCTTTTATCATAATTGCGCATTCAACGCGCTTTCTCTGTAACTGACAGCCCAGATCATAAACGTCATTGATATTACCATGAAACTGATAGGCATTAGCCGCACAGCCGCCGCTGCAATAAAACTTTGCAAAACAGTCCCGGCATTTATCTTTCGTATAGACATTACAATTCTGAAACATCTCACGGATATCCGGGCGGGTAATCCCGTCTTCCACATTGCCCATCAGAAAATCTTCATTTCCGACAAACTGGTGGCACGGATAAAAATCCCCCCAGGGCGTAACTGCCAGATATTCGTTTCCCGAACCGCAGCCCGAAAGTCTCTTGGCCACGCAGGGTCCGCCTTCTAAATCTATCATAAAATGGAAAAAATGAAAAGCTTTTCCTTCTTTTCTTCTATTTAAGTATTCCAAAGCGAGCTTATCATATTCCGCAATCAGCACAGGAACATCTTCTTCCCGCAGAGCGTAATCTTCTTCCGGCGGTGCAACGACGGGTTCCACGGAAATCTGCTCAAACCCCAGATCTGCCAAATGCTTCACATCTTCCGCAAAATCCGGATTATATCTCGTATAGGTTCCGCGCACATAATAATCCTGCTGTCCCCTGCTCTTTGCCGCCCGCCGGAACTTCGGCACGATCTCCTCATAGCTTCCCTGTCCGCCCCGGTGGGGACGCATTCTGTCATTCACCTCTTTGCGGCCGTCGATGCTCATCACGATATTCCCCATCTCACGGTTCACAAATTCCATGATTTCGTCATTTAACAGTACGCCGTTCGTCGTCAGTGTGAAGCGAAAGCGTTTGTTATGCGCCTTCTCAACGCTTCTTCCGTATTCCACAAGCTGTTTTACGACTTCCCAGTTCATAAGCGGTTCACCGCCGAAAAAATCCACTTCCAGGTTCACCCGGCTGCCGGAATTGGCAATCAGGAAATCCAGCGCCGCCTTTCCGACCTCAAAGCTCATGAGCGCCCGTCTTCCGTGATATTCTCCTTCTTCCGCAAAACAATACTTGCAGGCCAGGTTACAGTCATGGGCAATATGCAGACAGAGCGCCTTTACAACCGTATCCCGTTTCCCGAAATCCGCAATGTATTTCTCATAAATATCATCCGTAAAAAGCTGTCCGGCCTCTTTTAACTCCAGAATTTCTTCCACTGCTTCGAGCAGCTGCTCCCTTGTGTAGTGTTTTTCCAAATCCAGTTCTTTTCTGCACAGGAGCCTGTTCACAACGGTCTCTTTGCCCGTCACGGTTTCCTTTCCCGGGCCAGCGTCTTCCGCCAGAATCTTTTCCACTACGGGCAGAATGCAGTAGACAAGATCGTCCACGACATGAACACTCCCGCTGTTCACATCCAGCACGATATTGTATCCATTATTTTGGTATTGATGTATCAAAACGGTTCTCCTTTTCCTAACGCATAATAAGCAGCGACGCGAATCGCTGCTTACAGAACATTATTTCATCCTCGCTTATTTTACCGGAAACTTTTTTCCGTAAAAATGATTTTGCATCCAAGTGTTTACTCCGCACGCAATAATTATCCCGCATGCGATGTTTATGTCTGCAATATTCATTTTGCCCGCAATGTTTACTTTACATTCTCACAGCTCTGATTGCCAACCGTGCAGGATGTCTTGCAAGCTGACTGACAGGATGTCTGGCATTCGCCGCACCCGCCTTTTTTCATGGATTTCTTCAAATCTCTTGTGTTTAAAGTCTTGATATGTTTCATCTCTATCACCATTCTCCTTTCAATTATTCTTATCCAGTTTACAACTTGGAATAGTATACCATATATTTTTCGGCATGAAAAGTCTTTTTTTTCAACCTGACACGCAGTCTTTTTTCACCGTCTTTTTTCTCTGCCCAAACTCACATTTGTATTCAGGAGATATCTTGAAGAAGCCTTTTGATTAACAGTGGTCCATATCACTCCCGGATGATTTGCCACCTCCTCCGCCACACGGGACAGCACAATGGATTCCCCCTCATTAGAAAACAGACCATGAGTACCTTAAACCGATATTATCTAAATAATTTACACGAACTGAAGTGATATACTTCTCAATTCCTCTTCCTCCAACTGCATTTCCTCTGTCCACCTACCATTACGAATAATATCTTGTTTTATTCTGATGTAGGTATCATTCCTAAGAAGGTTCGAGGCTTTCACTGCGGAATAATCATTATCACATGTACATTTCCGCATCAGTTTCAATAGTCGTACTCTATACTTTTCCTGATAACCAGCCTTAAGATCCTCCTCTATCTCATTTAATCTTTCATATATATCTTCCCACTGCACCATTCTTGGCACCATAACACGTTGCGGATTATTTAAATCCACCGTATCAATAGTTATCTTTCCGATACCCTTTTTATCAATACCCTTTAACCGGAATGGATTTATATTATGCAATGCCAAATACTGTCCCGGTTCATCTTCACATGGGTTTATAATCACTTCTTCTGATGCATTTTTACTTCTGTTACATCTTAAGCACGCTGGCAGAAGATTTTCCCACTCAACAACCTTTTCTCCATTAACAGACTTTGGA
The DNA here is from genome assembly GCA_910584965.1 of uncultured Lachnospiraceae bacterium. Lineage (GTDB taxonomy): Bacteria > Bacillota > Clostridia > Lachnospirales > Lachnospiraceae > UBA3282. Next base: position 198,181 of record CAJUDZ010000002.1, on the reverse strand, counting down.
AGAAAATGATCTATTGTAGCATCTTTTGACTCTATCCCTAACATACATTCGCAATATGCACATTTATCATGACTCATCTCAAGCAACGCCTTTTTTAATGGTTCTTTTATTTTGGGAGAATTCCATACATCCTTGCTTTTATTCTCTGCATACAGCCGTGTCAACTCAGCTCGTACTTCATCTGTGAGTTCCTCCGGGCATTCTCCTCTATTAAGCTTTATCATCTGCCTTCATCATCTCCATATCTAAATCCAGTATTTTTCTTTCATGACTATTCGGGTGAACCATCTTGACCAATTTTTCATAAAGCTGACTACCCAATACATATTCCTCATTATCCACTGCTGAAGAAAAGCGATCCATTAACTCATTATACAGAAGTGTCTTTGCTTCAACTCCCATCTTCTGTTCCTGAATTGTATCAATGCTCCATCCCTGATAATTACCAATTTCATCCGCATATTTCATTTCACTGATATCATATAATTCACCCGCATTTAAGGACTGAATAATAAACGGTGAATGTGTTGAAATAATAAACTGACAGTTAGGAAATGTCCTCTTAAGGTCATCCACAATACTCTTCTGCCACTTCGGATGCAAATGCAGATCTAATTCATCTATCAATACTACCGCTTCCTCTTTCAGTGGATTTTCTGAATCTGGATTAGCAATCGTTAATCTTTTTGCAATATCTGCAACGACAGAAAGCACTGCTTTATAGCCTCCGCTTAACTGTTCAATCTGTAAGTCATCTCCCTGCTCATTTGTGAGAACCATTCTCGCTGGTGCCAATTCAATTCTAAGATTACTATATCCCCTTATCATCATTTCGATTGCTTTACGCACACTGTTAAGCCGATCATTTTTGTAATCCTTATTATTTCTAAGCTCGCGCAATTCAATATCTTCTTCTGTCTTGAACCAATCATAAAAATCCCTAAAATAATCTTTGTTGTCAAAACAGTTCCTTAATGCATCCATAACTGCAAAATTTTTAATATGACCACGCTGTGGAACTTCCCTAATAATCCTGTCTGTTCCATAATAAAGAACAAGCGGCAAGCTTCTCTGTTCCACACACTTTGCATAAACATTCTTCAATCTTTTCAAGTCGCCTTGTTCATTTGCTTCAATTCCTTCTTCAAAAGGAATTTGTGAAGAAAGTCTTCTGCGATTTGTCCAAACATAATTTACATCATTCAGCGCAATTCCAATCTTAACAGCAACACCATTAGAGCCCAAACGCACATCATTATTAGACAAATCATTCGCCCTCATTGCCTCCGCATTAATGGTACGCAGAACAGGAACAAATGCCTTCGTGATAGCTTCCAATATAGTCGTCTTGCCACTGCCATTATCTCCAATAAGTACAACAAATTTCCTTCCTTCAAAGGATATCCTTTGAGCTTTTATATTTCTAAAGTTGATCATTTCCAAAAAATCAATTTTCACTATATCACCTACTTTTTAGAGCCAGTTATAATTGGCTTTATTATACCGTACTTTAATATTATACCGCAATACATATTTATCATTAAATAAAAACCTGATATGCAGTCTGCGACTGCCGCATCGGCCGACATGCCGGGTCCGTCAACCGCTAACTGAGCATGCCGCCGAGCATGCCGCTGCCGCCGCACAGCATAAATACGGTGACCAGACTGCCGGCCGCATCTTCTATTCCCTTATTCACAATGACCGAAACCGCCGTCAGAATCAGAAAATAAGTACAGCCCATGGCCAGGCCCCACAAAAATTTTTTCTCTCCCATCCGCTTTCCGGCAAGAAATCCCGCCAGAAATGTAACGACTATGTAAATAACGATGATGCAGATCGATACCGTCTTTTCCGACAGTCCGAACCGATACAGCATCAGGGCCAGCAAAAGCAGAAGCCCCGCGGTCAGAATATAGGCGGCAAGCATACATTTTAAGACAAAAATGAGCTTCCCGCTGTCAACCATTTTTTTCTCCATAAAACAAATCCCCTTCCTTTTCCGAGTTCCCTGAATGTCTTCGACCTTTTTCTTATTTTCTTAAAAAGATATTAAATATATATTCAGAATACAGGAAAAACTTGACACAATATTCCAGATCATGTATTATTTTTTATACCCCGTATCCGCTTTCGCGTATTCGGGTTCCGATTTTATTATTAAAGTAAAAGGAGAGTGAATTTTTCATTGGATACCACAGGTGTCATACAACTTATTTCATTGTTAGTTCTTGTTCTGTTATCAGCGTTCTTTTCTTCTGCCGAGACTGCTTTCACAACAGTCAATCAGGTGCGGCTCCGTACACTTGCACAGGAAAATTCCAAACGTGCGGTCCGGGTACTTTCCATCCTCGAACAATACAGTAAAATGCTCAGCACGATTCTGATCGGCAACAACATTGTCAACATCAGCGCTTCTTCTGTTGCGACGACTTTTGCCATCCGGACGTGGGGAAATTATATGGTCGGTTTCATGACCGGCGCTTTAACGCTTGTTGTCCTGTTGTTCGGGGAAATCATTCCGAAAACCTGGGCGATGAACAGTTCGGAGAAAATTTCCCTGTTTTACAGCGGTATCATATCTTTCCTTATGAAACTGCTCACCCCGGTTATTTTTCTTGTCGATAAACTGTCCGCCGGTATTCTGCATCTTCTGCATATCGACGACAGCGGCCGCAACATGAGCATTTCGGAAAATGAATTAAAGACTTATGTGGACGTAAGCCACGAAGGCGGCGCCATCGAATCCGAAGAACGGGAAATGATTTATAATGTATTCGATTTCGGCGATGCCGTAGCCAAAGATATCATGGTTCCGAGAATCCATATGACGAGTATCTCCATTACCTCCACTTATGATCAGGTGCTATCGACTTTCAAAGCGTCCATGTTCACCCGTCTTCCGGTTTATGAAGATGACCCGGACAACATCATCGGTATCGTCAATATTAAGGATTTTATTCTGGTAAAAGACAAGGAAAAATTTCAGATCAAAAAAATACTGCGAAGCGCTTACTATACATATGAATATAAGAAAATTGCGGATCTGATGATGGAAATGCGGGAAAAATCCTTCAACATCACTTTCGTGCTCAGCGAATACGGCACGACCGTCGGGCTGATCACGATGGAAGACCTGATCGAAGAAATCGTCGGTGAAATCCGCGACGAATACGATGAAGACGAAGAAGAATTTATCAAAGAAACACAGCCCGGCCAGTATCTTGTAGAGGCCGGCATGAAGCTGGACGATATCAATGATGCGCTGGAAACGGAATTAAGTTCCGAAGACTTCGATTCCATCGGCGGCCTGATGATCGAACAGCTGGAACGGATTCCGAACGATAAGGAATCCATTCAGCTTGAAAACGGCATTCTGCTTCAGGCACAGGGCATCGCCAAAAACCGGATTTTAAAAGTACTGATTACGATTCCTGAGAAATCGTCCGAAGAAGAGCAGGAAGCTGCGCCGGGTCAGTGATCATCCGCTGTTCATCAGCGCCTGCGGCCAGCAGCTGCTCGCGGCTTCGAAAGCCCCATGTTACGCTGATGCAGGTCATCGGCACATTCCGGGCCGTCGCCAGATCCACGTCAGAATCCCCGACATATACGGCATGCTGTGCCGAAACCGATAAATCTTCCAGCACCTGATATACCGCATCGGGTGCTGGTTTTTTTCTGACTTTTCCGCTCTCTCCCACCGCCGTTTTGATGCGTTTTCCGAAATACAGGCCGCAGAGTTCTTTTACGGCCGCATCGAATTTGTTGGAAACGACTGCCATCTGATAGCCCTCTTCCTCTAACTGATCGAGCATTTTCAGGATTCCGTCATAAGGTTTTGTTTTATCCTTGCAATGCAGCGCATAATAAGCCCGGAAAGTCTTCAGAATTTCCTCATAATGAGGGTTCTCCGCCCCCTCCTGTATCACGCGTTCGATCAGTTTTGCAATGCCGTTCCCGACAAAACTTCTGATTTCATCGATCGTTCTTTCCGGCATCCCGAATTTTCCGATCGCGTAATTTACGCTGTCCGTCAAATCTTCCAGCGTATCCAATAATGTACCGTCCAGATCAAATACAACTGTTGTAATCATATATACCTCTCCCATATATTAAGAAGAATCGCACGGCGCTTCTTCCGCAAATGCTCTTTTTCTCCTGTTTTGTCGGTAAAGCTGTTTCAGTGAACTTCCTCTGCCAGTTTCATGATCGTTTCGATCTCGGCCCCGTTATCCGGCGCTTCCCCGATGTTCTCATGCTTTTTATCGGGCAGAATGCGTCCGATCGCATTGCCTTTCTCCGCCTGTTCGATCGTATAATACAGGATTTCTTCCGCCTCTCTTTTAAAGACGGCATAAATACGAACGCACAGTCCTTTTCCCAGATTCGCCTCCGGCATATCGATTCTCGTAATCTGCATGTCATCCGTCACATTGAGGGTCATCAGCGAAAAGTCATCCTCGGCGTAAGGCATTCTGATTTCCTTAGGATAAATCGCCGTATAGAAGGACGTCAGAAGCCGGCCTTCTTCTTTTTGCAGCTGCTCCAGCCCTTCTTTTTGCTTCCCGAATAGAAAAGAAGGAAGAATCTCGTAGGCAACGCGTCCGTGGGCAAGCTGATGGAATTGTTTTTCCGTCACCTTTACCGTTTTCGTCTGGGGAGCCTGTCCTCTTTTATGCGCAACTTCCAATATCTGCTGCGGCAGGGTGACATTCTGCGTAAAGGGATTTAAGACGACCGCCTGTACCTGCGCCTTATTGGCCATTGCCAGGGCCACGCAGTTAAAAAACGGAAGCGCCATGACTGCCGGGCTTTTCTTGTCCGCCGGCACCTGTTTTAAAGAAGAAAAAACGGGAAGCGCCTGCTCTCCGCTCTCCTTTTTTAAAAGGCAGGGGAGAATCTTCGCGTCCTTTGGCAATTTTGTACCCTTTCCTTCCCGGATGCTTTCCATCGTTTCCTTGTCCAGATTGTCCGGCATCATCGCAGGCACAAACAGCACTGCTTTTTCGAGCTGCTCCATGATTTTCAGAAAGTTTTCCTTTGACCGGTCTTTTGCAAACGTTTCCACAGCCGCTTCCAGTTTGCTGTTGTCCACTTTATTTTCATTTGTTTTCATATTATTATTTTTTTCTTTTTCCGCCATATTAATCTCCATGCCTTTCTCGCAGCCCGCATTCTTTCACACATAAGATGAATAAGAAAAGCTCCCAGGAAATTCCCGAAAGCTTTCTCAAATTTACCTATATCTAACATAGCATTTTCTGCCCAAAAGTCAAGCATAAAACATTTTGTGCCATATACTTGTCAAATACTTATGTCGCATATCCCTCCAAACTGCACCAAACCGGAACCTTCGGTGCAAAATTCCCGGTCCGGATTTCGGTGAATCATACTATCGCAGACGGTTTCGATATTTCTCCCGAAGCGTTTCGTAGCGGCACAGCCCCTGTGCATACCAATCACAGTTATGACAGGAAGTTTCAAAAATCTCCGCCGTCAGATTTTTTTCAACGGTCCCGAGCAATACCGGAACTGTGTAAACGCGTCCTGTTTCCAGCCCCAGAGCCTGTGCTAACTTCTCATCCTTCGATACGACGCGGTTATCATCCAGCTTACAGCCGTTTTCGCACAGGTTCGGGCAGGCGCTGCAAATATGATCCGGTCCGGCGGTCAGCTCCACCTCCCGGCATTCTTCCCATAACCACTGCACGGTCTTTTGCATATTCTCGCAAAAAGCTTCGCTGTAACCTTTTCCCGCATATAAGGCGGTGCATAAAAGGTGATGGACACGCAGGCGCATCATAACAGACCTGCTTTCAAAAGGCGTTGTCTGAGCTGGCCGCCGATCACGAAGCCCAGTACAACGGAAATGATATCTTTCACAAGATAAGGGGCTGAGGCGAGCAGAAAAGATTCTACAATTCCCATCTTCATCACAAGCATGAACTGCATCGTACCGAACAGATGGCAGACGGCCAGTCCTGCCAGTCCCACGAAAAGCCCCCCTGCTTTATTCTTCATCTGCACGCCGACGCCGCACAGCAGCGTCATCACGATAAATCCCCAGATAAAACCGCCCGTATAGTTTACAAGCACCTGTGCGCCGCCGCTGAATCCCGCAAAAACCGGAACGCCCACCGCACCGAGCAGAATGTAAACGATCATGCTTGCCGTGCCGAGTTTCCATGCCAGCACCACGCCCGTCAGCGCCACCGCAAACGTCTGCATTGTAATCGGCACCCCGGATGGCATTGGTATGGAAATCTGCGAGAGAACCGCCAGCACCGCCGCAAACATGCCGACGCTGACAATCTCCTTCGTCGTAATTTTCGTTCTCTTACCTTCCCTGTTTTTCTTTTCTTCCTCTGTTAATTGTTTTACCGCTTCACTCATTCCACAAAAACTCCTTATATATGTATTGGCCCCAAACAGGACAGATAAAACACGTCCTGCATGAATGCGGGTCCTTTTACAGTATATAAGGAGTTTGCCAGATTGTCAACCTTGTTTTATTTTTAGTTGACAATATGTTTTATGACTCTGTTATATCGGATAAATCATCAACAATGAAAGATGTACCATTCTGCGCATCCGACGCAATATGAACGTCATGGATTCATTATCAGGCCTTTCAGCTCTTCGATCAGACGCATATCCGCCGCGCTGATTTTTAAATTGGAATTCAAACTCTGCCCGTCGGGCGTCGTAACATTGATCTCAATAATGCTTCCTTCCCGAATGCCGTTTTGATACACCGCCGTCATGAATTTCGGAAATTTCGGATGATTCTGTTTAAACCGATTCCACAGATTCATCATTTGAAAAATAGATGCCGGATTCTGTAATCCCATATCTGCCACCATTCCTTCCTGATCTGCCCGCAGGCCTTCGCCGTATGTCTGCCTCTGATTTGCTATTTGAGCGGATTTTTATAAAATTCCCGAAATTCCTCATACCCTTGTGCCGTCAGCTGTTCCTTCTGGAATTTTTTATTCTTATTCATCCGCACGACCAACACCTGACTGCCGCCCGCGCGTTCTTCCTGCGCCTGTTTCAGCACCTGGCAGAGCGTCTCTGCCGGAATCCCTTTTTCCAGCAGATAAGCGGTTCGTTTTCCCTTGCCCGGAATCCGGAAGCCGCTTTCCAGCAGAAGCAGGATAATCCGTTCAAAACCGATGGAAAATCCGCAGGCCGGCACGTCGTTTCCGGTAAATTTACCGACCATCCTGTCGTATCTTCCGCCGCCGCCGCAGCTTCCGCCAAATTCCGGCATGGCGATCTCGAAGATCGTTCCGGTGTAGTAAGACATGCCCCTGACAAGCGTCGGGTCGAACACCAATTCGAAGAAATCACCTTTCACCGCTTCCACGCTGCCGATAATTTCCTGAAAACTCTCTTTGACTCCTTCCGGAAGAAACGCTGACAGAATATCCGTAATATAAGCGATCGGTTCGTCCGCTTCTTCCATTCCCCTGAAAAGTCCCAGATACTTTTCGGCCTGTTCCTCCGTATATCCGGTTTCCAGCAGCTCCGCACGCACGCCGTCAGCCCCGATCTTGTCCATTTTATCCAGAATGATAAAGACCTGATCGTAGTCTTCTTCCGCAAAACCGCTGTACGCCGCCATCGCCTTTAAAATCTGCCTGTCATTGATACGAATCTGGAAATTATGAAATCCCAGCCTGCCCAGCGTCGTCGTCGTCGCCAGAATCAGTTCTATCTCCGCCAGATTGGAAGACTCGCCCAGTATATCGATATCGCATTGCATAAACTGGCGGTAACGCCCCCTTTGAGGTCTGTCCGCCCGCCATACGTTCCCCATCTGCAGCGCCTTAAACGGAGAAGGAAGTTCGTTCACATGGTTGGAATAATAACGCACAAGCGGCACTGTCAGATCATAGCGCAGACCGCCGTCTACCAGTTCATCCGCGCTCTCTGCCTCTTCCAGCCTGAGCTTTTCGCCTCTTTTCAGAATCTTAAAAATCAGCTTTTCGTTCTCTCCTCCCGCCTTGCAGTTCAAATTCGCGATATTTTCCACACAGGGCGTTTCTATCGAGGTAAAACCAAATTCTTTATAGGTTTCTTTGATCACGCTTATTACATAATCCCGGATTTCCATTTCCTCCGGTAAAATATCTTTCATGCCCGTAACGGGTTTCTTGCTCAATGCCATTTTCTGACTCCTTTCGGGATAATTCCAACCTGATTATTTCACCTTATTTTACCTGTTCTGACATTGTTTTTCAATGCCTGATTTTCAAATAAATCCGGAACGCCGCCCGTTTACCGCCCGAGTTCCTCCAACAGTTTAGCCGCGCTCATTTTCCCCTCAATATACTCATATCCGCCCAAATCATAGGCGGCGCATTCTTCTGCCGTAACTTCCCTGCCGTCTATCTTATTTACGCCATAATAACCGATAGACCCCTGCTCTTCTTCATCGGGTATGCCGTTTCCGTTCACATCGTCAAAATTGTATATCACAATCTGAACAACCTGCTCTAACGAATGCTGCTGCCCGATTGTCATATAGGTAAGATAATTAATGGCGCCGGCATAGTCCGCATTATAGTTGCGCAGGCTGTTGTTTCCCGGAGAATATTCGAAACCCGCGTTTCCCATCGCCCCATATGCCCAGCTGTCCATCAGCACATAAACACTTCCTTCGCTGTAAGTATAAAGGCTCACATGATAGCCGTTGACGCCCGCGACGAGTTCCGGAATGTCATCCCCGTCAAAATCGATCAGATCATACTGCATCCCTTCCGAATATTCCGTCTCACCCGGATTTTCCAGTTCGCGCAGCCGGATAATCGCTTCATAAGCTTCCTGATAACCGGAAAATACACCGTTCTTTTTACCTTCCGAAAGAAAGCCGCGTATTTTCGATATGGTGACTGTGTCCAGGCTTTCTGTCAGACGGTCCGATAACTGGCCCTGTTCCCGGAAATAGCTGTCATGTTCATCCGCAAAGCCCGGAACACCATAATAGACCGCCGCAAAAGTCGTGTCTCCATAAGTTTCAATCAGCACAATATCCGTATTTCCGTCGAAATTTACGTCAAAAAAGGATACCGCATCCAGACTGCCAAACCGTTCTCCCTCCAGTGATTCCGGTACATAACCGTTTATCTGCGTCAAAATTTCACCGTCCCGCACGATCTGCATAAAAAAAGCCTGTCCGTCCTCCACCGGATGGTATGGCACAAAATACACCTCTTCTTCATATTCGCTGAGCCCGACTTTAAAAGTCTGCTCCGTAATACAGTTTTCACCAAACCACTCTTTCAGCTTTTCCGTCTCTGCGGACGCCTCCGCAGAATTCCCGTTGTTTCCGGTATCGCCCGCATGGTCGTTTCCGGTCTCTTCCGTCAGCGTTTCCTGAGATTCGTCCCCTGCATCCGGAACCGCGTCCGGCTCATCTTCTTCGTGAACAATCTCGCTCTTTACGGGCTCAATTTGTACTTTTCCATCCGCTCCGGCACAGGCCGAAAGCATTCCGGCCGTGCATAATGCAAGCGCACAGACGCCGGATTTTCTTATCCGGCTTTGATTCAGCCTGAACATAACAGCCGCCTCCCGTCTCTTAGGTTATTCTGTCCTCATTCACTGAGGGTATGAGTTTATTTTATCACCTTCGGCTGTATTTTCCAAGATGCCTTTTATCCTCTCCAGTTCTTCCGGATAATCCCGGTGGACCGCCGCCCGCAGAAAATCATTGCCCTGAACGCCTTTTACAATATAATGCTCCGCCTCCAGCTTAAAAAAGGGATTCCTGAGCATTTCCAGAAATACAAACGATCCGCCGATCACGCTCAATTTTTTTATAAATTCCTTTTCCATCGGTCCGTCAAATAATATATCCCAGGCAAACCAGCCGGCTTCCGCGCAGCGTTCCCCGGATTCCTTTACATCCACAATTTTCATTACAAAACCCTCCTTTTTCCGAAAGAACTTTCCCGTTTCCGACAGTTCTTTCCCGCTTCCCAAAACGGTGAAGCGCAGCCTATCCCGCCGCCTGGCAGATTTCCCGCACAGCCTGCACGAAACGCTCCAGTTCTTCCCATGTGTTCAGGTCCGAAATGCTGATTCTTACGGTTCCCCACGGGCCGGTTTCCAGACAGGCGTGAAGGAGAGGCGCACAGTGCAGGCCGGCCCTGCTGATTATCCCATAGCTGTTCTGCAAAATATAAGCCGTATCCGCCGCCTTGAGTCCTTCCACATTAAAGCTCAGCACAGGGCCTTTATTTTCTTCCGCCTCTCCGTACAGGGTCAGCGCATCCATTCGGGAAAGGGATTCATACAGATAACGCATTTTCTCCTGTTCCTCTCTCTGAATATGCGCCACTCCTTTTTCAAGCAGATACCCCGCTCCCGCATCCAGCGCCGTCACACCCATCCCATTCAACGTCCCGGTTTCATATTCATAATCATCCGGATCATAGAACAGCCTGCCGCTGTCTTTTCCGCTTCCTCCAAACAGCATCGGCCGGAAGGGAATGCCGCTTCTGACATAATATCCCCCGCTTCCCTGAATGCCGAACAGGCTTTTATGTCCGGTAAAAGCTATCGCATCCGCCATCCAGCCGTCCACGTCCACCGGAATACAGCCCGCGCTCTGAGAAAGATCCACGATCAACAGCAGATGATGTTTTCTGGCAATCCGGCTGATTTCCCGCATATCCTGGATGCAGCCCGTCACATTCGAACAATGATTCACCACCAGGACCCGGCTTTCAGCCGCAATATACCGCTCCAGCGTTTCCGGATGCACCTTTCCGTTCCGGTCACAGGGTACCACCGCCGGCGCCCCCTGAATGGATGGGATATTATAGAGAGGCCTGAGCACGCTGTTGTGCTCCGAAGCCGTTACGATCATCTGCGATGCAGGAATCCCCAGTCCATATAAAATTTTATTAAGCGCCTCCGTGGAACCGGACGTAAAATAAATGCGTCCCGTCTCCCGTATTCCAAGAAGCGTCCCCAGTTTCTTCCGACATTGTGTAAATATATCCGCCGTTCCCGTATCGGCGGCGCTTCTGAACTGTCCCGCCGGAATCCTCTGAAAAAAAGCATTGCATGCGTCCTGTACACATTGCGGCTTGGGATAAGTAGTTGCCGCGTTATTCAAATAAATCATTTTCGTCCTCCTGCCTGTCATAAATCTTTCCATATTCATTTCCATTTTATTCTGTTATAATAAATTGTAAATCCCATCCCGGAAGAATCCTAAAATAGTATATAAAAACCATAAGAATAAAGACGCTTTTTTCCTGCAATACGGATACAATGAATGTATCATAAAATACGTATTGGAGGTAACGGAATGAAACAAAAAGCCATGGATACAAAGTTAATTGTCCGCCCTATCGTCGGATGTCTTACCCACTCCCATTTCTGGGAAGGCCCCTGCCGTGCCGGGCGCAGAGAGGATATGACGAATGAAGCCGAAGCAAAAGCCGCAGACGCCGCCTTTGCCGCCGCCCTGGAAACATTAAGACAGGTTTCCGACAAAGTGGAGCTGCTGCCGGCCATCGACGCCAGATATGATGAAAAATTCGCAGTGCCCGGCCATGTATGGGAACAGATCGAAGAGGATATTGACAAAGTGGACTTTTTCCTGTGCATGAACTGGAGAATCCCCCGGCTGGAACGCTATCGCAAACCGGTTGTCATTTTACAGAACGGCAACGAAGGCATCGATTTTGCCGCTTACTGCAACGACATCGGCGTAGAAGCCCATGTCGCAATGAACATACAGGATTTCAACGAAACCGCCCGGCTTCTCTGGGTGAAAAAAGCAGTCAGAAATACCAGGGCGCTGGTGCTTACCGCCGGCGGACAGCCGACTTTCGGCATTCAGAGTTTAATCCGGGATCCGGAAATCCTCCGGCAAAAATACGGATTTGAAGTCATAAAACTTCCTTTCCGGGATATCATACCTTATATGGATAAAATTACCGACGAAGAAGCAAAGCCCATTGCGGAACAAATCATAAACGGCTCAAAGGAAACAAAAGTAAACACGGACTGGTTCCTCAACGATATCAAATATTATCTTGCGGCAAAGAAAATGATGGACGTATATGACTGCAACGCATTCTCGACCGCCTGCCATGAATTATGTACTTCGGAAATCCCGCAGGAACGCAAATTTACTCCCTGCATGTGCCATTCCCTGATGAAAGACGAAGGAATCCCCAGCGGATGCGAAGAGGATTTAAACGCCCTGACGGCCATGTGTATCATGCAGTATCTCGCGGACCGGCCGGCCTTTATGGGAAATCCCAATTATGAAACGGACGAACTGCTCCGGCTGCATCACGCCGTACCGGCGCTGTGTATGAACGGTTATGGAACCAGGCCTTTGGACTACAAACTGTGGGCTTTTACCGGACAGGGGTTCGGCGGGAAACTTCAGGTCGATTTCGCGCAAAACCATGCGAATACCGTCACGCTCGGAAGATTTAATCCGGCCGGCAATACGATCTGCCTGAAGACAGGCGAAGTAATCCGTTCCGAATACGACAGCGTCTATTGCAGCCCTTACTATTTTATCCAAATGGACGACGCCAGAACATACATGCACAATCTGGCCCGCTTCGGACATCATCAGGTGCTGATCTTCGGGGATTATACAAAGCAGATCAAAGCGTTATCAAAAATCATGGGATTCCAGGTACTGGAAGGATAAAAACATATGATTATCACAAGGGATGCCATACAACTGAATCCTACGTTTCCGTTTCTGATCATGGAACAGACGCTGTATGAAAAGGATAACCGGGAGGATTCCTTTCACTGGCACAGTTACTGTGAAATTACCTATATCCGAAAAGGATGCGGCTACTATTTTGTCAACGGGGAAAAATATACGGTACAGGAAAAAGATTTAATCATTTTCAATAACGTGGAACCGCATGGATGGTGGGTACGGGAAGAACGGATGGAAGTTGTCGTCATGATATTTTCTGCGGAATTTATTTCCATGCCGCTCACCACATTCGATCATGACTATCTGAGGCCCTTCATAGCCCGCGGCAGCAATTTCCGGAACAAAATCGGCTCGGACGATGAATTTGCCGGTCAGATCGCTTCTATCGTCCAGGACATCAGTCTGGAATGGAAAAGCGCGGGGGTGGGGTACCGTCTGATGATTAAATCACAGGTACTCCGCATCCTGACCCTGTTAATCCGGCATTATCAAAGATGTGAAACGGAAAAACAGGAAGAAATGCTCCTTTGTGATAAAGACAAATCCATGAAACGGATTGAAACGGCTCTTTATTATATCAATTCCCATTTTACCGAAAAAATTTCGCTGGAAGAGGCCGCAGCAGCGGCCTGTATGAGTCCGACCTATTTCAGCGCTTATTTCAAATCCGTAACACACTATGGGTTCAGCGAATATGTGACCAGACTCCGGCTGAAAAAAGTAAAGGAGCTGGAACAAAACACCGATCTGAGCATCTTTCAGATCGCAATGGACTGCGGTTTCTCCAATATGTCAAACTTTTACCGACTGAATAAGAAATATGGAGACTCCGCCGTCCGGGCGCAGACGGAATAAAAAAACGCAGGCCGTCAGCATAGCCGCTGTTCCAAACACAAGATAGAACAAGGCATACAGGATAAATGCCGTTTCCCCATGTCGAAAAAATATATCCTGTGAAATCAGGATATCATAAAAGAATGAGAATGACAGGGTTGTACCATGCTTCCCTGCCATTCCTTTTTTCTTTCTTTCAGAGATGTTCTTTTATCTCTGTCAGTATGTTTTGTATCTTTGTTATCTCTGTGTGTTTCATCGATAACAGATATTCTTCCAGGACAGACATAGCGGATATTTCATACAGATCATCTTCTTGATAAAGCCTTTCCATGCCTAATCTCATTAGTTCGATAATCCCTGCCGTATTATGCAGCTTCTTCTCAATCGTATCCACTACATCTTCAATCCTCCTTAACTCTTTCCGCAAGTTTTTCTTTTCTTCCATAGCGTTACATCTCCTTTCTCTTAGTGGGTGGAGATTTTAACGCGGTATCAATAAAATTACAATATTTTATAATTCATCTTCTTTCCTGTTTCTTTTGTGTTTCAAGCTGAAAAGTCGTGTTCTATCCTTTATTCGTTCACCTCAAATTTGTATCCCATTCCCCAGATCGTTTTAATCAGATCACCTTTTTCGCCCATTTTACTGCGCAGTTTTTTTACATGTGTATCAATGGTTCTCGCATCGCCGAAATAATCGTAATTCCAGACGCTGTTAAGAATTTTTTCTCTGGAAAGCGCAATCCCTTTATTTTCCATAAAATAAGACAGCAATTCAAATTCCTTATAACTCAGCTCCACCGTTTTACCGTCTACCGTTACAATATGCGCGGTCTTATCCAGCACGATACCGGCCGTCTCCAGTGTTTCTTCTGCGTTGAACTGACTGGTACGCCGCAGAATCGCTTCTACCCGCGCAACCAGAATTTTAGGGCTGAATGGTTTTGATATATATTCATCCACGCCGAGTTCGAATCCCTGCAGCTCGTCCCGTTCATCCGCTCTGGCCGTCAGCATAATAATCGGTACTTTAGAATAGGAACGGACTTCCTTACACACTTGCCACCCATCCATTTTGGGCATCATGACATCCAGGATAATTAAGGCAATGTCATTCTGCTCAAAAAAAATATCCAGTGCCTGACTGCCATCCTCCGCCTCCAGCACATCGTAATTGCTTTTGGTCAGAAAGTCTTTGACCAGTTTCCGCATGCGGCTCTCATCATCCACTACCAATATCTTCAATTTATCCATCCGAATATCCCGCCTTCCAAAAATATATGAATAAAGCTCCCCGTCATCGCCGATTCTGAACTCAGTATACCCCATAATTATGTTAAAATTGTGACGAACAGGTAATTTTATTTTGGCTCAGCTCCCATTTTTTGCTCCGCCTCGCGCACAGCCTGCTCTCTTCTCGTCAGCTCCTGTTCCCATTCCGAATATTCGTTCAGGATCGTTCTTCTGTAATTAATGATATTGGGAGAATCGCTTCTCAGGGAAATGACAAACATAGAGGCTATAACGATCACCATCAGTATATTCAGGCAGACCGAGGTGATAAACCGCCCCTTATACTCCGGCTGTCTCGCGGCGATACTCCTTCTGATCGACCGGTTCGCTTCCGTTTTATTCGTGAAAGTCATATTGAGCGGAATCGGTTTTATTTTATCTTCCGGCACGCCGTAATGTTTCAACCGTTCCTGTACCGACAAAAGATAGGCAAATCCTATCGGCGTCTGTAAGACTCTCGTTTCCAGCGCCCTGTGATAAAGCAAAAGCGCGCTCTGCGGCTTGCGGTAGTCCAGATTGTCTTCCAGATTTTTAATCCGTTTTAAATCCATTCTTGCCGTTTCGGCATCCGCCACCGTTGCAAAGCGATACCCTTCTACAACCAATTCATCCTTCGTTTCCATCGGTTTCACCTGTCCTTTTATTTCTGCACGACAAAGCCGCCCGCCATGTCTGCTTTGATTTCTGTTCCAATTTTAGCAAGATTCACGTCTCATTGCAATATAAAAAGCGCAGGCAATGGCCGCCTGCGCTTCGGGAAATGCCTTACAATCCCGTTCTTTTCCTCATATTACGATTCGATCTCCAAACGTTTTCCGTTATCCGTTCAAATCCTCGATTTCAAGCTCCTGTTCCTTCTGTTTGCCCAGCTTCCGCCTTCTTCGATTATCTCTGCTTTTCTCCTTCTTTCCGGCTTTCTCTTTGTTTTCAGCAGCGCCTTCATCGCCATCCGTTTCTCCATTGTCCATTTTATTCGATCTGACCGCCGAAAAAATACCAACGGCAAAAATGCCGGCTACAAGCACAATAATAACCGTTCCCCATATTTTGGAACGTCTGGCGTCCTTCCTGTATTTTTCCACCACTTCCACGACAAACTTCGTTTCGGCTTCATTGGCGGCCATTTCGGCATCCAGACCTTCTATGTCCAGCTCCAGGGCACTTAATCCCTGCACCTCCACATAGCCTTCCATTCCCTGATAAATTACATGGTACCAGCCGTCTGCTGCCTCACCTGTCGCAAACAGCA
Source organism: uncultured Lachnospiraceae bacterium (assembly GCA_910584965.1). Lineage (GTDB taxonomy): Bacteria > Bacillota > Clostridia > Lachnospirales > Lachnospiraceae > UBA3282. The sequence goes on along the minus strand of CAJUDZ010000002.1, from coordinate 182,087 downwards.
GGCTGCCTTTTTTAAAAGTCATGAGCGTCTCCGCCGTTTTGGCCGGCTCCGCTTTCATATCGACCTTCCTTCCCGCTTCGAGAATCAGGCCGCTCTCAGGCAGCTGCGCATCTTCCGTGTTTTCGGTATCCTGCACCGCTTCTTCCTTCTGCGCTGCCCCATCTTCCTGTGCGGCTTCCACCGGTAAAGCGAACTGGCCGGTTCCGGCCAAAATGCAGAACAAAACCACCGATGCCAGCAATCTGCCAAATATTTTACTTTTTCTCATAACAATACCCTCGCCTTTCTTTCGGCCTGCAAAATTTATTTGTACGCAGCACGCCATACACAGGCCTATATTTATGATTGAGGATTTAACTTTCCATCTCTCCTCGTTCTATCCCACCCTGTATCCGCAGGGTTTCTTCACGGATCCTGACGCTGACCATTCTGGTCTTTTCTTCTTTATTAAAAACCGCAAACAGCATCAGAATCCAATAAACAGTCAGTGTATTTGCCGCCGGTTTAAAGAACAGCAGCTGTACCATAAAAATATCCGTGATCAGAATCAAAATTCCTGTCATCGGCCTGTCCATTCCATAATTCCGCCATAATTTGCATATGATAAATGTGCAAAACACCACTGTAAAAATTCCGGCAGTTACTCCCGCTTCCCGGAAACAGAAATAAAATCCGCTCTTCGACTGTTTTACCGCCTCCGCAAGAGGCAGCGCAAAATCCTGCCAGGCCGCTTCCGTCATTTTATCTCCGAAAACCGTCCATCTGTCCGCGCTGACCGCAATACCGGTAAAAAGAATACCGGACACCATGAGTAAAATCTTATAGACACGCCGCATTTTACGCATGACAAGACGCTCCAAATCAACTCCTTCCGGAATTTTCTCCCAGTAATGAAAAAAGAGTATTCCCCCGGCAGCCAGCAGCAAATCCAAAACGACGCTGTGTTCCAGCGAATAAGAAACATCCGTCACGAAAATCGGCGTATATTCCGTAAGAAGGCTCATATTGCTCAACATGAAACCAAACAGGAAAAACATCTGCATATCCCTTTTTACCAGCCGGGCTGTCGGCCTGAGGAAAACAGGAATTGCAAGAAAATAAGCCGTCATCAGCCAGAAACTGATGATATTCCGGTTCAGAAACAACGCCAGATATCCGGCAGCGGTTACCGCCAGATAAAATATTGAACGCAGACGGTCCTTACAGACACAATACCGGTAAACGCCGACCATGCAGACCAGCATAAAGCAGGAAGCCGCGGCTCCCGTATCTTTCAAAATTATGTTTCCGTACTCCGTCAGCTCGGCTCCGGTCACATGCCGGTATAAAAAGAACGCAATCAGCAAAAGCCCTCCATATAAGATCAGATCAAAATACTTCTGACCAAATTTTGCGCCGGAAGATATCAGAAAGTATATCATCATACATGCAAGAACTTCCGCATTTCCCGAAAAATCGATTCCCCCTTTGTCCGGATCCTGAAACAGTCTGCACACGATCGCCGCCGCCTCATAAATAATGGCAGCCAGCGCCAGAAGATCGGTCCGATACCGTATCGGCCAGAATGGCAGCCAGACCGGCCGCTTCCGCCCCCCGGACGGTCTTTGGGTATCCGCATTGAAAAACATTCCCGCCGCCATCCATCCAAGCGCCGCCAGAAGCAGCAACAAACTGTAAACCGGAAAATCGGCCGCTTTGATTTCTTTGGTCAGAAGCATGGAAAGTATCAACAGTAAAAAGATACATTTTTCCGAAAGCTCCGAATAAGTCATTTTAGGCCACATTGCAGAATTCCTTTCCCGCTTGTTGTTGCGAACATCTGATAGCATTTTGTTTCAGAACAGGTCTTAATAATATCATTTTGTCCAAAATAAGATATCCATAATAGCATATCACAAACAAAAAAAGATTGCACGCATTATTTTCGGATGTTTTACCACGTTTTTTTTCTTATCACGTTCCAAAAATTTACTGCGTATTTGTCTGAAATCCGCTGCGTTTACAGCATTTCCTGTAAATTAAAAAAGCATTCCCTGAAATTTTCAGGAAATGCCCTTTTCTATCAGATCAAAATCATTTTGATTATAAAAGCGCTTACCGGTATCTGCGAAGTTTGAATCTATGCACCGAATTTTTCAGTTCTTCCGCCTGGCTGTACAGTTCGTTAGCGGAAGACGCCGATTTTTCCGCCGTCGAAGCATTCGTCTGTACAACTTCGGATATTTGGTTCATCCCCAGCGTCACCTGCTGCAATGACTGTGACTGCTGTGTTGCGGATTCCGCAATCCGGTCTACCATCTCCGTTACCTTCTTCGCTCCGGCAACAACGCCTTCAAGCGCTCTGGTCGTATCCTGCGATAAAACGGTTCCTTGCTTGACAAGCCGCAGGGAATTTTCGATCAGCTCCGTGATGCTCTTGGCCGATACGGAACTCTTATTGGCAAGATTCTGCACTTCATCCGCAACCACCGCAAACCCTTTGCCCGCTTCTCCCGCGCGCGCCGCTTCTACCGCCGCATTAAGCGCCAGAATATTAGTCTGGGAAGCGATATCCTCAATCGTTTTGATAATACCGCCGATCTGATTGGATGCCTTGGAAATATCCTCTATCGCAACGGTCAGTTCTTCCATCTTCTGGTTGCTGATCTGAAGCTGTTTCATTGCATCCAGCGAGAATGACTGGGCATTATCCGCATCCTGTGAAGTATGCTCCACTTCTCCCGCAATTTCTTTAATGCTCGAAGAAAGCTCTTCTACTGCCGATGCCTGTTTCACGGCGCCGCTTGATAAAATCTGCGCATCCGCCGCCATTTTCTTGGACTCGGAAGATACCTGTTCCGCAGTCAGATTGATCTGATAAAGCGCGTTGTTGAGCGCATCCAGAATCTGTATCATTGCGTCCCGGATTGGCACAAACTCGCCTTTATATTCGCCGTTTACCATCAAATCCATATTGCCCTGCGCCATCTGCGCAAGAATATGGTTGATATCCTGTATGTAATTTTTGAGTTCCCGCTTCGTTGTATAAATCGATTCCACCAGCATTCCGATCTCGGAAGTATCAGGCTGTAAACGAAATTCCGCCGAAAGATTGCCTTCCGCAATTTCGCCCATCTGATCGCGTACCGCAATGACAGGGCTTAAAATCCGAATCCTGACAAATATCAGATTAATCATCTGAAGGATAACGACAATAATCAGTGCCGTAACCATCATGGATTTCAGACGGGCAACTTCCCCGCTCAGCATTGTGACTTCGCCAAGCGTCCTCGCATTCAGCGTTTCCAGAAAGCGCTCTTTAATGGCATTGATTTCCGCAATGGATGCGCTGTACTCCTCTCCGTATACATAATCCACCGCCGCCTGCATATCTCCGGCCTGCACGTTTTCCATGGACTGTTCTTCTAACGGCACAAGTGAATTGGAAAGAGCCGACATCTCATCGATCATCTTCTGTTCTTCCGCCGTAATACCGATTTCCTGCATGGCCGCAACGCCCTGCTCACGGTTTTTCAGGTTATTGATTTCATTCCAGTAATTATCGAAATGCTCCTGATTTCCGGTTGCCGCAAAAGCCCGCACTTCATTTGTCAGGTAAGCCGAGCCGTTCATAAAACGGTTTGCATTATAGGTCAGCTCATAACGCGCCTCATTCGCTTCATCAAGCTGACGGTTCATTTTACTGTAAGAGGATAGTGAAAGCATGAGAAAAACCACAGAGAGGATCGCAACGCCATTCAGAATAAGAATGAGCATAGACTGGTTCATCGCTTTTTTCATTATAATTATTACTCCTTCCGGTGAAGTACTTTTGTAAAGATATTATATAGTTTACAGGAAATTGCAAGTAAATACAACACCATATCCGGAAATATTCATACAAAAATAAAAACGCAGGCCGATTGGCCTGCGCTTCCGGAATCTCCGTTATAATTCCTTCCCTGTCTTTACGCATATTTTCCGGCAATCTTCACAAGCAGTTCTGCAATTGCCTCCATTTCGTCCGCACAGGCATATTCATACCGCCCGTGGAAATTCTGTCCGCCCGTGCACAGGTTCGGGCAGGGCAGGCCCATAAAGGAGAGCCTTGCGCCGTCCGTGCCGCCCCGAATGGGTATGACCGCAGGTTCAATGCCGAGCTCCTTCATGGCTTCTTTCGCATTTTCGATCAGGTGCATGTGCTGTTCGATAATTTCTTTCATATTATAGTAAGAATCTTTTAAGTCAATTTCAAAAGAACCCGCTCCGTATTTTTCATTCAGGAACTTTCCTGTGCGCAGAAAGGTCTCTTTTTTCCGTTCAAATTTCTCTTTGTCGTGGTCGCGGATAATATATTCCGCCGCCGCTTCCTCCACCGTTCCATGCAGAGAGTCCAGATGATAAAAGCCTTCGTAGCCGCATGTATACATGGGATTTTCGGCTGCGGGAAGCAGGGACTGAAATTCCTGGGCCATCAAAAGCGCGTTGCGCATCTTGTCTTTGGCATCTCCGGGATGCACGCTTCTCCCATGTATCGTCACCTTTGCGCCCGCCGCGTTGAAATTTTCATATTCCAGTTCGCCAAGCCGGCCGCCGTCCACCGTATACGCATAGTCCGCGCCAAACAGTTTTACGTCAAAATAATCCGCTCCTGCGCCGACTTCTTCATCCGGCGTAAAACCGAGCCGGATTTTTCCGTGCGGTGCCTCTTTATGGGTCAGAAAATATTCCGCCATAGCCATGATTTCCGCGACGCCCGCCTTATCGTCCGCGCCGAGCAGGGTCGTTCCGTCGGTCACGATCAGTCTTTTTCCCGCATAAGAAGGCAGTTCCGGGAAATCAGCCGTACGCATCACAATATTTTTTTCCTGATTCAGAACGATATCCTGTCCGTCATAATTTTCTATTATCCGCGGATTTACGCCCTTCCCCGTCATCGCGGGCGCCGTATCCATATGAGAAATAAAGCCGATGACAGGCGCATTTTCGCATCCCGCGGAAGCCGGCACCGAAGCATACACATAACAGCGTTCTTTGTCATAAGTGATTTCTTCCGCTCCCATTTTTTGCAGCTGTTCAACCAGCAGACCGGCAAGATCATGCTGTTTCATGGTGGAGGGCGTCGTTGTGCTTTCTTCCGATGACTCCGTATCAATTCTGACATAGGTCAGAAAATTTTCAATTACTTTTTCCATAAAATATCCCGTCCTTTCCTTCTTTCCGGTCCCGTATCCCGGCACCTTTCCTTCGCTTCCCGCTTATCCCGGGACTTCTAAATCAGAATTTCCATTCCGCAGTACATCGCTGTCAGCCTGTCCCCGAGCACCGGCCGCATGATATCGACCGCTTTCTGCCCGGTACAGTGTCCGACTCCGATATAGCGATCGCCATGAAAGTAATCCCCGAAAGCGGATTTCTGCGCATTGAACAGCGTTTTGCCGCCGGCGCCGGCGTCCATCAGAATTTTATGATTCTTCGTTTCGATATAAATACTCAGTCCGTGTTCACACTCGCACAGAGGATTCCCACAGGTATCCTCCATCAGGATAACAATTTTCATAATCCGCCCCTTCCGCCCTTTTTGTCCTGTTTCCATTGTAATCCCAAACCGGAGCAAATACAAGCTCGGGCGCTGCTTCCTTCTTCGGAACGATTCTTCCGGCAGCATTTTGAAACCCGGATTACTTTAAAAAATTCTCGAACACGCTGCGTTGTACCGTAAATTCCTGGGCTCCCATGTAGCCGGGCGCAACCTCGTATTCGTCAAAGACAACGACCAGATTTCCGTCCCCATCCAGATAAAAGTTCTGGTCTTCTTTGATTCCCTGCCAGTTTAAATCCGGTATATCCGTTTTGTCCACCCAGTATGCCTTCATCTCGTCCGCCGCCATCGCCGCCCGCATCTGCTCCTTAATATCCTCGCTGACCGCTTCCGCATAACCGCTTCCTTCCTGAAACAAGTCTCCGATCTGAATCCGCTTTCCGCTTCGTTTGTCGATGGTATAAAATTTATAGGACTCATAACCGCTGCCCGCCGACTGGAAAATAGAAAGTTTCAACGTAAAATAGTTCTCGTTGTTCAAAACCGTTTCGTGATGGATCTCCAGCCCGCCATAGCTTTCTCCCAGTTCTGCAGATTTTTTAAATTCCTCGATGAGCTGATCTGTTACTTCATCGATATCGAAATTAACCTGTTCCAACGTCTCCTGTAACTGTTCGGACTCAGACGTTTCTCCCGTTATCCCTTCCGTTCCCTTCTCCGTTTCCTCCATGTCTTCCACAACGATCTGCGGCACCTCCACATTCGCATGAAACCGTTCGCTTTCGTACTGGTAATCCCGGAATGTAACCGTCTGAAACAGCTTCCCGATGACGGGAATACTTCCCATCGCATAAGCCATCTCCGCCCCCGTATTGGGTAAAAGTACAAGAAATGCTGCTGCTGCCGCCACTGCTGCCGATATACGGAACTTATGGATTTTTCCGGCCCGCCCCGCAGCCTTTTCCACCCTTTCTTTCAATTCTTCCGGAACCGGAATGTTCCGATAGGCTTCTTTCTCTTTGAGAAGTCTGCGCTCCAGTTCCTGTAAATCCTTCTTTTCCGTTCTCATTTCTTTCGCCATATCTTTCGTCGTTCTGCAATGTTCCATCTTTTTATTCATATTCTGATACCCCTTTCCTTTACTGCACGCTCAGGTTAATCAAGTTCCCTGCGCAGCTTTTCCAGCGTCCTGTAAAGCCTGCTTTTGACCGTGTTTAAATTTTCCTGCAAGATTTCTGCTATTTCAGACAAGGGCTTATCTTCATAAAAACGCAGGATGATCAATGTTTTCTCCTGCATCGGCAGTTTATCTACCGCCTCCTTTAAGTCCAAATCCATGCTGTTTTCTTTCGCATCCATAACGGCCTCTTCCTGCACCGCGCATTCCCGCTCATATTTTTTGATATAATCCTTCGCCGTATTTATCATAATCCGGTACACCCATGTACCGGCATACCGCTCTTCCCGCAGGCTTCCTGCCTTTAACATCGCTTTATACGCGCCTTCCTGCACAATATCCATCGCATCCGCCTCCTGATGCACATAGCTGTATGCCAGCCTGTAATAACTCTGATAATTTTTCAGCAATATGCTTCGGATAAGCGCTTCCTTCCTGTTCCGCATACATGCCTTCCTCCTTTTCTCCTTTTGTTCCCATTAGACCGCTCATCTATCCGAAAAGTTTCACTCGTTTTCAAAAAATATTACCTTCCGTGATCCGCACAATATAAAACAGACGCGGCAGCCTTTCGTCAGCTGCCGCGTCTGCGCATTGGTTCCGGATTTCCTTTTCGTTCTCCGGTCCATCGTTATTTCATCCAAAAGGCCCGTTTTTCACATGGCACCGATTCCCTAGGCCTTTTTCCCCGCAAAATAATTATCAATTCCTTTTTTGATCTCCGACATGTTCTGTGTTTTCACCAGGTATCCGGTCGGTTTTAAAGCGATTACCTTCTTCACGGTTTCCTTATCCACACGTCCCGTCAGGAAGAATACCGGAATATCCGCAAAATCTTCTTCAGCGCGAATCATCTCCAGCACCTGGCTTCCGTCGCAGACCGGCATTTCGTAATCCAGCAGAATCAGGTCGGGCCGGTTCAGCGTGATACACCTGATCGCCGCCAGACCGGAGCTTGCCGGCGTAACCTCATATTCCAGGCCAAACAGCCTTTTCATTGCCTCCCGCACGAGTTCCGAATCATCCACGATAAGTATTTTCTTTTTCTTGCTTGTCTTTTTCTTTTCAACGTATTTCTTCACTTCTTCCATTGCGTTTTCCGCTACAATGGGAGTTTCATTATCATCCTGAACCAGATGCGGCGCGGTCACGCAATAAGCAAAATAACCTTTTTGTGTGTCGAACAGCAGGCTGAACTGCGGCTGCTGTCTTTCGAAAGCCCGTTGAAACTGATCATATGTAAGAAGATTTTCCTCTTTCATTTCGAACAGTTCCGCCGACGGAAACTGCTTGCTGACACAGTTTACAAACTGCTGCGCCGTAAAACGGGTCGCATTCATCATCATGGCATCTACCGTATTGGCGTCCGTATCGATCATGCTTCCGATCGTTTTGATGATCAGCTTTTCTTCAAAAACAAGCATAATCTCCCATCTCTCGCCGTTCTTATTCTCATAATTCAGCCGGTAGTAAATGCCCTTTCCAAAACGCTCCCCACCGTAACACTCGCTGATCACCCGCGCATCCAGCTGGAACAGATCGCTCAAAAGCTTAAGAATGGTATGCTCCATAACGGTCTGTTCGTTTTCCGGAAGAAGCGCTTCCCATTTGCTCGCTTTTTTTTCGACAATCGCATGATCTTCCGTCAGGGTATGCCCGATCAGCCATCCCGAACAGACGCCCAGAAAGTGGCTGACAGCGTCTTCGGAATAGGCAGTCTGTTTCAGCTCTTTTTCCAGCGCAGGCAGCATCTTTTTCCGGAAATTATCGTGCAGACGCCTGTGTGTGTCGTAACCGATATAATGAATAGAAGCCATATAGGCTTCTTCTTCTGAAAAGTGCTTCATTGCATGGTCTTTGAAATATTTGATTCCTTCCTGGCAGGCCCAGCGGCTCTTCTCTCCTTCTTTTCCGGCCGCCAGCAGTTTATTCAAAATGCTGAAAAGCTTCTTATGTTCTCTGTCAATAAAGTCTACTCCGATATTATAACGTTCCCTCCATACTAATTGGTTGCTCATATTATTTCCTCCTGATTAAATAATAGTAATCTCTAATCGCATAAAACAAGGATTAAGACTTATATTCGTTTATTATATCATACGCTGTCAAAAAAGCATTGTTCTTTTTTCCACAATTTTCAGCAAATTTTTCGCTTATTTGACATCGCCCTGTTTCATCCTGCATTCCGCGGTCTTTAACTTCCCGAAAACCGCTTGTACAGCCCCGCATGATCGGTGATGCAGTACCACTTGTTTTGGGAATTTGCAATCACACAGATATATTCTCTGCCGTCTGCGCCGATTCCTGCGCTGACAGCACAGCTCCCCGACTGGTCCACATATCCTGTTTTCCCATACATGGTCATACCGCCGGTATCCTTATCTTCAATGCGGCGCAGAAACCAGTTGGATAACTCTATCCCATCCGGATGCTCTTCTGTTTTGGACGTCACATAAGTGCGGGAAGACAATATTTCACGGCAGATCTGATTCTGCATTGCCGCCTCCATAATGACCGCCAGATCATAGGCCGTACAGTAGTGATTTTCGTCATAGATTCCCACACAATTCGTAAAATGCGCGCTTTCGGATAAGCCAAGCTGTGCAAGTTTCTTGTTCATCAGCTCCACAAAAGCCTCCTGCGAACCCGCGGTATAAATCGCAAGCCCCAGCGCGCCGTCTCCCCCGGAAGGAAGAATCGCACCGTACAGCAGATCGCGGACAGTCACTTTCTCTCCTACCGCATATCCTGCCACGCTGCAGTCATTCTTAAAACAATAATCCGTTATTTCCCTTGTGATTTCAAATTCGTCGTTCAGATCGGTAATATGCTCCACCGCAACAAGCAGCGTCAGCACCTTCGTCATGGACGCAGGAACAAGCCGTGTCTTTTCGGCCTTGCATGCCAGAATCTTCTCTTCCTCCACATCTACGAAAATCGCGTAAGTCCCCGTGACTTCTCCGCCAAGCCGCAGGGTATCTTCCCCGGCTTCATATTGAAATATGGTCTTTTGAGCGTTGCCTTTTTCTTCTTTCCAGCTCTCATATCGTTCTTTCAGCGTTATTACTGCCTGTCCTGTTTTCGCGCTGACAATTGTTTCTGCTCCTTCCGAGCCGCTTTTCTTCGACGTCTTCTTCTTTTCTTCCGACGCCGGCTTCTCTTCTTCCTTTTTCTCCGGCTCCGGTTCGGTTTCCTCCTGCCCCGGCTCCATCTCCTCTGATTTCTGTTCCGCTTCTTCCGTCTTCACCTGCCTGTCTGCTTTCTCCGCCTTCCGGCCTCTTCCCATGAAAACCGCGGCGGCGATTATTACAAGAATGACCGCCATCCCAAACGGAAGGCACTTCCGGAATAACGCCTGCCGTTTCTTTTTCTTCCGCATTTCCTCCATGCGCTTTGCCCGGCGCCGCCGGCGCCTTTCTTCATCATCGTAATACCCGGTCATTTTAACACCTCTATATTCTCTTTACAAAGTTCATTTTCAATTCCGGACGCCTTATCCCAAACGGCGCCGTCCGCTCTATCTGTTTACTACTATATTGCGAACAGGGGGCCAATGTCAACCCAAAATCAACTTGCCATTTCAATCATTCCGACATATAATTGTAGCATTATCTGATTATCGGGAGGAAAACCATGTTTCGTGAAATGCGCAGAATAAAACAGGCCCTTGCACCGCAGGAATGTATCAGGATTTTAGAAAAAGGCGCCTCCGGCGTCCTGGCGCTGTCCGGAGATGACGGCTATCCTTACGCCATCCCAATAAGCTATGTCTATAACGATTCAAAACTGTATTTTCACAGCGCCAGAAACGGTCACAAAATCGACGCTGTCCGCCAATGTCAGAAGGCATCCTTCTGCGTGATCGAACAGGATCATATCGTGCCTGAAAAATACACGACCTTCTACAGAAGCGTCATCGCTTTCGGCAGAATACGCATTCTGGAAGAAGAGGCGGAAATCAGAGATTCCATTGAAATGCTGGCCGTAAAATATCATCCGGGCGATACCCCGGAGGGACGGCTGCTGGCAATCAGCCGGGACTTTGACCGCCTGTGCATGATAGAACTTTCGATCGAGCATTTATCCGGCAAGGAAGCGATCGAGCTCGTCCCCCAAAATCCTTCCTGAATCCGGCAAAGGAAAACATGATGAATGAAAAAGACAAGCTTCTCACCATCGGACAATTTGCCGCTATGCACGGCATTAACAAAAAAACGTTGATGTGGTATGACCAGATCGGTCTGTTCAGGCCCGCTGCCATCAACCCCGAAAACGGCTACCGCTGTTATAACTATCACCAAAGCCCTGTTCTGGAGACCATTCTGCTGCTACGGGAGCTGAATGTCTCCCTGCCTGAAATACAGGACTTCATGGCAAACCGCTCCGCCGCCAGCCTGAAAAGCCTTCTCGACGAAAAGATTGCGGAACTCGACCGCAATATCCTGCACTTACAGGCGGTCAGAAAAACGTTGTGCGGCCATCACCGGAACATGGTTACTCTGATGACCATGGATCTTTCGGAAATCAGCGTCGTCGAAAAAGAGGAACGCTGTCTTGTCACGGTTGATATTTCCGCCGACATTTCTTTTGAAAAAGAGGTGGAACTGATTACCGCGGAAACGGCCAAATACCAGCTTGGCCGCCTGCACGACGCTTCTTACGGCTCCATGATTCCGGTAGACAGCCTGCTTCACGGACGTTTTGACGATTATTCCAGGCTGTTTATCGAAATTCCCATCCTGAACGAAAGCGCTCCCGCGCCGGAAACCGGGCTGCACATACAGCCCGGCGGAAAATATATCAGAGCCTTTCATAAGGGCGGCTTTGATAAAATCCCCCTCAGATATCAGGCCATTTTGGACTATGCCGGCAGACAGGGCCTGACCTTATCCGGTTTTTCTTATGAAAAGGGCATCAACGAAAATGTGATCGACCGGGTGGAAGATTATATCGTCCAGATCGAAATTCCCTGCGGCCGTCCTGATGTCTAACGGTTTTTCTGCTGCTTGATCCTCCTTTTATTCTCATACATCATGCTGTCCGCAATATTCATAAAATTTACATCGTCAAGCGAACAATATCCGATCGCGTAACTGACAGGAATGCTGCTCAATCTGTTATAGGCTTTGCAGCGTTCTGCCAGATCACGCATAAACTTCTGCACGTCTCCGCTGTAAAGAACCGCAAATTCATCGCCGCCCTGGCGGTATGCCCTTCCGGCGTCTCCCGCCGCACTTTCCAGAAGGCCGGCGAAGCCCTGCAGCAGCTTATCGCCCGCCGAATGCCCGATCGTATCGTTCACAAGTTTTAAATCGTTCAGATCGGCGATCAGATAATAACTGCCGGCGCCGCCTTTTTCATCGAGCCGGACAAGATCCCGCTCCAGCGCGTTCCTGTTAAATATGTGCGTCAGATAATCGATATAGGCAAAATGTCTGCCCGTTTCCGTGCAGAACGCAATGATATTCTGCATGCAGTTATACCTTGTGGACGCTTCCTCATCCGATAAAAGTTTGGTCTCGATGGTAATATTATCTTTTCCGAATTTTTCCTCCACAGCGCTTTTTACTTCTTCCAGAATCATCCTGACCCGCTCTTCCGTATTTCCCAGAAAGACAACGCCGTTCTCACAGATACGGTATCCTCTTAAACGGTATCCCCTGATTTCCTTATAAATTTCCCGCAGAATCAGACCGTCCTGCTTCCAGTCATAATTATTCTCCGTCCTGCTGAAACAGAGAACCGCGATCAGCGCTTTCTGCCTGTCAAAGTCAAACTCCTCCAGTACCTTTTCGAAAGCATACTGGTTAAACAGCGCCGTTTTCTCATCCACATATTTTTCCGCATTTTCATTGCTCAGTATCAGCCCAAGCAGTATCAGCGTGGAACCGGCAACCACCAGAAGCGTTTCCGGAATCAGCATCTGTATGACGGAAATCAATACAAAAATCGGCACCGCAAGAATAATGGCCACCCTTTTTTCCCTGTCCAGGATTTCCCAGTAACGCAGGCAATAATACAGAATCAGTATCAGATAAATGACGATGCTTCCATACAGCGCATAGGCCTTCGGCCCCAGGGAATAATCCGTCATTTCCCCCTGTACATAGGTGATCGGCAATATCAGAATGCCCAGAGAAGAAAGGCCAAACGGCAGCGCCTGCAATATCATGATCTTCTTTCGAAACGTTATTTTCCCTTCCAGATAACTTCTCATGTACAGAAACAGAATATAAATAAAACTCAGAATGGACATCAGGTAAATAATATGCGCAATCAGATTTACATAATTCGGAACGATATTCCTGTGGTTCACCGTATAGATCGTAATCAGGTCGAATAACACATTGACAACCGCTGTCCCCGCCAGAACCTGAAAAATTCTGGTGGATTTTATGGGAATATGCGGTTTCCGATAATAAAATCCGATCATGTAAATAACAAGCAAAAGACAGACTGCCGGCGTTTTAATTATCATATCATGGTTCCTTTCTCAGGACAGGATGCGAAAGAAACAGGCTGCCCTGTTTAAAGACTGTTTCTTACAAATTGTATCCTATTCCGCTTCAAAAATCAAACCGGACCTTCTGTAAATAAAATAAGCTGCCCCCGCAGACACGCATTCGGAAAAGGCAAACGCATACCACACGCCGTCCGCGCCTGCAAATCTGCTGAATATGAATGCCGCCGGCAGAATGACCGCCACATACCTTGCCAGCGAAATATATAAAGACTGCCTGCCCTTTCCCAATCCCTCCAATGCGCCGCTGCAGGAAACGGACACGGCCGACGTGATAAAGCCAAGACTGATAATATGCAGCGCCGTTACGCCGATTCCCATGGTCTCTGCATTTGATGTAAAGAGGCCTATGAGCCGTTCCGGAATCGCCCAGGATAAAATGCTTCCAACCGCCATAATGCCCGCGGTCAGCCTGAGCGTCGTCCGGAAAATTTCTTCCACGCGGCCATGCTCTCCCGCTCCGAAATTATATCCGACAAGCGGCCGTATCCCCTGGATAATCCCGTTGGCAGTCAGATAGATAAAAGTCTGCAGCTTATAATAAATGCCCAGCACAAGCACATATTTTTCAGAAAAAGCCGCCAGAATACCGTTCAGCGCGGAAATTAACAGGGAAGGGAGCGCCATATTCAAAACCGCAGGAATCCCTATGGAATATAATTTCACAAACATCTGCTTATCCATGCACAGATGTCTGCGTTCTATCCTGACGGGTATCGGCCGGACTCTGTAACAGATCATATAGATCAGCAGGGAAACGCACTGACCGATTCCGGTCGCCCAGGCCGCCCCCGCAATTCCCATCGCCGGGAAAACACCGATGCCAAAGATCATCAGCGGATCCAGGACAATATTGACGATAAAACCGCACATCATGCTGACCATCGTCACCTTCATTCTGCCGACCGCCTGAAAAATTTTCTCATATGCCAGCCCCAGAGCAATGACTGCGGAAAACAAAAATGCCCGGTTTGAATAGATCAGCGCCGCGTGCAGCACTTCCTCCGCGGGCGAGAAGGCCCTCAGGAAACGGGGCATCACGGCAATGCACAACACCGTCAGTACCGCGCCGTGCACAAAATTCAGAAATATCCCGAGCGTTGCAGCCCGGTCCGCCTTCTCCCTGTCATCCGCGCCAAGATAATATGCCACGCTCGCGTTGATTCCGATGCCGAAACCGATTGCGATCGCATTGATCAGGTTCTGTATCGGAAAAACAAGCGCCAGCGCCGTCATGGCGTCCTCGCTTAATCTCGCCACAAAATAACTGTCCACAATGTTATACAACGAGTTTACCGCCATGGAAATAATCATGGGCAGCGACATGGACAACACTAACGGCAGTACTTTTTTCTCTTTCATAAAATTCTGTTCCATAATGAATCTCCTCGCTTATGATTGCTCTGTCTTGCACAACTGCTGTCTTGAAATAATGCGTTTCGCAATTACCCATCATGATATCGAACCGCAGGGGATTTTGAAAAAATGCACAAAAAAGCCACACAGCCATTTTATGAGCTGTGTGGCGAAAAAAGATCACTCTTAAAAAATCCACACCCGCGCGGGTTTTGTAAATTCATTATGCACGATTCCGCTTTCCGTGTCAAGCCCCGCCGCGACGGACGCGGGAAGGGATTTTCAGAAACCGTTTATCCCTGTTTTCTGTTGTTCATCACCCTCGCATTTTCACAATAATAATGCTGATAATACTGATCACACCGATACCCGAAATGGAAGCCAGTATGCTCCAGAAAATTTTGTCTTCGTTGAGTAAGGAACTGATATCTGCGGTTTTATCCGGCTCAAGTTCCTCCGTCCCCATGTCAGACCGGTCTCCTTCCACGCTTCCCCATTCTTTCCCGGCAGACGGCTCCTGCGCGGATGCCGTAAAGTCTGCCTCTTCCGTTATGATCTCCTGCGCTGCCTCTTCTTTCTCTTCGGAAGAATCTGCGGCCGACGGACGGGAATCCGAAACGGGAACGAACGATGTTTCTTTTTCCTTCTCCGCTGTCTGATTCCGGACAGGCGTCTGCTGTGCGGCTGATGTTTCAGGCGCTTTCACCGTCTCCGGTGCTTTTGTCTGTTTCTGTTCGGTCTTCTGACCGCTTCCCTGACTGTTCTCCTGGCTGCTTCCCTGGTTGTTCTCCTGGCTGCTTCCCTGATTGTTCTCCTGACCGCTTTCCTGATTGTTCTCCTGACCGCTTTCCTGATTGTTCTCCCGGCCGCTTTCCGTATCTTCGGAAGAGCTGTCGGAATGTGATTCTTTCTCCGGAGCATTTACCGGTTCTTTTGTTTCAGTCGGTTTGGGCTCTTCTCCGGCTGCCTGCTGTGGTTTCTCCGCCGTAAACCGTACTTCCGCAATATTCTCATCATATGGCAGATTATCATAGGACAGCACAATGTTCATGGTTTTGCTGTTTGTTACCTGCAATTCATTTCCCGACACGTTAATGCCGCTGATACAATAACCGTCTTTCGCCTGCACCGTCACCGTCCGGGAAGACTGTCCCTTTTCAAGCTCAATGATCTTATCGCCGACCACTTCTCCGCCTTCGGCATTTAAGAACAGTACGCTCTTCTCCGGCACCGCGTCATGGTCCGCCTTCACGGCAGCAATGGCATAGGGGCTGAAAGATTTACATGCGATCACGAGTCCATACTCCGTTACAACACAGTTGATCTCTTCTACTCCCACAATTTTTCCATTCTCTTTGATGAAATGATACGCTTTATACTCTACGCCTTCCGTATCCGCTCCGTAGCCTTCCGGAAAACCAACCGATATTCTGACGCCGTCTCCGGTCTTTACCACGCTCTGATTGCATATCAGCAAATCAATGTTATATGTAGAACTCGCAACGACTTCCGCCCCCGTTCCTTCTATTTTATCTATCATCTCTCCGGTCTGTCCGGCATCCGGCGTGGTAACCGTAAGTTCCGGTTTAGAAGCTACAAGCACCACATTGGTCACCGCATCGGTCAGATTTTCCCCTGTGCTGAGCTGCCACCCGTTATAGGAGAGATCGCCCGGCTCCAGAAGCTTCGGCGCTCCGAATACATTCCAGAAATATCCCTGCGGCCTGAAAGCACAGATGGATATTTTTCTTTTCGAATAATAGGAGAAAACATCCGGCACTTTCTGGCTTCCGACTCCCCTGAGTCCGGTAATCTGAAAATCATATCTGGCAGAATTATCCGCAAACATCTCGCTGGGCGTAAAATCAAATGTCACCGTACGGTCTCCGTCCCACCGGAAATTCTCGATCTTGCAGTTTGCCGCCGCACTCCAGCCGTCTTTGACGTTCAGTTCATAGCCGACGGTCTGACCGTCATATTCCTCAAGCTTTTCATTAAAGACCGCTGTCACCGTATATTTCTTACCGCTTGTCAAAAAGCCGGTATTACCCGGTGAAAGTTTTACGGCAAAAGGCGACGGTACAAAGTTACCCTTCGGGTTTTCCAGTTTTCCCGTGGAAACAAGGAAATCGCTTTCCGTTCCCTGGAAATTCCAGTTATTCTTCAAATCCTCCGCCGACAGATCTTCTCCGTACAAAGGTCCTTTCGGCGGGATATTTGTAACGGCAAATTCAAGATATTTGCTGTTTCCGTTTGGGATGATCAGCGCATCTTCCCGCTGAGACATCATAAACGGCGTCGGGTCCGAATATCCCCAGTTACCGGCTACGCACTCGCCAAAGCCCGGCATATACTGATAAAAACGGGACAGGATATAGATGCCTTTTTTGGCCGCCTCCTGATACCCCATGCCGTTATAACTTACCTTGAAAATTCCGACATCTTCTTCCGTTCCTGTTCCATCCTTGTATCCCACAACCAGTCCGTCCTGGCTGAACACTACCTTATATCCTTCTTCATCTTCGTTTCCCGTGTCCGGAACGGTTCCTCCACCCTGAGAGCCGTCTCCCGGCTGAGGCGTTTCCGCATCCGGATTCACCGGCTTGCCGGTCCCGGAATCCGGGTTGTCCGGCTGTGCTCCGGAATCCGGATTTTCGGGTTGAAGTGTTTCTAGCTGCGGATAGGTAAACCGGAATCCCGCTCCCGACATCACGCCGTCCGGTATATGGTGCTGTCCCATAACCGTACTGTCCGCCAGAAGATAAACATCGCTCACGTCACCGTTTTCCATCCCGTCGTCAATGGTCGCATCCAGGCCGTACCACTTTCCGTCAACCTGTACATAATTCCACATATGCAGATTTCTGCTGCCGTCCGTATCCAGATAATATCCCTGCACGAGCACGCTGTTGATTCCCATGGAATCAAGCACAGTCTTAACCGCTCTGGCATATCCTTCACACAGGCTTTCCTGTTTTACAAGCGCGCCGTAAGCCGTTCTGATGTGGCCGCCGTTTCCGGAGCTGCAATTATCCTCAAGCCGGTACGATGTATTTTCAGTAACCGCATTGTGTGCATAAATTACCTTTTCCCTGACTGACGAGGCGCCTCCGGCCCCCTGTGCAATTTCATTTATCTTCGCTTCCTGTGCGCTCTGCGCCTCTTCTACCTGCTGGCTGCCGGTAAAGCCTTCCACAAAATAACTGTCCTTTCCGTCCCTTACCCCAAGATATGCCTGGTATCCGCCCTGACCGTCTTCATACACACCGATGGCAAGACTTGAAAAATCCACATAGAAAATTTCCGGGTAATCCGCATAGAACGCATCCCTTGCCGCCCCGAAAGCCTTTAAAAGCGCCTCGTAATTCCCTTCATAAGCCGCAAGCTGCACCTCGCCCAGATGACCGTTTCCCACAAGGTCATAGCTCTGCGTGCCCGTTTTCATGATACCCTGTACATACATATTGTACATCCCGTCGTATATCTGCCTTGCATCCCCGGAAAGCTGCTGGTAATAATAGCGCACATTATTTGCCGCCTTTACTCTGCTGCCGTTTCCGATCAGGCAAAACGCCAAAACAAACATTGCCGCCAGAAAAACGATCATTCTTTTCTTTTGTTTCATACTCCCGCCTCCTGCACGCCCCGCCGGGCGTTTTTTTAATTTCTGTAAATCCGGTTTGACTTGCGCTGAATATTATATACATGCGTATCGTCATCGTCCGCCAGTTTTTGCTCCGCGGCCTTCTCGCCGCATCTGTGTGCGATCAGCACCAGCTTTATCTGTGATAAATCTTTGTCATATAAAAGGGAAGAAAGTATTGCCGCCTTACTGTTGGAAATGTTCTTCAGACACCGCTGCAGCGTTCCCGCTTCTTCCAAAGTAAACTGTCCTATCATCTGAACCGCAAAGTCGGACACATCCGCAAAGCTGATTCGTTCCAGCAGCTGCAGTATATGTTCCAGCGCCCCCTCGAACTGCCAGTATTCAAGACTCCCTCTTCGAAGTCCGATATGTCCCGCATCAATATCCATTGTCTCCATAAAGGCTTCCATCGTGAACGTCTGCAGGGTGTTCTCCGTCAGGGCCGGTTTTAAGGCGTACACCAGCGCCCGGTAATCCAACGGCAGTTCTACCGCGACGTGACGGGTTTTCACCCTGCTTCGGACAAACGTAACGGGTTCGTTCGCCAGAGAGGCCGGCACATAATCCCGCATCCAGTCAAGATCCTCATCCTTTTCCGCATCCTCTTCCCCGCCGTCATCCGGTATATTCTCCTGTTCCGCATCCCGTACCGGGAAGCTGCCGCTTTCGCCGTTTGAAAGGACCGCACGGTATCTGTAATTTTCAAGAGCGTTTATATCCGCCGATGTCAGCGGATGATAATTGTCCCCCCGGATACACTTCAGAAAAACCGCCGCAATAAATTCCAGTTCGTTGTCCGGCCTGCGGCATTCCAAAAGCTCTCTCTTCTCATTTGCGGACAGGGAGGACTTTTCCACAAGAACCTGCAGGGCATCGGATACCGCCGCATAATTCTGTATGCCGATTTTATGTAATCTTTCAATAATATCTTCTTCGGAAAGACCGAGCAGTTCTACCTGTAATTCACTGTTCAGCGCTTTCTTTCCCTTTGCATAATTGGAACATACGGAATCCGAAAGAATTTCGTTTTCCTTTGATTCCGCATAACCGTCCCGAAGCAGAAGGTTGATACAGATCCGCTGTGTTAAATTGGTGAACCGTTTGATGCCGCATGTATAAAATGTGGCGAAAGTCAGCGGCATTGTCGTTCTTGCTGTCATTTTGAGCCTGTCTGCACGCTGCGGCGCGCCTCATTTTCCGGCCGAATACACATTTTTATCCGGTCTTTTCTTCTTCAGTGTAGTCATTATAACACTTAGACAAGTTTTTGGCAAGTCTTTAACAAAAAGTTTTATTTTTTGAAAAGTATTCGGCAAAACTCAAAAAAAGCCCTGTTATCCGCGTCGGAAAAGCGCCGGAATACGGCCAAAAATACAGCCAAATATTGCCGCGAGGATGTTGACAGACCATGAACACAGCTTCTATAATATATTGATAGAAAAGGCCGCAAGAATCCGGCAAATTCTTCCGGCCATATAAACAGGGGGAACGATAAAATGAAAAGCATTCGAACCAAAATCAACTTATGTCTCATTCTGACCGTTCTGATCGGGCAGGTCGCATCCGGCATCGCCAGCATCATACCCAACTACAACAGCACAATGTCCACCGTAGAACATATGATGACCGAAACGGCCGTTCTGGCAGCAGAACGGGTGGAGCAGGAACTTTCCGCTTACAAGAACGTCGCTATGGACACCGGCTGTATTTCTCAGCTGTCCAGTCCGGACGTATCTGTTGAAGAAAAGCAGTCCATTATCAATGAACGCGCCTCCATGCACAATTTCCAGCGCGGAAATATTATCGGCCTGGACGGCATCAGTATTTTTGACGGAAAGGATTATTCCGACCGCGAATATGTAAAACAGGCCATGCAGGGCAACATCTATGTTTCGGAACCGCTGATCAGCAAAATTACCGGGGAACTGTCCATTATGGTCGCGGCGCCCCTGTATGAAAACGGAATCCAGGGTTCCTCCATCGTCGGCGTCGTATATTTTGTACCGCCCGAGACCTTTTTGAACGACATTGTTTCTTCCATCCAGATTGGAGAAAACAGCCGCGCTTATATGATTAACAAAGCAGGCGATACAATTGCCGACATTACCCTCGATACGATTACGGTGCAAAATATTGAGGCCGAATCCAAGCGCGATCCGTCACTGACAGATCTGGCCAAAATCCATGAAGCAATGCGCCAGGGTAAAATCGGCTTCGGAGAATATACGAGCGGGGAAGATAAAATGTTCGCGGCCTATGCGCCGGTAAAAGATACGGACGGCTGGAGCATCGCCGTATCCGCACCACAGTTGAATTATCTGGCTTCCACCCGCGACGCCATGGTCATTAATATCGCGACAATCGTCGTATCCATACTGCTTTCCGCCGTAGTTGCGCTGATCCTGTCCATCAATATCGGCCGGCCGATGAAAGCCTGCGCAAAGCGGATGAAGCTGCTTGTGGAAGGCGATCTGGAAACGCCGATGCCCAAAATCAACAGCAAAGACGAGACAGGCATGCTCGCAAATTCTACTGCCGCCCTTGTCGAAGGGCTGAGCACCGTTATCAACGATATCGGTTATCTTCTTAACGAAATGGCCAACCAGAACCTGAACGTCCGCACGCAGCATGAAGACGTCTATGTCGGCAGTTTCCGGAGTATCCTGCTTTCCATGCGGCATATGAAAGCGGAATTAAGCGACGCCATGAAACAGGTCAACCATTCCGCGGAACAGGTATCCGCAGCCAGCAACCAGCTGTCGGCAAGCGCTCAGACCCTCAGTCAGGGAACCGCAGAGCAGGCCAGCTCCGTACAGGAACTCGCCGCCCGGATCAATGAAATTTCCGAGCAGGCCAAAAATACGGCAAGCGGAGCGCTGGACGTCCGCAGCCAGACCCATGAAACCGGCGAAGAAGTTTCTTTATGCAACCAGAAAATGCAAAACCTGATGGAAGCAATGGATAAGATTCAAACCAGCTCCAATGAGATCGAAAAGATTTTGAAAACAATAGACGACATCGCATTCCAGACAAATATTCTGGCCCTGAACGCGGCCGTAGAAGCTGCCAGAGCAGGCAGCGCAGGCAAGGGATTCGCAGTCGTCGCGGAAGAAGTCCGCAACCTGGCCGGAAAATCCGCAGAAGCGGCACAAAACACCTCGTCGCTCATTGAACACTCTACGGATGCGGTACATATCGGTACGGAAATCGCAAAAAATACGGCAAAAATCCTGTCGGACGTCGTTGGCAGCATTCAGTCCGTAGTCGATTCCATCGACCATATTGCAACCGTCTCAAACGATCAATCGGATGCTGTCTGGCAGGTATCCGAAGGCATCAATCAGATATCGATTGTCGTTCAGAGCAACAGCGCAACGGCGGAAGAAGGCGCTTCCGCAAGCGAACAGCTTTCCGCAGAAGCGGCCGGCTTAAAGCAGCTCGTGAATCAGTTCACGCTCGCTTCCTCATAAACGGTAAACGGGGGTATCGTTCCAGGATGATGAAACGATACCCCCGCTCTATATTCTATATTAAGAAACGATACCCTCAGTGAACAAAGAGATACACCGGATTTTCCCTCTTTTATCCGTAATACTCCCATATTTTCGTCCCGATAAAATATTCTTTGTCGATTATATAATAATCATCGTCCGGCATATCATCCGTTTTCTGCCGGACGCCCAGCCGGACGCCTCCTTCCACGATCTGCAGGGACAGAATACGGCTTTCCGTATCCATATAATTTTCTATCAGTTCCGCTTTCTCCCAGTTTTCCTCAATCACACTTTCGAAACTAATTTTTTCCTCCGCCGTTATTGCTCCGGAAGAAAGGGAGTCTTCCGCCCATTCCAAAACAATCCTGAGAAATTCCTCCTTTTCTGTCAATTCCGTTACCATAACGTATGCGCCGCTTTGTTTGTCGATCATGACCGGAACCCGGATTCTGATAAAATTGTTTTCCTCATCGTTGAAATATATTTCCACCTGTCCGCTGACAATCTGAGGAGAATAATAGACCGCGTCCGTCACCATATTAACGTCCAGATTTCCGTCAGGGTATTCCTGCCAAAGAGCATTCAGAAGCTCATATTCTTTATCCTGAATCAGGCTGTTGATACGGCGTTCCTCTATCAGATTCATACACCTGTACTGAAAGCTGTCGCTGAAATAACCGATCATATTACCGTCCGGCAGCGAAATATCTTCGTAGCTGTCCCATATGCCCTCACAGTAATGCTGCCGGTCCGTAAAGTAATCGCGCATGCTTGTCTGTCCGTAATTCTCCAAATCCCCTGTCAGCATAGCATCATTATATCCGTCCCGGTAGTCGGACCGAATAATATAAAAATCTCGCGTTTCCTCATCATATTGAAACCGGAGTACGGCGTTGCTGAACGGGCTGCGGCCGACAAAATACTCAAGCTCTAAAACGCCGTCTTCCACAAATGCGGTTTCCACCAGACTGAGCTCCTTTTCCCAGTATTCGATGCTTTCCGAAAGTTGTATCCGCTCATAACTTCCGTCGTCTCCCGACAGCAGCAACCAAAAACCGGCCGCATAATACTGCGGCCAGTTTTCATAGGGGGATCCATCCGCATAATGGCGGACTTCTTCGTAATCATCCGGGTATAATGCCGCAACGTAATCCATCTTTCCGTCATGGTTCAGGTCGCAGGCCGCAATATCATTCCATCCGTTTTTCTCCCACAGCAGGCTGTAACCCTCGGGCTTATGGTTTTCTATTTCCGCAAGAGTGTCTTCGCTGACCGGCAGCCGGCCGTCGATGCGCCCGGACTGTTCCGCCAGAAAATCCGCGATACGGCTTTCCTTTTCTTCCGTCACTTCGACGAACCGTTCCTCTTCCCGGTCAATTCGGTAAAGCTTTTCTCCCCGGCGCCAAAATTCCTGTGTTTCTCCGGCCGTCTCTTTTGCCATATACCGTTCCAGCTCTTCTTCCCGGTTTCGCCGCTCTTCTTCCGTATCGTTCATTCCGTCGTCATATACGTAATCGGCCCGCGCATACCGCAGAATTTCATTGACCGTATAATCGGGCAGGTCCATCCTGCTTTCGCTCTCCGTCCGGTAAGTAAACCAGAGACTGCCGTCATTTAACAGCCGGCACTCATATTCCTGCCGCTCATCGATACCGTCATCCGCCATAACCATCCGAAAAGCCATCGTCCCGCCGTCTTCATAATATGCCGCCAGCGCACCCGAATACGCTTTCGGATAGTGGTAAATCGAGCTGACCGCTTCCATATACCGCCCGCCCTGCCGTTCCCGTCCGCGGTTTTCCGAGAGCATCTTTTCCAGTTCCTCTATGGAAAAAGCAAAAAACGCCCTCTGTACCGTTTTGTCCCGTTCGCCGGACAGTTTCTGAAAAAAAGCCGTTTTGGCCGCCCCGCCGGCTCCGCTTATCAGCTGCGGCCCACTTTCCATGATACTTCCTGCCATGTCAAATGTTTTGATGCAGAAAACCGCCATCGCCGTGCAAAACAAAACCGCCGCCATAAAACTCCTTATCTCTCTCATCCCCGTATGCCCTTTCTCTCATGATAGCTATATCTTATCACAGGATTGCATCAAAGTTGCATACTTCTTTTGTCAGTGGAATCCGTGAAAACCGTTTCCGATGATCTCGCTGCTGTTTGTCACCATAATAAACGCGCCGGCTTCCTGTTTTCTGATAAAACTCTCCAGCTGAATGGCCTGGCGGCGCTTCATCACGGTAAGCACGATGGTCTTGTCATGATGGCTGTAAGACCCTTCCGCCTTGAAAATGGTAGAACTCCTGTTCAGATGTTCATGGATAAACCGGCAGATCGGCTGCGGATCCGAACAGATAATCGTCAGGTATTTGCACAGGTTCATGTTTTCGATCACACGGTCGATCACCAGGGATTTGGCCATCAGCCCGCAGAAGGAAAAAAGACCTGTCTGCGCGTCGAATACGAACCAGGCCGAAACCGAAATCAGCAGATCGACCAAAAACAGCGCCACCGCTATATTCATGCTGGAATATTTTCTGACGATCATTGCCACGATATCCGTTCCGCCGCCGGAAGCGTCATAATAGAAAAAAATTGCCGCACTGACCGCCGGAAGGACGATCGCAAAGACCAGTTCCAGCACCGGCTGATCCGTCAGCGGGCCCGACAGGGGCATATATTTGTCCAGAAGTTCAAGCCCTGCGGAACTTAATATACTCACATATACGGTCTTTACACCAAACTCCTTTCCCAAAAACAGAAATCCCACGATCAGCAGCAGCATATTCATAATCAGAGTCAGAGTACTCGCGCTAAGAGGAAGAAATTCCCCCAGCAGCACCGCAATGCCCGTTACTCCTCCAAAAGAAAAATGATTGGGAAATTTAAACACATAAATACCAATAACCAAAACAACCGTGGCCAGCGTCAGCGCAAGGTATTCTCCTGCCCAGGCCCCGGCCTTCTTTTTCTGTCTCATGATTCCGTCTCTGTCTGTTTTACAGACCTGTCTCTCCTTTCGCTCCGGGATTCTCATTCGCCAGCGCGTGTTCTTTCACCTTCTGCAAGTGGTAGTGCATCAGCTGTCTGGCTTTTTCCGAATCCCGTTTCTGAATCGCCTCCAGAATTTTTTTGTGCTCTTCGTTGATCTGCGAAATACGGTTTTTCTGTCTGCTCGATCTGGTTTTGAGTTCATCGATAATGTCATAATAGGTATCGATAAAATTGGCGAAAACAATATTGCCGGAAAGTTCCGCAAGGCGGTAGTGGAAATAATAGTCAAGCGAATGGTCCGCATTTTTGACCGTTCCCTTTTCCACCAGTTCCACCAGTTCTTCAATCTCGTCATCGCTGGCGAGTTCGATCACTTTTTCCACCACACGGGGCTCAAAACATTCCCGTACCTCGATCAGGTTCAGATAGGTAGCTTCCCTGACGGACACTTCCCTGCGTCCGCTGATCACCTCCAGCACATCCGGAACAATAAAAGTTCCTTCCTTCGGCTTACGGTATATAATGCCTCTTGCCTGAAGGATGGTAAGCGCTTCTCTTAAAATTCCCCGGCTTACGCCAAAGCTCGTTGCCAGTTCCGGCTCATTGGGCAGCCGGGTCCCCGGCTGCAATTTCCCGCTCTTGATGTTGCTCATGATCTGGCTGATCACCTTGTCCGATAATTTTTCATTTGTAACCGATGAGAATTTCATTGCGCGCTTACTCCTTATCTGGCATATTTTTTTAAAAAGTCCTCCACTTCTTCCGATCCCGGAATAGACGGCACCGCGCCTTTTTTCGTAACGGCGAGGCCGGAGGCCGCGGACGCGGTCTTTAAGCTCTTCTCTATGGATTTTCCGCACAGAACGGATGCGATATAATACCCGGTAAACGTATCTCCGGCCGCCGTCGTGTCGACCGCTTCAACGGGAAAACTGTCGCAGGCACAGCTCAAACCGGGACCCGCATAGCGGCTCCCTTCTTTTCCAAGCGTAAGCACTACTTCCGCATTCGGATAAAGCTCCCGCATCCGGGAAAGGATGCGGTCCGCTTCCGTTTCCCCGGTAAGCTGTTCCCCCTCGACTTCGTTCAGCAGAAACAGCGAAACTTTTTTCAGGTCGCAGCTCAAAATCTTTTCGTTCATCGGCGAAGGATTCAGCACGATCTTCATTTTCCGCTCATACGCTTTTTTCACGAGCAAATCCAACAGATTGATCTCATTCTGCAGCAGAAGAAGGTCACCCTCTTCAAATCCGGCCAGCACTTCCTCTATTTTCTCTTCCGTGTTTTTCCCGTTGGAACCGCTGTACAGAATAATACAGTTTTCTCCTTCGGGCGTAATCTGAATGACCGCATGGCCGCTCTTTCCCGCCTGTCTTGTAATATAATCGGTATGTACGCCGTACTTTTCACATACGGCAATCAGGTCTTCCCCGTCCTCGCCGACCATTCCCGCATGGTAAACATCCGCGCCGGCCCTGGCCAGAGCGATCGACTGATTCAGACCCTTTCCGCCAAAATGGATTTCCATACCGGAAGAAGAAATCGTCTCTCCTAATTGTACCATATGTTTTACCAGATATACATAATCATAATTCAAAGATCCATAATTTAATACTTTCATCTTTATCATCAGACTCCTTTCACAGTCTGCCCGGCTGCGTTGCGCGAACCGTAAAATCTCCGAAAAACGTTCTTCCCATGGAGAGCGAGCCGCATCCGAACATACCGTAGGCATACTGTCCGTCTTCCACGCACAGAACTTCCCTGTCATCGATCAGCAGAGAAATTCGGTTTCCTTCCGCCGCGGCCGAAAAATGATAGTTTCGTCCCGCTTCCCACGGATAGTCGGTTTCCGCCAGTTTCGTGAATCCGAAATCGTTTTTATAAATGGCCGCTTTCCCCGGCCCGGCAAATCCGAGCGCGTAGCCCCGCATGGCGCCCTGCGCACGAAGCAGCAGCAGATGGTCTTCTCCGTTGACCGGCTCCACATCCGTCGTAATCCGACAGTCCGCGGCATAATAATTCCCCGCATAGGCAAACGCTTCCCCGCAGCGCATCAGGGACAGTCTGCCGTCTTCGATCTCCCATGCCCCATGATCTGTCGAAAACGGCGTAACCGTTCCAAATTCTTTCCGCTGCTTCGCCAGGGAAATCGTATAGGCACTGTCTCCGGTAATCGAAAATTCGTCCAGATAAATGACCCCAAGCGTCTTCGCTTTGGAGACGGAATATCCTTCCAGAATAATGCCCGCTTCATCGATCAGATCTCCGTCCGTATCGGGAATGACAAAGGATATTTCCGTCCAGGCACCCGCTTTCAGTTTTTCAAATCCCTGTATATGCAGTTCTTTATCGCTAATCGTCCGGACATAAGGCGCTATGCCGGGCGTCTCCCATCCGTTCCACTGTTCCAGATACAGCTGCATGCTCACCCGCTGCCCGGAATAGACCGTCGGCGTAAAGACCGGACTGTATCGCTCATCCGAAAAAGCATCCCGCCTGTAAAAAGGCTTATAATAAATCCTGCACCGGTCTCCCCTCGTCATGCGGTCGACTATGATTTTCAAAGAACCGGTTCCCCGGTATGCGCATGCCGTCGAATGCTCCGCCATACAGAAAAACGGGTCGGATATCCGCAGATTATGCGTCGAACCCGGCAGTTCGAAATCAAAATGGATCTCCCCGTCACAAATGCTTTCACAAAGCGTCTCCGGTGCCGCTTCCCCGGCCAGCCGGTATCCCAGCATGGCGACTTCTTTCGCATAGGTCGGAATGTCGAGAATGTTCAGGTAACCGGAAATGCCGGATAAAACGATTCCGTCATTGACAGGTTTCCGATAACGTTTCGGGAGTCCTTCGGGGCCGCACATAACCCCCAGCACCGTACCTACATTTCCCGCATTGCAGTCCGTATCCCAGCCGCACATCGTCGCGATTTCCACGGTTCTCGCAAAATCGCCTTTTCCATATAACATCGCCAGCACACAGACGCCCGCGTTCGGAATAATATGGCAGACGCCCCGGTATTTATCATATCCCCAGTCCCGGACCAGCAAGTCATGACAGGCCCTCCAGTCTTCCGGGTTTTCATGATAAAAATCCATAACGGCACGGGATACTTTCGCATAGACGCTCTCTTCGGGAATCTGCGAAAGTCCCGTCTCTATAATATGCTCCACCTCGCCGGAAACAAAAGCCTCCGCGATGCAGGCGCAGAAAAACGCAGCTCCGAAAACGCCCTCCCCGTCATGGGATACGCTGGCCGCAGTTCTTCCGTATTCCGCCGCTTTCTCCGGTTCTCCCGGAAAGCACAGCCCCCATGTGTCGATAAAGATCTGACCGCCGATCTGCTCTGCCAGAATCTTCCCGTTCTGCTTCTTTGAACCGGACAGGGGCGCCGGAATCCCGTTTTTCAGATTTAAGTACGCCGTATGTTCCGTGCTGATTCCGTATCCGCCCCACCAGAACATGCCCACGCCTTCTCTTGTATAATTTAACCATGCCCTGGCCACATCCTGCGGCACAAGCTCCCTGTCCGCGGCATCGTCGCGCAGCGCCCGCAGAAAATAAACCGGTCCGTTGGCGTCATCATCCGCCGCAAAATTTTTATATTCCTTTACATAATCCGTAATATCGCCATAAGTATCCCGGATTCTTTCGTACGTCCAGATGGTCGGCTCCACAGGAGCCCCCAGCCGGATTCCGATATTCATTCCCAAAAAACCCGAATAGACTTTTTCCAGATAATTCTCAACCTTCATCGGCACACCTCTGTTTCCTCTTTTTCTTTCTGGTTTCCGTTATTTCATCAGCCCGGCAATCCGTTCCGCGTACCGGACAATATCGATGCCTTTCGTAAATTTCAGACAGGTGCCGGACGGATATCTGGTTTTCGAAAGCCAGTGTTCCGGAATATTTTTTGCACCGTATTTTGCGCCGAGAACCGCGCCGGCCACCGCACCGATCGTATCCGCATCCCTTCCGAAATTTGCCGCAAGAAGCAGACCGGACTTAAAAGAACTGCTTTCCATCCGAAGGCATCCGAATACTTCCGGGAGCGCTTCCGCTACGGTCGAACGGTGCGTGGAAAACAACTCGTTATGCAAAGGCATCCACGCATCCGCGATTCTGCCGTCATGTTCCGTCACAATCCTGTCCGCACGGAGCAGAGCTTCCCGGAACCAGGAGCCTTCCGGCGCCGTTTTCAATACGCCTTCCCATATTTCTTCCACGGAAGCGTCAACCATGCCGAGCGATACCGCAACAGCCACCGCCTGGGCGCCCCAGATACCGTCCGCATAATGGCTTACGGAAGCATCCACTTCCGCCAGATATGCCGCTTTCTCCGGATCCCCCGCACAATAAATGCCGATCGGCCCGCTTCGCATTGCCGCGCCGTCGCTTTGATGATAGGGATTATATTTTCCGGATTCCGCGTCTCAAATTATTGCACGCTTCCACTTCGCTGACGCCGCCGCGCTTCAGTTCGTCTTCCGTCGCCACATGCGTAAGCCACATTTCCACCACGTCATCCGCGGTAAAGTCCCCGCCTTTTGCAAGAATCGTTTCCGCAACGAGAAGCGCAAACTCCGTATCGTCAGTGCTCCAGGAAGCGCCTTTGTTAAAGTCCGTCGTGAATCCGTAATCTCTCTGATTATCCGGCATTCTCGCCGCATCGCCCAGAGAATCGCCGATCGCCAGTCCGCACAGTGCGCCGACCGCTTTGTCCGTCAGCAAATCTTTATCCGCCAGTAATTGTTGTCTTGTAATCATATTTTCCTCCTTAACATCGCAGGCAGACGCCGCCGGCGTCCGCATAAATCAGAAAAGTTCTTTGGCGCTGCACCCTCAGGTGCAGCGTCGATTCAGAACTTTTTCCCATACTTTTACTGTAATACTGAGTTTGCGTATTCGGTAACCGCCGCACCGCCAACGCTGTTCCATTCTTCCACGAACGCATCCCAGTCCGCTTCCGTCTTGTTTCCGATTACAAAATCCGCCGTAAACTCCGCGAGTTTGGTTTCTGCCGCATCCCAGTTGACGATGTGTTCTTCCGGCATAACGAACGCGTTATCCATCGTAGCGTATTCCGCCATCATTTCCGCAGAAGATACCGCCGCGTCGGACCAGTAAGGCGTATCCGGGTTCATGGCATCCAGGTCAAAATTCTCAAAGGTTTCAAAGAAATTCGCGTACCATGTATCGTGATCGGGAAGCAGGGTATATACGCCGTTCTCCACCGTATAATCCTTTCCTTCCGTTCCCATCAGATCAAGCATTCTGCCCGGACCGGATACCGCGAAATCAAGCACCTCAAAAGCCAGATCTTTGTGCTCGGACAATGCGCTGATCGCAAATCCTCTGGATTCTTTGCTGACATCCAGCGGCAGATATCCCTGCGCTTCTCCTTTGGCCGGAGGCAGAACCGTCAGCGCGGCGCCTTCTCCGTTTGCGGCAACCTGATTGCTGTTATAAAGGTCGATGACCGCCCCCTGATTACCGCTGATAATCGCCGTGTTATTGCTGTAAAAATCATTTTCTTTTACTTCCCAGTTTGCGCTCAGATAGTCCTTGTCGATGATGCCTTTCTGATAAAGTGACGCATAGAACTTCAATTCTTCCAGCGACTGTCTGCTGACTCTGCCGTATACATAGTTTCCGGAATCATCTTTTACCCACGTGGTCGTCAGGCCAAAAGACTGGTCGAACATGGCATTGATTCCTTTCAGGTTCCCATCCAGTCCAAATACGGCTTTACGGCCTTCTTTTAATTCTTCAAACAGCTTTTCATAGTTCTCGATCGTCGGATCCTCCAAAACTGCCTCTGCAGAAGCGCATCCTTCCAGTACGTCCGTACGAATCACCGGTGTCGGGGAAAGCGCAGGCGTCACAAATAACAGATAGGGATAATTGGCAAGACGTTCTTTCTGGAAATCTTCCAACGCATTCTTCACATATGTGGAATTTTCGATATAGGGCGTCAGGTCTTCCAAAATTCCCTGTGCCGCGAATACCTGATCACCGCCCTGGAAATAAATGATATCCGGGATATCTCCGCTGTTTAACATCAGGGACAGATTGTCCTGATAACTGCCGCTCTGCATTTCCACCACTTCAAGTTTTGCCGGGATTCCCGCTTCCGCCAGCGCTTTGTTGTACTCGTCAAACCAGACGCGCTGTCTCTCGTCTTCCATGGAAATACCCTTCAGGGTAACGCGCAGCGTTACAACCTCTCCGCTTTCCGATTCCGCGGATTCTTCCTTCTCAGCGTTTTCCCCGTCGGAATTTTCTGTTGTTCCGGAAACTTCCTGTCCGCCGTTTGTTTCCGAACTTCCCGTGTCACCGGGCTTTTCCCCGGAACCGCAGCCGGCAAGCAGGCCTGTCACCAATGTCAGCGATAACAGTGACGCAATCAATCTCTTTTTCATACTTTTTTCCTCCTTTTGATCTTTAAAATATATATCTTTTCCGGTTCGATTGTCCCGGAAACGATTTTCTCCTGTTGTATCGAAAAACCGCCGTTTCCTTCCCAAAGTTCTTCGATCTGCAAAACCGTATCGTCCGCCGGCGCCGGATAAATCCGAAACAGCGGGCCTTCCACATCGCTCTCAGACGCATTGTATACGGAATATATTTCTTCTTCCCCGCTGTCATTGTAAAAAGCATTGACATAAAGCGCTTCCTGAAGCACCGGGTACAGCGGCATGGAATCTTTCCCGAAATAGGTGTCGTAATTGGCAAGCAGAATCCGTTTCCATTTCTTCAAAACCGCCTTCTGCTCTTTATCAAAGGGAAGCCAGGCCCCGAACACATCCTGCCAGACCGCAAATCCGGTGCCGTTAAAAACGGCTCGTCTGATCAGCATGTCCTTCTTCTCCGCCACCCGCCAGCGGGACGTCATCGGCGCCGCATGTTCCGGGAACAGATAGCGCAGCACATGTCCCTCCGGCATACGGAACCGCTGGTTCCAGGAACCGGTGATCTCTTCCACCGTCCGGCGTACCTTCGGCGTCACTTCCAGACAGCAGATTACGCCGGGACGTATGCTCTCTATTCTTTCCCTGCATCCTTTCGGAACGCTGTCCATCGTGTCAAACCATATGCCGTCAATCCGCGTCTTTTCCACCAGCCCGGCAATATGATCGAGTGTATCCGTAAGCGACTCGTCGTCCCCCGCATCCCACGGATTATAGGGAAGCATCACGCGGACGCCGCGCGCATGCGCCTTGTCACATAATTCATTGATGCCTTCGATTCCGCCGGGAATGTCATCACAGAAGTCCCATTGTTTTCTGGCATCCACTCCAAGTCTCGGATAAACGAACCAAAGCACCAGAATGTCATAGCCGCCGAACTCCTCTCCCGCATCCAGCAGGCGGTCCACCTCAAACGTCTGTGTATCATAATGAAAAATTTCTTCGGAATAGGCAAATGCCAGATGATGATATAACGCCTTCCGATACCACTTCAAATCCTCTTTTTCATACATGGAAAAATCCATGTCTTTCCTGATATGCGCTTTGTACCGGAAAAAAGCCTCTCTGTATCCTTCGGTAACGGAAGAAAAATGAATCTCCGCCACGTCGGCAGCTTCTTTATTCTGTAAACGCAAAAGCAGATTGTGGTGTAAAAAATCTTCCCGGTTCGTTATCTGCAAAAGCTGCCTGTTCCTGTTCTGATTCCAGGTTCCCGTAAATTCCGGGTAATCCGGCAGTTCCATCATAATGCCGTGTCCCGTATCCGGCTCGATGCAGCAGACCGGGAGCGGAAATTCTTCGTGAAGCTCCAATGCCGGGCTTCCATCCGGTTTCGGTCTCGGATTGGCGCTGAGATGCCATTGTCCGCATTCCGGAAAATGCCGGAACAAGGGGATCTGCAGATAAACCTCTCTGGGCGTCCCCGGCCAGTCCGCTCCGGCCTGTATCAGAAAGGCCAGACATTCTTCTCTTACGGAAACGCTGAGCCTGACGTTTATGTTCCATTCCTCCAGATACAGTTCAAATACAAGCGCCCGGTCTCTTTTGTCCTCCAGCAGTTCCGCTTTCCGTATCCTGAAAGAATCCGCCGGATAAGATTTCCCGCATATCTCAAATATAAAGGGAACACAGGGCTCTGTCAGCCATTCCCTGCCCGTTTCTTTCTGGTAAATTCCGGTACAGCAAAGCCCCTCCGCCGTATCGAACCGAAAACAAAGCCGGCCGTTGTCTATTTCGAATTTACTCATTCTGCCGCCTCCTTTACACAACGGAAGGTAACGGTGGCACATCGGTTCATCCCTTCGTTTAAAAGCTGGAATTTCAGATGCCAGTTATTGGGTTTCGCACCGCCTTCCGCATGCCAGAAATGCGCCCCCCGATAACTTGCGCCGCCCCTCAGAAGCACGAACCGGTGCATGCCGTCATCCAGGACTTCTTCCGTCCATTCGTGGGCATTTCCGCACAGATCACAGAGTCCGAAAGGAGATGCCCCCTCCGGGTAAGCATCCACCGGCGTCAGTGTTTCTTCCCCGGTATCGTTGCATTTCAGACCGTCGTACCGGTCCCCCCACGGGTACCTGTATTTTTCCGTTCCGCCCGCCGCATACTGCCACTCATAATCGGTCAGAAGCCTCATGCCGTACCATCCGGCAAACGCTTTCGCGTCTTTATGGCTGACCCACACGACCGGCTTTTTCCGGTCTTCTTCCCGGAATCTGCCGTCTTCCCAATGCCGCAGAAAATTCCGCGTATCTTCCGGCCGATAACCGGATTCCTGTAAGAACCGGTAAAATCTCTCGTTCGTCACCGGATACCTGTCCGCGAGAAGCGCCGGAACCCGGACCATCCTCGGCCCGTGGTCGTATTCGCAGTCACCCTCCATAATCCGGTGTTCCACCCGGTAAATATATCGCCCCTCCGGTATATAAACCTGTTCGTCCAGTCCCATCTCCATTCCGCCTTTCTGCTCCGTTTTTCTCACACGGTATGAGATTTAGAAGTTCTTCTCATACTATTCTTTTACGCCTCCCGCCATAACGCCGCCTGTATAATACTTCAGAATCAGCGGATACATCGCCATGATCGGCGCCATAACAATTACAATGGTAGCGGCCTTCAACGAGCCGATATTCAAAGATGTCAGATCGACATTCGCATACGAAGCGATCGCCGTAGAATCTCCGTTTACAACAAACTGTTTTAAGAACACCTGTAACACCGTGGTATCCCTTGTCTGCAAAAACACGCTGCTCTTAAAATATTCATTCCACCGCACGACCGCATAAAACATGCCGACCGTCATAAACGCGATCTTATTCAGCGGAAGAAAGATTCTGAAAAATACTGACAGCTCTCCCGCTCCGTCGATCTTTGCCGCCTCTATCAGGGCAAGCGGCGTTTCTTCAAAAAAGCGCATCATCAGAATGAGGTAATAGGCGTTGACGGAATTATAAATTACCATAACCCAGATATTGTTTAACAGATTCAGGTCTTTTATGACAAAATATTCCTGAATCACACTCGGCTCAAAAATCATCATAATGATGAAAAATACCATAAGCGGTTTTTTGAACGGAAGCCCCGGCCTTGTCAGCGCATACGCCGCGCATCCCGTCGTCAGAAGGCTCAGCGCGGTTCCGACTAAGGTGATGAACAAACTGTTCAGAAAAGAACGGGTTACAAGCGAATTGGAAAAAATCAGTTTATAATTGATCAGGTCAAATCCGCTCGGCCAGAACTGCCAGCCGGACATATACGGCACCAGTTTCGGATCGGAAACGGATTTTGCCAGAATATTCAGTATCGGTATTAAAATCAGCAGCGCCGCAGTCAAAAGGCATATGCGGATCAAAAGCTGTCCGATTGTTATCTTCTTTTTCATCTTTCCTCTCATTCTGCCGCCTTCGGCGGCGCAGACTCATCCATGAACATCGGTATCTTTCACTTCCTGCCAAAACACCCCTCCGGTGCGCATTTCGGAAGTTCTTCCCAAACTTACCACGCCCCGGTTCCGGTAAGCTTCTTTGAAATAAAGTGCGTAATCAGAACCAGTGTCGTTCCGATCACTCCCTTAAACAGGCTCGCCGCCGTCGCAAAGGAATACTGGGTATTCACAAGTCCAATCCGGTATACATAAGTATCGATAATGTCTATCCGGCTCAGCACCGCGTCGTTTGAAAAGTTCAGAATCTGATCCAGACCCGCGCTCATAATAAAGCCGACATTCAGAATCAGCACCGTAACCATCGGAATCGCCAGCGCCGGTAAAATAATATGTTTCGCCGTCTTCCATCTTCCCGCGCCGTCGATCGCCGCCGCATCATAAAGCTCCTTGCTGATTCCCAGAATCGCGGACAGATAAATAATCGAATCCCAGCCGATGCTTCTCCACATTTCGGACCCTGTCAGAATCGGAATAATTGCGGATTTGCTCACCATAAGGTTCTTATATTCCATCCCGAACGCCCTCATGATTCCGGTTACAATCCCTCCCTGCGAAAACGCGTCTATCCAGATACCCGCGATGATAACCCAGGAAAGGAAATGGGGCATGTAGGAAACAACCTGTACAAATTTCCCGAACCGCGTCCTGCCCACTTCATTCAGAAGCAATGCGAAAATGACCGGAAACGGAAACAGCAGAAAGATCTTGATGCTGCTGATCAGCAATGTATTTTTCATGATATTCCAGAAAGCCGGCGTTTCAAAAAGCATTTTGAAATATTTCAGCCCTACAAACGTATTTTCTCCTACAATCTTATAATCATAAAAAGCAAGTTTCATGCCGATAATTGCAGTTACCCGAAAAATAACAAAATATAAAAGTGCGGGCATCAGCATCAGATAAATCCATTTATATCTTTTGACTCTCTGCCAGGTCGTAACCTGATTTTTTTTCTTCATATCAGTCTTTCCCACTTCTCTCCCGTCCTTTCTAAATTCTGATGCTCATTTCCGCAAGCGGCGCATGCTGCTGGGCTCCATATACATCCCGCTCCCCGCATGTGCCGGAGGAAATGCTCCGGTCGTAGGTAACTTTAAACCCAAGCGCCGTATCGAAAAAAACGATCTGCTGGATTCTGGATTCTTCCATTTTATATAATGCCGCAATATGTTCTCTGGAAATCGCTCCGCTTTCTTTTATTTTACGGTAAATCTCCGGGTCATCAAATAATACGTCCAGTGTAATCTGAAACGGCCCGCTGTTTTTGGAACGGATTACCGTTGCCAGGTCATATAATTTACAGTCTTTCAGTTTGGCCTCCATTTTTGCTCCTCCTTTTCCCAATCCACAAATACAACCGGAAACAGCCCGTCCATTTCCTCCTGCGTAATCTCCATCAGATGATAGACGGAGAACTCATATACCGGCCCAAAAGGGATATCGCTCGGCGCAAACGGAAAGGCCAGATTGCCCGCCGTCGATTTTCTGCCCGGATATCCGTAATGAAGAAATGTGGAACGCAGCGTAGAGCAAATGACGTTCGCAAGTTCCTGGGTATCCGCGATTACCTCAAAGAGAACGCCGGCCTCATGTCCTTTTTCCATTGCAAGCGGTTCCGCCGCTCCCATTACCGCATCGATACCGTAATTCAGGAAATGAATCTGATAGCGGCCCGGGTCGATATCCGCGTAATATTCCCTCGTCTGTTCTTCCACCAGTCTTTCCACCTCTTCCAGCATGGAAAGCATAATCGGATCGCGCACTCCCGCAATCACAAATGTCCGGTATGCCACACGGACCGCGCCTTCCAGTTTTACCTGATAGTGGGGCGCCTTTTCGATGCGGCTGCCTTTTACCATAACGCTGTTTTCCCCGTATTGCTCGAAACCGCATGCCTCCAGATTCATGACCACTCCCGGCCCGTGAAGGATATAGGGATGCTCTTTTTCATAAAAAGTATGGGCGGCTACGGACAGCGGCGTGCATTTCCTTATGCCGGACAGGGGCCTGATGATAAATCCGTCTTCCCTGATCGTTCCAAGCATACAGTCTTTCGTTGTGCCGGGGACCGCACAGAGCGCCGCACATTCCAGAATTTTGCCCGCATGATAGCCGTATTCCAGCGGAAAACCGTAATAGGCCGCCACCGCCGCGAACGGACTCGGATCGTAAGCGCGTCCGCATATGATTAACTGCGCGCCTTCCCGCAGCGCTTTGACAATCGGTTCATGACCCATCTGCGCCACAACGCCGCTGGAATCATCCAGCCGTTCTTCCGTCAGCTCTTTTACAAGGTTTCCCAGCTTTTCGATCTTTCCTTCTTTCATTTTCTCTTTGATAAAAGATTTGGGAATATCCGCCCAGATCACCGCCGTTTTTAAATCCTGTAACCGATGCTCCTCTATAATGGAAGCAACGATGCGCATCGTCCGTTCCACATGAACGCGTCCGCCGGCGCCCCCCGCCGAACCGACTATCGCCGGAATCCCCGCCTGTGCCGCCGCCGTGATAATCAGTTCCAGATCCCGTCTGCTGGCTTCGTCGCTGACAATCGCGACGCCTTCTCCGAGTTTATGCGGTCCCGCATCCGTGCTCCCGGCATCCACGACGATCGCATCCGGTTTTTCCGCCATTCCGTTTAAAAACGACTCTTTGGGAAATCCGTATCCCAAAATTCCACATGGGGCCAAAATTTTCATTTCTTTCATGATAAAGACCGTGCCTTTCTTTTCGACATTTCTTTGCGTGAACATTTTCATCCGTTATTATTGTCTATTTGTTTAACAATTATATTATATGGTTAATAATATAATATTGTCAACAAAATCCGATCATTATTTACAATCATCAGCATTTTTCACATATTACTCTTTCTTTTTTTTAAAATGCGGAGATCATTTTATATATTATGCACAAAATAATCTGCTCCGCATTTCTATTTGACGAAAAGAATACGGAATGATAAACTAATGGATATTATACTTTCTTACGCTCAGTGGATAAGAAGCCTGTATCCCTTGTTCGCTGAAGGAATAAAACGTGGAGGAAATAAACATGGAACGAGAACGTCTTGGAAGCCGGCTGGGTTTCATCCTGCTCAGCGCGGGCTGCGCCATTGGAATCGGAAACGTCTGGAAATTCCCTTATATGGCCGGACAATACGGCGGAGGAGCCTTTGTACTGTGCTATCTGTTTTTTCTGATTATTCTGGGAATTCCCGTAATGACCATTGAATTTTCGCTGGGACGCGCATCTCAGAAAAGTCCCGTCAAATTATATCAGACGCTGGAGAAACCGGGGCAGAAATGGCATTTGCACGGATATGCGGCGATGGCCGGCAATTATCTGCTGATGATGTTTTACACCACGGTTGCGGGATGGATGCTTCATTACTTCTTTTATATGGCCGACGGCACCTTTGCCGGCACGGATGTGGAGACCGTCGGGAAAATTTTTGAAAACATGCTGGCCGATCCCTATGGGATGATCGGTTTTATGGCCATCGTCGTACTGCTTGGATTCTGGATCTGTTCCATAGGACTGCAGAACGGTCTGGAAAAGGTCACCAAATTCATGATGCTGGCTCTGCTTGCCATTATGGTCATTCTCGCAGTCAACAGCATTACCCTGAAAGGCGGAACCGAAGGGCTCCTCTTCTATCTTCTGCCGGATTTCGGCCGGATGGCGGAGCTTGGCATCGGCAATGTGCTGCGCGGCGCAATGACCCAGGCTTTCTTTACGCTCAGCCTGGGCATCGGCTCCATGGCAATCTTCGGAAGCTACATCGGGAAAGAACGGACGCTTCTGGGCGAATCCGTGAATGTAGCCGTTCTGGATACTTTTGTTGCGATTGTTTCCGGCCTGATCATCTTTCCGGCCTGTTTTGCCTATGGTGTCAATCCCGACAGCGGACCGAGCCTTATTTTCGTGACGCTGCCAAATATTTTCAATCATATGCCGGCGGGACGGCTGTGGGGAAGCCTGTTCTTCGTCTTCATGTTTTTTGCCGCGTTTTCAACGGTACTCGCCGTCTTTGAAAATATCATTTCCTGCTGTATGGATTTGTTCGGGTGGGCCAGGAAAAAAGCCTGTTATATCAATATGCTGGCCGTCATCCTGCTGTCGCTGCCCTGCGCGGCCGGCTATAACCTGTTATCCGGTTTCCAGCCAAGAGGCGCCGGCTCGACCGTGCTCGATCTGGAAGATTTCATCGTAAGCAACCTGCTGCTGCCGCTCGGAAGCCTGACCTATGTCATTTTTGCGACAAACCGTTACGGCTGGGGTTTTAACAAACTCACCGCAGAAGCAAATCAGGGAAAAGGATTAAAAGTCGCCGGCTGGATGCGGCCGTATATGACGTATGTACTGCCCGTCATCGTGCTGATTGTTTTTTTAATGGGCCTCTGAAAAACATAAACGCAGACAGGGCAAGCGCCATCAGCTCGGCCGCCGGCGTCGCAAGCCAGATACCGTTCACGCCCAGAATAAGCGGAAGGACAATCATAGTAATCAGCATGAATACAAATGATCTGGAAAATGCGAGAACCGCCGAAACAACGCCGTTGGATAAGGCGGTAAACATCCCGCTGGCAAATATATTAAACCCGATGAAAAGAAGCGCCGCGGTACATATCCGGTTTCCGGTTACGGCCAGTTCATATACCGGGTTATCCGGTCTCGCAAATACCGATACCAGCGGCTTTGTCAGAAGCAGAGAAGCCGCTGTCGTTACGACGGAAATAACGGCGATCACCTGCAGGCTTATGCCAACCAGTTTTTTCAGCTTTGCACGGTTTTGTTCTCCGTGGTAAAAACTGATCATTGGCGCGACTCCATAGGAATATCCTGTGTACAGAGAACTTGCGAACATCAGCACATACATAATAATCGTTACCGCCGCAACGCCGTCTTCGCCGACATAATGAAGCATCGTCCAGTTGAACATCATCGTAATAATTCCTGTCACAAGGGCAGTCGCCATTTCCGAACACCCGTTTGACGCCGCACTGATTAACACGCTAAGCCGGAATGCCGGTTTCTTAAAGTGGAGCAGGCTCTTTTTCCGGCTGAATACATACAATCCGGCGACGGCCGTCACGGAATATCCCAGGCCGGTTGCAACCGCCGCTCCGCTGATTCCCATATGAAAGCCGGCAATAAACACATAATCGAGCACCATGTTCAAAACACCGCCGGTCACGGAACAGATCAGGGAAAGCGCCGCTTTCTCGCTGGCGATCATATACAGCGTAAAATTGTTCATCAGAAGAATCGGTACGGTAAAGATCAGGTAACGGCTTAAATATTCCACACAGTACCCTTCCACAACCGCGGACAGATTCATTCCCGCGAAAATATGATCCATTGTCAGATAGCCAAGCACGCACATGACAATACCCACCAGCACATTCACAAGAATCAGAAACGTAAAATCCTCTTTGGCTTCTTCGCTCTTCCGCTCTCCCATCTTTTTCATAATAACCGCACTTCCGCCGGTGGCAAGCATCGTGGAAATGGCCGTCACAAGCTGGATTACGGGCGCGGTCAGATTGATCGCCGAAAGCGCATCCGTACCGATCAGATTCGACACGAACAGACCGTCCACCATCGTATAAAAAGACATAAAGACCGTCATCGCAATGGTCGGAATGGCAAATTTTAAAATATTTTTTAAGGTAACCGGTTTTAGATAAGCATTTTGATTTTCCATATGATTTCCTCCTTTTGTTCTGCTTTTCCCTTTCATTAGCAATATAATAGACCGTACAGTAACTGTACGGTCAAGGAGAAAATCATAAAAATCAAAAGCCTTCTTCTCTTCGCATTTTACGCATTTCCCGTCTCCTGATTCCCGCTTCCCATTCCGCTCTTTCCGCCTCCGTCTCGATCAGCAGCCCGGGCACTTCTACGGGATTTCCGTCCCCGTCAACCGCAACCAGCGTCAAATAAGCCCTGTTTATGGGTTTACGGATTCCGTCGATGCTTTCTATATAAGTGTCCACGCGCACCTCCATGGAGGTTCTGCCCACAAACGTCACCCTTCCGATCAACACGAGCAGATCTTTTAAATATGCGCCCCGGATGAATTTCAGATTGTCAACGGACGCCGTTATCACATCCCGCTGGGCATGCCGGATACCGACAAGGCCTGCCAGCTCGTCAATCCACTCCATCAATTTCCCGCCAAACAGCCTTCCGGCGCCGTTTAAATGCTCCGGCCTTACCTGATATACCTGTTCTATTCTGGATTCCGATACCTTCTTTTTCATATTGCTGCCCTTTCCCTTCTTTCAGACTTCAGTATTCCATACGCCCCGCACATAGCAAATCAGAAACAGCACAAATAGCAGCAGATTATGGGCGATCATGCAGGCCCATGCCCAAACCAGTCCAAGCCCCAAAAACTGTGTGCAGATAAAAGTTCCCAGAATACGGACAAGCCACATGCCAATCATATTATAGACAAAAGGCGCTTTTGTCTTTCCAATACCCATCATAAATCCTTCGACAATGATGGAAAATCCATAAAACGGCTCTGAAACCGCCACCATGCGGAGCACTGTTGTTCCTAATGAAATAACAGCCGTCTGGACAGAAAAAAGCCGCATCAAAAACGGTGCGGCCCAAAAAAGGCATGCACCGGAAATCGTCATCAAAACCATTTCAAGCGGAATAAATATGGATGCAAGCTGCTTCATGCGTTTTCCGTCGCGGGCTCCATAAGCATTGCCCGCCAGGGTTGCCGCCGCCGTCTGCATTCCATACCCCGGAATATAAAAAGCAGATTCTACCGTATTGGCAATCGTGTGCGCCGCCGTCGACACCTCGCCGAGCGAATTAATCATTGCCGCAAACGCCACATACCCGAGGGAAGTGCCAAAACGCTGCAGCATATTCGGAAACGCCACTTTCATACAGGGCTGCAGTATCTGCATATCCGGGGAAAATCTCTGTCCTCTCGGCGAAATCGTCCGATGCCGCCAGAGCACACAGGTGATACAGATGCCTCCCGCCGTAAACGCGGCGGCGCTGGCAATGGCCGCCCCGATCACTCCAAGACCGGCTCCCCATACGGTAAACGGAACAGAAAAAAGAAAAACCTGCCGGGTCGGATAGATCAGGAGAAAATTCAGCACCACATTGATGAGATTCACAAACAGCCCGATCTTCATCGGCGACTTCGTATCCCCCGCAGAGCGAAGCACCGTGCCGAAAATAATACTCGCTGTCCGCGGCAGCATCGGCAGATATAAAATCAGAAAATAGGCGGATGCCATTTCCTGTATGGCGGAATCCACCTGCATCCAGACGGGAATCATACCGCTTAACGATACCGTCAGCACCGTAAAGAAAACGCCCAGAATACCCGTAATCAGAACGGCCTGCGCCGACGCACGCTTCGCGGCAGTCCGATCACCTGCCCCGTCTGCTTTTGCTATATAAGAAAGAAATCCTACGCCCACCGCCGAAATCGTGCTGCCGATGAGCCAGTTGACCGTCCCGGTAGAACCTACGGCCGCAGTCGCCTGCGTCCCAAGCGCCCCCACCATTGCCGTATCGATATACTGAACGGCCGTCTGCATAAGCTGTTCCAGCATGGTCGGCCACGCAAGGGCCAGAATTGTGAACAGCATACTTTGACCGGACATCCGGTCCGTTATTTTTTTACCCATCATCTTTTCATATCTGACGGTGCCTGATTAAAGGAAAATCTCACAATCCGGCTCCACTTTCCTGCAGGCCTTCAGAACGTCCTTCATCACGGTCTTCGGCTCCTGCCCTTCCTCAAATTCGACAATCATTTTCTGCGTCATGAAATTGACAGTAGCGCTCAGCACACCGGAAGTCTTACGGGCAGCATCTTCCATCAGATTTGCACAGTTCGCACAATCGACTTCAATTTGGTAAGTTTTTTTCATAGGGATAACGCCTCCTTGCAGATACTCTTTATTAGAATGAATGATTAAGTATTTGTTTAATCATCATGGACACAGTATAGTACAGACGCTGAAGCAAGTCAATGCGCCGGAAGCGTTCCCTGCCAAATGGGCGAAAAGTATTTCCAATCAGGCGAAAGCGGATTCGTTCTTACGTCTGAGAACTGCAATGGGATCAATACCATCATATCCGATGGATTTCACGATACCTGATAACCTGCTCCCAATCCAGAATGCTCAGATAATGCGTTCCGTAACGGCAATGCCAGCCGATTTCCCCTTCCATGGATTCTCCCGCAATTCCCCACAGATGTTCTTCCCCGGCCGCATTTTTCCCTGCGCCCTCTTCCTCCTGAAACAGAATTTCCTCCGCTTCCTTT
This sequence comes from uncultured Lachnospiraceae bacterium, assembly GCA_910584965.1. Lineage (GTDB taxonomy): Bacteria > Bacillota > Clostridia > Lachnospirales > Lachnospiraceae > UBA3282. The sequence continues at coordinate 139,147 of CAJUDZ010000002.1, read as the reverse complement.
TTCCGGACGAGTCCCCGGGCTCCCAGCATACGATAGGCTTTGGTTCCGGCCGCACAGAAGAGATATTCCGACAGCGGGTCCGCCCAGAAATCGCTGAGCGCCGAACCGATATACAGATGCCGGGGCGCCGTCAGGGCCGCCAGAAAATGCTGGTCAAAGGGCAGCTCATCAACCCGTTCCCGGTACTCGTACACGCCCGGACACAGCCATTCTCTGGAATGCTCTCTGTAAAGATCTTTCAGCTGTTCGCCCTTTTTCCCGCGAAACAGCGCCGCGCCGCCAGCCCCCGACTGGATGGCCGCGGTCAGCGAAAACCGTTCGTCAAAAGCCCCGGCCGCCAGCGCGGTTTTTCCGAGCCGGGAATGCCCCATTACGGCCACCCGCCCGATGTCCACCAAAGACGTCTGTTCCAGATAATCCATCACCCGGGACAGCCCAAAAGCCCACAGCGCCACTTTGCCGGCGCTGTGATGCGGATTTCTGGCTCCTGCCCTGCCCAGGCCGCTTTGAAAACGGTCCGGGCAGTCCGCCGCCATATCCTGATAAAACACATGCGCGATTCCATAACCCCGCTCCAGCACATATTCCCCGATGCCGTCCCCCGGTATGGATGTAAAGCCCGCATAGAGAAAGGTTCCTTTTTCCGTTCCCCCTCCCGGCTTTTTTTTGGGAAGTACGACCTGAAAGGGAAAGGACACCGGCTTTCCATAGACGGTTATCGTCGCCAGAATATGGTACAGGACCGCCCGGCCGCCATACGCGTCTTCCTCCTTCCCCGCTTCCCGGAAGCAAGTTTCGTATTCCGCAAACGGCATGCTCCCATAAAGTACATCCCGCAGGGTACGCGCGGTCTTTTCCCGTTGTTTTCCAAATTCGCTTTCCGCCTGATCTTTCTCCATAAAATCCGGAAGGTTCCTTTTTGCCAGTTCTTTTTCTATCCGGTCCATCCAAACACCCACGCCTTTCTTTTATTCCCGCGCAATCCGTATTGCCTGAATAACTGCCTGATTGCTATATACTTTCGGGAAAGCAATCCGAATCGTTCCCTGCGCCGCCGAAACATGTATCTGTTTTCTCAGCGCCTTCCCCGCACCTCCGGCTTCTTTCCAGATATCCAGCTTATTGATATACGTTTTACCGTTTATTGATACATCAAACAGTCTCCATCCTTCCGCGTGTTCTCCGGCCGTCCCGTACCAGGGCTCCAGAAAATACAGTTCCACGAGATAATTGCCCTCTTTTACCGGAAACGTATACGTCAGCCGGTCGCGGCCAAAACGGAACTGTCGGAAAAGTTCCGCCTCTTCTGTATTTTCAACCGCATCATACATTTCCGCAAAGCTTCCGATCTCATCTTCCACATGGTCGAAGTCCATTCCCCATGACTGCCATCCCCAGCCGCCTTCTTCGTATTTCCGGTCTTCCATCCAGATTCGTCCGCCGGCATCCCGATAGTCGGCCCCGCCGCAGTTTACGCGGTAACAGTCATCGGGCTGCGACGATACGATATCATCCTGCCGGGCGATGCCTTCCCCGGAAGAACAGGCCGATCTTTCCGGAAGCGGTAAGGCCGGAAAAAAGATCCGGTCGGTAACGGCATGTTTTCCGTCCACATATCCCTTCGCCGTGAGAACCCCCCATTTTACGGGCACCTGCCTGAAAATCAGGTGGGTTCCTTTTTCCCCCGTTTTCTGCCGCCCCAGCAATATTTCCCCGAAATCGTTATAGAGTTCCGCCTCTTCACAGTTTGTATAAACCGCGATATCCGCCTCCGTTTCCGTCTGAAAACGGTCCGGCCAGGAATGGGAAGCAATATAGAGTACCGCCGCTTCCCGGGGTGAAGTGTAGTTTGCCCGGTACATATAATAGGCATCCGTCGGTTCTCCCCAGCAGGTAAACAGCCCTTTGCTGTTCACCACGCCTATCCGGTTAGAGCCTTTGCCGTCCAGACAGTACAGAAGTTCTCTGCCCGGATTGGCATGACTCGTAAAAATCCACTGGAAATGGCCGTAACAGTATTCCCGCACCTTTTCCGCTTCCCGTACCTTCGTTTCCAGGCAATAGGTAAACAGTTCTTCCGGGACATCTCCTCCGCTGTTCTGCAAAGGTTCCATATCCCCTTCCCGGTGGCTTCCCCGCACGCGGTATTGTCCATACTCTCCCACCAGCTGCATTTTAACCAGTTCTTTCCCGTAGTTTTCAACGCTTCCGCCGTAAGTCCCGGACCAGTTCTGAGGGATGTTCCAGTCGCTTCCCGTTCCGCCGTTGCATGTGACCACCTTCCGCTGCTCCGGCGAAGAGGCATCCATCTCATGAATCAGCTCCGTCACGGTTCTGGTGAAATCCGAAGGAAGCATGGATTCGTTCTGAATGCTCCAGAGAATGACCGCGGGGGAATTTCTCCGCTCCAGCATCCACTCTTTTGTCAGCCTCAGGAAATTCTCCCGGAATGCTTCCGAATCAAAGTATATATGCGCCCCCATCTGAGCCCAGTACAGGATACCGTTCTGCTCGCAGTATTCCAGGTAACGCAGATTATGCGGACAATGCGCTTCCCGGAAAGCATTAAAACCGGCGGCACGAAACATCTGCATTCTCGTCCGTATCATTTCTCCGCCGAAAGCATGGTCGTTTCCAAGTTCATGCTCGTATTCACAGGAACCGTTCAGGAAATAATGCCGGCCGTTAATAAGCAGACGTTTTTTTACGCCATGCGGGCCCGCCTCCCGTTCCACATATGCGTTTCCCTTATTGGCCATGCCTTCGCATGCGCAGATGGCAAAAGAGGTGCTCGTCTGGCAGTATTCCTTCAAATCCTCATCCACGCCGCGGACCGTGCTGATCACGTTATGAAGAAACGGATTTTCTCTGGACCAGAGGTCGGGAAATGTCAGCGGCTCGCAAATCTGGCTGATACGGATTTCCTCTCCGGCTTCCAGTTCCGCCGGCGTAATCAGATTGGCGATGGATTTCGTCCGGTTGTATGTCTGTACAAAGGATTCCAACTGAATCCGGCGTTTCCCCTTCGTCCGGTTTTTAACGGTCGTTTCGATCGCAAGAACGACTCTTTCGGGCGCAAATTCCCGGATATATACCGCCACGCCTCCCGCGGTCACGGCGACGTCGGATTCTTCGCTTCCGCGCAGATATTCCACAAAATTGCGATTTTCCTGTCCCGGTTTTTCATCCAGCCGCTTTTCATCGATCATCCTGTTTTTCTGGCTGTCGAAATTTTCCCATGTGATTTCCCGGAAACCGAAGCTGTTCTCCACACAATCCAGCTTTTCCCGTCCCTTCCACACGGTCGTTCTGATACGGTATAAAACCGGCGCGTCCGGATACCACAAAGACAATTCCTCCTGATGCTCCATCGTCTGTGTGATACCGCCCTCTTCGCCGGCTCCCAGAGGCATTTCCTTCCTGTCTGTCCGCAAAACCCGTCCGTCGGGCGCCAACAGCTCCTGGCACACCGTCACACAACATTCTTCCGCTCCCAGATTCACGAGCGTGCTTTCAATTCTGATATCGGAACCGGCGCCGTGCAGATTGGGCGTCGTAATACAGACGCCGAAGGGACTCACGCGGACTTCACCGGTCACCTGAATATGTACCGGCCGGAAAATTCCCAGAGGCTGCGAACCCTCCGAATTGGGCGTGCCGAAACAGCCTCCGCATATCCACGGGAGGTCCCTGATCTTTTCCGGGTGGCTCGCCCGCACCAGGATTACATTCGGTTTATCCGCATTCAGATAAGGCGTCAGCTCTTCCTGAAAACAGGTTCTGCCGCCCTGATGGGAGCCGAGATACGTTTCATTCAGCCAGACATCTGCATAGGCGCTGACGCCTTCAAAGAAAAGAAAGACCCTCTTTCCTTCCCATTCCCGGCGATATTCCAGCGTTTTCCGATACCATGCCGTCCCGTGCAGATTGCCGTGGGAAACCCGGTGGTATCCGTGGTACTGTTCCCAGTTATGCGGAACGGAAACCAATTTCCATTTCTCATCCCCGGCATCCGGCGGCGCCGAATCCGTATCCGAAGCCGCCCATATTGTTTCCCAGCCTTCATTGACTGTCATACTTTCCCGATATTCCATACTCAATCAGTCCTGCCTTTCTCTCAGTCTGTAACCGCCGCTTCCTTTTGTCCGCCTTCCCGGACGTCCTCACTTCTTATCCGCCATGTTTTCACGGAAGAAAGGGCGGAATGCAGCGTGTCTTTTTCACTTAACCCTGTGACAAACCGGCTGTGTGCCAGAAAAGGCTGACGCACGCCGGCAACGGTACCGATGACCCACAGATTTTCCGATTGAAGGCGGTAAATTTCCCGCCCGGCCCGGTATCGTTCTTCGTCCGTCTCCGCCGTTTTCAGCCGGTCGCGGAGCGCATACAGCTTCTTTATTTCCGGAACCGGCTCCACGCCCTCTTCTCCTCCTGTTTCATACCATCGCCAGTACAGCGGGCTGGAATCGCTTAATCCTCCGATCTGATAAGGAATAAAAGGATCGTCTCCCGGCTGTTCCCACACCATAAAAATATGCCGGTTCCGCACCTGATAATCCCCCATTCCGGAACCGTCGTGAAGCCTGACGATTTCCAGTTTTATTCCAATCCCGGCGAGGCTCTTTTCCAGAAAAGAAACCGCCTCGTCCGCCAGAGGCGTTACCGGATAGTAAACAAGCTCCAGACAGGCCGGCTCTCCGTTCGGAAAACGGCGTACATCGTCGTTGCCGGCCGGGAAACAGATTCCCATCTGCTCCAGGAGATTCTCCGCTTTGCCCGGATCGTATCCCGCATGTTTTCGGCAGAATCCTTCCTCATAATAGGGTCTGTATGATTCCGGCGCGATCTGTGCGGGCGTTCCGTCCCCTCCGAATACTTCATCCCGCATTTTATTCCGGTCCAGAGACAGGGAAACGGCCAGCCGGAAACGAAGATCCTGTACATACGGTCGAAGCCATTCCTGTTCCGGGCATAAATTCACAAGAAAAACCGTCTGCTGTACCTGCCAGGGCCTTAAACGCAGCATGGTATATTCTTTCCGAACCGTTTCCGGCAAAAGTCCCGCGTCCGTGCACTTGAGAAAACAGCCCGTCAGGCCGCACGCGCCCCGCAGCAGCGCATCCGTCAGTTCTTCTTCGGACCGGTAACGCTGTCTGACAATTTTTTCGATATAAGGGAGCCTGACGCCTTCCTGATCTTTCTCATAATAATAAGGATTTCCGGATAAGACGGAGCGTTCCGGCGTGGAAATGCTCTCGTATATCCATGGATCCAGCGAAGGATATTCCCAGATGCGCAAAATCCGTTCCGGCATAAAATATCCGGCTTCCCTGACCGGCGGATCTACTGCGTGATAATAAACATCCCAGGGCTTACCGTCAAATCCGTCCGAACGCATCTTTTCCGCCAGCTTCTCTTTTTCCTGATAACGATAATGAAACTGTTTCAGATAATGGGCCGGCTTTATCAGCATCTGCCATCTGGCGGACCGCACCTGCATCTTCGTAAAACCGTAACAGGGAATGGAAAATTCCAGCGTAAAACGCCTTTCATCCGTGATATGGAGTCTGACGGGCCGATCGCCCCAGTATATCCATTCCCATTCCGGAAGCATGATCTTTGCGTTGCGGGAATTGGTAAGATATTTCTGCAGTTCCGGCAAGAGCAGAACGTCCTCCAGCGCATAACGCACATCTTCCGTCGTAACGGGCTGTCCGTCGGACCACCGAAGTCCCTCCCGAATCCGGTAAGAATGACGCCGGCCGGAAGAATCGACCGCATAATCGTCCAGGATACCGGGCAGGATTTTTCCGTCAATCCTGCTGTAATGATGCCAGTACCGCCTGTCTTCCGTTTCCAGCAGGCAGGCTTCGTTGATGAACCTGAGATAATGGCAGAATCCCGGCGTTATCTCCGCCAGATGCAGCTGCCCGCCCCCCTCGTCCGTCTTTGTTTCATACCCGTTCATATCCCGGGCCTTCTTTTCATGCCCGTTCGCGTTTCCCGCGTTTTCTGTCTTTTCTTCCTTTGTTCTCATTCCTTCTGTTCTCCTCCGTCTGTCTGTCAAAAAGAATGCCGCATGCAGTCGCCGCAGGTTCCTTTTCTTCCGATGAACCCGCCGTGCCTAACCTTTAATGGAACCGATCATCACGCCCTTGACGAAATATTTCTGGATGAAAGGATAAATAACGGCAATCGGCACCATCGCAACCACAATCAGCGCATATTTGATGACGTTGGCAATCCGCGCGATCTGCATCTGTAATTCCGGGTCCGTCACGGTGGACGGGTCTATCTGGCTGGCTATCAGAATCTGCTTTAACACGATCGGCAGAGAATATTTTTCCTTATCGTTCAAATACAACATCGCATTAAAATAAGAGTTCCAGTTCGCCACGCCGTAAAACAGCACCAAAACCGCAATAACAGCGCCGGAAAGCGGCAGAACGATTTTCAGAAAAAATTTGATGTCCCCGCATCCGTCCATCTTGGCCGCTTCATGCAGTTCCTTCGGAATATTGGACTGTATGAAGGTTCTTGCGATAATCAGATTATAAGCGCTGACCGCGCCGGGCAGAACCATCGCCCACATCGTATTCATCAGATGAAGATTGCGGACCAGTATGTAATTCGGAATGATACCGCCTCCGAAAAACATGGTAAATGTAAATAAAAACATGATCTTATTAATGCCCGGCACTTCCACCCTTGTCAGCGCGTAAGCGGCACACATGGTCAGTGTGACGTTAATAACCGTTCCCACGAACGTATACAGAAAAGAATTTTTAAAACCGGTCAGCACCTGTGAATTGTGAAAAACCGTATTATAACCGTCCAGGCTGAAATCCACAGGCCAGAGAAAAACCTTTCCCGCCGTTACCGCATCCCCCGAAGAAAAGGACGCCGCAATCACAAAAATGACCGGATACAGCACGACCAGGAAGAAGACCGTGATGATAATGCCTGTAATACCATAAAATAAAAAGTCCGAAGACCCTGTTGTTTTCCTGTACTTTCTCATACAAATCTCCTCTTAAAAGATTGAATCGCTGGTCAGCTTTTTGCTGATCGTATTGACGATCATGAGCAGAATAAAATTGATAACCGAATTGAACATACCGATCGCAGTGGACAGCGAAAAATCGCCAATCCCTTTTTGCAGTCCGACTTTATACACATACGTCGATATGACTTCACTGTATGCAATATTCAGATCGTTCTGCATCAGCAAAGCTTTTTCGAAGCTCACGTTCATGATGCCGCCCGCCGCTAAAATCAGCATAATCACAGCGGTTGGACGGATGCAGGGCCAGTCGACGTATAAAAGCCGCTGGAACCTTGTTGCCCCGTCAATACAGGCCGCCTCATGCAGGCTCTGATCCACGCTCGACAGCGCGGCAATATATATAATCGCGTTATATCCGGTGCTTTGCCAGATGCCGGACCATACGAAAATATGCTTAAATAAACTTCCTTTGGCCAGAATATCTTCCGCAGTCTGACCCGTAAAAAACATATAAAGGTTTCCATAAATCCCGGTACGGTTGTTCAAAATCTGTATGATAATACCCACCATGACAACGGTAGAGATAAAATGGGGTATGTAAGTGACGCTCTGTACCACCTTTGCGTAACGCTTTTTGGGAAAAGCATTCAAAAGCAATGCGAACAGAATCGGTATCGGGAATCCCACCAAAAGGGAATATACGGCAAGAACCAGTGTGTTGCGCAGAACAATCGGGAATTTATAGGAAGAAAAAAAGGTCTTAAAATTCTGAAAACCTACCCACGCGCTCCCCCAGATTCCATCGGCAATCGTATAATCCTTAAAGGCCAGCACCAATCCGCCCATGGGTACGTAGCAGAAAATAACCAGATAAATGAGCGGGAGCAGGAGCAGCAAATAAACCTGCCATCCCGCCGCGATTCTCTTACGAAGGCTTTTCTTCGATGGAGTTTTCCGTCTTTCTTTACTCATGCAGTTCCTTTCCTCTCTTTTCACTGTATGCGAAGGCTTTCGTTGTACAAAGCAGACAATCGCCGCAGGGCATCGCTGCACTGTCGCCCGCAGCGGTGCTAAGACGCCGGAGTACGGCATCCAGGCACCGGCGGCGGCACAGAGCCCTGCTTATGATTTGTCCGTTTTCACAACTTCTGTCCTGCAATAATGGATTTCGCAATTACCTGCTTATTCGGCCGACATTCTGTCGTATGCGTTCTGCGCTGTCTCAAGCAGCTGCTGCAATCCCATGTTGTCAAGTTCCGTCAGATAATTATCCCAATCGGATAACGGACGGTTTCCTGTGACAAATTCCGCAAGGCTGCTGGTAACATAGGTGGAAATATCCGTTGCGATATCCGCGATCGCTTCCGCTTCTTCTCCCGTGTAAGCCAGAGTCGGCAGCAATTCGGGATGTTCTTCATAATACAGATCGAAAGAGGTTGACCGTAAAACCGCATTCCGATTGTCATCACCCTCCTGCAGGGAATCCATGCTCCGGTAATCATGTACGCTCAGGTAGTTCGGGCAGGCATGATACCAGTGTTTGTTCTGTACTTTCGACCACTGGTTTTCCAGAATAGCGAGTTCACAGGGGATCCCGAGGGCATCTTCATACAATCCAACCTTTTTGGAAGTTTCCGCTTCCTCCTTAGACCAGTCCACGCCCTCTTCTCCGTAACGCGTTGTGAGGGATACGTCTTTGCGGTAGAAGAAATCGCCGACCTTCATTGCCAGCTCTACGTCTTCACAGTCTTTCGTAATGTTGTAATAGAAATTAGGATTGTACTCAAAGGTCGCGCTGTACGCCACGCCTTCCGGTCCTTTTAAAGGCGCCATCAGTTCAAATTCCTGGAAATTTTCGGAATCCAGTCCGTTTGTCCAGTAACCCCAGCCGCCGACGCATACACAGCCGACGATATTCGGGCTCTGATCGAGCAATGCCGTAAACTGTGTGGCATCCATCGTAAACATGGACGGGTCTAAAAGGCCTTCCGCATTCAGTTCACTCATAAATTCCAGTCCGGCTTTCCACTCCGGCGTTGCAAACGGCGCGATCACCGTTTTTCCGTCTTCTGCAAGCGCCAGCCCGTTATTTGCCTGGTCCCCGTTATAGAAAATGAAAGAATTCATGATGTAGTAAGGCGTAAAACATCCCCATGCGGCGCTCGGAACGCTTCCCGTAATGGCAATCTCATCGTTTACGCCGTTCCCGTTCGGGTCCTGTGTTGCAAATGCTTCACACACCGCTTTCAGCTCTTCCGTTGTCGTCGGTACGGAAAGCCCCAGTGTATCCAGCCATGCCTTATTAATCCAGCACCGGTAAGGCGTCATATTGAAATCTTCCGGCGAATAGTCGGCCAGCGTATAAATATTGCCGTCCGCGCTCGTAATCGCCTGTAAGATTGCCTCTTTTCCCTCATCGTCCATCGCGTTAAAATGAGGCGTTGCTTCCGCATCATACAGATAGTCGTTCATCGGAATGAAAACACCGTTCTTACCATACTCCAACACTTCCAGGCTTGTCAGGTTCATGCAGACTACATCGGGCATTTTTTCCCCGGAACTTGCCATCAGGGATAATTTCGATTTCGCATCGTTAATAGCCGTAGGAAGCAGCAGAAATTCAAGCTCCACATCGCATTCTTCTTCGATCATCAATGTCAGATAGTTGGTATCGTAATCTTCCACATTAGCATCCTGGGGAATTGCGATCGTCAATGTCTTTTTTCCGGAGGATTCCCCGCCGTCCGCGGCTTCCCCGCTCCCCGCGGTATCGCCTGTGCTTTCCGCTGCCGCCGTGGATGTATCCGAACCCGCATCGCCCGAAGCGTTTCCGCCTCCGCCGCTTCCGCCGGAGCCGCAGCCGGCCAGCAAGCCGATACACATGACTGCACTTAATAAAATGCTGATACTTTTCTTTTTCATATTGTACCTCCTGAGTTAAAATAGTTAGTAGTTTCTCCGCGATGATACTGCCCTCGCTTTGTCTTTTTCACCATATCACACTTTGAAAAGCATTCCTAATCTCAATATCCGGATCAATCTCCTATTTAGTAATAATCCCAAAAAAAGACTGAAATCATTCCAGTCTTTTTTTGCAATTCCTGTTATTCAATTTATGAAAAGCCTCTCAAAAAGTAAGATTTTACATCAAAAACCCTGCTTTTTCCGGTATGTTCCGGGCGAAACACCGGTTTTTTTATTGAACACCCGGTAGAAACTGTTCAGGGAGCCGAAGCCGGCCATACCGGCTATCTGTTCGTTGCTGTAATCCGTTTCCGACAAAAGTTCCTTCGCCTTTTCGACGCGCATCTCTTCTATATATTTGGCGAATGTTTTGCCCGTCTGTTCCTTCAGAAACTGTATCAGGTATTTTTCCGATATTTTCATATTTTCGCTGACCATAGCCGTCGATAAATTGGGATTCCGGTAGTTTTCATGAATATACCCGATAATGTTTTCTTTTAAGAGGTTATTGTGACTCCGCTTGTTCTTCTCGTTTATCGCAAACAAACAGGAGGCGGCCTGTTTCAGTTCTTCCACGCGTTCTTCAAAGCTGTTGCGCTCGCTCCAGTTATCCATCCGCAGATCCGCCGCCTGTATGGACAGATCCGCCGCGGCGCAGACAATCGTATGCCGGATAGAATAACAGATTTCCTGCATATTTTTTTCATACAGGTATGGACTCACCCGGTAATGGCGCATCAGTTTGTCCATCGTTTCCATAAAAGTCTGTTCTTTCCCGCTCAAAAGATATTGATAAAGTTTGTCCACGAAATGGATATTCACAAGATTGTCTCCCGTGCTGTTGAGCAGATCGGCGTAATACCCGATCGTGTTCAAATGTTCCCTTGTATAGCTGTTGAGCGCCTGTCTGGCCTGCAGATAGCAGGAATGGATATCCGTAAACTCCATCCCGATTCCGCTGACGCCGATATGAAAAACGTTTCCGACTTCCTTTGTCACCTCCCGCAGAAACTGTCCCAGTTTATCGGAGTCTTCCCATTTTCTGATCAGCGCGTTCTCCTCGACGCCCACAAGGAAACTCAATTCGTTCATGGCCGTCTGCGCCCTTAAATACGCGCCGTTAATATAAGCGCCGGCCATCTGGTCCATCACATAAAAAGTATCCAGCAGCACTTCCGCATCCTCTTCCTCGCATAAAACAACCAGCACATAAAAATACCGGATTTCTTCCGGAATCATTTTCCGGCATAATTCCTGTTTCTTCGGCGAGGTGATTTCCCATACAAACATCTGTTCCAGAATATTGTTATTCATCTGAACGCGCAGCTCCGACAGGGCTTTCTGATATTCATCCCTGGAATCGGCAATCATGCCCACCTTTTCCCGGATAAACTGATATTCGTTGCCCGCCACATATTTTGATTCGACCCATTCGTAAATATTATCCAAAAGCCCCTGTACGGATGCGGATTTCTGATAACTGAACAGAATGACAATCAAAATGCTGATGACCACCGCAAATAACAGCACGCTTAAATTTACGCTGAGCAGACGGATGGTCTGCCGCTGTACCTGTCTGGCCGGAATCGCGGAAATAATGGAATTTCTGTTAAATGTCTCCATCGTTTTCTGCAAATAATACTGGGAACCGCAAATAGCGTACATCCTGCTCTTTTCTATGTTCTGATCCAGATACCCGTTCAGTTCTTCCGCCCCGTCTCCGTATACGTTCAGCGGATTGCCGTATTTGTCGGAAATGCAGATCAGGTTGTCTTTCTGATTATCGGTAAACAGCTTATCGTAAAGTTCTTTTTCGTCTATTACGAATACAAACGCCACCGACTGATCGACAATCCGGTTCATATAAGCCTTTGCAACGACGACGAGCGGATTCTTCAGTTCTTTTATCCTGCCGTCAAATACGGTCACTTCGGGATAGGAAACACAGGTAACATAATCCGAAAAACCCATGATCTCGTTTTTAAACTCTTCCGCCGTTTTACCCGCCACCTCAAAATATTTTCCGTAATATTCGCCGAAATCGGCGGCTACCTGTGCCGTGGAGACAAAGGCCGGATTATGCTGGAACAGAATAAATCCCGTGCCGGATATATTGGCGATCGTCTGGACATTAAACAATTCTTTCTGCAGATAATTCATTTCCACATACTTATCCGCGGATAATGTCTCTCCATGATACTTATTCAGCGCCTGAAGCGAAACGTTGGAACGAAGCGCGGAAGAAATAGATGAGATCGTGTTCAGCAATTCCTCCAGTTCTCCCCGGCTCTCGTTTAACATCGTTTCGTTCTGCCCGATAATATTGCTTTTCTCCAGATGATACGTATACAGTATATCCACGAGGCAGCTTGCCAGAATAACAACGATCAGGCTCAGATTCATGATAAAATACTTCAAAAACAGTTTATTTTTCATATTTCTTTCCGCATGAAACGATATCCCCCTGTTCCCCGCAGATTTCCACTGTATACTCCGCTTCCTGCCAGCCGGGATAATCGCCCTTTCGTGATTTTACTTCCAAAGTACGAAGCCGTTCATTCCAAAAGAAAGTCGTCATAACAAATGCGCCGGTTTCAAATCCATAGGTCTCCCCTTCGTCTTCATATAATGTAAATTCCGCGTCCGCTCCGGGATATACGCAGATCTTCATCGGTTCTTCAGGCTTTTGTCCCGCGTATTGAATCCCCCTGACCGTCGGAAGAATGGAACCCGCCTTTACGAATATCGGAATGATGTCGATTGGCGCCTCCGCCTCCACCGTCTGTCCGCCCTCATAATACCGGTTTGTCCAGTAATCATACCAGCCGCATCCTTCCGGCAGATAACATTTCCGGCTTTTTTTACGGGAAAGTTCACGGGAGGCGGATTCATAGTACATCGGTTCCGTCACGGCGCAGATCAAAAGCGCCGGCCCGAACATAAACTCATCGGTGATTCCCGCCGCGGTTTTGTCCTGCGGGAAATCGAACAGCAGACTGCGCATCATGGTGCCGTCTTCGAAATGCACCGCTCCGGCCATCGAATAAACATAGGGCATCAAATGATAACGAAGCCTGATGAACCTGGCTATTGCGTCATAAAACATCGTCCCCGGTTCCCCGAAATTCCATATCTCGCGCGGCGTATCCGTGCCATGAGAACGGAACATCGGGAGAAACGCGCCCACCTGTAACCATCTGGTATAAAGCTCACAGTATCCCTTATCGCTGACACCTTCGTCATATTTTCCCTGCCAGAACCATTTCGGCGACGCGTCCGTACTGCATCCGCATCCCCTGTTCTGCCATTTTTCTCCTACCGTAAAAAATCCGCCGATGTCGAAGGTCCAATAAGGATATCCGGAAAGCCCCATATTCAATCCTTCTTTAATCTGCGTGCACAAAGTCTCCCAGGATGCGCATGTATCGCCGGACCAGAGCATGGCGCCGTACTTCTGGCCGGAAGCATAGCCGGAGCGGGTCAGGTTTAAGACACGCTTATCCGGACAGTCCCTGCGCTGGTTTTCATAGATTCCTTTCGCATGCTGGAGGGCGAACGCATTCGCCACGGCGGCGTCCAGATATTTCTTATGCTCGTTTCCCACCAGAACGTAACGTTCCCAGGGCTCTCTCTTTACCTCTCCGTTCCAGTCCGGGCCGGAAAAAGGCTCCGTGGAATCGCACCACCAGGACTCAAACCCCTGATCGAAAAGGCCCTCCTTTGCCTGCTCCCAGTACATCCGTCTGGCCCGTTCGTCAAACGCGTTATAAGTGCTTAAATCGTTCAGCAGATACCCGGCTTCCAGAAACTGCGTATGGTTTTTACCGCCGAAATTCATATTCGGCCATACGGATACCATCGTATGCGCGTGCATCCGGTTGATTTGTGCCGCACACGCTCTCATATCCCCATAGCGGTTCCCGTCGAGAATTTTTTCACCCCAGTTTCCCGGCTCCCATGTGTTCCAGTCCTGCACCACCAAATCCAGCGGAATCTGCTCTTTCCGGTATCTCTCTACCACATCCGTCAGCTCGCGCCCCGTATAATACTGCTCTTTGGACTGCACATAACCATAGGCCCATTTGGGTAAAAGCTGCGCCTTTCCGGTCAGATACCGATATCCCCGGATAATGCCATCCATACTGCCGCCTCCCAGAAAGTAGGTATCGATCTGGTCTACGGTATCCAGAAACAGATAAGAGTCTTTTGCCTCCTTTTCCTTTTGGTCGGAAACTTCATCGTGAAATACCATCAGGGAACAGCAGTCCACCAGCACGCCGTATCCCCTGTCCGACACAAACATGGGCATCGGTATACGCATATTATGCTGATAAAGATACTGATTATGCCCCCTGTAATTATAAATTCCCTCTTCGGCCTGCCCCAGCCCGTAGATGCCTTCGTCTTCTTCCCATTGAAAAAAGATTCTGCCGCGGTAAGCCTTTCTGTCCGCCGTCTCTTTCAGATTTTTTATAAAATTCCGCTCGCCGTCCACGGTTTTCACGCGATGGATTACCGGTTCTTCATCGCCCGTCGTATAGCGGAACACGTCCGTTTCCGACAGTTCCCTTCCCCTTTCCCGGGCCCATGCGGAGCCGTCCGCATGCTGCCAGAAAACCGCTCCGTCATCCAACAGGATTTTCACCCGGACGCCGGCCGTTTTCAGGCATACGGATTCCTCATCCCGACACACTTCAAACTTTACCGGCGGATATTCTCCTTTCCCGACAAAATCCTCAATGATAAGGGAACCCGTATCTTCTGCGATTTCCTTTTTGGAAGTAATGCACCGGATGATTTCCGCCGTCACCGGAATCAGGCGGTAATTGCATTTTCCGGCCTGTACCTCCACATAAGTATCCGTTACCGTTATATTTTTCATATTCTGCCCCTTTCCGCTCCGCTTCTTTTCGTGCAATCTATGCTTTTTTTCTGCCCGGCTTTTAACGAAACCCGAAACGTTTCACCGTTTGCCAGGACAAAAATCTCCTTATCTTTCCCTGCACAAAATTCCGCCCGCAAAACCGCAGCGTCCTTCCATGCAAAACTCACTTCGATATTCCCTCTTGCCAGCAGTCCTTTCACGGCGCCTTCTCTCAGTTCCGCCGGCATGGCGGGAAGCAGATGGACAAAATGAAGATGGCTCTGCATCATCATTTCCGTCATTCCCATCGTAAGGCCCGTATTGCCGTCCAGCTCATATACATGATCGAAAGCGCCGGCCCCCCGCGTCGGCGGATGGTATACCAGGCCGTTCGGTTCCAGCAGTTTATGCGTCAATGCCTGCAAATGCCTGTACGCCTCTTTTCCATTCCATAATCTGCACTCATATAAAAACAGCAGGCATCTCGCCCATCCCGTATCCTCCCAGCCGCTTTCCGGCGCCAGCTTCTGCCGGATGGATTCCCCGGCCGCCGCGCATAAGTCGGGCGTATCGACCGGATTGATCTGCGCGAAGGGAAAAACGCCCAGCAGATGGCTTGTATGCCGGTGCTGTTTATCCGGTACCGCAAAATCCGCCGCGTATTCCGCAATCGTTCCGTCCTCCGACACCCGGTAAGGCAGAAGTTTTTTCTTTTTCTCCGCGATGCTGCAAAGCAGGGCATCGTCCCGCATCCCAAGCCGCTCCGCCATCTGCTCATAAATGTCGAACAATTCCCGGATCATCAGAATTTCATAGGTACAGCCGCTGCTGATCTGATAAGTTTTCCCCTCCCACAAAAAACTGTTTTCCGGCGATATGGAAGGCCCGCAGGAATAGTAACCGCTTTCCGTTTCAAACACATAGCCGTCAAAAAAGAGCGCCGCTTCCCGAAAGACCGGAGCTATGGCCCGCAGATAATCTTCCTCCTCCGTATACAGATAATTTTCCCACAGCTGCGTAATCAGCCACAGGCCGCCGGTAGGACATGGCGCGAGCGGCGCGGCCCAATAAGGCTGTGCATAACCAAAGGCATTTGACACGATTTCCCCCGCCCAGCCTTTTAACCCATAAAATGCTTCCGCCGTCTTTCTGCCCTCCGGAATAAGCAGCTCCTCTATCCACCGTTCCAGCGCAGGCGCGCATTCCCGCAGACGGCAGGCATTTAGAATCCAATAATTCATCTGGGTGTTGATGTCCAGGTGCATATCGCATGTCCACCCGATGCGGCAGGCTACGTTATCGTTCCATATCCCCTGTAAATGCGCCGGAAGCACGGAATCCTCCCTTGACGAAGAAAGCAGCAGATACCGCCCGTACTGATAAAGAAAAACAAGCCGTTCCGCTTCCGGCGTTTCTCCAAGTTCAAGAGACACACGGTTCATATGCGCTTTCATGTCCGCGGCATGGTCTTCCATCAATTCCCCGAAACGTTTCGCCGGTTTTTGCAAAAAGATGTTTCTCCTCGTTCCTTCCGGCTCCAGCCCCGCCTTTTCCCTGAAATCCGTCTTCATATCGAGATAAACATACAGTTCCGACGCACGGACGGCTTTCAGCCCGCCCGGCCCGCAATGTGTTTCCCCATCCGCGCTCACCCAGGCTTTCCCGGAAAGCGTTACGCCGCATTGCGTATCACAGTGCATCGTCTCTTTGGCATGTTCCGTAAAATCTATTCCGCTTTCCGTATAAACAGTCTCTTTGCTCCCCTGCTCCCCCTGCCATCTGATATCGGCGTCAAAAGGACGCTCCCCCCGTATCCGCATGGCAAAAACATGATCGGGATGGGACAGGAAAATCGTCTCTTCGATCTGAAATCCGCCGCCGCTTTCATAGCGGCATGAGGCAATTCCCTGCCCGATATCAAGAGACCGCTCCGCCAGGCGTACCGCGCCGTTTTCGTTTCCGTAATGAAGGTACAAAGTCCCGACCGGAAGGGCCGTTCCGTAATTTCCCCGTTTTCCGATAAACTTCCGGGCTTCCAGATGTACTTTTTCGTAATTATCGACCGCCGCGGCTTCCCGCATTTTCCGAAAAGCCGCCGCATCTTCCGGCCCGGCCGCATCTTCTTTTTTCCCGCTGAAAAAAGTATTCTCCGTAAATACAATCTTCTCTTCCGGCGCCGTTCCGTAGACCATCGCTCCGATTCTGCCGTTTCCGAGCGGGAAAGCCTCTCCGAATCTTTCCGCGCACGTTTTTGAACTGATCCGCTCTTTTTCCATGGTTATCATCATACGTTTCTCCCCGTCTTTGTATCCTGCGCGGCCCCTGCCTTCAGCCCTCGTCCAAAAGCTCCTTCTTCCGCCGTATCATCTCATCGATTCTTTCGATATACAGTTCCACGTCTTTTACCGTATCGCATCGTCTGATCAGCCCGTCGGGATAAACCCTCTTCGTGACGGTTCCGGCGCCGAGCGCAATGATGCTCTGCACTTCTTCCATGATCAGTATATTATAAATCCCATATTTTCCTTCTTTCGCATAGCCGACGTTTTCAAAGTTGCCCGACATGTTTTTCTGCCGGTAAAGATAATAAGGCGCCATCCCCATGCTCCGCGCGCCGTTTTCCGCAATCCGCATCGTCTCTTCCGTATTGCACAGCGTTGAAATACCGTTCGCCGTTATCCAGTCCGCCAGCCGGGAAGCCCGCTTCACCGCGAGCGAATGCACCGTCAGGCTGTCCGGCCCGAGCGCCCGTATGTCCTCGATCGTTTTGCTCACATCTTCCGCCGTTTCCCCGGGCAGGCCCAGAATGATGTCCATATTGATATTCCCAAAGCCGGCTTCCCTGGCCATGAAAAAGGCATCTCTGACCTGCTCCACCGTATGGCGTCTGCCGATCAGCTGCAAAGTTTCCTGTTTCATCGTCTGCGGATTGACGGAAATCCGGCTCACACCGTGCCGGTAAAGCACGCGCAGTTTTTCCTCCGTTATGCTGTCGACCCGGCCCGCCTCGACCGTAAATTCCTGCACCGTCGTAAAATCAAACGAGGTTTTCAGTTTTGCAAGCAGTCTGTCCAGCTCATCCGCCGACAAAGACGTTGGCGTGCCTCCGCCGATATAAACGGTATCCAGAATCCGTTCCCGGTACGCGTCCGCAATATAGTCGATTTCCTTTTCCAGCGCGTCCAGATAATCCGACACCCGCGTCTTCCAGGCGCTGATCGGAAAAGATGTAAAGGAGCAGTACAGACAGGTGGTCGGGCAAAAGGGGATTCCGATATACAGGCTGTACCCGCGCTCATGATGAAAAGGCCGCAAAATGCGCCTCTCCAGTCTGGCGATTTCCAGGCTGAGCGCCGCCTTCTCCCCGCTGACCAGATGTCTGCTTTCCAGAAAAGAAAGAATTTCCGCTTCGCTTTTTCCGTCTTCCAGCATGGCCATCGGAATCTTGGTTGGCCGGATGCCCGTCAGATTCCCCCAGGGAAGCGTGGTTCCCGTCTCTTCCCGTAAAGCGGTATAGAAAAAACGTTTGAATGCGTTCTTGTAATCGTCCTGTTCTTCCCCTTCGGCATGCCATATGTACGGTAACGTTTTTAACCCGTTTTCCTTCACAATACGGAAAATCACTTCTTCTTCCGAAAATTCCAGTTCCATCTGCGCCGGCCTCTCCAACAGCGTTCTGTCTTTGATGACGGATTCAGGCGTCAATACCCGGACTTCTTCTTCCGGGTAAAAAGCCTTTACGAGAGAATGGATATCATATTCATACTGTGCTCTATTTGATTTCAAAATGATCATACATGCTTCCTCCCTATAAAACCTGTCCCTATCATACACCATCCGTCTGCCCGTGTCTAATCCCATTCAGCGATTACACTCCCAATTATCCATACTGCCGCCATACCGTCTCTCCCGAAACGAAAACGCGCCGGCAGAGGAACCGTCCCCGCCGGCGCAGTCTCCGCGCACTCGTTTATGCTGTTTTAAATCTTATTAAAAGGCTCCTTGTAGCAGGCCGTGCTTCCGAGTTCTTCCTCGATGCGAAGCAGCTGATTGTATTTGGCGATACGGTCGCTCCGGCACGGCGCTCCCGTCTTGATCTGTCCGGCGTTTACCGCTACGGCCAGGTCCGCAATAAAAGTATCCTCCGTTTCGCCGGAACGGTGGGAAATAACCGCTCTATATCCGTTCTTATGCGCCATCTCGATGGCCTCCATGGCTTCGCTGACGGTGCCGATCTGATTGACTTTGACAAGAATCGCGTTGGCCGTACGCAGTTTGATGCCCGCATCCAGCCTTTTCGTATTGGTCACAAACAGGTCGTCTCCAACGAGCTGAATCTTTTCGCCCAGCGCTTTCGTTAAAAGCTGCCAGCCGTCCCAGTCATCTTCAAACAGACCGTCTTCGATCGAAACGATGGGAAAACGTTCCACCAGCTTTTCATAATAAGCGACCATCTCGGCAGCGCTTCTTCTGATCTCCTGATTCCGCATACGGGATTCCCCCGGAAAATAATAAGTGTTCGTCGTTTCGTCATAAAGTTCACTCGCCGCCGCGTCCATCGCAATCTTAATATCCTGTCCGGGCGTATATCCGGCCGCTTTGACGGAATCGACGATCAGGGACAGAACCTCTTCCGCATCCGCAAGCGACGGTGCAAAACCGCCTTCGTCTCCGACGCCCGTCGAAAGCCCTTTCTGATTGCAGATCTGTTTCAGGTTGTGGTAGATTTCCGCACAAATCCGAAGCCCGTCGGCAAAACTTTCCGCCTGAACCGGCATAATCATAAATTCCTGAAAATCCACCGTATTATCCGCATGCTTGCCGCCGTTTAAAATATTCATCATGGGAACCGGAAGCAGCCTCGTATGAGCGCCCCCCAGATAGCGGTACAACGGTATCTGCAAAGCAAGCGAGCTGACTTTCGCACAGGCCATCGAAACGCCGAGCGTAGCATTGGCTCCCAGATTGCTTTTATTTTCCGTACCGTCCTGATCGATCAGAATACGGTCGATCAGCCCCTGGTCGAGCGCATTCATGCCCAGAAGCGCCTCTCTGATCTTCGTATTGACATTATGAACCGCCTTCATCGTTCCGAGCCCGAAATACCTCGTCTCGCCGTCCCGCAGTTCCACCGCCTCAAACCTTCCTGTGCTGGCGCCGCTCGGCACGGCCGCCCTTCCTGTAATCCTTTCCCCGCCCGGCTCTTTTTCCACCGTTACTTCCGCTTCAACCGTCGGATTTCCGCGGGAATCCAATATTTCTCTGGCATGTACTTCCGTGATTCGCAACATCTGCTCCATAAAAAACCTCCTTTGAACACACTTTTTTCCAGTATGCCCAAAAGAGGCTCTTATTATTCCGTACGGATTGCCGCAAGCGGACTCAGTTTCATTGCCCGCAGCGCCGGGAAAAATCCGGCTACCATACCGACCATAACCGCAAATACCAATGACAGGCCTGCAAGCCAGAGCGGAATATAGGAAATGGACGAAGAGGCCGGCATCATCATGTTTTCCGCTCCCGCCGAAACTTTGTTAATCACCATGGAAATCGAATAGCTGAGTATCAGTCCGATAATTCCACCGATAAATCCGATAAATCCCGCTTCCATTAAAAACAGGGAACGGATATTGCGAAGGTCACAGCCCAGCACCTTCATGACGCCGATTTCCTTCGTCCGCTCGTAGATTGACATCATCATCGTGTTGGTAATGCCGATCGCTGCCACGAATAAGGATACCGCACCGATGCCGCCGAGCACGGCCTGCACGTAACCCATCGTTTTCTGATTGGATTCTATCCACTCCGCATTGCTGTTCGCTTCATATCCCATCTCGGTAATCTGCGTCTGGATAGCGGTTACATTATCCAGTTCATCCACCTGCACAAGCAGCTGGTTATAAAAAATCTCTTTATATGGTTTTCCCGTCTTGGTCGATGGCTGTCCGGGAATGACTTTATTCTTAAAAACTTTTTTCAGTTCCGGAATCAGCTTGTCAATATCGCAGAACGTGTACCAGCCATACATGGCGTACTCTCCTTCCGGAGGCGCCTGCTGTACACCGCAGGCTTCGATCAGATATTTTTTCGGCGGTTTGACCGGCTGTTCTTCTCCACCCGAAGGCATCTGAGACTGCCAGTAGGCGTCCGTATCGAAAATAATAAAGATCGGATCGTTCATCATATCGATATCGGGCAGCACCCCTGTCTGCCAGTAACCCGCTCCGGTTTTGGCGTTTGAAAAATCCTGTATGACCTGATAGCCGTAGAAAAATTTAAGCTCATCGTCCGCCGCGGACGGAAGACTCCCTTCTCCCACTTCAATGCCGAGATTTGCGATCGCCTCCGTCGGCATGGCCCGCAGCATCAGATAATTCTGGTATGCTCCGTATCGGGCGATTGCGGACATCTGCATCACCGGATAAACGTCTTCCACATGTTCTATACTCTTTATCATCGCAACCAATTCATCGTCCAGCCGCTTGACATCCTTATCGTTTCCGTCATAGGAATAAGGCTCATACACGGTAATCTCCGTAAGGCTCCCGTAAGATTCATACTGTTCCATCAAGGAACGGCTGAGTCCGAGGCCGAGGGAGATCATAACAACGATAGAAGCAACACCGATCACAACGCCAAGCACCGTCAGGATTGTTCTGACTTTTCTCTTCCAGAGGTTACTGCTGCTCATCCGCAGTAAATCAAGGAATTTCATATTTACTCCCATCCGTCTGCACAGGCAGACATTGTGCTTAGTTCTTTTCTTCCTCTATCGACAGCAGATCGTCGGCCAGAAGGGAGGCTTCTTTCTTCTTTTTCCGAATCTTTACAACGACAAAAGCGCCGACGCCTGCCGCTGCCAGCAGGGAAATTACGACAATCGCGATAATCCGCCCCTTACCGGGACCTGCTTGTACTTCTCCTTCTCCCATGTCCATCATAAAGTCATCGGAAACGAACTCTTCAAAGTTTTCTTCCGTCACATACAGTATAACGGATCTCGTCTCCGTCGTCACATTTCCCGCATTGTCTTCGTAGGAAATATCCACATTGATCGTTCCGTCATCCATAGTTGCCGCCGCACCCGTTACCATTACGTCCACATTTCCGGTCGCACCGGACGCAAGGTTTCCTACAAAGGCCGTGGTCTCTTCAACGGAATCCGCATACATCTTCACCTGAACATTATAAAGCGTCGTTTTTCCCGTATTGTATATGCTGAACATCACATTGGACTGAGAACCTACCGTAATGCTGTCGGGTACTACTTCCGGCGTACTGATGTCGAACCGGCTTTCCTGATTGATCGGAATGGACACGCTCGCCGTATCGGTCAGATCAAACATCGAACCGGCATCGTATTTCATATTGACTTCGAGCACATAAGGTTTCTGCGCCAGATCGGCTTTCGCCGTCATTTCGATTTCAATAACCGCATCCGTATCCGGCGATATTTTATCCATGTAGACGGAACTGGAACCGGATGTCGGCAAAAAGGCAACATAAGTATTGGTCTTATCCTCGCCTTCCACCGCCGCCTGTAAGTCAAACAGCAGGTTGGTGACTGCAAGCTCCTTAGACGTATTTTTCACATGAATATTCAGCATAAACGTATCCCCGGCATATACCTGGGACGGATTCGTCTCAAAACCCGTTACGATAATTCTCGGCTTCGCGCCGCTGCTCTCTTCCCCGCTTCCGCCGATCGTACCGCTTCCCGGCCGTCCGACCGTACGCACATAAACCGTCACTTCCGCCGGCTCTTCACAGCGAATACCGGACTTCGTATACCATACGCGGAATTTCAAAGGGTAAAATCCGCTCATAACGTCTTCTCTTGCCGTAAAATGGAATGTAAATTCCCTGCGGTTCTGCATGGCCGCTTCATAAGTCTTATTTCCGGGAATATAGGGTTCCGTCTGCAGATATCCCGTCTTATCCGGCACAAAAGGCCACTCCGTTACGATCGTTGAAGTCGCCGGTTCGATAATCAGATCATTCAGCTCTTCCGTTCCGAAATTAATGATCGGCAAAACGATGGAAACCGACTGTCCATAGCTGACCGTAGGTGTCGCCCAGTTGTCGCCCACCTGCAAAAACTCGCTGGTAGTAACCGTCACATTGGCTACCGCCGTCGATTCCATATTGCTCTTTGTGGATGATACGTATGCCGCAAGTTCTCCCACCGTCATTTCCGTATTGGCGATATAATAAACCGCACTGTCGAATACTTTATGCAGGTTTTCCATCACTTTTTCATCCAGACGGTACCGGACTTCCAGACTCTCCATGTAGTGAAGCAGATCGCCGTCCGCATCGCCCCTGTCGTCGTCATTGATGATGCGGTCGGGGTCGTCTGTTTTGATGTTGGAACCGCTGTTGTCGTTGTTATTGTTGATATGAAGGTAAGCAACATTTTCCAGTGCGGATTTCGTCGTTGCAACGAACTCATTCAGCTTTGCCTCTGTCCGCGCATTATTGTTAATGTCGGCTTCGGCGGCCTTATAAACACTGTTCAGCTTCGCCATTCCTTCATCATTCAGATTGTATATGGTTTTCAGATCCTGCATATAACTCTGAAGGCTCTGCTTCGCCGCATTCTTCTGCTCGTCGGTAACATTGGCCGGGGCCGGAGGCGTTTCCGGCTGGTCCGTCTGTGGATTCTCCGGCTGTGGAGCAGGCGTCTGCCCCGCTTCTTCCGTCGGCTGCACCCCTGCATCCGGCTGCTGATCGCCTGCCGGCTGGTCAGCCGATACCGGTGTATCCGCCGCCGCATTCACACACATCCCGGCCGGTTCCGCCAGGAAACACACCGCCGCCAGGCCAAGACAAAGGAGTCCTCTTTTCCACATTCGTTTTTTACACATTTTCATTTTCTTCCTTCCCTCGATTATCATCTATCTGTACGATCTTTCCATCCTTAATATGCAGTATTACATCGGCGAACCCCGCCAGATAATTATCATGCGTTACCATGACAAGCGTCTGGTTCTTCTCCCGGACAATTTTCTTCATCAGGTTCATGACCTCCACCGAAGTGTTGGAGTCCAGATTTCCGGTAGGCTCGTCCGCAAAAATAATTTCCGGCTCCACCACCAGCGCACGCGCCACACCGACACGCTGCTGCTGTCCGCCGGACATCTGATTCGGCTTATGCTTCTTATGCTTCGTTAAGCCCACAAGATCTAACATTCCCTCCGCTTTCCTGTTGCGGGTTTTCCTGTCCATTCCCTGAAAAGTCAGCGGCAGGGCCACATTTTCTATGGCATTCATCGTTCCCATCAGGTTAAAAGACTGGAAAATAAATCCGATATGCTCCCGCCTGAACGCAACGAGCTGATTCTCCGTCTTCTTCTCCATATGCTCTCCGGCGATAATGATCTCACCCTTCGTCGGTTTCTCAAGACCCGCCATCATATTGAGCAGCGTGGACTTACCGGAACCGGATGTGCCGACAATCGAACAGAAATCGCCTCTGTTTATCACAAATTCCACGCCGTTTAAGGCCCGCACTTTCGTCTCGCCGACCCGGTAGATTTTATATAAATCCTTTACGCAGATAACAGGTTCCGCCTGTTTCATAATCCCCTTGCCTTTCCCTTATCATCCATCTTACTGAAGAAGTTCCTGACGATGCGGCTCTCGCCGCGTGAGTCTTAGAACTTCTCTTCACGCTTCCTCTAATTTCTTAATCCTGTAAAATCCTGTAAAGAATGCCCGCTCCCTGGGCATTCTTTGGCGTGAAGCTTTAGAAGTTCCTGACGATGCGGCTTCGCCGCGTGAGTCCTAGAACTTCTCTTCACGCTATTATATAACAAATCACCTGAAAGTGGTACTGTTTTTTCCAATTCCAATTCTTAATATTTCTTAACATTCTTATCGGGCCGTTTCAAACCCTTATTTTAAGCTCTTACTTTATGCCTTAAAATATACCTGAAAATCATTTCCACTTTTTAAACAAAAGGGGCGCATGTTTTTACCATGCGCCCCTGTCTGCCGGCCTGAAATCGGCCTGTATGAAGAAAATTCCGCTTTTTACTCTTCCGTATCCAACGCCGTTTTTTCCACTACAAAATCCGGCACCCGGCCGTCCAGGAATTTATACTCAAAATATCCTCTTTTATACGGATAATCCGTATCTGCCTTAAAAGTAACGAT
This sequence comes from uncultured Lachnospiraceae bacterium, assembly GCA_910584965.1. Classification (GTDB taxonomy): domain Bacteria; phylum Bacillota; class Clostridia; order Lachnospirales; family Lachnospiraceae; genus UBA3282. The sequence goes on along the minus strand of CAJUDZ010000002.1, from coordinate 114,155 downwards.
GACATCATATCCGTTTTCCAGCATATCCTCATCGTTCCAGTACAGGTTTAAAAACGTTTCCGAGGGATACAGATTTTCTGCGATCGCCGCGAGTTCCTCCGGGTCCGTAAATTCCTTTCTGACAGATGTATCCAGGTACGCGGCCGATTCTCCCCTGTAATTGCTGTCCGTATTAAAGAACTGGTCCTGATCCTGAGGATGCCAGTTTACCACTTCCAGGCTGAGAATATCTTCCGCCCTCAGTTCCACCGGATATACGGCATGGTATTCGTCCAGCACGGCCAGCGTATTGGTAAAGCTCTCATATACCGGAATGTTCATATTGGTATACCCGTCCTTAATCTCCCATCTCAGGCTTCCGCACGGCCTGTTATTGTGCGCCAGCGTAAAATCAAACTGCTCCATATCCTTTAACCACATCTCCCGGAGTCTTCCCGACTCGGCCGCCGGAAGGTCCGTCTCGATCGTTCCGTTCGTATAAGTAACCTGCCATTCTCTTTCCATCTCCGAAAAAGCAATTTCCACATCTTCATTCGTCATCAAATAAAAACCATTCCGGTATTCCGGTGTTCCGATGATTCTGTTGAGCAGCTCTTCGTTGGCTGCGTCTCCGAAATCAATGTTAAAGGACCGGCAGACTTCTTTTCCCGATTTCAGGCGATATAACACCCTGACTGACCGGCCGTCCGTTACATTCTCCGGATCAAGCTCCTGATTCTTGCGGGCCAGTTCACAGACTGCCTCCACATCCGTCAGAAACATATTTTCGCGAAGGTATCCGCTGTCGCTGCAATAACCGATGGACCCATCCGCTTCGCGCCATTCCCAATAGTTCTGATACGGCCCAAGATCCAGCGCAACGCTCTCCACATCTTCCGCATCCGGCACATAAGAATCATATCCGAAAAGGTCAAACTGGAAAAAGCAGAAGATAAACGCCGAAACGGCCGCCGCAATTCCTGTTGATACAAGATGTTTCAACGCCCCGCGGATATCCGCTTCGTAAATCGCTTCCATGATAATGCCGCACAATACGGCCCCGCCCACCATACTGAGCGCCGTAAAGACCACATTATAATAAGTTGCGTCATAAACGATATAGCCCGCAAGAAGCCCTGCGACGACGGAAACAACTATTTTTATAAAAGGATTTAAGGCCCTGAACGCCATTGCCTTTCCCGCAGCTTCCGAAGGCCGCTTCCGGTAACACAGATAAGATAACGCCAGGAGCAGCAGCGCTGCCACAAGCCATTTTCCGTATATCGGCAATATCGTTTTTACAGCCTCCGATAGCAGCGGCGTACTCTTCAGACCATAAATTTTACGATCATAATCCAATATAATGGAACCCGTAAACCTTGACTGTGTAAACGAATAAGTCGCTGTGTCAAAAAAATTATCCCGGAAAACGAACAGCAGCATATAAGCCAAATAACCGATACCGAGCAGAATCAGGACCGCAAATCCGGTGATGACCACATTACCGGTCAGCATAACCGCCAGAATCGCCGTATGATATACAACAAGAAAATACAGCAGATTCAGCACCAGGGAGAGCCCACATCGCGCCAGAGATTCCCCGGTCATACAGCCCTGGGCCGCCGCCATAACAATCCCGATCAGCAGGCTGATCAGCGCCGGAATCATATAGATCGCAATACCATTTGCATATATTATAATAAAACGTTTCTTAGAAGAAACCGGGACGCTGTGATACATATCGACCTTTTTCCGGTTAAACAGGTAAGAAAATCCCTGGACCGCAATCAATATGGCAAGCAGCGCAACCGGCAGCATACACAACGGCTGAAATCCCAGCGCATCCGCCACGGCCTCCTGTCTGGCGAGCAGATAATCCGCCGCCGTCTTATATGCGCCGTCCGCATTCCAGAAATCGATTCTGCTCAGGTATACCGTTAAAATACCCGGATACAGCACGAGCTGTCCTAAAATGCTGACGCCCCATACCCAGATTCTTCTTTTATTGTTTTCTTTGCTGTTAGCTAAGAATGAGTTTTTTGATGTCATAACCCACTACCTCCGTTTCGCTGATAAATATCTCTTCCAAAGATAAGGGGAGCACCTCGAAAAACACCGTATCGACCGTTGCAAAACGCGCCATAATCTCCTCTTTCGTACTCCGCACCGTAAACGTGCAGAGCGACCCCCTCTGTTCTTTTTTCAGAATATCCATTCCGCCAAGCGCTTTGATTTCTTCATCTGCAGATTTGAATACGCACTGTACCTTCTGAATGTTACACTTCATATCTTCCAGATCTTTTGAAAGCAGAACGCCGCCTCTGTGCAGCAACCCCACATGATCACAGATATCTTCCAGTTCCCGCAGGTTATGAGAAGCGATCACCGGCGTAAGTCCTCTTTCATCCATCTCTTTTGCCAGAATGCTCTTGATGCCCTGACGCATCACCGGATCCAGTCCGTCGAACGTTTCATCGCACAGAAGATACTTCGTATGGGAACAGATTCCCAGCAAAAGCGCCAGCTGTTTCTTCATTCCTTTGGAAAAGGTACCGATCTTTCTGCGTCTGTCAAGATCAAAATTTTTCAAATAGTCATAATACTCATCTCTGTTAAATTCCGCATAAACGCTGCTGTAATAATGTTCCATCATTTCCGCATTCGCCCCGGTAAAAAAATAGGGTTCATCCGCAATAAAGAACAGTTTCTTTTTCGTTTCCGTATTGTCGTAAACCGGCATACTGTCTACCGCAATCGTTCCTTCATCCGGCTTCAGGACTCCCGAAATCATACGAAGCACGGTGCTTTTTCCGGCGCCGTTCGTTCCGATCAGGCCAAAGACCGTATTTTCTCTGATCACGACGCTGACCGTATCTACTGCCCTGATATTGTCAAACGTCTTGGTCACATTATAAATTTCAATCATACATTTCTCCTCTCCATCTTCATTCCGCGGCCTGTTATCAGTCATTTTGCCCCGGCGCACACCGCCTGCTGCACGGCTGACAGGATTTCTTCTCCGGTCACGCCATATTCCATAATTTCCTTTATCAGAATTAAAATCTCATCCAGACAGCATTTCTTTTTCTCTTCCAACAGCTTCTCCGTACCCGCAATAAAGTTGCCTCTTCCCTTCACCGTATAAATAAACCCTTCACGCTCCAGTTCTGTGTAAGCTTTCTGAATCGTATTCGGATTAATCGAAAGTTCCATCGCCAGACTTCTCACCGAAGGCATCTGCTCGTCGGCCTGCATGGCACCCTTCAAAATCAGCGCTTTAAATTTCTCCGCCACCTGTTCATAGATCGGTCTGGTGTCTTTATAATCTATAATAATCATGGTTCCTCCTTTCTTCTAAGTGTACTATCATTGTTAGTACACTTAATATATAACAAAACCCTGCCGCTGTCAACAGGGTTTTTTAAATACATTATTTTGTTTCATCCAACAGTCAGACCGGGGCGCGGAGCAGCACATAGTTCCATGCGGGTGCCCTTGAAAAGCGCCAGTGCTTAGCGAGGTTTCTTACGAGCTTAGCATCTGCTGCTGCTTTTCACGGAGCGGAAGCGTGCCCCGCATGGAACTATGTGCTGCTCCGCGCCCCGGTCTGACTGTTGGATTACTGCTTATCTTACGCCTGCATCCGCAGTTCGTACTCTTCTTCCGGCATGGGTCTTGCAAAGTAGTATCCCTGAATCGTATCGCAGCCAACGCTCGTTAAGAACCTGTACTGCGCCTCCGTCTCCACGCCTTCCGCCGTGATCGCGATGCTCAAATCCTGGGCCATGCGCATAACGCAGCGGATAATGCGTTCGCCTCTTTCATCGTCATAATCATCGACGAAACTCTTATCCAGCTTCATTACATCGATCGGTATGGACTTTAACATCATCAGGGAAGAATATCCCGTCCCGAAATCGTCCATCAGAATCATAAAGCCCAGATCGTGCAGGCGTTCCATAATCTGTACAAAGTCCTCCTTTTTCTCGAACATGGCGCTTTCCGTAATCTCAAGCTGGATATATTCGATGGGCACGCCGGATTCATCGAGAATCGCCTTGTATTCGTTGATAAATTCCGGATTGTCCAGATGCCGCCTCGACAGGTTGACGGACACCGGCACAATATCGAGTCCCTTATCCATCCACCGTTTCTGGGCAAGGCAGACTTCCCGGAATACATATTCATCCAGTTTACAGACAAAACCGCTCTCTTCCGCCAGCGGAACAAACAGACCCGGCGATACCATCTGTCCGTCGGCTCTTCTCCAGCGGACAAGCGCTTCCGCCCCCGCCAGCTTCCGCGTTATGGAATCGTACTTCGGCTGATAATAAACGATAAATTCGTGATTCCGGTAAGCATGCTCGATCTGATCGGAAAGCTGCTTTTTTTGCAGCTCCTTTTCTTTAATCTCATCCGTATACACTTTATAGGTGCTGTTTCTTGCCTGTTTCGCCATATTGTGGGCAAGGGCTGCGCAGTCCATCATGTCTTCGACATTGTCGTCTCCCGCCTTCACATAGTATATGCCGAACACCGGATGCAGCAGATATTCCATTGTCTCTGACATGCGCAGACGCTGAATGTTCTCCGCCAGTTTTAAAATCCGCTGTTTGATTTCTTTCTCTTCTTCATAAAGAAACAGGATATAAAAACGGTCCGCATTGCTTCTGCCTGTAAATTCCCCGTCGCAGCAGCTTTCCTTCAGCGTTCTGGAAAGGAAACGCAGCACTTTATTTCCTTCTTCATAGCCGAACAGTTCATTGACCAGCTTAAAATCATCCAGATCCATCATAATAATCGCGAGTTTCTTATAGTGTACCTGCATCCTGCGTTCGACTTCTATCTTGAATCTTGCCAGCGTATTCCCTCCGGTCAGCTCGTCTACATAAAGAAGGTTCTGTATCCGCTGTTTCTTCCTTCGCTCCTCACTCATAATCAGAAAAGCGATAACGGCGCAGACAACCGCCAGGATTCCGCACATGATATAAGTCCTGTTGATGATATAATTCGATGTATTTTCCATAAAATCGACGGGCACAACGTCGATCAGGAACCAGTCCTTGATGCCGAGCGGCGTCGCATACATGTATTTGCCGACTTTGTTATAAAAAATAACATACCCGGTCTGACCGGCATCCAAGAGCAGCTTTAAATCTTCCACCGCCTGATCATTTCGTTCGTCCGCTTCCGTCATGGATTTGAAAATATTGGTCATATTCCGGAAACTGGTGGGGTGCGTGGAATCCACAATCTTGTCGCCGTCGCGCTCTATAACATAAGTATAGCCTTCCCCCTCAAAGGAAGATACCTCCAGTATTTCCTTCAGCCCGTCCATCCGGTAAGGCGCGCACAAAACTCCGATCACCTCGCCGTCGCTTTTGATCGGTGCGCTGAAAACGATAATCTCTTCTCCGTCCATGATGTCAATCAGCGGATCGGAGATATAGCTTTCTCCCTGCATGGAAGCCCTGAAATATTCCCGCTCCGATACATCCGCCATTTCATCGACCGTCGTATGCACAATGCCGTCCGCCCGGCAGAATCCAAATCTTTTAAAAGAATAGCGTTCTTCAATCCGTCTCAGGACATCCAGAATCTCACCTTCGTCCGTCTCCCCCATCGCGCTGATTCTTTCCGCAATCTCTTCCAGCGCCGCCAGATCCCATTCTATTTCTTTCTGCATGACGAGAACGTTCTGGTTGGACACTTCCTTTAACGTATTCCGCACAAGCCCGCGCAGTTCATCCTTTAACTTATGGGAATACCACATGAAAGCCGCGACGCTGATAATCAGCAGGCCGATGACATACCCCGCTTTAAAAATCGACTCCCTCTTACGTTTCATAATCAGTCATTATGCCCTTCTGTAACCTGTCCCGTATTTCCGGTTCCTCAAAAAACCGTTGTTTCTATAAAGAACCTGTTATAACGGAAAACTGTTTCGTGACTTCGAATACACAATATAGTTTCAGCATCTTTTACAGGCATATACCAAAAAACAATCGTGCATTAGTCTTATTATACAATGATTTTTCCTTCGTGGATAGCCCCTGTTCTCATTTTTCCCAAAATTCAGCTCAAATTTTTGACAAATCCGGCTCAAAATAGTACAATCGATACATCAAAACACTTTGGAGGTATCTAATGGATACAGCGTTTAAAAAAAGTTTCCCAAACGATAAACAACAGTTCTCATGGGATCATATGACGATGGGCGTATGCTATTATCCCGAACACTGGGACGAAAACTTATGGGCCGATGATCTGGCGCGCATGAAGGAATCCGGCATTTCCGTTATCCGCGTCGCCGAGTTTGCATGGAGCAAAATAGAGCCTGCGGAAAACGAATTTGATTTTTCTTTTTTTGACCGTTTCCTGAATCTGTGTCTGGAACAAAAGATGAATGTCATTTTCTCCACACCCACGGCCACTCCGCCGGCCTGGCTGACGGAAGCGCATGAGGAGGTATTAAACGCAAGAATGGACGGCGTTCTCTACCGGCACGGGTGCAGAAAGCACTATAATTACAATTCTCCCGTCTATCAGGACTATTGCCGGAAGATCGTAACACAGAGCGCCATGCACTACGGCCCCCATCCGGCCGTCATCGGCTGGCAGATCGATAATGAACTGAACTGCGAGCTTCGGGATTTTTATTCGGAAGCGGACGATACGGCTTTCCGCGCCTTTTTACAGGAAAAATACGAAACGCTGAATGCCCTGAATCAGGCATGGGGAACGGTTTTCTGGAATCAGACTTATACGGACTGGAAAGAAGTTCATCTTCCCCGCCTTACCCCGGCACAGGGCGTTAATCCGCATATGAAGCTGGATTACTGCCGTTTTCTTGCGGAAAGCACCTTCCGTTTCTGCAAAATGCAGGCGGACATTCTGCGCCGGTATATCAAACCGGGAGATTTTATCACCACCAACGGCATGTTCTCCCATATCGACAACCATCGGATGACGAAAGAATGCCTGGACATTTATATGTATGATTCTTATCCGAATTTTGCCTTCGGACTCGGCACGCAGCCGGATAAGGATCCTTTATGCGACCGCTGGAATTCCAAAAACCAGAATGAGGTCCGTTCCATCTGCCCGCACTACGGCATTATGGAGCAGCAGTCCGGCGCAGGCGGGTGGACCGCCAGAATGGAGGGGCCTGCTCCAAGACCCGGACAGCTCACTCTCTGGGCCATGCAGAGCGTGGCGCACGGCGCGGATTTCATCTCCTTTTTCCGGTGGCGGACCTGTACCTTCGGCACGGAGCTGTACTGGCACGGGATTCTGGATTACGACAACAGAGAGAATCGGAAACTGCGGGAAGTAAAAGATTTTTATACAAAATTTCAAACGCTTTCGCCGCTTTGCAATGCGGATTATGTGTCTTCTTTCGGTCTTCTGAAAGACTATGACAATATATGGGATATGGAAGCCGATATCTGGCATGAACGAATCGCGTCTTACAGCGACAATGAAATTTTTGCCGGCGCGGAACTTTCCAATCTGCCTTACGACGTCCTGTATCTGCAAAAGGACAGCACGCTCTCCGAGCTTACGCGGTATCCGGTTCTGCTCTATCCCCATCCGCTCATCATGAGCAAGGAGCGGGCTGCGCTGCTCAGGGCCTATGTGGAACAGGGCGGCACCCTGATTCTCGGATGCAGAAGCGGCCTGAAAAATACATACGGCATCTGCGAAATGCTGCCCCAGCCCGGCCTTTTGCAGGAGCTCACCGGAACGGACGTCCGTGACTTTACTTATACGAGTCCGGCAGAAGAAGATATTTATGCCGACTGGAACGGCTCCCGCCTTTCCATGCCCGTTTTCAACGATGTTCTGACGCCGCTTCCCGGCACGGACGTGCTCGCCCGTTACGCAAACGGCTATTACGCGGGAGAAGCTGCCCTGACGGAACACCGGATGGGAAAGGGACGGACGCTCCATCTCGGAAGCGCCTTTTCCAGAGAAAGCCTGCCCGGACTTTTACATTATGCCGGCGTCGTATCTCCTTTTGCTGAACTGATCGAGGCTGACGGCCGGGACGTAGAACTGACGCTCCGCAGGAAAGACGGCAGATCGTTCCTGTTCGCCCTCAATTTCCGCCCGGCTGAAATTACTTTCGTTCTGAAAAAGAAAATGCGTTTTCTTTATGAAAATCGGGAAGTCAGCGGCGGACAGACGCTCCCCGCTTTCGGCACGGCCGTTTATGAAGTATTATAATCGCTTGAACAGCATCGAATGAAAAACGCAGGCTGCGATTACAGCAGCTTTCCGTAAACCGATAAAGCCGGGCAGAACGCCCGGCTTTTCCATTACCTTTTCGATATAAATCCAGATTTATTTTACCAATAAAGATTTTCCCGTCATCTCCACAGGCTGCTCCATACCCATCAGCTCGATCAATGTCGGCACGATATCCGCCAGGCATCCGCCTTCGCGCAGTTTGTAAGCGGGATCAGCATTAACGAGAATAAAAGGCACGGGATTTGTCGTATGCGCGGTAAAAGGCGTTCCCGTTTCGTAATCGATCAGCTGTTCCGCATTGCCGTGATCAGCACAGATAAACAGCACGCCGTCCACTTCCTTAACCGCATCGACAGCTTTTCCGACGCATTCGTCAACTGCTTCCACCGCCTTAATCGCCGCGGATTCCACGCCCGTATGTCCTACCATATCCGGATTCGCAAAATTGATGATAATCACATCGTATTCGCCGGATTTAATCGCTTTTACCAGATTATCGCACACTTCATAAGCGCTCATCTGAGGTTTCAGATCATAAGTCGCAACGTCTTTCGGGGAATTGACCAAAATACGGTGTTCCCCCTCGTTCGGCTCTTCCACGCCGCCGTTAAAAAAGAACGTTACATGCGCATATTTTTCCGTTTCCGCGATTCTTGCCTGTTTCATATGATGAGCCGCAAGCCATTCGCCGAACGTATTGGTAACGGCGATCTTATGGAACGCCACTTCCTTATTCGGAATTGTCGGGTCATAGTCGGAGAAGCAGACATAAGTGATATCCAGTCTCTTTCCTCTGTCAAAGCCCTTGAAATCATCGTCGCAGAAACTTCTCGTAATCTCTCTTGCTCTGTCCGGTCTGAAATTGAAAAAGATCACGGAATCGCCGTCTTTGATCGTTGCAACGGGAGCGCCGTTCTTCATCACAACGGTAGGTTTTACAAATTCGTCCGTTTCCTCCCTGTCATAGGAAGCCTGAATCCCTTCCGGCGCGCTCGCCGCCTCAAGGCCTTCTCCCTTTGTCAGCGCAGCATAGGCTTTCTGCACTCTGTCATAGTTGTTATCTCTGTCCATCGCATAGTAACGGCCCGTTACGGTAGCGACTTCACCGACGCCGATCTTCTTCATCTCCGCTTCCAGATCTTCCACGAACCCTTTTCCGCTCGCCGGCGGCGTATCGCGTCCGTCCAGGAAAGCATGCACATAAACTTTTTCCAGACCGTTTCTTCTGGCAAGTTCCAGCAGACCGTACAAATGTGTATTGTGGCTGTGTACGCCGCCGTCCGATATAAGCCCGTACATATGAAGAGAAGAATCGTTCTTCTTGCAGTTATTTACGGCATCCAGCAAAGCCGGATTCTCAAAAAAAGTACCGTCCTGAATTTCTTTCGTAATTCTGGTCAGTTCCTGATATACGATGCGGCCCGCGCCCATATTCAAATGTCCGACCTCGGAATTTCCCATCTGGCCGTCCGGAAGGCCTACCGCCATACCGCTTGCATTTCCCTCCACAAAGGGACATTCCTTCATCAGTTTGTCCATAACGGGCGTATTGGCCTGCGCCACCGCATTCCCCTCTGTCTTTCCGTTCAGGCCGTAGCCGTCTAAAATCATTAATACTGCCGGTTTCTTTCCCATCGCTCATTCTCCTTTTCCATTCATTTATAATTTCCACAGCATATTGAAATCTGCAATATTCGGATATATAGGTTGAAAAATTTATTTTTCAACCTATACTACCACATCTTTCATTGATTTACAAATCATTTGTGATAAAATAATCATGAAAAAACCCCTGCCGGTCCCGGCCGGAGCCGGGCAGCGGAGCACGCCGCAGAAAGGATGCCAAATGCAGCATACACTTACTGTTTCCCATGACGGAAGCGAATACACGCTTCCTTTTACCGTTATAAAAAGCAGACGCAAAACGATGGCCATTTCCATCAGCCGGGACGGCGATATTCTGTTCCGCGTGCCGCTTCGCACGGGCGAACGGGAAATCATGCGTCTTGCGGAAGAAAAAAGCCGCTGGATTATAACGCATTATCTGGAAATCCGCGACAGGAAAAACAGCAGGCCGGTCTCCGACCTGTCCGCCGTACAAAGGGACGCGCTGGAAAAGCGCTACAAAGAAGCGGCCCGTTCCTATATCCCGAAACGTGCCGCCTATTATCACGCCATGACCGGAGGCGTTTACAACCGTATCTCCATCCGCGACCAGAAAACGCGGTGGGGAAGCTGCAGCAGCAAAGGAACCCTCTCCTTTAACTGGCGGCTGATGCTTGCCCCTCCGGCCGTACTGGATTACGTCGTCGTTCATGAACTCTGTCATCTGACCCATATGGACCATTCGCCCGCCTTCTGGCAGGCCGTTGAAGCCATCTGCCCGGATTACCGGCAACTTCGTCTGTGGCTGAAAGAACATGGTGACGAACTGACGCTCTAGTGCGAACTTTTTTTCGTCTTGATACGCAGCACGGCATACCGGCTGTTTCTGTCGGCGCTGCCCCGGTCGTAACTTCTTCCATCCCTGTTTCTGTCCGCCCGGCCTTTCTCCGTCCGTTCCTTTCTTCCGCCGTTTCTGTCGGAACGGTCCTCTCTTCTTCTGCCGGAACCGTTTCTTCCGGCGTTCCCTCTCTCGGCCCGTCCGCCGCCGAATCTGCCGCCGGCTCCATTGTCTCTTTTTCCTCTTCTGCCCTGTGTCACCCATTCCAGAGGAGACCGCTCCGGTTTGATATCCTCAATATCGTCACCCAGCTTCATTTTCATAAAGGCCGCCGCATACTGCAATGCGCTGTATTCTCCAAGCGCGCACCGCTCCTCGACAAACTGCAACGCCTTCTGTGTATTCTGCTCTTTGATGACAGTCTCCGCTTCTCTCAGAATTTTTTCCGCTTTCCGTTCCGTAATATCGGCCGCCGAAGGAATCTTTCTTTCCCTGATTTTCGTATGGCAGATACGTTCGATTTCCCGCAGTTTCTGAATTTCGCGCCGCGTCACCAGCGTAAAAGAACGCCCGGTCTTTCCCGCCCGGCCCGTTCTGCCGATGCGGTGCACATAATATTCGATGTCTTCCGGCACGTCAAAATTAAAAACGGCCTCCACATTATCGATATCGATACCCCTTGCGGCAACGTCGGTCGCGATCAGAACCGCCGCCCGGCCGCTCTTAAAAAGATTCATTACCGTATCGCGCTGGTTCTGGGAAAGATCGCCGTGCAGTCCTTCCACTTCGTATGCTCTCGCCTTCAAATGTTCCGTCAGTTCATCCACCATACGCTTCGTATTGCAGAAAATCAAAGCACGGGAAGGATCGTAATAATCCATCAGACGGCACATCACTTCTTCTTTATCCTGATGCCGCACCATATAGTACGCCTGCTTGATTAAGGGTATGGTAACTTCCTTCGGCGTCATTTTCAAAAAGACCGCATCCTTCTGGTACTTCTTCGTGATCTCCAGAATCGGTTTGGGCATCGTCGCGGAAAAAAGCGCCGTCTGACGTTCTTCGGGCACTTCTTTCAGAATCGTTTCGATATCCTCCCTGAATCCCATATTCAGCATTTCGTCCGCTTCATCCAGCACTACCGTATGCACATGCTCCATTTTTATCGTATGCCGGCGCATATGGTCCATCACACGGCCGGGCGTACCGACAATAATCTGCACGCCGCCCTTTAAATTTTTAATCTGCCTTACGATATCCTGTCCGCCGTAAATCGGAAGCACCTTGATTCCGTGCAGATATCTGGCAAACTTGCGCAGCTCGTCCGCCGCCTGCATGGCAAGCTCTCTCGTAGGGCATAATACCACCGCCTGTAAACTCTTGTTTTCCGGATCGGTTTTTTCCAGAATCGGAATGCCGAAAGCAGCCGTTTTCCCGGTCCCCGTCTGAGCCTGTCCGATCACGTCTTTTCCCGACAAAAAAACAGGGATTGCCTGTTCCTGAATCGGTGTCATATGCTCAAAACCCATTTCCTCCACCGCGCGGATGATTCTCTCATCGACGCCGGATTCCCGATACGTAAGCCCTGCTCCGCTCTCCTCCTGTCTTTCTTCCGTACTGCTTCCTTCTTCCAAGTTCTTTCTGATTTCCTGTTCTTTACTCAAATCCTATACCTTTATCCTTTCTTAATTAAAGCATCAGCCAGCGGATTCCTTTGGCGATCCGTTCCGGCACCTGCTTAAAATGATTTCCCCGGTTTATTTCCAGAATCGTATGAATGCCGTCTTCCTGGAATTTTTTCTCAATTTCTTCTGTGCGCACCAAAACAGTCTGCATGATTCCCCGTGCAGATGCTGCTTCCTTATCTCCTAATGAAAAATAGATTTTATCGGGATTGCGTCTGAGCGTATGTTCCTTTACATAAGTTGAAAACCCGTTATACCATAACGAGCCCGATACAGAACCGATACCATCAAATAGAGCGGTATGATAAATTGCATAGACTGCAAATAACGCGCCGAGCGAATAACCTGCCAGATAGCGTTTCTTCGGAGCCGGCAAAAGGGCCTGTTCCACCGCCGGCATAATCTGCCCGGTCAGTGTCCGCAGATAGTCCTTCGCGCCTCCGGCAAAATCCTCTCCACCGGCAAATACTTTTTCATGCGGCCAGGGCGATAAATCCCTGTTCCAGTCGATGCCCTCCACGGACACAAGCACGTAATCCCGGCCGGTCATCTCCCAGACGGCTTCCGCCTCATCCGCCGCCGTATGTAAATAAACGATCTTTTCTGCTTTTCCGTTTTCCGGCAAACAGCAGTTCATCCTGTATTTTCCGTTTATTATGAGCATATTCTCCTCAGGGTGGAAACGGCCCTGTCTTTGATCAGGCATTCTCCATGCTCTTCCAGATAGAGCAGCTTTTCTTCCGACGGCGCGAGAAGCTTTGCAAATTCAACCGCCTGTGCGCTGATCTTATTGAAATTTTTCTTAGACAATCTCTGTTTCTCAATCACCAGATAATAAGTATCCTTCAGACTGTACAAATGGCTCCTGACCGATAATTCCGGCGATATGGCCGCGCAGTAGCGCATGGCGTGATTCATGGATGCAAAAACAAAAATACGACAGGTTTCCTCTAACCCCTTCTTCTGCTCTCCCGCCTGTGCGGAAACCGCCTTCGCCGCTTCTTTCAGGCTCTCCGGATCAAACCCTGACAGCACTTCTTTGATGTGTTCGAGCATATTCTGGAATCCGGCAATTCCCTCATCCGAAAAGGTAATCACAAGACCTTCGTCGCGAATCGGCGTGATCTGCATCGCAATGTTGTCCCCGTTCAGCCGGTATCCCACTTCATCATGGGCCCGTTCCACCACGTCACGCAGAAAACCTTCTCCCTTTTCATTCCGTTCAAAAATATCGGACAATGTCAGACCATATTCTTCCATGTCTTCTTCGGAAATGATACATTGAACAGTCGCTTCATTAATCTTCTTATATTTCATTTATCCCCAGCTACTTTCTGTCGTTTGTCCTGTTTTTTTGATATCTTCGCCAAAAACATACGGATATCAACAGTTTCTTTGCGTACAGTATAACACAGAAACGAAAAATATAAAAGAGGTTGTTGCGGCAATGTCAGGAATTGGCATCGCGCGCGATTCCGTTCCGGCTTCTGCCCTTCCGGCAAAAACGTTTTGGGAGGCGCTCCTGCGCCGGACGGACGGCATACGAGACGGAATCAATGCAAAATTATTCCGCATCCCCTCTTCAGGAAAAGGCCGGTACTGCCGATATCATTGATATATCCAGCAAAAGGAAAGACGGGGAATGAAAATGAACGAAGCAATGATTTCAGATATGCAGCAGGTCGTAAACTCTATGGAATACGCGATAAAGGCGCGCAGTCAGGCAAGAGCGGAACGAAGAGCCGCGGAAGCCGAACAGGAGAAAAAAGCTTTTCTGGAAAAACTGAGAATCGCCGAAACGACCAAAACCGAACTGGACAGCCAGGCATCAAAAGCAAAAGGAACACAGGACGCCGTAGCCAGGGATCAGCTGATGGGCCTTATGATGGCCGGTTTTTAATGATCTGCGGGCGCAGCATGCGTATTGTTTTTCAGATTTTTGCTTGACTTATCGGACCGACAGTCATATACTGTTGTAAACAACTGAATAGCATAATGTCTTCAGGGCAGGGTGATCCTTACCGGCGTTTTGAAAATTCCGGCAAGTTGAAATTCCCGATCGGCGGTGACAGTCCGCGGGCACGCAAGTGCGGGGACCGGTGAAATTCCGGTACCGACGGTATAGTCCGGATTAAAGAAGGTGTGTTAAAAATGTCAGCTTATGCTGGCGCTCTTTTTGCACTCTTTTTTATTCCTCTGCATCTGCTCTGTTGACGTTTTTGACATACCTGAATAAAAAACCCTGAAAGACCGTTACGCTTTCAGGATTTTTTTAATTCAGGAGGTAAAACCAATGAAAAACACACAAAAACTCACAACCATCGGAATGCTCTGCACCGTCGCCTATCTTGCCGCGGCCTTCGTACGCATCCCCCTCGTACTCTTCTTGAAGTACGAACCGAAAGACATCATCATCGCCATCGGCGGCTTTCTTTTCGGCCCGCCGGCTTCCTTTGTCATCGCGCTTGTTGTCTCTTTCGTCCAGATGCTGACCATCAGCGGCACCGGCCCGCTGGGCTTTCTCATGAACGTCCTGTCGAGCTGTTCCTTCGCCTGCAGCGCCGCATTTATCTACCGGAAAAAGCGTAGTTTTCCCGGCATGGCCGCCGGACTTCTCGGCGGCTGCCTTGCGATGGCCGTAACGATGATGCTCTGGAATTATCTCGTCGCCCCGCTCTATATGGGAATGCCGAGAGAGGACATCGCCGCGCTGCTGCTTCCCGCCTTTCTGCCTTTTAATCTGATCAAAGGCGGCCTCAACGCGGCAATTACGATGCTGTTGTACAAACCGGTGTTTCTTCCGCTGCAGCGCCGTCATCTGACGGAATAGGGCCCCTTCCCTACTGCGGCGCTTTACTGCCGGCTGCGGCACCGTTTTCCTGCGCGGCCGGCACTTCCTGACGCGGTTCCGTTCCGCTCTTCTGCATGGATGCAAATACTTCCGTCGATGCCAGATACTGATCCAGCGTATCCGCCCCCTGTATGCGGCCGTTCACGTATTTCGTATCCACCGACGCCTGGCCGAGCCGCATTTCTCTTTCTCCAAAACTTCCGCATGTCACCGGGAAGCTGAGCAGCGGCAGGCCATGATACCATACCGGCTCCGTCCCGTTCTGCTCCGTTCCGCGCAGTTTCAGGCCAACCGCCGTTATCATTCTGATTTCATCTTCCCCATTTCCAAGCTCCCAGGAAATACTGCTGCTATCCAATACCACCCCCTGAACATTTTTCATCGCTTCCCGGGACGCGTTTACCGGAATCTGACCGATCGGCTTTTCCCTGTCGTAAACGACGATCATACATTCCTCCGCGTCTATCTCAAAGCGCAGCCGTTTCGTGATCTCTTCCATAATCTCTGCAGGCCGGAGTGTGCACAGTGTCATCGTCCCCGTATCCTGACGGTCACACAGATACAGGTTCCACACTTCCGTATCGGAACTTTCCGCAGCTATCATCTTACAGGCAAACGTCCTGGGCATTCCGTCTTCCGCGGATTCATAAAGCCGGAGATTTTCCTCCCTGCCATGCAGATTGGATACGGCCCATGCTTCGTCGAAATCCTCCGCGCCCTCTCCGGTCAGGACTTTAATGCCTCTGCATCCGTATTCCTTCGAGTACATCCCGTATACCTTGATATCGGAACTGTCGGGCCCTTTCAGAATTTCCAGCAGATACATGCCCTCTTTCATCGCAGCGTCTCCCTTATCATAATACGCCTGTACGTAATCCGAAAGATTGCAGGCATCTCTTACCGCATATACTCCCGCTCTGCTGCCCGCCTCTTCGACCATCTCATCATATGAAGCCAGCTTTTTGAGCACGGCATCCTTCTCGACTTCCACTACCATCGCCTGCTGCAGATCCTGTAATTCTTCTTCTTGATTTTTCAGCGTTTCCGGTTGCTGTAAAAATTTCTCTTCCTCCAGGAACTGCAATTCCTGCTCCGCGTTCCGCCGCGCCTCTTCCGTCTCTTCTGCCGGTTCGGCCTTTCCTTCCATTGTCTGCACCTGCTCTTTGGCGCCCTTTGCTTCCGCCTCTTTCTTTGTCCCGGAAAAAGTGACCGCGACGGCCGCCGCCGTAAAAAGCAGAACAACACCGGCCGTTGCCGCCATATATCCCCGTGCGGCGGCAATGCGCGTGATTCTTTCCCGGATGCCTTTTTCCCCTCCGCTCATGGTGGAGGCCGCGCCGATTCTGCCGCAGTCCTCCTTAATGATCAGCCGCAGCAGCGTTTTCCCGTAAGCGAACCGTTCCTGTTCCCCCAGCAGACGAATTGCCGCCGCATCACAGGCAAGTTCGCTGTCCTGCTTCGATACCCGGACCGCCGCCCACACGAGCGGATGGAACCAGTAAACCGTCGTCAGAACACACCGGACAATCACCCAAATAGAATCCAGATGCCTGTAATGGCAATATTCATGAGCCAGAATGTGTTCAAGCTGTCTTACATCCCCCGTCAACTCCTCTGTCAGGTAAATGCACCGCCCGGACAGGCAGGGAGACGGCAGCTTCCTGACCGTATAAACCGTCAGCCTGTCCCGATATTTTTTTCCGCCGTTAAAAAGTTTCCTGTTGGCAGACAGATATCTTCTCCATTTCAGCTGGTAAAAGAGCATATAGCCGCCGGTCAGCATCGCACCCGCCGCCCAGATGTACGGCCAGATTTTTGACAGGAAAGACAGAAATTCCGACCGGCCGGCGCTGTCCGTCAGATCGGGCATCACACCGTCTCTGCCGAAAAATATTTTCCGGCCCGAAGACTCCGTATCCGGCGCGTCCCCTCCGTTGTCCAAAAGACCTGCTTCCGCCTTATTTCCGGCATGATACGCTGTGCCGTCTCCCGTCTGCATCCCGGTATTACCCTGTATTTCCGTCCCTTTCCCGTCTCCGCCGGCATTTCTGTCCGCGGCCGCCATACTTCCGGTACCGCTCATTCCTTCCGCTTCCGCCGTTTTCCCGGAATCCTCCGATATTTGAATCCCTGCAGCCTGCCCGGGCATCAGGTTCAGAACGCTGAACGGGCTGCTCCAAAGCGGTATGGGAATGATGAGGCGAATCATGACAGGGAGCCAGAGCGCATATTGCAGAACCGGATTCAGCCTGCCTTTCGAAAAACAGCGTATCAGCAAAACAACCGCAATCAGAATCGATGAAGTAATCATAAAATCTCTCATCATTTCCCCTCCTCCGCCTTTCTCAGGATCTCATAAAGCTCCTCGATCTCTTCCCCGGACAAAGGCTTTCTCTCCACCATCGTATTTAACATCAGCCCAAGATGCCCGTTAAAAACCTTATCGAGAAACTCCTCCGTTTCCTGGAACACCGCTTCCGTCTTCTCGATATCGGGATAATAGCGCCTGGCCCGCTCCCCCTCTTCATAATGCACGGCTCCTTTTTCTTCCATGCGGCGCAGAAACGTCATGACCGTATGCTTCGTCCATCCGGTCGTCGTTTTAAAATGATTCGTAATCTGCATGATCGTCTGCGGTGCATTCTCCCATAAAAGATTCATAACTTTCCATTCAGCTTCCGATAATTTTATCATCTTCCATATTCCTCCTAAAAAGGTTGACAAGTGACTACCTTGTATATCCATCTTATACCATAGGTAGTCACTTGTCAACCTTGTTTTATGTGCGGTGTTTTTATCAGTGCGATTTTTTATTCCACCATTTTGTGTTCAAAAAGACCGGCCGGTCTCAACAGGCAGAACGATTGTCAGAATATTCTCCTCATTTCCCCCTTATTTTCTGCCCATTTATGCCGATATAAATAATAGAACAAAAAAAGTGGATTCCAGGGAGGGACTCGAAGCATACGGATATGACAAGCTTTATAAAGTTCAGGCGGTTACGGTGATACCGCATCTGAGGAAGGCTTCTTCCGACGATGAAAGACACCAGTCCAAGCGGGATTCGTCGGATTCTCTTTCCAGGAAATTTTTCTCGGAAGTGTTCGACGAAGCATGTAAGAAAGAAGAACAGAAAAACATTCTGATCCGGACAAACGGATATACAAAAGCTGCTCTTCCCTATTACTACAATGTCAATATGCGGGAATACCGCTGATTCCGACAAAACAGCGGAAAAAAGAGAAACCGCCGCGCCGGCTGACATGGCCGGGCGGCGGCTTCTTATGCGAAAAATATCATCCGACGAAACGGGAATATGCCAGCACACCATGGGAGCAATGCGTTTTCCGATACTCTCTCGGCGTCATCCGGCATCGCTCTTTAAATACGCGGTTAAAAGTCCTCTGGCTCTCAAAGCCGCTGTCCATACAAATATCGGTAATCGAACGATTCGTGTTTTCCAGGCAGAAACAGGCGTAATTCAGACGGGCCTCATTCAGATAACGGTTAAAGTTACAGCGAAAGACACATGAAAAAGTCCTGGACAGCACATATTTGCTGACGCCCAGCTCAGCTGCCACCGATGTCAGGCTGAGTTCCTCCCGGAAATTGGACGCAATATAAGCCGCCGTCCGATAGATCAGATCGTCGTCCGCGCCTCCTTCTTTCAGGGTCAGTTCCAGTTCGGGAAAACACCTCGCGAGTATGATCTGCACATAAGCCTGTGCGAGCACAAAATCATCTTTTCCGATTATCGATAATTTCCGTAAAGCGCCATGTACATCTTCTCCTGCCTTTTTTCCGCCGATCACAGGGTAAACCGGACAACATCTGCGTACCCTCTCCAGAAAAGCGCCGCAAAGAGACTGCGGAATATGGATATAAGCCGCTCTGTTTTCTCCTGCCGCCGACACCTGATAATGATGTATCACATCGGGAAAAATAAAAGCGATATCGCCCGTCTCCATGTGGAAAAGTTCTGCGCCGACGCCGGCTTCCAGCGTCCCCGCCGTCACATACACGATTTCCAGCGCGTCATGCAGATGCGGCGGCACATGCCCGGATTCTTTCTGTCTGAACACTACTCTCTCTTTTGTCTCCTGATATTGTAAATGCACTCCATCCCTCCCATTTTTTCCTGCTTTTTTCAAGACCTGTCTCAAATTTCCTTTTACGTTATTTGATTTCTTATAAAGCAGTATTTTTTCTATAAGAAACTGCGGTAACCGCAACGGTCTTCATATAAGAATTTGCGCAGTAAATTCTTGGAATACAAGCTGTTGTGCTTGCTTTTCCTAAAGATATTATAAGGTTTTATTCCGTTTTCAGGCTATATATTGAATTGGACAAAACATACACAAAATGATACAATAGAAAAAAGCATTTCGGAAAATAGTTTCACGCAAAGCGCAGAAAGGGAGGTTTCCATGTATATCAATTCCGGATATCTGCACAATTCCCTGATCGACTTTAAAGACAAAAGCAAGCCGCTGACAGTCGGAAGCTGCGGCACATATCGTCTGAAAAACCATCCCAGGCTGCCCACATACAGACCCCGCGGCCGGGTTGACTACCAGATTCTGTATGTTTCCGCCGGAACCGCACATTTTCATTTTGACAATGAGGAAAACGAAACGCTGGTGACTGCCGGAAACATGGTTCTGTACAGGCCGAAAGAATTTCAGAAATATGAGTATTACGGCGTGGATAAAACGGAAGTCTATTGGATTCATTTTACCGGAAATGACGTGAAGAATATTTTAAGAAGCTATGGAATCAGCGATGATATGCGCGTTTTTTATGTAGGCACTTCGCTGGAATTTCCCAGGATTTTCAAACGGGCCATTACGGAACTGCAAAGATGCCGTCCGCATTATGAAGAAGTGCTTGTCCTGCTGTTAAGGCAGCTGCTGATTGCAATTCACAGAAAAGTTACCAAAGAACGAAATTTGAGCAACGAATATCTCGATACCGAGATGGATATCGCTGCTCAGTATTTTAACGATTATTATAATACGGATATCCGCATTGAAGAATATGCCGTTTCCAGAGGCATGAGCGTCAGCTGGTTCATACGAAACTTTAAGCGGTATACCCAGATGACGCCCATGCAGTATATCGTTTCCATCCGTATCGCCAATGCACAGATGCTGCTGGAAGGGACTTCCTATACCATATCCGAAATCGGACATATTGTCGGATACGATAACCCTTTGTATTTCAGCCGGCTGTTCCATAAACAAAAAGGATGCTCGCCTTCCGAATACCGGAAACGGGCGGAAATCAGCAAATCCGTGAGCCCAGATAACGGCCCGTCCGCGCAATAAACGCCAGGACGTCCGCTTTCATTTCTTCCGGAAAGGCCGTCAGCACGGGCGCCGTCTCGAAACTCAGCGTTCCCTCAAAACCTATGTGTTTTAAACCTCCGATAAAGCCCTCCCAATCGGTGGAAGGCAGATTCTCCCGCGTTCTCGTAAAGGTGAACGGAAGCTGGTGCAGGTCGGATACGCCGTCATTGTCGTGAATATGAAGCACTTTCAAATGGCCGTCCAGGGTCGTGATGAACTTTTCAAAATTGAGCCCGATAAGGTTCGCATGGCCGGTGTCAAAACAAAACCCCAGCACTTCGCCGCCATATCTGTCGTTCATGCGCTCGATTCGCTCCACCGCCTTTTGGGCATGGCAGCATGGCCCTTCCACAAGATGTCCGCCGATACTGTCGTACAGGTTTTCAATGCAGAGGGTGATTCCCATTTCTTTCGCCATCGGCGCAAGAAAATGAAGAAATTTCTCCGTCTGCTCCCATTCCAGTTCTTCGGAGCCGAGAAAATGAGACAGTTTAAAGCCGTGTATCACAAGATAAGGACAGCCGAAAAAAGCGCAGACATGCAGGCTCTTGGGCGCCGCCACATTCCACAGATATGCGTTCAGTTCATCGTCCCCGCCCGGCACATAAACCGGATAAGGCATGTGCATTTGGTTGATGACAATCCCGGCGGCTTCCGCTCCTTTTTTGTGCGGTGCAAAAAAAGTTTCCAGTTCCTTAACCGACTTATCAAAAAAAGCGTTGCGCTCCGACTGATAGATCGCAGAATTGAGCAGATATTCATTGAGGCTGAAATCCGCACAGGAAAAGCCGGCCCGTTTCAGCAGATCAAAGCCTTCCGCCGGATTTGTATCCGTTACTACATTTTTGGTTTGTACTCCGATACGCAGCATCACATTCCTCCCATCACTTCTTTCCCTTGTTATTCCCGCTGTCTTCTTCCCCATTCGGCTCTTCACGCTTCAATCTGTCAAAATAGAAAGAAGGCATATACTCGTCATTAAAACGACCGATATCGGTAATGCCCATCGAACGCAGCTGCTCCTCAATCTCCCGGTAAAAAATATTACAGATAATTACTCCGCTGTTTTCCGGCAAATTGTTAAGTTCTTTGGGATCTTTTACTTCAAGTCCCTCAAACTCCGTTCCCCACAGTTTCGGATTATTGTCACATGTAAAAAGAGGCGGGTACTTTTTCCCGTAACACTTCATATAATTCCGACACATATTTCCCGCACCGAAAAGAGCAACCCGCTCATATTTTTTCAAATCCCGCTCGATGCCGATCTGCATTTCAAAATAATCAAGAACCGCTTTATAAAGCGGATACAGATAAGGTTGCAGCAACGGAGAAAATGCCGCTGTCGTATCTGTCGTTTCCAGAATCAGATATCCATCGTAAGACAGTTCCCTGAGCCCTCTGACTGCGCCGAGCCAATCCATTGCAGAGCGGCGCCTGTAAACGTTTGTAAAGGGAAGCATCTTTGCCTGCCTTTGTCCGTCATTCTCCGTCAGAATGACTGCCTGAATCCGGCTTCCCACCGCTGCCGCCATACTCTGCATATTCTGTCCGCAGAGATTGCAAGTTCCCGTATCCAGACAGAAACCGAAACGTTCTGTTCCCGCCTCTTTGTTCAGATCGTCAATCCAGGACGCCGCCTGCGCCCCTTCCGAACATATCCCGCGCACCAAATGGCCATTTTGGTTACCGCACTGATTCACCAGCAGCAGTTTCGTATACGCCTTTCTGCATACTTTTGCAAGCGTCAGGTAAAATTTCCTATTAACTTCCCACTCCTGTCCCCGTTCCACTCCTGCAAACAGCGGCTGGACAATGACATGTGTACAGCCAAGCGTTTCTGCGGCAATGATACAGTCCTCGTTAATCCTGAGCGTCAGTTCATTTAATTCCCTGCATTTTTCGGGAGTCTCCAAACGAGTCCACACATCGGTAAATGGAAGTCTGGCAATCGAAGGCAGAAAATCACTCGCTGCAAAAGCCTCTGTCACTTTTTGATAATATATTTTTGTCTCCTCCGGTTTCCATTTCGGTTTTTCCTCTCCGGCGCGCTCTGCCTTTTCTATCCTCTCTTTCAGATTCAACAGGCTCTGTGCCGAGCAAAACACAGAGAAATCAAACATAATGCCGTCAATTCCCACCGTTCGCAGTTCTCTGATGCTCTGGGCCGGCTTATCAAAACAAAAAATGCTGCTGGTCATTGCACAAATTTTTTTCATATATCGTCCTCTTCCACTATCCCAGTTTTCCTTCCTCCGCCAGTTTCTTCAGGTTGTTCACAATCATTTTTTCTCCCCGTTTCCTTTCACCACATCCTTCAACTGCGTCGTGCTGATTCCCTCCGTATAAGGAAAGAACACCAGGTCTGAGCCATGCCTTTGTAAAAAGTCCTTTTTCGCCAGCCATTTCGGGTCATCCGCATAGTCGCTTCCCGAAAACTGTGCATCGAACCGGTATTTACGCCATGCTTCATCCGTATCCCCTTTATTAAGCGGTATCTCAACTGCCTCATCCACATACCGGCATGCACGCACAATGGCAATCCTCTCTTCATACGGGATCTTCGGATTCGATTTCTTATGCCGGATGACCCCTTCGTCCGTAACGACTCCCACAATCAGGTAATTACACTGTTCCTTTGCACGACGTAATAGATTCAGGTGCCCGATATGAAAAAGATCAAATACACCCGCTACGTAACCCACGTTATATTTCTTTGGCTGCTCTTCCGCTTCCGGCTCATGCTCTTCCCGATACACCAGATACGGATTGTATACGCTGAAGTTCGGAATTCCCGCCCTGCGAAGCTGGCGCACCAACGGCATGTAATTGCGGATGCAGATCAACACCTTATATTCTGCTGGATTCATCTCATTAAGCGCCAAAGGCGAAAGCACCGGCAAGCCTTCCACTTCCGTCCCCTGGCGGCTTTCGTCGTTATCCAGGTATCCCGCTACAGGATAAATCTCCCCATATTTTTCACGGAAACGTTTCGCATAATTACCGGAACCGAAGAGATATAATTTCCGTCCTCTGGTATGATGGAAAATATCTTTAAAAATCATTGCATACTCTTCTCCCGAATAATTCAGACGTTTACGGTTCTCCTCTACGGTCCCGTAGTCCCGCCTTCCTTCCTTAAAATAATCGGACAGTCCGTCATCACCCCGCAATATATTCAGAAACCGGCCGATAAATTTAGAGAACAAATCGCGATACGTCTCAAGTCCATACCGCTCAAAAAGTTCTTTCCTGGGAATGATTTCATCCAACTGGTCATTAAATTTATAAATAAATTCTATCGTCCGTAGCAGAATTGCTTTTGCCGGCATGTTTTTCAGGTAAAGCTCCTGATCGTAAAATATAAAACGATTCTCCTGATAAAAGCAGTTTAAAGAAACCAGATCAGGATATCCCCGCTTTAAAATTACCCCTAAATCCGCCCGTTCCTTTTCCGTACCGGAAGCAATCATTTTCCACTTATCCTTATTGGGATCGTCCTTTTTCCTTTTCTCCCATCCCGGCTCGAACTGTTCCCAGTTAATCTCCTCAAACCGTGCGTGTTCCGACGAATGCAGAATAATTTCCCAGAAAGTATCAAGACTTTCCAGAAAAGACTCCTTGTTCCGTACAAACAGCATCCGAAAATAATCGTTGGCCGGAACGCCTGACACATACGGCATGACAAAATCTCTGCCTTCGATCCTTGCCGCTATCATCTGTACCCCTTGTTTTTGTAAATACTGATTGTTATCATAAAGCCTCTGAATTTTTTCTTTTCCTTCCTGATACAGAGCACGTTTTATCACGATCCCATCGCTTCGCAGAATGGTTGCCATGGCATTTTCCGGCCCTCTCTCGCCGGAAAGGGTAACCTGATTCACCGGGGAAAAAACACCGTTCAGAGGACATTCCACAAAAAAACCGTTGGCCATGCCATGCAGAAGATGGTTCTCCATCAGGGACGGATAAAGCTCTTCTTCCATCAAAAAAATCGTATCCGGACTGTTATACTCCGGGAAAATCCGGATATCCAGCGCCTCATTCGGCTCATAATCTTCCGCAATGAGCACCTGCGGATTCGATAATCTTGGAAACACAGAAAAAAAACGATGATCCGTAAATCCGGCCGTTTCCAGAAAGTGTATAATCTCAGCCTTTGCGCAGGCTCTTCCTTTCGCTTCGTTCCGCTCCCAGTAAAGCAGATGCCTGTAGTTTTCAATGCTGTCAAAATTTTTACCGGTAAAGGAATCCTGATCCCCGCAAAAATACCGGATACCCAGCCGGTTATCCGCCGCCAGAAGAAGTCTGCCGTCCGGTTTCAGCAGACTGCGAATACGTTCTAGCAATGTCCCGGGTGTCCCCGCATATTCCAGAATATCTACCGCAACAATGATATCAAAACGTTCTTTTTCATACCGGCTCCAGGCATCTTCTCTGCTTTTTTCTACCCGAGCAGTATTGTCTTGTTCTTTGCCTTCCTTCACTACTTCCGTCTCCGGCCAATTGAATGCCAGACGTTCTGTCCGTAATCCCATTTCCTCTAACGCTTCCGCGATACGGACACTGTTTCCCTCTTCATGTACCAGACAGGCAATCCGGCTTTCCTTTTCTATCTCATACCATTTGATGATTGCCTTAGGTAATTCCCGCAGCCGCTGTTCCGGTGTCATTTTACTCCTCCATTGTTCATATGGCTCATTTTTATTCTTTTATAGCAGAAACCCGAAAGAAATGCTTATCTTCCGGGCACATTTTTCATTTCCGATTTTAAGTCACAGCCCCCGCATAAACAGATTTGTACAACCGAATGCGTTAAGAGGCAGCCCGTATACCGATATCTGTTCTTCTCCCACGCCGATTTCCTCCAACTGCCCTACGATTTCTTCCGGGCACGCTTTCTTTGCCGCCAGATAGTGGGCGCCCGGATAACGCCTGACGGCTTCTTCCGGCGGTAAAATCTCATGCCCGTAAAAAGTTCCGCCCCATTTTTCCCGGTCATTGTCACAAAACGCCACGATATTTTCCAACCGATTCATCCGAAGCAGGCACAGCGCGAACTTTGCCGCTTTTCCGGTACAGAAAACGACAAGCTGTTTCTTCGCGGCCATTTTCTGTACGAAATGATCATAGATATCGTAATCGGCCTTCGCTTTAATTTCGATATATGCCTCATAAGCTTCCGGCTGTTCCGTAAACAGGCGCATCTCTGTAAAATGCGCCGGAAGCATCTCCTCCTGTTTCAAAAGTCCCCGGTCCCGGTCTTCCGTGATAATCTCCCGAAATTCATCAAGGGCTGACAGAATTTCTTTCGTGGGCTTACTGTGTTCCCGGAAGGTGGTATAGGGTGAAAGCGCCATCATTACGGTTTCCCTCGCCATAAACGCCCTTCCCGACCGATCCGTAATGCCGTCTTCTTTCATCTTTTCCCTGATATATCTGCATTCCGCCAGATTAAATCCGGCAAACAGCGGATTATAAGTGGAAGCAGCGGCATTGTCCCGCCTGTAACGGTAAAAAAGGTGGTCTAAAAACATGCCTCTGCGAAGATTCATATCCACAAGATAACGGAAACCGCAGTCCTGAAAAGCGGCCCCCGGACTTTCATTCAGGCGAATGTGAAATTCCCGCAGAAACGATAGTTTATAAATACCGTTCCATATATATACGTCCGGGGAGATATTTTTCTCCAAAAAATACCGGGATGAAATGATCTTTCCCGTATCTCTCAGCGGATTTTCGAGAAGATACCGCTCTCCTTCATAAGGCGTAACCATCGTGTAAAATCCCGCTTTCGCATAATCGAGATTATTTTCGACAGCGGCTTTGTATAGCGTCTCATACATGTCGGGTTCCACGCTGTCATCCGTCTCCACGATTCCGATATATTCTCCCCGGGCCAAATCAATGCCGAGATTGATCTGGTAACCGTAACTTCTTTTTTCAGACAAAATAAAACGGACACGTTTGTCTTTTTCAGCATATTCTTTGATAACCTCACAGGTTCCGTCTGTGGAACCGGCATCGATGCAGAGAATCTCGATATCCGAAAGGGTCTGGTTTATAACGCTCTCGATACACTCACGAATATAGGCCGCCACGTTGAGGGACGGCAGGATAACTGATACTTTTGGCATCATATAATGTATCTCCTTTTTGTATGTTTCCTGTTATCGTTCATTCCATCTCTTAGCCTGTAAAATGCTCAAGAGCCCTGTTATCCGCGCTGATTTCTTTTTTCATATTTTCCCCATTTATACCTTGCAGCGCTGAATTGTTACTATTTACAATATTCCTTCCGGGATTTCATTTACGATTCTGTCAGTATCAATCTTCAGATTTATCAGCTGTTCCCGTACCAGCTCATTTCCTTCTTTCATAGATACTATAACCATTCCATTCATCTTATTTAATTCTTCCTTTAAGTCTTTCGGTGAAATAATCCGGAACCCCATCTTCTTTTTCCCGTGCAATGCTACATCATTATCACAAAATGAATCAACCGGAATATGATGGTTGTCGCAGAAAAGCATAAGTTTTTCTCCCCTCCTGCCACACCCGAATATGATAACCGGACGTTTTTTCGTAATCTGCAGAAATAATTGCAGGCATTTTTCCTTTTCCTTCTTTCCACAGATAAATTTCTTCGCATGCGTTTCAGCTGATCTGAGCAGAACAGACAGCCTGTCCCACAACTCCGCCTTATACATCGATTCTTCTAAAAAACCGCTATTAATGGCGGTATCCATCTGCATCCGAAACCACTCATAAGGTTCTGCAAGCCTCATATCCTGCCAGTTCCCCTCCAGATATTCCAGAATCTGTTCATATTTTGTAATAAATGAAATACTCATCGTATAATAATAATATTTCTTATGAATTCCCTTTAAATTACTGAAAAATGATTTTCGCTCATTTAACCACTGAAATTCTTCCTGATAATATCTAAGTCCTTCCAAACTTCCGGAAGAGGCATTTTCTCTACCCTGCCTGTATCTATAAAAACTTTTATCGATATATTTTACCTTCCCTGCAAAGGTCTTTACCTGTTGTAAGAAACCCATGTCCTGAAAAGCTGCTCCTGCTGATTCATGTAGCCTTATATGATTCGCATTTAAAAATTTTCTATTATAAATTCCCCTCCACAGTACATAATCAGATGCACGCAGCGTCGCGATTTGTTCTGTATTCAATATCTCTCCGTACCAGTCACGTTTATCCGGAGGGAAAAGTCCCCTTCTGGAGAAATAGCTGTAACCGTTCTGCAGTTCATGGAACACGTCAAAATCCGCTGCTGCATAATCCAGTTTATCCGTCTCGGCCTGCTCATATAAACAACGATACATATCCGGTGCAATCCAGTCATCGGTCTCTAACACGGCAATGTATTCTCCGGCCGCATAATCCAATCCCATATTCACCTGTTTACCGTAGCTTTTGATTTCACTGTGCAGAACAACAATTCTGGTATCTCTCTCTGCATACTCTTTCAATATTTTTTCTGTACCATCCGTAGAACCCGCATCAACACAAATAATTTCCAATTCATGCAATGACTGGTTGATAACACTGTTCAGACACTCGCGAATATAATCCGCCACATTCAATGACGGTAAAATAACAGACAATTTTATGTTCATTACAGCCAAACCTTCCTCAGCAAATCCTCCCAAAACAATTTCTGGTTCATCGCTTTCTGCCGTTTATATATAGTCTCATGCGCATATATTCCCATTTGTTTCGTTCTGCCGCGATTGTGATATAGAACACATATTCTATCCACAAGAACCTTCAAATCATTCACTGGTACCACAAAACCATTGTATCCATCCGTCACATCATCTCGTGCACCCGATACATCCGTAATAACCGGCACCGCACCCGCCGCCATCGCTTCCGCCTGTGAAATACTATGGCCTTCCCGCTCCGAACAGCTGATCATAATATCCTGTTTCTTCCAGAAATCCGGTATCTCTTTTCTGTCTATGTATCCCGCCAAACGAACATAACCGCTGAGTTCTTCCTCCCGCATCCGTTCAAGCAATGTCTCCATGTAGTCTCCCGTGCCTGCAATATTCAGGCAAAAGCGAATGCCCTTTTCCCGCAGTTTCAATGCTGCCTCTAACAATAAATCCGCCCTTTTCAGGGTTACAGTTACTCTTCCGGCATAACCAATTTGTATCGGAAGTTCTTCTTTGCTCCATGACCTGTCCAGTATTTCATCACAGGATACATGCCATCCGACAGGCATTATCTTATTTTTCTCCATACCATATGTTATCAGCTTATCTTCTATGAAGGAACTGATAACCAGACAGCAGTCAATATATTCCTGCCACAAACCATATGCTTCATAATATGTTTCATCATCACTGTGCTGTACCGCGATAATACGCACCTGCTCTGGGTACCGCCTCTTTGCTATACAGGCCGACCAGAATATGTATTGCGGAAAGTTGCAGATAACTGTACAGGGGAGATTTTCCGCAATCGCGCTTACACCAGACTCTATTATTTCCTTTTGTCCTGTACACTCCGTATACCGAAAGATATGCGCAGGATATGTCTTGTTTACGGGACCCGTCAGCGTATTGTCCGTCGTAAGGTATACACCGCCAACGCCTTGTTTTTTTAGCTGTCCTGCCAGTTCATATGTCCATGCTTCCACGCCTCCAAGAACCATTCCGTTTTGCAGATCAAAAACTACGCCGGGGCAGGAACCTGTCATGCGCTTTAACCGTATATAATCTTCCGGCTTATCATTCCGGGCGGCACAATAGAATAAATAATTCCTTATCTTATGATTTCCATACAGAATTTTATTTTCTTCTATCCCCATTTCCAATAGCTGCCGGCAAATGGTTTCTTCGTCTTTACATGTAACGGCAATATAATCATTTTCCTGCTTCTTTAATCTGTCCGGCGCATATATCGGAATTCCTTCATAGCTGTTTCCCCACAATAACCGGTTATTATCGATAAACCCTTCAGGTACAATGCCAAATTCCCGGAAACACATAAGCCAGTGCTTTCCTCTTTTACCTGCTCCAAAAAAATATATTTTCCACATAGCTTTCGATGTTCCCCCAGCGCTTATGTTTCCAGGACGGCATAGCCCTTATTGACCATGTCATCGATGCTTCTTATCATACTCATATCATCACACTCATCTACTAAATCAACAAAATCCATCGTATTAATTACCGCGTTGGGCAGGCTTCCTCCAAGCATTTCCTGTCCCGGCTGAAAACTACTGTAATATTGTACAAAATATTTTTTGATTCCTTCCTGAATATCCAGCATATGTCTGATATCTCTCTCCGTCCTGTATTCCTCCCCATACAGAAATTTCCCGTCCGCATCCATTCCGATAATATTCGTTTCCGGCGAAGAAAAGCAGTATTCCATCAAGGTTCTCTTTATATTGATATCATCCAGTCTCAGATATTCCCCTTTATCTTCATAGAATGACTGCACCTTTTTTAACCTGCGTGTATTATGTATTTTCCCCAGATAAAATCCCCGTAGTTCAAAAGGCACGAACTGTTCCATAAGATACTGAACCGTTCCACGGCAATATGAGTCAAAGAATCCATATTCCCTGCCTTTTTGTAATCCGATCTCTTTCATGTAAGAATAATATTTTTCGCGAATCAGGGAGGCCTTTTGAAAAATCTTTTTCTTATGTTTCATAATATATTCCCGTTTATTTTCACCGGAATAAGGAAAAATATCGTCTTTTTCCAACAGGAATCGTTTCTCCAGTAATTCGTCCGGCGCATAAACGTCATCATAATTTAAATAAAAATCAATGCTTTCCTCATTTGACATAGACGCCAGATAGCACAATTTTCTGGAAGCCTTAAAATAAACGGCCTCCGGTATATCACTGTCTACATTTTCCCGATACCACTGATACAAATCATAAAACAGATATCCGTCTCTTGTTGTAAAAAGCATTTTGTCAATCTGACCTTCTTTGAGCTGTCCGACCAGCCAGTCAATATATGACACAGCATAAATCCCAAGAAAGCGATATCCCCATTCCTTATATGTTCCAACCTGTATCACCCCACGCCCGGCATGGAGTGCAAACGGATTATTAAACATTTCCGATAAAAGCAGCCCCAGTGCATTCTGCTCTTTCATGGAATAAGCATATCCTCTCAGCGCATTCAGAGTGGAAGTCTTTAACATCTTTAATGCCGAACGTATCAAAAAAACATCAATGCCTTCCACAGAAGCGGCGCCGTCCGATATCTCATTATCCCCAATATGCAGGCATTTTTCATTTTGTACCATCTTCCTGTATATATGAAAAAGCCCTGCTGTCTTTCCGCAATGATAGTCACAGGAGACCAGAAGTTTCTCATACCCTTCAATACCGGCTCCGGCCAAGATCTTACTTATCATTGATTCCGTCAAATGCATATCTGAAATCAAAAACACTCTTTTGCCGCTTGAAAGCGCATAGTAAAAAGCCTCAACCAATTCTTTCCGGCAGACCGCCATCTGCATTTCCGTTTCGATTTCCAAATTCATCAGCCGGTCACGTTCTTTATCCGTCAGCATTAACAGATCCTGCATCGTATGATAAATACCGTAAATATTCTTTTCATATTTATTATTCCGGTCTGCATATATACGTTTTTCTGCGTATATTTTTGACGATATATCTTTTATCCCTGCCTTATGCCCAACTAACTGAAATATATCGGCCGGCTGCATCACTTTCCTCATAATCAACGTATCAAAAACATCAAAGCTTATGACATCATGACAGTCAATTTCCGCCCTTAATTTTTCTGAACTTAAAGAAAAGTACTGCCTGTCCGCCCGGCTTTGCTTCAAAAAGCCGGATCCGCACCATTGTAATAAATTTCTCCCATTTAATCCTCTAAGTAATATTCCATTTTTTTCGCAAAAATCCGCTATTTTTTTCGTAATAATCCAATAATTTTTTACTTTCGCCGCCACAACAATCTGCGTTATCCCGGATTCCGCGATCTGCTCTTCACTCATTATTACCTTTCCACTAAAAAAGGTACCCGGCTTCTTTTGATCCATTATTCCTGCTATCCGCTTATAAAATCCACAATTCAGCAAAAAATTCGCAGCAATTCCTGTCCCATAAATTACCGTTTTCCGTTCGGATACCATCTGTGAAAACAAGTCCAGAATCTGTTTCTCTTCCTCCAAATAGTATTCCGGGAAAAGCCAGTCATAAAGATGGTATTCTTCCACCAGATGCCGCTCCTTTTCGTTTAATTCATCATGGATAAGGTGTTCTATAAACTGAATGGCGTCCTGTGGCGAAACACATTTTCCCCTAAAATCTGTCTGTTCTATCACACGATAAAACCTGTTCAGTGAATCTTTACCTGTTTCCATATACTTTCTCCGTTATCGGTAAATCCAATATTCTCATTGTGGACTCCGGCACTAATTTACGTAAACTGTCCAAATCGTAATTTTCAATATATTTTCGTGCCAGGGAAGCGCTGATATATCGGCCATTACATTCCTTTCTGGGGATCTCAATAAGTTCGATTCCATGATCTGGCAATATCCGCTTCATAGCCTTATTGTATTCATTGGTAACCATATCTTCTGGTTCTTCTCCCAGGAACCTATAACAAATCTTTAAATGAGGAGCTATCTTTTTTGCAAAGATTTTAATATCATTTTCCACATTTTCTACAATATCTTCATCCGCTGCTTTTATAAAATATTCCGGAAAGGTTGTATTAGACAATATAAATGGACCGCTCGGAACAACCATTACATTATTTAAATCCGCAGTACCCTCACAAACCATTGCAAAACGTTCATCAAATGAAAACAGGGACTGATTTTCCTGTACAACAAATATGATCAAAAAATCGACTTTTCTGACGGCCTGTTCGATCAAATAACGATGACCATATGTAAAGGGATTACAATTCATAACAATAGAGCCT
The DNA here is from genome assembly GCA_910584965.1 of uncultured Lachnospiraceae bacterium. Taxonomy (GTDB): domain Bacteria; phylum Bacillota; class Clostridia; order Lachnospirales; family Lachnospiraceae; genus UBA3282. The sequence continues at coordinate 81,639 of CAJUDZ010000002.1, read as the reverse complement.
GTTTTTTTATCATCCGTAAAAGAGCAGTTTTTGAAATATCTGTCCAGATATATTGTTTTTATAAAATCTTCATTTCTGTCCGCCAATATTTCCTGCTTTCCAATCCCCTTTTTTAAAACAGATTGTAATGTATCATATATAGCGTCTGCATAAACAGAATGAAGTCTGTGATTACAATGCATTGGATGATCTACCATCCATTCCGCATGTACATTGTGTTTATAGCAGGCATCCATCAAATTAATTTTGCCAACGCCCGTAAAGTTTCGATTCCCACATATAATAATGTCGCCTTTCTTCAGAGGTAACGTTAAAATTCGTGCCAATATTAAATCCATATTACCCGAGTACGCCGGTGAACCACAATTCACTACTCTTACTTTATATCCCTCTTGATTCATTCGTTTCTGCAGAAAGCTCTCTATCGTATTTTTGTCCTCTGCATAATGTCCGTATATATAACATGCCCCTACAAAATATATAGTTCTGACATAGCTTTCCGGCTGTCCGTAAGTATAGCGCTCTCCTCCTGTGACATTATAAACTTCACTATGACTGTCTTTTAGTTTACCGCATCCGCTTTGCGTTTCTATCTGATATTTAATACCTTTGATACAGTCTGCATATTCCGCTGAATATAAATCATCAAAAAACCCCTGGTTCATGAATTCATAAAAACGATTATTTACCCTTTCGCCAGCAGATGCGTATTTGCTGGCAATTTCCGCATAAAGTTTGTCTACATAGCCGCTATTTCCGGTATTACATTCCCAAAACAGGTTAAATATGTACACGCCTTTTTCTCTGAAATATTTTAAAATAGCTGCTGCTTTATTCACTTCAGCAAAATCTTTATAAGTATAAAAATTTAATTCCCCGGTCTCTTTTTTATATATATATTTATACAAAGTATCCATGGCACGGAGTTCATCTTCATCTACAAACAATATCCAATTTGATGATTCCAGATATTTTATAATTTCACTGGGAACAGTACAAACGACTTTTACTCCCTGTGATACGAAAAATTCTCTGTAACGTTCAAATATTTTCTTTTTTTCATCAAAACATTCATTTGGCAGAACCAAACATAGATCATGACAGCTTTGGCAGATCCATTGTATGCTATCCGGCAAATACATCATATCTGCCTTACAGTTATCCCAGCGTATGTATTCCCCCAAAAGTTCATTCTTTTCACTTATCACCGGAAGTGCATTGATATTTTTTCTTTCACGAAAAATTTTTTTCGCTTTCATATATTCCGTTTTACGAATCCAGGTAAACTTCTTATTTATCATTACATGGTCTGCACCGCCTTCACTCGCTCTGGCAATATCCCCCATACTAATCATTCCAAACAGTTTTCTGTCTAAGACAAAGTAAATCATATTTGCCGGCTTTTCGAGCAGCACACGGGCCAGTATATCAAATGAAACTCTGTCTGTCTCATTCTCCAGTCTGACCGCGGTTAATTTGTCCCTGTCTTTATAAATCATGCTTTCCTCCTCATATAAGTATGAAATAGTTTGCCTCTCTATGCTTCCGTAATCGTATCAAATCTCTGCCCTTTTCCATATCATCGTCAGTTTACATCATCTTCCCCCAAATCCCGCAAACCGCTTAACACTCCGTCATTCAAAAAGATCAGCTGGTTCTCTTCCAGCCCAGCCGCCAAAAGCTGTTCATAAATCCGGTACTGATCATTCAAACCGGAAAGAGCTATGATACACACCGCATTCCGATAGTCTGCCGCTTTATACTGAACTACCTCTACGCCTTTCCAATCAGAAACATTTCTTTCGATATCCCCGACTGCAAACGTTCTTATCCGATCGACCATCCCAAATTTCTTCAGCACATTATAAACGCGCTTAGCTACAACACCAGCCCCATAAATCACAATGTCCATGCCTTTGCCAATGCCGGCAGTCCATTCTTCTAACAGTCTGGCATTATCCTTACTTCGTTTCTCTTTAATTTCGTTCTCACACACGGTACCCGTTGAAAATATTCTGTCGGTCAGGGATTCTTTCATGCCGCCCCAATCGTTATATTTCTTTAAAAGCAGATGCAGGCTTCTGTCATTTCCTCCGCTTATGTTATGCTGCTGATATAAGCCATCCTGCGCGAATCCTTCGTCCGATCTGTCCAGAAATCTTGTCGGCATCTGAACTACCGGTATATTACTAATAAGCTCCATCACTTTAAGCCAGATATCGTCTGCATGCATACAGTACTCCCTGATGCAGTCAGCATGAAACACCTCCTCGGTAAACAAATGCGGCGGATACAGGATTCCGCCGCATCCAACAGCAAACAAATCCATACGCGGCACTCCGATATAATGCAGGCATTTGCTCCACCATTTATTATATTCTGAAATATTGCCCTCAGGATCAGCCGTAATCAAATGCGTCCGCCTGGCCAAAACACATCCTGGAAACTTATTAATTCCCCTGATAAGTTCCTCTATCATATGTTTTTCATAATAACATGCAGTACTTTTCTTATCATATCGACGTCTTCCCATTTCAGTGAACAAATTTCTCCGAGCCGCAGCCCCGTGGAAATACAAATTAAAATTCCCATTTTATAAATATCCATTTCTTCATATAGATATTTGAGCAGTTTGGCCTGTTCCGTCTGATTCAATACTTTAACCGGTTTATTTATATTACTCTGTTTCCGACAGGAAATCTGATAAGGCTTTATTCGATAATATTGTTCCGCAAAAGAAAGTATCTGGTTGAGCACGCATATGATGCTTCGTTCCAGGCTTTCGGACAGTATTTTCTCATCATGCGTTAAGAAAGCATCTGACAGAAATGCGCTGTCGAGTTCCGACAGAGGTTTTTCACTCAATTTCTCCTGGATATGCTTTTCATATATGGAGCGGTATTTTATATAAGTCGCATATTTTCTGTTTTTCTCGATCATATTCAGCCATTCCACAGCAATTGTGTGAAATGTCAGGTCATTATCCGGTTCCTCTTTATCATCTTTTATCTCCGCAGACATTCTTGCCAAAAGAAGTTTCTCCTTAACCGCTGCATATGTTCCCGCATATACCGAACGGATAACCTTCCTTCCGGCCTTTGGCTCGTAAATCGAATATCTGCCCTCCCATCGTCCGTCTTTCCTTCTTCGGATGTTTTCTCCATGTCTTGCCATTTTCTTTTCCTCCTGACCATTTTTTTGACCCCTGACCATAAATCTGGCGCGGTAGATAACATTTTGACAAAATCTGTAAAAATGAAAAGTCGAAATTTGCCTTCTGCAGTTTTACTGTCAAAAATTTTTTTCTAAATTTTGACAAAACATATTTACCGCTGTTTGATTTGACAAATGCCTTTATTATCAGTATAATAAGTACTGGCAATAAAGAGATTTTTGCTTTATGCCTGTATAAGAGAATGAAATGATGAGCTCTTTCACAGAAGAAGACATTCTACGAAAAAAAACGGTGTCTGGCAATTTTGCCAAACACCGTTCTGTTTTATCATCATAAAATGCTTTACGTTCTTTTAAGCCGGCACTGTGCCGTCCAGGCCTTCCGCCGATGCGTCTCCGCCATCCGCCGGCGTTCCTTCCGTTTTCGAATCGCCCCCTGCGCGGCCGGAACTTCCCGAACCGGATTTTCCCTGTTCCTCCTCATCTTCCAGAAGAGAATCATATTTTTCCGGATCTTCTTTCAATTCCGCCATGCTTTTAACCCGCATATACATCTCGCTGTTAAATTCCATCAGAAATTTTTCATCCTGTGCGGGAACGATATCGCCGTTTAAAATCCGCCGCGCAATTTCCAGCGCTTTCGCCAGATCTCCAAATCCTTCTCCCTGTGACTCAGCCGCTTCTTTCGCATTTTCCAGCATATCCTGATACATTTGCTTCTCGTTCTGCTCCCGGATGGAGGAATTTTCCTCCGTTTCTTCTTTCACAAGTCCGAGACCTTCCGCCGAAATGGCCACTGTCGCACCTTCTGCTTCCTGAAGCAGTTTTTCCTGTACTTCCCTGGAGCGGGACGTTTTTCCCAAAACAGCCTTTTCCCGTCCTGCCCTCTGCTCCTTCGCGGCCGTACCGGTCTGCCGCTTCGTTCCTGCATCTTTTATTCCCGCTAAATTCGTAACCTGCATTTCCATCCCCCTGTTTTCCGCTCTCATAACCACTTTGGAAAAAACTGTGTTCTCCGCCGAAGAAAAAACTGCTTTCTATATTCATCGGTTTATACGGATGAAAAATGCAGACCGTTTCCGAATTTTTTAATCCGGCTGTACAAATTCCTCTCTCATCGGTGCAAAAATATCGACCAGTATCCCCGCTTCCAGGCAGACACATCCGTGCTCCACGCCGTCCTTTTTCAAAAGGCTGTCGCCGGCGCTTACCACTTTTTTCTCCTCTCCGATCGTAAATTCAAATTTACCGGATGCGATATAGGTAATCTGTGTATGCGGATGATGATGCAGCGCACCAACCGCCCCTTTTTCGAAATGGTTCTCCACGCACATTACTTCATCCGTATAACTCAGGATTTTTCTCTTAACCCCCTCTCCGCACACCTCAAAGTCGATGTCCCTGTTAAAATTCCACCGTTTGTTTTTTTCTGTTTTCATTTCGTATACTGCTCCTCTCTGTTTTTCATTTATTTGTCATATGGCCCGGGACCCGCTTACTGATACCCGCTCATTCCGCGGCCGGCCCGGGGCGGCTTACTCGGAATGCTTCTTCGTATATCCCGTCAGCAACAGAATCGCGGCCATATCCACGACAAGCACGACCGCGATCGAACTCATGCCATAGAAAATTCCGGCCTTCTCGGCAATTTTACCGATGATCGTCGGCATCAGTATGGAGCCCAGGCTTGCCGACGTCAAAATGAAGCTCCATGCCATTTTATAGCGCTGTATCAGCATTCCCGTAAAAGATACCGTGGTTGGATAGATGCCGGCCATGCTGTATCCAAAGCCCATGATGCCGAACAGAATCAGCCCGGTGCTTCTGCTTACGATCAGTATGCAGAAAAAGATCAGAAGGCCTACACCCATCACGCGCAGAATCTTTTCTTTCTTTACTTTCGTGGAAAGCCAGGCTGCCGTCAGCCGTCCCAGCAGTATCATAATCCACAGAACGCTCGCCGTGATCTGCGCAAGCGTCGGGTTTAACAGGCCGGTATCTTTAAAGTAGGTAATCATCCAGCCGATAACACCCTGCTCCGCGCAGAGATAAAAGAAAAGCACCGCAATGCTCATATAAAAAAGCGGTTCTTTCAGAAAACCAAAATTTTTTTCCTTTTTCGCCGCTTTTTCTCCCGGCCGTTCTTCCGTCGGCATCAGTACATACAGACCGAAACTTAAAATTCCCATCGCCAGCATAAAATAGCAGGCATAAATCCATCTGCTGCCGTCATTCATCGTCAGCAGCGTCAGCAGAATCGGGAACAGAAAGGCTCCTACGGAAAACATGGCGTGCAGGCCGTTGATAATCCACGCTTTTCCCGGCGCCAGATTATTGATCGAAGCATTGCAGAAATTACTGGTAGCCCCTCTCGCAAGTCCCGTCAGAAAAAAGGCAAGCGCAATCGGCGCCGGACTTTTACCGAGCAGAATCATCAGGTAGGCGATGGCAAAGAAAGAATTAAACAGCAGAATGCTTTTCTTTCTCCCAATCAGCGCCGGCAATGCCCCGGCCGCAAAGCTGGAAAACAGATTCCCGACGGAATGCAGGCTCACGATCATGCCGCAGAAGGCATAAGAGAGTCCGTTCGCGTCCCGTATAAACGGAAGCAGCGAACCGATCGACAGCGCCAGCATTCCGTTAATGACAAATACCGCATAATTCAAATAAAATTGTTTATTCTTTTCCCGATTTCCAAATATATCCACGTATCTTTCCTCACTTTTCTTATTTTACGCCGCCTTCCGCTATAATGCGGTCAATAATATCCATCTGGCCGCCGCAGTATTTCTCGTAAACGCCCTGCACCGCGGTCTGGAAGCGTTTCTTCTCTTCCGCGGACAGCTCGATCACTTCTGCGCCCCGCAGGATAGCGGTATGTTTAGACGCATCTTCCTGCGCTTTCCACAGTTCCCTCTCATACAGCGCGGATTCTCTGGCGCATTCCAGAATGATATTCCGATCTTCTTCCGACAATTTTTCCCATGTCTTTTCGGAGCAGATCTGCATTTCCGGAACGCGGGTATGTTCATCCACCGTGAAATATTTCGCCACTTCATGATGTTTCATCGACTCATAGGAAGGCCAGTTATTCTCCGCACCGTCCACAAGACCCCGCTCGATGCCGGAATAAACATCCGCATAACCGAGCTTCACGGCCTTTGCGCCAAGCGCTTCCACCATATCCGCCATCATTTCCGACTCCTGCACCCGGATACGCATTCCTTCGATATCCTCCAGACAGGTAACGGGCCTGTCCGCGGTATAGAAATTTCTCGCGCCCGCGTCGTACCAGGACAGCCCCACCAGTCCGTATTCGTCGGCAAGGGACAGAAAACTGACGCCGATTTCTCCGTCCAGCACCCGCCACATATGTTCCGAATCCGTGTAGAGATAAGGCATCTGAAGCACATTCATTTCCGGAATATATTCCGCAAGCTGTGACAGGGAAACTCTGGCAAAATCGATGCCCCCGAACTTCATCTGCCGGATAACCTCGCCTTCCGCGCCTTTCACACCTTCCGCGTATACGAGAATGCGGATGCGTCCTTCCGTCCGTTCTTCCACCATTTCCGCAAACTTTATGGCACCCAGCGTCGTCGGGTAATCCTGGGCCTGATTTTCGGCATAGGAAAAAACATACTCCGGAACGATTTCCTCCTGCTCTTTTGACGGCCTGAGCCAGAATACAGCCGCCGCCACCGCAGTAAAAGCGAGTATAACCGGTATTCGTTTTTTCTTTTTCCCGCTGTTCTTTCGTTCCATTTATCCCACGTCTTTCTCATTCTTCTCCGGCCGGCTGCTTCTGCTTTTTCTGCAGCGCCATTCCCCGGTAATCGCTCGGTGTCAATCCGGTTACACGCTTAAACACCTTTGCAAAGTAATTCGCATCCCGATAACCGACTTCCGAACTGATATCCTTGATATTGCGCATCGCGTCTTCCAGCATCTGTTTCGCCTTTTCGATGCGCAGCTCATTCAGATATACGATAAAACTCCTGTTAAAATATTTTTTGAAAATTTTGCAGAAATAAGCGTCCGAATAGCGCATCGCTCCGGCCACATCCTGCAAAGAGAGGTCTTCTTTGTAATGTCCCGCAATAAACGCCCGGATTTCTTCCGCAACCACATTCATTCGCACCTCTTCCGAATGGATTCCGTCGAGAATCTCCCTTTTTTCATCCGTCGCCTGTTTTGAAGTCTTTCTGCGTTCCCCTTCATCGCAAATACGGAACGCTTCCTCCAGCACGACAGTCAGTTCTTCATCGCTGCCGGGCTTTAAGAGATATTCCAGCGCCTTCACGGAAATTGCCTTTTTCGCATAATTAAATTCATCGAATGCCGTCAGGAATATAATGCTGCACTCCCGGCTCATGCCGCGGATGCGTTCCGCCGCATCCAGCCCGTTCATGCCCGGCATTTCGATATCGATCAGCACAATATCGCATTTCTCCCGTTCAAAAATTTCGATCGCCTCTCTGCCGTTTTCGGCCTGAAAGACCGTCGTCTGTCCCGGAAAAAATTCCTGTATTTTTTTTGATATCACTTTTCTTTCAATCGGTTCATCATCGGCAATCAGTATACGGTACATAACGCCTCCATCCTCCTGTTTTACTGCTTCTTTGGCCGCCCCACATATCCGTTCCGCCTTCTAAATTTCCAGATAGGGTATGATAATCCGCACCACCGTTCCGACATTTTTTTTGCTGAAAATATCCATCTGCCCGTTCTCATACATCGCATAAATTCTCCGGTAAATATTCCCGATTCCGATCCCGCGCCGTTTGTCGTCTTTCGCATGCAGACGCGCCTTCAGTTCCGCAAGCTCCGCTTTCGTCATGCCGACGCCCGTATCCGTCACCGTAATATAAAGCATCTTCTCTTCTTTCCAGACGCGTATCAGCACTCTTCCGCCTTCTTCTTTCGAAGAAAGGCCATGAATGACCGCATTTTCCACGAGCGGCTGGAAGGTGAAAGCCGGTACGATGGCCTGCTTTCTGTCGGCCGGACAGTCAATGGAAAACCGTATCCGGCTGCCGAAGCGCATCTGCTGTAAATAAATATAATCTTGTACGACCGTCAGTTCCCAGTCCAGTATTACTTCCCGCTCCGACGTTTTCAGGTTATAACGGAACAGAGAGCTCAACGACATAATCATTTTTTCCGTCGTTTCCGCGGATTCCAGATTCGCCATTCCCCCGATGACATTCAGGGTATTAAAAAGAAAATGCGGATTAATCTGGCTTTTTAAAAGGTCTAACTGCATCGCCTCCAGCTGCTTTTCCATTTCCAGCCGTTCAAGCTCTTCCCTGTGAAGCAGGTCCAGCGTCTTTCTTTTTTCTTCCAGAATCAGAATATATTCCTGCGTGGCGTATTTCATCTTGTTAAACGCGCCGGCCAGTTCCCCGATTTCGTCCTTGTTCTCCACTTCCACATCCGCCACACTAAAATCGTTGGCTGCGATTCTCTTGGAGGCCTTCACAAGCTGTAATACCGGCAGCACAATATCCCGGTTCAGAATTTCCACCAGTTTCAACATCATGCCGAACAGCAATATTCCCACCAGAATAATAATGAAAGGAACGCGCACGATGCCCGGAATCCTTTTCCGGTAAAGAATATTGCCGGCATCCAGCGTTTCAATCAGCAGATTCCTCGCATACTGCTGCAAATATTCCTGCATCTCATATACTTCATACAGCAGGCCGATGTCTTCCCCGCCGCATTTTTTCAATTCCAATAACGCGTCTCTCGACTCCCGGTATACCCCGTAAGCATTATAGATCGACCAGGTCTGGGCATACCGCTCGCCGCCAAGCAGCCGGTAATCGAAGGAAAGGCTGTCTATGGCTTTCTCTGTCCTCTGCATGACCAGGTCCAGTTCCTCTTCCGAAATCTCTGCATAGCCCCGCATATACTGCTCAAAAATCTTGCTTTCGGCGGCAAGCGCGTTGACCGCCTCTTCGCTCCTTGCGTTTTCTTCCAAAATTTCCCGAAAATCGAACAGCGAAATTTTCGCCACCCATATATTGAAAATGACGGAAAGAAATATCATCAAAAATACCAGTCCTGTAAATAAGAGCAGTTTATTCTTGATTGCCAGTGACTGCCAAAACTGCCTGATTTCGCTTCTGAAACGCATCCGCCGTCAAAACCCACGCCTTTCTGATTCAGTTCAGGCGCAGCGCCGTAAAGTTGCCCCCTACGGCTCTGCGCCTGTTCTCATTTTTTCAAGTCTGCTTTCGACAGGACGTACTCATAAAATTCCTGTTTACGCCCGCCGAGCATTCTGTCCGTCAAAAGATATCCATGCACATTATCGGAAAAAACAACGATCATATGCGCTTCTTTTACAACATTTTTGATACCGCTCCAGGGAATGTCGGAAGCGGCTTCCTGTGTTTTCACATGCAGCCCCTGTTCGTCGAATTTCAGTTCCATTCCCTTCGGCAGCGCCGCCGCCTGTTTCCTTGCTTTTCCATAGATGACAAGCGGCTGGATGACCGGAAAAAGCAGACATCCGAACAGCATCAGTCCTCTGTAAAAATCCGACGCCGTAGAAAAGAAACGGAACACCAGTACAAACATGGCCGCCGTAAACACCAGATTACAGACTCCTGCCGTCGAACGGTATGTACGCCGCATGACAAGCCTCCAGAAATCCATCGCCGTTACTTCGTTTCTGAACCGATACTCCATAGGCCTCAAATCCTTTCCGCCGTTTTCCTTCCTCCAATTTCCGTTCCCGCTTATCCGCCGGTCCGGAATTCCCGTTATTTAAACAGGTTCGGCACGAACAGGCTGATTTCCGGTATAAAGGTCAGCAATAACAGTACGATGACCATACACGCATAGAACGGAAGGGTTGCCTTTACAACCTTCTCCATCTTCACCTTGCCGACTGCGGAACCGATAAACAATACCGCGCCTACCGGCGGTGTCAGAAGTCCGATACCACAGTTTAATACCATCATAATGCCGAACTGCACCGGATCGATGCCGATCGACGTTGCGATCGGGAGCAGAATCGGCGTTGCGATCAGAATGATCGGCGCCATATCCATAATACAGCCGAGCACAAGCAGAATCAGGTTCAGCAGAAGCGCCAGAATAATCGGATTATCCGTCAGTCCGATGATCGCTCTCGCTGCCAGATCCGGCACATGCAGCGTCGTCAGACAGTAACCGAAAATGCTGGACGTCGATATCAGAATCAGTACGATGGATAACGTATCAACACACTGTCCGAGTACTTTCCACACGCCCTTCCATGTCAGTCCTTTATAAATATACACGCTGACAATCAGACTGTAAATAACCGCTACCGCCGCGGATTCCGTCGCCGTGAACCAGCCGCCGACTACGCCGACTACAACGATAATAACCGCCGCCAGCGCCCAGAAAGAAACAAGAAACTGTTTTCCCAGATTTTTCAGGCTGAACTTATCCCCTTTGGGATATTTTCTTCTCTTGGAAATAATATAAGAACCGACCATCAGGGAAATCGCCAGAAGCGCACCCGGCACATATCCTGCCAGGAAAAGGCTTCCTACCGAAATACCGCCTGCGGACATCGCATAAATAACCATGTTGTGGCTCGGCGGAACAAGAAGTCCTTCACAGGAGGAGGTAATCGTTACCGCCGTCGAGAAATCATCGTCATATCCCTGATCTACCATCATCGGAATCAGAATACTGCCGAGAGACGCCGTATCAGCGGATGCCGAACCGGAAATGCCGCCGAAGAAGTAAGATGCGACGATATTTACCATCGCCATGCCGCCGGTCATCCATCCTACACAGGCATTGGCCAACGCAATCAGCTTTTCCGAGATACCACCCGTTCCCATCAGACATCCCATCGTAATGAAAAAGGGAACAGCCATCAAACTGAAAGAACTGATGCCTTTTACCATCTGCTGACAGATCGTCGTCAGCGGCAGTCCCTGCGATAACAGGCAGAACATCGATGATAACGCTACCGCATATGCGATGGGGAAACGAAGAAAAATCATTACAATAAAACTGATCAGTAAAATAAAAATTGCCATTCCTTCCTGACTCATGCTTTTTCCCCCTCCTTTACAAAGATTCCCTTAATGTGATTGTAAAGCGCCTCGATCTCAAAAATAATCATCGCCAGCCCGGCCAGCGGAATCGGAAAATACATCCAGAAACGGGAAACAGAGGGCATACTTACATAAGTCCCCCTCGAACCGATCTGCTGCGCATATTTCCATCCGACGGTCAACATAACGAATGCGAGCGCCAGTACACATATATCCGCTAAAATATCCAGAAATTTCAACAGCCATTTGGGCAGATACCTGTCAAAGGCAGTCATTCTGATATGCGCCCCTTTGCGGATTGCCAGCGCCGCCGATAATACCGCCATATAGGACATACAGGTCAGAACCACTTCTTCGCTCCAGGCCGGGTCCGGAACAAACGGAACGTACCGGCCGACAACGCTCATCGTCGTGATCAGAATGTCGATAATCAACAATATCTTGCAGATAAAAAGCACCGCTTTATCCGCAGCATCGTATACCGGTTTAATTTTGTCTATCTTATCAAAAATCCCAGGCATTGTAACCTCCTCATAATCCAACAGGACCGCCGCACCGGCAATACGCCGCCGTATGCAGCAGTCCCATTCTTTTTCATTATTATGTTTTTGAATACCCCTTACTGCATATCTACGATCTTCTGGTACAGTTCTTCCTGTCCCTTAATGTTTTCGTCGATAACGGACTTACAAGCATCCTGCCAGGGTGCAATATCCGTAACTTCCACAACGTTTACGCCGTCAGCCTTTAACTGCTCAAGCACTTCGTTTTCAGCCTGCTCGGAAATCTCGCGGTTGAACTGGGAAGCCACTTTACCTGCCTCAACCAGAATGTTCTGCTGTTCTTCCGTCAGAGAATCCCATGCTTCGTCGGTAATGATTACCTGAATCGCGCCCAGCGTATGTCCGTCCAGAATCAGGTTCGGAGCAACTTCCGGGAAAGCGTTGGATTTATAGTTGGCGATCGGCTGTTCCGCACCGTCAACAACGCCCGTCTGCAATGCAGAATACAATTCACCGAAAGATACGACTGTCGGGCTTGCGCCAAGACCTTCTACCAGACCGTTCATAACAGGGTCATTGGACACACGCAGTTTCATGCCTGCAAGGTCGTCCATACCGGCGATTTCATTTACCGTAAAGAAATGACGGAAACCTTCTTCACCATAGAACAATCCTCTTACACCGCTGCCGTTCTCATGAGGCTCAAGCAAAAATTCACTTGCCAGATCGGATGTCGCGAAGTTCCAGAAATGCTCTCTGCTTACGAATGTGTAAGGCAGGGAAAGAAGCATGGACTTCTCACCGCCGTAGCTTGTCAGCGCGAATGCGGAAATACGGGACATCTGAATCGTACCGCCGCCGCCTAACATCGTATCCAGAACATCGTTCTCGGAACCGAGCACACCGCTTGCCTGAACGTCAATGATGATGGAACCGTTTGACATCTCTTCTACCGTCTCTTTGAACTTGGTAGCCGTCTGTCCTACGATGGTATCTAACGGATTAACTTCCGCATAAACCAGTGTGACCGCATCTTCAGCCGGCGTTACTGCCGTATCTGCGGATGTGTCTGCCGCGGTATCCGCTGCCGTATCCGTGGTTGTGTCCGCCGCGGTATCCGCTGCCGCCGTGTTTGTTGTGGACGCGCTGTCATTCGCAGGCGTTTCCGGTTTCTGCAATCCACAGCCGGCTGCCGTAATCATCATGGCCGTGCATAACAGTGTTGCCAATAACTTTTTCTTCATTGTTACTACCTCCCTTATTGTATATTACAGAAACAATTCCAACGGAAATGATATCTGTATGTTTTCATTATATAGGAGATATTTCATAAAGAAAATCGTATATTTTTATCCTTTTTAGCATTATCTTAACATTCCGTACAAAACCGTATCCGGCCCCGCTTTATTCCGCCGTCAGAATGACAACCGTCCGCGGCTCTATCCGCAGATTGTTATTATGGGCAGATTCCATGGCCTGTTCGGGATCCTGTCCGTCAATATAAGGAACGGAAGTATTGACGCGCACCTTCCATTTCCTGCCCTGCGGCAGTTCCGGAAGCTGCATGTTCAAAGGTTCCCAGTACGCATTCATTCCGTAAAAAATGATATCGTCCCGCGTATCTTCCTCGTCCCGTCCCGCGTACATGACCCCGATCAGCCTGCTGTTATAATCGGTCCGGTTATTAAACGGATAACCGTTATGGATGCTGATTTCCGGCAGACCGCAGGAAGCCTGTCTGGTCGATTTGCGCAGAATATCGTGTTCCTTTCTGAACGCGATCATATACTTGAAAAAATCATGAATTTCCCGGTATTCCTCCAGCCTGTTCCAGTCCAGCCAGGAAATGATATTATCCTGGCAATAGGCGTTGTTGTTGCCAAACTGGGTATTGCAGAACTCGTCTCCCGCATAGAACATGGCCGGCCCTCTGCTGCACATCAGCGTCGCAAAAGCATTTTTTACCATCCTGCGGCGCAGCGCTTCGATCTGCGGGTCATCCGTTTCCCCTTCCACACCGCAGTTCCAGCTGTTGCCGTTATTGTCTCCGTCCGTATTGTTCCAGCCGTTCTTTTCATTATGCTTTATATTGTATGAATACAGATCATACAACGTAAATCCGTCATGACAGGTGAGAAAATTGACGGAAGCGTCTTCCCCCCTTGTAGAACGGTCATACAAATCGCTCGAACCCGTGATTCTGGTAATCGCGGTTCCCGCCAGTCCCGCATCTCCTTTCAGAAAACGCCGCATATCGTCGCGGTATCTTCCGTTCCATTCGGACCACCGGCTGAAGGCCGGAAAATTCCCAACCTGATACAATCCGCTGGCATCCCAGGCTTCCGCGATCAGCTTCACCTTGCCCAGAATGGCATCACAGGCAATTTCATGCAGAATGGGCGGTTCCGCCATCGGCGCGCCGTTCCAGTCTCTGGACAGGATAGAAGCCAGATCGAACCGGAAACCGTCCACCCGGTATTCCGTTACCCAGAAACGCAGGCAGTCGATGATAAAACGCCTCGTAAGCGGATGATTACAGTTCAATACATTACCGCACCCGCTGAAATTATAATACCCGCCGCCGGGTGTCAGGATATAATAAATATTATTGTCGATTCCTTTAAAGGAAAAACTCGGCCCGTCTTCGTTTCCTTCCGCCGTATGATTGAATACCACATCCAGAATCACTTCGATGCCGTTTTCCTTCAGCTCGTAAATCAGCCGTTTGAGTTCTTCACCTTCGTGGTTGTGCTCCACGACCGAACTGTAACTCGTATTCGGCGCAAAAAAGCAGACCGTATTGTATCCCCAATAGTTATAAAGCTGCTCCCCGTCCACAATCCGGGCGCTCTCCATCTCATCAAACTCAAAGATCGGCATCAGTTCCACCGCGTTAATGCCGAGATCTTTCAGATAGGGAATTTTCTGCCGCAGCCCTTCGTAAGTTCCTCTCGCCGATACGCCGGAGGAACTGTCCTTCGTATATCCGCGCACATGCAGTTCATAAATAATCAGGTCTTCCATCGGAAGTTCCAGCTGTCTGACATTGCCCCAGTCGAAATTGTTCTCCACGACCCGCGCGTGATACACGAAGCCTTCGTCGCTTTCCGGCCGGTCTCCCCATTCTTTCTGTCCGGTCACGGCCCGCGCGTAAGGGTCTAACAGCACCGTATTTTTATTGAAAAGAAGGCCTTTTTCTTTATCATAAGGGCCGTCCAGCTGGAACGCGTATTCAAATTCTTCGATTTTCAGATCGAATACCAGCATGGAATAAGTATTTCCGATATGATATGCCTCCGGAAATTTTAACTTCGCATAAGGTTCCTTCTCCCGCGGCCGGAATAAAAGCAGCGTACAGCTCGTCGCCCCCGATGAATGAATCGTAAAGCTGACGCCGTTTGGCGCCGCTGCCGCTCCATCCCTGTTATAAAAGCCCGGACGCACCTTAAATCCGTCAATAATATCGAGCGGCTGCAATTTCACGCCCCGCTGCGGTCCGTTTTTCTTCATCTCCACTTTTTTTCTCCTTCCGAAAAATATCATCCCGTCACTATGCCTTTCTTTTTAACTGATGTGTTCGTTGATCTTATCCCGAATATCCTGCATCTGATAATCGAGCACTTCAATAGAATCCGCGCAGATTCTGAGCTGTTCCACAATTTCCTCCGCATTATCCACGCTTTTCTTGTATTTCAGTTTGTGTTCCAGACTGGCCCAGAAATCCATTGCGATCGTTCGAAACTGTACTTCTGCTTTCATATATTTTTTTTCATTGGATAAAAAAATCGGAATACTGATGATCAGATGAAGGCTCCGATAACCGTTAGATTTAGGATTTTTAATATAATCCTTTTCCTTTAATAAAATAATATCATCCTGCCTGATCAAAAGTTTTGCCAGCCGGTAAATATCATCCGGGAAAGAACAGATCACACGGATTCCCGCCACATCCGACAGCTTCTCTTCGATATTTTCCAGCGTAACCGGATATCCCTTCCGGCTTAATTTCTCATAAATGCTCTCCGATGTTTTCAGCCTGCTTTTGATGGACTCAAACGGATTCCGCTTATACTGCCTTGAAAAAGCCTCATTCAGCACCTTTAGTTTCGTTTCTATTTCCATAATGGCACATCGGTACTGCATCATCAGCGTGTGGAAAGCCTCCGCTTCCTGCAGCTGTCCGGCCTGTATCTGTATAATCCGCGACTGCTTTCTGAGCGCCTCCGTCTGCCTTTCCACTTCCCGTTCGAGTTCATTCTTGCAGGCGAACAGTTCTACCGTATTGCGGATCCTGTTTTTCACGATGGACGCCTCAAAAGGCTTATGAATAAAGTCCGACACGCCCATATGGAAACACCTGTTCTCGATATCGACTGCGCTTTCGCTGCTGATAATCAATACCGGGATTTTCTGCAGCCATCCGTTCTTTCGGATTTCTTCAATTACCGCAAAACCGTCCATCTTAGGCATCTGTAAATCCAGCAGAAGCGCCGCCGTTTCCTCCCGGTATTCCCATAATTTCCGTATCGCTTCTTCCCCGTCCTGAGCCGTATCCACAACATAATCATCTTCAAGCATTGCCCGCAGCAATTCGCGGTTTACTTCCGCGTCGTCTACGACCAGTATCCTGCCCCGCATAAGAATCCCCCATTTTCTCCTCTGTACGATGATATCGCCCTGTCCGCCGGCGATAATCCCATTTTACCACAAAGTCCCGCCGGATACCATGATTTTATTCTTTCTCCTTCCTGCGGATAAACATCAGTCCGAAGACGCCCGCGCCGCAGCTGCCGGATACCGCAGCGGATGCTTTCTGCAAAACAATCCGTTCAAATTTTATATATTTTTCCACCTCTTCCAGTATTTCGTCGAGCTGCTGCATGCTGCATCCCGCATAAGTCAGAAACGCAATGCGCGTATCGATCTGCCGGACATGGTGCAGCTGCTTTCTGATATAGCCGCGCCTTGCATGCTGCAGGCTTCCCGTTTCGATGTGCCGCAGCCTGAGCCTGTTCTGGCTCATATGAAGCACCGGATGCAGGTTAAGACCTGAACAAAGTTTATGGACAGGGACGCTCACCTTACCGTTGCGGCACAACGCCTCCGTATTCCTTACAAAGAAACCGGAACACACATTTTCTTTAAACTGTTCCAGCGCCGTACAGATTTCCTGCACGCTGCTGCCCGCCTCCGCCAGTGCCGCCGCATATAATACCATGAGCCCGTGCCCGCTGCTGATATGATTGGAATCCACGACGGTCACATTGTCAAAACTTTGGCTGGCCTGACTCGCATTCGGATAAGCGCCGCTCAGCGCAGCCGTCGCGGTAATATGAATGATCTGTTCCGCCTTCTGCAATTCGTCGGCAAAGAAATACTCGTAAGCCGACGGCTCCGCGGTCGAAAAACGGGCCTCCTTTCCTTCCTGCTGCAAATAAGCTAACAGGCCGTCGGAAGAAACTTCAAAGAGATCGCAGAAACGGCCCTCTTTCGTATGAACATAGCAATACATCAGACGAATCTGATATTTTTCGAGCAGATCTTTTGGCAGATCGCAGATGCAGTCCGCCGTAACCGCGATTTTTCGTTTTCTGATTCCCGCAACCTGGCTGACGCGCCCTTCCCGCTGCTCTTCGTTTTCCTCTTCTTCCGCCGCATATTCGATCAGCTCCGGCGGCAGATATTTTAACAGTCCCGCCTCTAACAGCGCGGAATTGACAGGCTTTGCCAGATAACCGTCGAATCCCATATCCCGGTAAACCTGTTCCGCATTCGTCATGACATTGGCCGTCAGGGCAATCACTGGTGTTTTCTGGCAGTAGCCCCTGTTCTGGGCGCGCACGGCTTTCAGAGTCTCTTCTCCGTCTATATCCGGCATCATATGATCCATCAAAATCACATGATAAAAGCCTTCCGCCGTTTTTTTCAGACATTCCTTTCCGCTTTCCGCGGTTTCTATCTGCACCTTCGTACCGCGCAGCAATTTCACGGCAACCATACGGTTCATATCGTTATCGTCCACCACCAGCACCCTTGCGTCCGGCGCCGTGAAACTCTGTTTATATCTGATACGCCGGTTCATCTGCTTTTTCGCCGCAAAATTGATGACGCCGATGGGCCTTACGTTGACAATCTTCTGCCTGACCTCGATTGTAAAAACGGAACCTTTATGATACACGCTGTCAACGGAAATCTTTCCGCCCATCATCTCGATCAGCTGTCTGGAAATATTCAGCCCGAGTCCGGTTCCTTCGATATTCCGGTTATCCCGCTCATCCATCCGCCGGAAAGAACCGAACAGGTTGTCCAGATTTTCTTTTCGGATTCCCACTCCCGTATCTTCCACGGAAATGCGCAGCAGAATTTCATCGGCCGCAGCGCGTTCTCCTTTGGCAGTCAATGTGACGGAACCTCTTTCCGTGTATTTGACCGCATTGGTCAACACGTTCGTGATCACCTGTTTGATACGCACTTCATCCCCGAACAGCATGGAAGGAATTTCCGGATCGATATCCACTTTAAATTGATATTTTTCATGTGACTGCTCCCTTCGTTTGACTGCTTATAAATATGATTTCATTTTAACCTTTTACCCGAAAGTATTCCACCGTTTTCTACAAAAATTTCCAGATAAAACCAAATAAAATTTTCTATATAAAGTACTTGCAAAAACCATAAAATACCGTATGATGTAATAAAGTGGATTTTTACATTCTAAAGAAAGAAGAGGATAATCAAATGGCAATTAAAAAGGGAAAAGCCGCGCTGATGCGGGCTGTCTCAGAACTCAAAAGCACTGACTACTCCAGAGAACCGGAATTGAATTCTATTTACCAGCGATTGTCTCATGGAAGAAAACAATTCTCAGAAATTTTTGAAAAAAATATTAAGGCAGTCATGCAGATCAGTTCGCTCGATCTGACGATGCAGCATCAGACCGACAAGATCATCGAAATCGCAAACAAAGTCACAAAAGCAACCCAGACGATTTTCGGCGCTGCGGCCGGACACGCGAGCAACCAGCATGAAGAACTGACCAATACCATCATCAAAGTGTCGGAGGATACCGACGAAGTCTACCGTAAAATAGAAGCCGGACAGAATGAACTGACATCCATCCGGGAACTTTCCGACCAGACAATTTCCATTTCCCGGCAGATGCAGGCGGACATGGACGAACTGATCAACATCATCAACCAGATCAGCAATGTGATCTCCGGCATCGATTCCATTTCCATGCAGACGAATCTGCTCGCCCTGAACGCTTCTGTAGAGGCGGCGAGAGCCGGTGAAGCGGGCAAAGGCTTCTCCGTAGTCGCCAACGAGATCCGGGCGCTTGCGGAAGATACGCAGAAAATGACACGGAACATGGGCTCTTTCGTTGACAATATGAAAAACGCTTCCAGACAGAGCATCAACAGTTCCACCAGCACGATCGAATCCCTGGCTTCCATGGCCGAGAAAATCAGTAATGTATGGGAGCTGAACAGCGACAGCCAGCGTTACATATCTGACGTCAATGAATCCATCAGTTCCATTGCCGCTGTCAGCGAGGAAATCAGCAGTTCCATGACCGAGATGGAAAACCAGTTAAAGGACTGTACGGATTTTATGCGTCAGGTCGGGCAGGATTTGCAGCAGGCAACAGAACCCGTTGTCGATATCGAAAAAATACTGGATACCACGGCCAAACAAATGGGCGATATGACCAAAGATCCCTTCTTCCATCTGGAAAACGAAGAGTTTGCGGGCTATATGAAGAATGCGATTTCTTCCCACCATACATGGCTTGATAACCTGAAAAAAATGGTGAATACGAGAGCAATCATTCCGCTTCAGCTGGATTCTTCCAAATGCGGTTTCGGTCATTTCTACTATGCCATGACGCCTGATATTCCGAGCGTAGTGCCGATCTGGGAAGGTCTGGGCGCAAAACACAGAAAATTCCATACTTACGGCACCGCGGTTATCAACGCGCTCAACAAAGGCGATTATTCGGAATCGGAACGTTTATACTGGGAAGCCGAAAATTATTCGAGAGAACTGATCGCCGATATGGAAAGAATCGTACAGCTTACAACGGAAAACTAAAAACATGCGCCCCCGGGCGCATGTTTTATTATACGAAAATTGCTGTAACCGACTGGTTCGCCTGCTCCGCCGCCGTTTTCAGAGTTTCCAGCTTCTCCCAGATCTCCGAGACCGCCTGCCTTCAAAAACGGCACGAAAAAAACCCGGACATATCCGAGCCTTCCACGAATTATCACTTATCTTTCTATCATGTGCTGTGCATATATCAGAAACCATTCCTTTTTTCACGGCAGAGGCATATTTCCCCTCTATCCAAACATTTGAATTATCTACAAAAACGTAATATCCCATCTATTGTTACCTCGCTTTTATTTTGTGTCATAGAAACTATAGCACATCTTGTCAGCACTATCAATCGTTGAGTGCTGATTCGATCGTTTCTTCATATTTTCTACAGAATTTCTATTGACAAAACCCCATACTTCCGATACAATCATTTGTAAAAGAGATGGGTTTTCACCGTACAGTTTTTACTCAAGCGGGCTGCTCGTTTCTTTTTTTATTGCCAGCAGGTCATAAAGATATTTCTTACCGTCCGCATCATGGCGCACCAACATTCGGGCAAAGAAGATATTGTACCTACAGACCTCGCCGCTCTTATCATCATATACCGGCAAGGCAAAACGCACATCATACCGATACCACCCGTACTTAGCGTCCTTCTCATGCTTCTTTTTCGTATTCTCCGAATACTCCCCATTCATAGCAATCTGAATCAGCTCCGGTATCCCCTGCGCCGCATTGGCCTTGGCCTTCGCAACAGCGCCTTTTAAGGCAAGTCTGCTCTCTGAACCGGCGTATTCATCTGGGAAGCTGCTGGAAATGAATATCTTCTCGGATGTTTCCGCAATCTCGTAAAACTCCCCGACATACTCTTTGAGATAGCTCTCCACCTCTTTCCAGTCTTCCCGCTTTTTGCCCTTAAAACGGATATCGTTGATCAGGACGATCTTCTCGCCATTCAGGCCGACAATAATATTTACGTTTCTATCCATGGTATCCCGCCTTTTCTTTATCATCTTAAATAAAATCACTTCTCGGCTTTTCGCCGAAAAATAACGATTGATAAAACTCTCTTTATCCTGCGGATTTTTCTGGCCGACTTTATAGCAATCCAAAATCTGCTTCTTAATATCTGTCTCAGTCCACACATCAGCCAAAACTACACCATAACACTTTTTTATCTTATCCAACAATGCGGTCTTCCGTTTTCAGTTCTGCAACCAGACTATGTATGCACTCCATATCTTTTGATATCTCCTTCATCTTCAATATAGGATTGCTGAACCGTTTGGCCTCCACCACCAGCAATTCATTTATGGACAAATTTATGATAACGGCATCCACATGCGGATTATTCCGTTCTCCAAACTGCAGTTCAAACCAGCTTATACTTTTGCCCTTTTGCTTCCGCAGCCTTCTCCCAACCAAAAGTATACCAGAAAAAGGCTGCTTCCACAATTGAGCCTGCGTTTTTTATTGTGGAATCCGCAGAACCTGGCCGACGTTCAGCAGATCTCCGGTCAGTCCGTTTAAACGCTTGATCGCATCCACCGTCGTCCCGAACCGCTGACTAAGAAGCCACAAAGTATCTCCGGGCCGGACCGTATATTCGAAATAGGCCGGCGTCTGCCCCGTCGGTATCTTCAGTACCTGACCGATATTCAGCATATCGCTCGTCAGGTTGTTCAGCCGTTTCAGTTCCTCTACCGTCGTGCCATATTTTCTGGCAAGCAGCCACAGCGTATCGCCGGGCTGCACCGTATATTCCATGATGCCGCCCGTTCCCGGTCCCGGCTGCGGCACATTGTCCTCGATTCCCCTGTATGCGTCGTAAAGAGCACGCCATGTGGCCGCTCCGACGATGCCGTCCGCCATAAGCCCCTTTGTCTGCTGGAACGCAATGACCGCCTGCCTTGTTTTTTCTCCGAAAATACCGTCCTGCGATACTTCCGGTATGCCGGGATAAAATTCCGAAATCACATCCAGCAGATATTGCAGCGTAATCACGTCCGCGCCCCTGGAGCCCTGACGCAGCACCGAAGAAGGCGGCACGGTTCCGATGCCGAGGTTTGTTCCTTCGCTGTCAAGTTCCGCAAGCCTTGTTACGGCGGTATACAGCTTGGAAATTTTGTACCATGTGGCTTTTCCGACGATTCCGTCCGCCGCCAGACTGAAAACGCTCTGGAATTTCGTGACCGCCGCTTTCGTGCTGTTTCCGAACGTTCCCGCCTCATCGGTGATGAGGGGAATTGCCGGATAATTCCTCCGTATCCGGTTCAGATAAGTCTGAATCGTCTGCACATCCAATCCCGTGCTTCCGACCCGGAGCGGCGTTCCCGGATAGGAAGAAGGCACATTGGCGATCACATCCGTCTCCGCGATCTCCACGTCATCGGGATAATAAGCGCGCAGAATCTGAAGGGGCGTGCGTCCCTGCTGTGCCAGCGTAACCGTCCCCCACTGGGACAGGCCCGGACATGTTGTCGTCGTGCCGTTGCAAAAGGATGTGAAATAAGGTGCAATCTGCCCCTGCCGTCGTACATATTCGTTAAAAATCTCATCCACAATCCGGCTGATGGATTCATAAATGGGCCTTCCGTATACAAAAGCCTGATCGTAAGCGGTACTGTTTGTAATATCAAAAGAATATCCCTGACTTCTGTACCACTCCGTAAAAACCCTGTTCAACGCAAAGGTAATGATCGCATAAATATTGGCTCTGAGAGACGCTTCCGGCCAGGTCGGATAGATTTCGCTGCTCGCCACATTTTTCACATAATCAGGGAACGATACCTGTACGTTCGACGCGGAAGCCGCCGGCCGGCCGAGATGTACCGTAATCGGATTGGGAATGATCACCTGGCGCAGCACGCGTGGTTCCTCAACAGGCGCTTCCTGATAACGCGTCTCCCGCATGGACGCCGCCGGCTTTCCAACGACGATTTCCGTCGCGCCCGCTCCCCTTTGTCCTTCCGACAGGGGAACAAACGATAACGGTAAAAGAGCCGTTTCCCGATCATAAATGGGTATCCCGGTAACATGAATCGTATGGAAACCCGCCGCCTGCGCAATCACGTCATATCCGATATAGGGTATTCCGCCATAATAAGGATCCAGGGAAAGTTCTCTTTCCACTGTTTCCAAAGAAACAATCTGCGCTTCTCCGCTTTCATCTGTTGAAAGTTCATAAACATTTCGTCCCCGCCCATCCAGAATCCTGATCCGCACGCCTTCAAGCGGAATAGCATCCTGCGCGGTCCTCGCCTGTATCTTCAGATAACCGATGGCCATAAATATAACGCTCCTTTTCTGCTTTCAAAGTTCCTGTTCTATTATATGAGCAGGTGCAGAAATCGGGAACTCTGACTGGAACCGAATAGAGACGGCATACGGCATAACACGGAAATGCGCCCGGTTTTCCGCCGGGCGCACGCTGTAAAATAATATTCCATCGAAACTGTTTATTTCATAAATTCTACATGACCGTCTTCTATATGATAAATCGCACCGACTACTTTCACGCCGTCGGCCATATGTAAACTGCTTTCGATCTTCTGAAGACTGTTCTTTACGTTCAGGCAGCTCGCTTTATACCCGTCTGTTTCCTCTCCGATCGCCGTTTTGATCTCATCCGTGATCTTTTTGATAAATCCTTCCGCACCGCCGCCTATTGCTGCTCCTACCGCACCGCAGTTTGTATGTCCGAGAACTACGACCAGATTGGAACCGAGATGGTCCGCCGCATATTCCACGCTTCCGAGTTCATAGTCGCTGACTACATTTCCGGCAACGCGAATTGTAAACAGTTCACCGATTCCGGCTGAAAAAATACTTTCCGGTATCACGCGGGAATCGGAACAGGTAATAACGACCGCATAGGGAAACTGGCCGTTTTCACAGGTATCTTTACGAATTGCCGGGGAAATGTCTCCCGGATTGACAGAGGCGTTCAGATATGTTTCATTCCCCTGCTGTAATTTCGCTAACGCTTCCTCCGCTGATATACCTTTTACATGACTGGACATTTTATGACCCTCCTTTTTTGTTTTCAAGTATAGCATTTTACACGTTCCTTGTAAATGCTCTTTCAGAGCATGCTCTTTACGAAACATGCCTTTTACAAAACATGCTTATTGCGAAACATACACTTTACAAAACATACACTTTACAAAACATGCACTTTACGAAGCACGCCTAACATTCCACGATCAGATATCTTCCATCTCCGATATCGAAAACCTCATCGGCTTCCAGTATTTCCTCTTCGCCCGCGCCTTCCATATCCACGCCCTGTTCGTCGAAATACTCCCAGACCTCCTTCACGGAATCCACGACAACCGCCATGCACTCCTCCAGAAAATGATCTGCTTCCTCCAGTGTTTCAGCCACATTTTCCGGAAACATCTGGCTCTGTTTTTTCAGAAAACATTGTAATACCGCATCATCGAACATCGTAAGTTCCTCTCCTTTCTCCTTTTCTCATGTGAATTACATGTGTTATTAAATAATATTTTCAAAGCAGGTCTCTCTGCTTTAATTCCTGATAAACTCTTCCGACGGGCAGTCCGACGACGTTCGCATAATCGCCGCAGATTCCCTGAATATATGCCGCAAACCGGCCCTGAATCGCATAAGCTCCCGCCTTATCCATCGGCTCCCCGGAATCGATATAACGTTCGATTTCTTCCTCCGTCATGGGAAAAACCGTTACGTCCGTGCATTCGTAGAACGAATGGAACATAGCCGGCATATCCGCATACTTCCAGGCAAGCGTCACGCCCGTGTAAACCTGATGGCTCTTTCCCTGCAGCTCCCAGAGCATGTCGAAAGCCTCTTCTTTGTCTCCGGGCTTTCCCATAATTCTGCCCCAGCACGATACGACCGTATCCGCGCCGATTACGACAAAATCTTCTTTCATTGTTTCGGAAAGCTGTCCGCAGATATCGACCGCTTTCTGATAAGCCAGTTCCTCTACGATTTCTTCCGGTTCTTTTCCGGTAATGGTTTCTTCCCCTGTGCTGGGCATCGTTTTAAAAGAAAGGCCGATCTGTTTTAACAGTTCTTTTCTTCTCGGCGAAGCCGAGGCCAGTATGATTTTCATAGCCGCTCCTATCTGTCCGCTTTTTCAGACACACAAATCCAAAAGTTGAAACTTATTCCTTTTCAGCTTTTTCCTCCTGTATGTTATGGCCGATTTCTGGAATAAATACCCGTCTGTCCGCCGCTTCTTCCTGTTTTCTGGCGCATTTTTCCGCAAGCTCGCAAAAGGCAAGCTGGGAATTGAATTTTTCTTTTCCGCGCATATCCACTTTCGTATAAGTATCATCCGGAAGCAGCAAATGCGCCTTCACCGTATCCTTTAACTGATATTCCAGAATCCGCATGATCTTTTCCTGAAGTTCCGGCTTCTCAATCGGGAACATGATCTCCACGCGTCTGTCCAGATTACGCGGCATCCAGTCCGCGCTGGCGCAGTAATATTCCTGCCTGCCGTCGTTCTCAAAGTAGAAAATTCTCGCATGTTCCAGATAATTTCCGACGATGGAACGGACCCGGATATTCTCGCTGATGCCGGGCTTTCCCGCTTTCAGACAGCAGATTCCGCGGATAATCAGATCGATCTTCACGCCGGCCGCACTGGCTTCATAGAGCGCTTCGATGATATCTTTATCGCACAGAGCGTTCATCTTCGCGATAATTCTCGCGGGGCGGCCCTGCACGGCATGTTCTTTCTCTCTGGCGATCAGATAGAGAAATCTGTCTTTCAGCCAGAGCGGCGCAAGCGACAGTTTGTTCCAGGAACGCGGTTCGGAATAGCCGGAAAGCATATTGAATACTGCGGTTGCGTCTTCGCCGATCGTCTCGGAACAGGTTAAAAGCCCCAAATCCGTGTACAGTCTGGCCGTGGAATCGTTATAGTTGCCCGTTCCAAGATGCACGTACCGCCTGATGCCGTTCTCTTCCCTTCTGACCACCAGCGTAATCTTACTGTGCGTCTTTAAACCGACCAGGCCGTAAATAACATGGCATCCTGCTTTTTCCAGCCGTCTTGCCCAGACGATATTGTTCTCCTCGTCGAACCGCGCTTTCAGCTCCACCAGCACGGAAACCTGTTTTCCGTTGTCGGCCGCCTGCTCCAGCGCCGCAATAATCGGAGAGTTGCCGCTGACTCTGTACAGGGTCTGCTTGATCGCCAGCACATCCGGGTCTTTGGCCGCCTGCCTGATAAAACGCACGACCGGCTCGAATGTCTGATACGGATGATACATCAGAATATCTTCTTTCCGGATACAGGCAAAAATATCCGTATCTTCCGAAAGCTCCGGCACCGGCCAGTCTCCGTGATAATGCCGCTCCCTTAAATGTTCGAATCCGTCAAATCCTGACATTTTCATCAGGAAGGTGATGTCCAGCGGCCCGTTAATCGGGTAAATATCCTCATTGCCAATATGC
The DNA here is from genome assembly GCA_910584965.1 of uncultured Lachnospiraceae bacterium. Taxonomy (GTDB): domain Bacteria; phylum Bacillota; class Clostridia; order Lachnospirales; family Lachnospiraceae; genus UBA3282. Next base: position 55,346 of record CAJUDZ010000002.1, on the reverse strand, counting down.
AGTTCGTCCTGAATGATTTTCAGCAGCCTCTCGTCCATACCCGCCTCGACTTCCAGACGGATCGCCTGTCCCCACTGTCTTTTCTTCAGCTGTTTCTCGATTTCGATCAGCAGGTCTCCCGCTTCCTCTTCTTCAATCAAAAGATCGGCATTCCGCATAATACGAAACGGATGTGCGCACACAATATCATAATTCAAAAACAGTTTCCGGATATTCCGCTCGATCACTTCTTCCAGCAGAATCACGGCCTTTCCCTCCGCCGACGGAACAAAAACGATTCTGGAGAGCACGCTGGGCACCTGTACGGTCGCAAATTCCAGATCGTCCTCACCGTTCTTTTTTCTGACCAGCGCGCCGATATTCAGCGTCTTATTGCGGATGAGCGGGAAAGGTCTGGAAGAGTCCACCGCCATCGGCGTCAGCACCGGATAAATGTTGTCCTCAAAATAAGAATCCACATAAGCCGCCTCTTCTCTTGTCAGCGCTTCATGAGTCCCGATCACCCGCAGTCCGTTTTCAAACAGCTGAGGAAGAAGCGCATGATATGTATCATACTGCCTCTTCACAAGCGCATGCGTCTCCTGGTTCACCGCGGCAAGCTGTTCTTTCGGCGTCAGGCCCGCGATATCCTTTTTCGTATACCCGGCATTGACCATATCTTTTAAAGACGCGACCCGGACCATAAAAAATTCATCCAGATTGGACGCCGAAATGCTTAGAAACTTCAATCGCTCAAATAACGGAAGTTTTTTGTCTTCCGCCTCGCTCAAGACTCTTTTATCAAAAAGAAGCCAGCTCAGTTCTCTGTTCGTATAATGTTCCGATTTTGCAAATTCTGATTTTTCCGCCATCCCTCTATGTCCTGTCCTTTCCCCTTAATTGAGGCTTCCGCCTTTCTGCCGGATGACCGGCCTTACGCTGTATACTTCTTCAAAAAAATCCGCCCTCCGGTAAAACAGGCCCTTTTCCAGTGTAATATCCACCGGCGTATCGATCGTAATAACCAGCTCTTCCTCTTTCAGCGCCGTTTTGACGTCTTTAAACTTCTGTTTGTGGCTCCTGTCGAGACCGTTCGCAATTTTTAATATCGCCGTCAGCTTCGCAATTTTCAGGTACGCATCCTTATCCAGATCGACATTCTGGCCTATCATCTCATAATATCCGAAATCCATATGATTATACTTGACCGTGTTGGCTACGATCTCCCGTTCGATATGGGAAAGACCGATAATTTCAGTTGACATAATAATGTTATAAGAACATTCTCCCAGATTGGTCAGGCTGATATACTTGCCGCAGTCGTGTAAAATCGTCGCAAGCTGCAGCAAAAGCCGTTCCCTTTTGCCGAGTCCATGTACTTTCCGCATGCTGTCATAAATCGTCAGCGCGATTTTCTCAAGCGTCTCGCTCCTTCGCCGGCTTCCCATGTACCGCTTGCTGATGTTTTTCGCGCAGGCGATGATATCCTCTTCGAAATCATGGCTTGCCCTGGTAATCTGATTCTTTTCTCCGTATTCATATGCGATGCCGTCGCACAGCGCCACACCGGGCACCCAGATCATACGGGCGTTCATCACTTTGACGACACGGTTTAAAAGCACGCTTGAGATATAAAAAAGCGGAATGTTCTCTTCCGGCATATCCAGTATTCTGGCCGCTTCCATAACGGATTTTTCCCGCACTTTTTTCATAAAGGTGTCCATATCGGCCGCTTCGATGCAGTCGTCCGCGAGATGGGCCATTTTATTCTTCACCACCGCCGAAATATAATCGTCAACGACGATAATGTTTTCGATGTTTCTGTCTTTCAGATACAGCTTCTTAAAAACGGCGAGCTGAGAACTGATAAACTCATCAATGATATTTTCATACTGGCTCGGTTTCAGGTTCAGATGACTCATGCTGTCCTGTAAACGCAGAATGCCAAGCCGCATGTTCTGTGTCGACACAAGCGAATCTTTGACAAAAAGCGATATCTGGATGCTTCCGCCGCCGATATCCAGAATGGCGGTCTCCTTCTCGATAACCTTGTTGAATACCTTCCCTTTGGAAGCGATGGACTTATAATCGAGAAAACGCTGCTCGGAATTGCTCAGCACCTCGATCTTAATTCCCGTCCGCTGTTCGATCTGGTCCAGAATAATGATCTTGTTTTCCATCTCCCGGATTGCGCTCGTTCCATAGGCCTTATAGTCATCCACGCGATAACCGTTCATAATTTTCTTATATTCCCGCAGCACCCGGCATAATTCGTTGACATGCCCATAGCCGAGCTTTCCGGTGGCATAGGTATCCGTTCCGAGGTCGATGCGGTGTCTGATGCAGTCCACTTCGCGCAGTCCGTTCTGTTTGGAGACTTCAAAAATTTTCATCGACAGTTCATAAGAACCGACGTCGATCGCCGCAAATGTTTTCATAAGACTTCCCCTTTCTTCATCCCGGCGCTTTCATCCGCGCTTCCCAGCAGATAATCGATGAACTGCTGCGCCGTCCTTCCTGAAAGCCCTCCATGGGCAAGCTCCCACTTATTGGCAGCAAGGAGCAGCTCTTCCCTGTCCATCGTAATGCCGTAACGGCCGGCTAACGTCTCCACAATCTGCTGAAACTGTTTTTTATCCGGCGCGCAGAAGAATATCGTTACGCCGAACCGGGAAACAAGCGATAACTTTTCCTGCACCGTGTCTCCCGCATGCAGATCGTCGCGCCGTTCTTCCTTATCGCTGAACTTCTCCCGCACCAGATGCCTTCTGTTGGACGTCGCATAGATCAGCACGTTCTCCGGCTTTTTCTCCAGACCGCCTTCAATCACGGCTTTCAGATATTTATATTCGATCTCAAAATCTTCAAAGCTCAGGTCATCCATATAAATAATGAATTTATAATTGCGGTTCTTGACCTGGGAAATCACATCGTTCAAATCCCGGAACTGATGTTTGTATATTTCGATAATACGCAGTCCCCTGTCATAATACTGATTGGCGATCGCCTTGATGCTGGAAGATTTTCCGGTCCCGGCATCCCCGAACAGCAGGCAGTTATTGGCTTTTTTTCCGTTCACGAAGGCCTCCGTGTTGTCGATCAGTTTTTTCTTCGGAATTTCATATCCTACCAGATCGTCAAGGTGCACATGGGCGATATTCAGAATCGGCTCGATCACGGCCCCCGTCTCATCATGCCTTATGCGGAAAGCCTTATGCAGGCCAAAACGTCCCACACCGTAATCCTTATAAAATTCCGTCAGCGTGTCTTTCATTGCCTCCGGCGTATCGTCCGCATTGAACCGCTCGGCCAGATCACAGATCCGGTCCCGGATTCGGGTATTATATACCCTGCTCTTCTGGGAGCAGCTCACATAGGAAAGCGTAAGCCCAAATTCCGGCACCTCCAGTTCCCGCATCATTTCCGAGAAATCGTAATCATACAGTTCCTTAAAAATCCGGATATCGTGAAGCGCCGCCTCATTGATCGTGCCTTCCACATTCCCCCGGATTTCACAGGCCATACTGTAACTGTTCTCATTATTGACAAGGAGATTTGTCAGGTAACAGTGCCATAGATTGCCGTAAAAGCCATGGGATGCCGCCAGCTCCAGCAAACCGTGCATACAGTCATAAAGAAGCGCTCTGTCCTTTTCCTCCCGGTAATGCTCCATCAGGTGCACCATCCGGTGCAGCAGTTTTCCCTGCGCAAAATCCTTGTATATGATCAATTCTTCCAGCCGCATAATAATCCTCCCTATCAAAGCAGTTTACTGCCGTTCTGTTTTCTCAGTAGTTCCCCAGAATCCGCAGGTTCCGCGCCTCTTCGCGCAATCCCCTTAACGCGTTTTTAACCGCGCTGTCCGCGAGATTCCCGTCAAAGTCTATAAAAAAACGATATTCCCAGTTTCTGTCCTCGATGGGACGGCTCTCGATTTTTGTCATGTTCAGATCGTTGTATATGAAATGGGAAAGCATATGGTACAATGAACCGCTTTCATGCGGTATCTCAAAACAGATGCTGACTTTCCCCGCATCTTTTAAAAAGACTTTCTGATTGGTTATGACGATAAATCTTGTGGAATTGGTATGGGAATGATTTACGCCGCGCTCCAGAATTTCCAGCCCGTAGATTTTTGCCGCCTGCTCGCTCGCAATGGCCGCCTGGCTCCTGTCCCCGTCTTCCATGACCTTTCTCGCCGCAAACGCATTGTTCTGCATGCTGATCTGCTGCCAGGAGGCATGTTCGTTTAAATAACGGGCGCTCTGCATCAAGGACTGCGGATGGGAGCAGACCGTACGGATTTCTTCCGGCCGCGTGCCGGGCACGCCTAACAGACAATGCTCAATCCGGATAATCTGTTCCCCCACAATATAATTTTCAAACTCCACAAGCAGATCATAGATTTCATTCACGATGCCCGCCGTAGAATTTTCGATCGGAAGCACCGCATAGTCCGCGCTTCCTTCCTCGATGGCACACATGGCGTCACGAAATGACTCCACATGAAAAGAGTTCACATCTTCCCCGAAAAAGGCCTGCATCGCCATTTGGGAGTAGGAACCCTCCGCCCCCTGAAATACGACCCTTGCGTTTTGCTCTTTCAGCGTATCCACGCCGATAAAAGGCAGCCGGCCCTGACTGCCGCTCTCCGAAAGCTTCTTATACTGTAACTTCCGGCTCATCGACATGATCTGCTCGAAAAGCTCCTGAATCCCGCGCCCGTTAAATTCGTTATGCGTCAGGTTCTTCACCGCATTCAGCTTCGCAATCTCCCGTTCTTTATCGAAAACCTTCTTCCCGGTCTGTATTTTATAATCCGCCACCTGAGAAGATATATCCATACGTTTCTCATACAGCGCCACAATCTGCTCATCCAGCTCATCCAGCTGCTTCCTCAATTCCAGTAAGTCCATCCTGTTTCTGCCCTTCCTTTATGATAAATCTGTTAATCTCTTCCTAAATATTATAACAAAACCCGCTTGCTATCAAGTGGGTTTGATACTATACTATATTTAAAATATGAGTTCAGCAAAGAGGAGTATTTTCTATGACAACCACCAAAAAGAATATCATTATCGTCTGCGCCGTCGTCTTCGTATTGGCCGCATTGTTTACGATCGCAATACTGACCGGCAAAATCCCGATGAATGACCCTTACACAGTCGGCAATACCGCCGGAAACCTGAATAACGGCGGCCTTTTCTGCGAATCGGACGGCAGGGTATACTTTGCCAATGCCTATGACAATAACGCACTTTATTCCATGAATGCCGATGAAACGGACGTCGTTAAGCTGAACAGCAATTCCGTGGCTTCCATTAACGCGGGCGGCGACTATCTCTACTATTATATGGAAAGCGGCACAAACGGCAAAGGTCTCGGTTTTATGGGGCGTACCGCCGGCATCTACCGGAGCGAAAAAGACGGGACGCACGTATCCTGTCTGGACAGGACGTTTGCCGTTACCATGCAGTTATGCGGCAATTATCTCTATTATCAGGATTATAACAACAAAACGGGAACGGTGCTTACAAAGATCAAAATCGATAAATCAGACAAGACCGAAATTGCGGATTATGTGATCAATCCGGCCTCTTATGTCAACGGCCTGATTTATTTCAACGGCACGGAAGACGACCATGAACTTTATACGTTAAATACGGCAAACGATACGATCACTTCCGTCTGGCCGGGCGATATCTGGAATCCGGTCTTTCTGGACGGTTATGTTTACTATATGGACGTACAGAATAATTACCGCCTGTGCCGCTATAACATGTCGGACGATGTGATCGAAGTACTGACAAACGACCGGGTTGATTTCTTCAATATTTATTCCGGTTACATCTATTACCAGAAAAGTTCCAAAACGGAACCGGCTTTAAAAAGAATGTATGCGGACGGCAGCAATCCCGAAGTGGTGGCCGACGGCGTTTATGAAAATATCAATATTACCTCCCAGTATGTCTACTTTAACCAGTACGGCGCCTCCGTCCCGGTGTATAAAACAAGTACTTTCGGCAACGTATATGTTACGACTTTCGATGCGGCATCGGAAGCGGCGATGAAGGGCGGTACCGACTGAATTTAAAATATATCGTTGCTTTTTAAGTATTTTCTGGGTATAATAAAAATACGGAAAATGTTGCCGCTTACTGATGGTGCGGGATATAAGTTATTCAGTGCGTCAAATGTTCCCGCTTACCGATGGTGCGGGATATAAATTATTCGGTGCGAACATTTATCCCCACCCTCCGTGGTGGGGATTTTTACTGATACCTTTTTGAAGAAGTACAGGATAACTCACTGATGGCAAACAAGGAAGACGGGAATTGCCGCCCCCATTACCTTGCCATTCAGGATTCCCATAATCCCGAAATTTACTGGATGGTTCCTGTAAGTTCCAAGCAAAGGGGTTCCATTATCCCTGCATGATTCCACGGCAAAACTAATCGCAAATAATTTAAGATACAATATCCGTCTTCACAAACGCGGTATCCCTCTTTTCTACACGGACATCGACCGTATCTATCATCTGATGGAAGCAAAGCTAAAGGCCGGAAGCTGGCCAGCGGTCTTTCCTTAATAGTCAACATCCCAAACCGAAAATCTATATACTCTCTTTGCAGGCTGCGCCATTTCCGAAAACAAATCTGATGATGCAATACTGTCTTATAATCCCAGATCGGAAAGAATCGAAAAAGTCAGCTCCGCGGCGGCAGGCCCGGATGCCTGCGCCGCAGCGGCATCCTTTTCTTCGCTCCGGATATTGGCCGCAAAGAAAAATGTGCGTCCGTCTTTTTCCAGATATCCGACAAACCAGCCGGAAATATTCCGGCCGTCCGCCTCCTGCGTTCCCGTTTTTCCATAAAGGGCCGTTTCCCCGGAATCATACAGGCAGATTGATTTCTTTACGGCTTCGACATTTTCAGGAGAAAACCCGAACCGGTTATCGTACAGTTTCCGCAGCATTTCAATCTGCTCGACCGGCGATATTCTCAGTGTGTCGTCCATCCAGTATGAAGAGACGTCTTTCCCCACGGTCTGATTACCATATCCGGTTTCCCGGATATACGCTTCTGTCTCAGACATCCCTGTCCGCGCATCCAGCGCCTGGAAGTACCATGTAACGGAGTCCTGCATGGCGGAAAAAAGCGTCTGATCTTCATTCCAATGCTCATACCTGCGGTTCTGTCCGTCCCAGGGAATCAGAGACTGTTCCGGTGTAATCACGCCGGATTCAAGCGCAAACAACGCGCTGAAAATTTTAAAGGTAGAGGCCGGCGGAATACGCGTAACCGCCGCATCCCGTCCGTAAATACGCCATGTCTCCGCCTCGTCGTCATATAGCACAAAACAGCCGTCGTATCCGTCAAACGTCCCGCTTAAATCCATCCATACAATATTGTTTTCCTCTTCCGAAAAATAATAACGATCGTTATTATAAGCCCGTACCGCCAGTGACGGAACGGCGCCCGATAAAAGAAGCACAATGACCGCACAGGCAAACGCACCACGCATCTTTTCCCGGAAAGAGGCCGGACGATAGTCTGCAATGTTCAATATCCTTTTTTTCATCTGCTTCATGCTGCCGCTGATTCCCGTCGCAAAAGGATACGGGGTCAGGGATATTTTTTCCGTAAAATTGAGCAGCGTATTTCCATACTCTTTATAGGCGGTTTCCGGCAGTATCCGTAAAACCGACGTATCGCAGGCCATCTCCCTGTCGTTTTTCATTTCCCGCAGCGCATACCACACAAACGGATTAAACCAGTATACGATCCCCGCGATGTTCATCGCGTAATTGGCAAGGGCGTCCTTATGCTTATAGTGCTGCAGTTCATGCAGCAGCATATACCGGATATCTTTTTCCCGGCAGTCGGAAATCAGGTGAATCGGCAGATAAACGCAGGGTCTCAGGAAACCGGCGATCACCGGAGAGCGCAGAAACGCCGTGCTGCGGACAGGAATGCGCCTTCTGATTTTCAGTTTTGCCAGGCACGCAAGGTACAGCTCATAAACGGCCGGATTCTGCAGCGGCAGCGAAGATTTCCGTAAGGACCGAAAACGAAGCAGCGCTTTGATCACGAAACATGTCATGACAAACATTCCCGCCATCCATATAAGACAAAGTATCCTTCCAACGGCCGAAGGCGCATTCCGGCTCACCGATATGCCGATATCGTTCATCCAGCCTGCGGAAACCGGCCCGGATGCGGTATTTCCTCCCATAACGGCCCCGGCGGCGACAAAGACTTTACCGACGCCGTCAAACCATGACGGATGCGGCATCTTCCATCCCGCCCGAAACGGCCAGAAGGGAACCGTCAAAAGACCGAGCAGCCAAAACCACATATGATACCGCATACGGCTTGTCAGACTGTTTTTCAGTAAAAATCTGGCCAGAGCAAACAATCCGATCAACAGACAAATCAGACCATTGCACAGAAAAAAACGAAGCGTAAAATCTGCCATATTACGTTTCTCCTTCACGGGAATCTTTGGACAAAAGGGCGCGCAGCGTATCGATTTCACTTTCCGAAAGCCGGTTTCCGTCGATATAAGCGGACAGCATGGACGTAATATTGCCGCCGTAAAACCGGTTCAGAAAAGAACTGCTCTCCTGCCCGATATACTCATCTTCTCCCACGAGCGGCGTATAAACGAATACACGGCCCTGCTTCTCATAGGAAAGCGCCCCCTTTGTAACAAGACGTTTGATCAGCGTCTGTATGGTTTTGGGACTCCAGTCCGTCGTCCGGACAAGATATTCCGTAATTTCATTCGTATTAATCGGCGCATGTTTCCATACAATTTTCATCACCTCAAATTCGGCTTCGGAAATCTGCGGCAGCGCTTTCATCATTCAAATCCCCCTGTTCTTACAAGTGTAATAGAAATATTATAAAAGACGCGCTCCGCGTTGTCAAGCCATGCCAGGGCTGTGCGCCATGTTAAGACCATGCCAAAACTGCGCGTCATGCTAAGACCATACCGGAACTGTGCGCCATGTTAAGACCGCGCAAAGAATCCGCTAACAAAATGAAAAGAATCTGTTAGAGTTACGCTAAGAACCGCCCTGTCCGTTAGGAAAATGATACAATCTGTGCTAAGCTTTTGGTGTGTAAAAGGAGGGTGTCCGGTAACGGCATACCAAGAAAGAACTGCGGGGGAGGAAATCAAAATGCAGCTGGATATCTGGTCTGTGATCGCGATTGTCGTTGTCGTGATCGGATTTTTTGGTGGAATCTGGTACGAACACAGGTAACGGGGAGGGTTGAAAATGGGCGTTGTGGAGTTTATCATCATTGGTCTGGTATTTGTTGCGCTGGCCGGTTGTTTTGTTTATTCTCTGGCCGCAAACAGGCAGAAATAGAAGTCTCAGTAATCCGCCAGGAGCCGGAGCGCGATCTCTCTGGCTCCCGTACTTGTTACGTTCATTCCATCCGTTCTTCCGAGATACACACAATAATAAAGCGCTCCGTCCGGGCGTTCGGCAAAGCCCGTAAACCATGCGTCAACGACGATTCCGTCCGCTTTTCCCATTCCGGTCTTCCCGTATATGCGAATATCGTCTCCACCCGCTTCCTGCACCAGCATAGCTTCTTTCAGCGCCTCTCTCGTCTTTTCCGAATAAACGGAACCATCCCCGAAAATCTGCTCCATGACATTTGCCTGCATCAGATCAAACATCTCCCGTATCCTCCAGACCAAAATAATATGCAAAAATACTTCTTCCCACCGCCGTCACATTCGAAGAAGCATACCCGTTCGCGATACGCACCGCGATTGTGATTTCCGGCGCATCGGCCGGCGCATACCCGACAAACAATGCGTGATCCGGCCTGTCTCCCGACTCCTGAGCGGTTCCGGTCTTCCCGGCTGTCAAAATTTCAAAATCCCTGAAAACCGTATTGCTCCGGGCAAACTGCTGCATCCCGGAACCGACCGTCTCCCACACCGAATCCGGCACTTCCACCCTTCCTGCCGTCACCGCCTCTTTTTCCGTAAAATTCCCGTCCGCATCGGCAATGCCCTGAATCAGGGACAGCGAAAAAATATCCCCTCCGGAAGCGATCACATTCACATACCGCGCAAGCTGCACGGTCGCGTAATTATGAGTCCCCTGACCGATCGCGGAAGGAATGCCGTAAGCGTCCGTCACATGGGGCGCCGACTCCGCAATTTCCACGCCGGATTTTTCATCCAGTCCAAAGAGCGACGCATATTCCCGCTGCTTTGACAGCGCGGCGCCGTCCAAATATGTCATGTCCGGCCCGGTTCCAAGCCGGTATGCGATTTCGCACAAATAATCGTTGCAGGAAAATGCCAGCGCGCTCCGCGCATCGTCCACGCTGCCATGTCCGGTATGTTTCCAGCATTTCAGCCCCGGCTCCACCTTATCAAAAATTCCGTCGCAGAAAACGGATGTATCCGAAGAAATAACGCCTTCCTGTAATCCCGCAACAATCGTTACCGGTTTCAGGGTCGAACCGGGCGCGGTCAGCTGCTGTGCGGCCCTGTTATAAAGCGGAAGGGAACGGTCGTTCAGAAGCCGGTTATAATAGGCCGTATCCATCTGATTCGCCAGCCGGTTATTATCATATCCCGGATAAGATACAAGCGCCAGAACTTTCCCGTTTTCCGGGTTTACGACGACAGCCGACGCCGAACAGGGATCCAGCGCCAGCTGGGCCGGCGTGATTTCCAACTGTTCTATTTTCTTTTTCAGAAAGGAAAATGTGCCGATCTCTCCCGATACGAGTTTTTCATAATCGTCATCCGTCCCGGACAAAACGCCCTGATCGTATAACAGCCCGCATATTTCCTTTCCTGAAATCCGATCTTCCAGAATCATCTGCTTCAAGAGCAGTTCTTCGAATTTAATATCATTTGTTATTAAATCCAAAATCATTTCGCTCAAAAAAACATACAATTCGTCCCTCGTCAGGTATTTCTTCCCGGCTTCCGGAAATTCCGCCGCAATCCAGCCCTGGTCGGCCGCATAAAACAGAAATTCTTTGATGCCGGCGCTCTGCCGGTCCGTTAATGTCTTCCCGCTCTGCCCGGCCGCCTCTTCGTACAGAAAACCGCTCTCGAAAATGAGATACCGCAAATATGTCTGCATCTCCTCTGGCAAATTCCTGTAATCCGTCCGCCCGTCCAGCAGGATATCCCCTATGGCCTTTAAAACTTCTTCCCGCTTCTGCTCCAGTTTTTCCAAAAGCTGCTGCTCCAGTCTTGTCAGGCCGGATATGTCCGACGCCGGCAGCCGGATGATCTGATTATCGATTAACGCCATATAAACATCATAAATGGGAATGCGGATATCCGTCGTATCCGCAATGGCCGTTTTATCAAAGGTCTTCGCATCGATTAAATGATCCGCAATAATTTCCGCCAGTTTCTTCTCCAGTATTTCGTATACGGCAATCTGAAGATTCTTATCGATGGAAAGGTACACATCCTTCCCGCTGACCGTTTCCCGCAGAATCCGTTCTTCTCCGATGATTTTTCCCACATTGTTCACCATGATCTGTTTTTCCCCGTCGATTCCCTGCAATTCTTCTTCCAGGTACTGTTCGATGCCGGCTTTCCCCACTACGGAATCGACCGTATAATTTCTGCCGGAATCCGCATAATCTTCCAGCTCTTTGGCCGAAATCCTGCCGGTATAGCCCAGAATCCCGGAAAACGCCTCGCCGCCGGTATAGACTCTTTCCCAGTCCTGATCGATATCGATTCCCGTCAGGGACTGGTTATTTTCCAGAATATAAGCAGCCGTTTCTTCCGATACATTCCTGGCCAGAATAACCGGCACATATTTTCTGTACGCATTGGCCGACAGCATATACCGGATTCCCAGAATTGCCAGCATTTCCTCTTTCGTAAATGCTTCCGGCAGACCGTATTCCCGCAGTTCTTCCGCCGAATAAGGCTTTTTTCCTTCCCCATAAAGCGCGAAGTTCCGATCCTGGGCCAGATAGTCGATGATTTCATCCGCACTCATGCGCTTCTGTTCCGACGTCAGATCTTCCGGATCCGCTTTCCCGAAAATATCCGCCAAAAAACGCTGCAGGGCGCTTCCGCTCACGGTATACTCAAATCTGCCGTCCGCTCCCACCGCAATTTTCAGCTCATTATTGACCTGTTCACGCTTTTCTGCCAGTTTCCCAATCACGCGGTATATCATGCTGTTCAGAGAAAGCTGTCGTTCCCGCCCCGAAGAATAATCCCCGTTATCTATCATCGTAACGATAAATACCAGTTCATTATACGCCAGCACCTCTCCGTTACAGTCATAGATATTGCCCCGTGTACTGCCTTCCCGCACCGTGCGCGTTATCTTCAATTCATAATCTTCGGCATATTTCGGCCCGTTCACAATCTGGAGTTCCCACAGGCGGTACACGAGAAACACACAGATTGACACCATAACGGCCTGCAGCATAAACAGACGGACATTCCCTGACATATCTAATCCCTTTCCTCCTCCGCGGACAGTAAATCACCCGATCCCTTCGTCTGCGGAAGATAAGTTTGTTTTTATATATTACATTTGTAAGATTTTAAAGTCAAGGATTTTTTCAAAAGTAAAAAGGAACCCCACGGATTCCTTTCTTCCAAAAAATATCTATTATATTAAATCCTGTTTTGACAACATTTGTTACGTTCTTCTACCGCAGTCGGAAATGTTCTCTGAAAAGGTTGTCCGGCAGCATCTTCCTGTACATGGAGCTTATCAAATAACCTATGTTATCATCCGTTGCCGTCTTCCCCAGATTCATCACCATCAGCCTGAAATCAACGTCAAATGCCCGGCTTCTCTGGCTGGTCATAAGGACGCCGTTCTTTTCGTAAAAAGAAATTCTCCTGCGGCGCAATCGCTTTTCCGCCTCCGTTTCAGCCGCGTCGTCATCCTCCACTTCAAAAAGCATGCCGCCCCAATTCATATAATCTGCTTTTAACAATTCCAGGGCAATGCTTCCATACCCCTTCCCGCGAACTTCCTCACAGACAGCGAAATAATCCAACAGCAGCATGTTTGTTTCCTGATCGGTCATCATAAAAGCATAAGCACATAACGAATCGTCCGCTTTTTCATAAAATCCGCAGCATTCGTAACATCCGTTATCCATCAATGATTCGATCATGGAAAACGGCTTCCGTTCATCCGGCGGAAAATCCCGGCGGCCGCGTCCGTTGTACACAGCTTCGGCCTCCGCTTTCTGCATTGGCCTACTGTATATATTCTGAGTCGATGACATATCTTTCTCCTGTCTTCTGTACTTCTTCATATAACTGAATCACGGATTTCCCGAATACCGGGTGAATCTTATACGGTACGATCTGCGATAACGGCTCCAGCACAAAATCCCTGTTGTGCATATCGATGTGGGGAATCTGCAGCGTATCCGTATCCAGAATCATATCGTCATAGAAAATAATATCCAAATCCAGCGTTCTTGGTCCCCAATGCTTAACCCGCTGTCTGCCCGACGCGTCTTCAATTTCATGCAGCCGTACCAGCAGTTCTTCCGGTGAATACAAAGTCCTGATCAACAAGGCGCCGTTAAAAAATTCTCCCTGCTCCACATTTCCGTAGGAACGGGAACGTACCAGCTCCGAACTCTTGATGACCTTGCATTTCTCATCGAGATCGATTGCTTCAATGGCATCTTTGATAAACTTGGGGCGGTTGCCCAGATTGGAGCCCGTTGCCAGGCATACATTGTGCCACATGCGGGTAATTTTAACGGAAACCGATTCAAACTCCAGGTCAATCGGCGCTTCCGGTTTCCGGATTTCCAGCGTAATGCCTTCTAGCAGCGGGAAGTGCGATAAAACCGCCTCCGCCGTTCTTTCCGCCAGGGTTTCAATCAGTTTAAAAAGATTCTCACCCACAAACTGGTGGATAAACTGGCATACATCGCCGTAACTCGTCGTCATCTCGCGGTTATCTTCCCTCCCGGCTTTTCCCGTATCCGTATAGAGAACCGCGTTGACATAAAAATTCTGCCCTTTCTCGTTTTCTTCCTGATATACTCCGTGATACGCAAAAACTTTCAGATTCTCAATAATAATCTCGTCCATCTTGTTCCATCCTTCCCGCTATACTCTCTGTTCGTGACACCTGTGTCATATTATTTACTTATAATCGCTTCCGCCATTTTAATTGCCCTGACATTCTCTTTGATATCGTGGACGCGTACAAACATGGCCCCTTTCATCACAGCAATAACAGTTGTTACCAAAGTACCTTCCAGCCGTTCCGATACAGGCAGGTCGAGCGTTATCCCGATCACAGATTTTCTGCTCGTGCCAAGCACAAGCGGATAACCAAAGCTGTGCAGAATTTCCAGTTTATTTATGATTTCCAGATTGTTCTCATAGGTCTTGCCAAAGCCAACGCCCGGATCTAACAGGATCTTTTCGTCCGCAATCCCTGAAAGGCGGGCCGTCTGCACGCTCTCCGCCAGATCTTCCAGCACGTTCTGCATATAATCCGTATAATCAGGCTCCTTGCGGTTATGCATCAGAATGCAGGAAATACCGGCATCCGCCACAATTTTTGCAAGATTTCCGTCATATTTGAATCCCCATACGTCATTGATTAGATCCACGCCGGCCGCAATGCCCGCGCTGGCCACCCTGCTCTTACAGGTGTCCAGAGAAATCGGAATATCAAATCTGGCCTTAACCTGTTCGATCACGGGCACGACACGGTTCAGCTCCTCCTCCTCAGATACCATCGTATGGCCGGGCCTCGTGGATTCCCCGCCGATATCCAGAATATCCATTCCTTCTCCGATCATTTCTTCCACATGATAAAGAGCCGCATCCAGTTGATTGAACTTACCGCCGTCCGAAAAAGAATCGGGCGTCACATTCAGGATTCCCATAACATATGTTTTTCCTTTTGATGCAAATTCTTTCGACCCTATTTTCATCTTCTATCAATCTCCTTTCTCCCTATTTGGAATATTTTATTTATTAAATCTGGATTTACCTTTATTACCATTCCCGTATCATGCGGAAAAAAGTGTCCTGCAGACGATGGTCTTCTTCAAAGCATCCCCGTTTGGAAACCGTCACCGTCCTGCTTCCCGGCTTTTTTACGCCGCGCATCGTCATGCACATATGCTCCGCCTCCACCATTACCATAACACCCTGCGGCTTTAAATACCGCATAACGGCTTCCGCGATCTGCCCCGTCATCTGTTCCTGAATCTGCGGCCTTCTGGCATAGACTTCCACAGTCCGCGCCAGTTTGCTCAGTCCTGCCACCCTGCCGTCCGGTATATAGGCGATATGCGCCTTTCCGTAGAAAGGCAGAAGGTGGTGTTCACAGACGGAATAAAACACAATATCCTTTTCCACTACCATTTCATTCTTTTCTATAACAAACGTTTTGGAAAGATGTTCGGAAACATCCTCTTCCATCCCCGCAAAAATTTCCGTACACATGCGGGCTATCCTGTCAGGCGTTTCGGCAAGTCCCTCCCTGTCAGGCACATCTCCGATGCCTTCCAGAAACAGCTTTACCGCTTCCCTGATTTTATTCTGATCTACCATGAAAGTCTCTCCTGATCGCGTCTCTATGTTCTATAATATTCATCATCTCACCGAGAAACGAGAGGGAACCAAATACAATAACAACTGTATTTCTATCTCCGCCTGCCAGCAGACAGGCCATTTCCACAGCCTCCTGAAGACTGTCCGCCACCGTCACTCCCGAATGATATTCCCTTGCCGCCTTTGCCAGCTCATAACCGCCGAGCGCCCTCGGATTGTGAGGCGGCGTTACCGTAATGATCTGCTCCGCATAAGGAGCCGTTATCCTTATAATCTTATCATACTCCTTATCCGCCAAAATTCCCATAATATAAATGATTTTTTTATGAGAAAAATAGTATTCGACGGACTGCGCCAGCATCTTTGCCCCATCCTCGTTATGCGCGCCATCCAGGACAAACAGCGGATTTTTACCCATTATGCTGAATCTTCCGGGCCATTTGGCCGCAGAAAGTCCTTCCCGCAGCGCCCGCTCCGGAATAACAAATCCCGCCGCTTCAAGCGCCTCCGAAACCTCCACCGCCAGAACCGCATTGGCTATCTGGTGCCGTCCGGCCAGCGTAATTTCCAGATCTTTATGCCCGCCGTAAGTAAAACGCTGTTTTGACAGCCCGTATTTCACATATTTCGCATCGTTCCCGTCGGCAATCCGCAGCGGGCATCCCTTCTTCTCCGCTTCCCGGCGGATCGTCTCCATTACTTCTTCTTTCTGCCCGCAGGATATGACCGTACAGTTTTCTTTGATGATTCCGGCTTTCTGCCGTGCAATTTCCTCAAGGGAACCGCCCAGCGCTTCCATATGGTCCATGCTGACGGACGCAAATACCGCGCAGATCGTCGTTTTAATCAGGTTGGTGGCATCTTCCAGCCCTCCCATACCGCATTCCAGCACGACGATATCACATTTTTTATCCAGAAAATACAAAAAGGCAAGCGCCGTATCCGCTTCAAACTGGGTCGGATGCGGCAGGCCCTCCGCTTCCATCCGCTCCGCCGCTTCCTTCACCTGTTCCAGATATCCGCCGAACTGATTTTTCGGAATCATTCTTCCGTTGATCTGAAAACGCTCCCGATAATCGGAGAGCGCAGGCGTCAGATACCGGCCAACCTTATATCCGGCCTCCTGCAGTATCGTCGAAACATAAGCGAGCACGGAGCCCTTTCCGTTGGTTCCCGCAATATGTACGAACCGGAGCCGGTCCTGTGGATTCTGAAGCCGCGCGCATAGCTCCCGGATACTCGAAAGTCCGGGAACACATCCGTAACGTTTCAGGCCGTCCACATATTCCATTGCTTCTTTATAATTCATTGCTCACCCATCCGTCCGTTCTGCCAGACATTCGTTTCTTAAAATATCTGCTGTTATTGATGTATATTCCCATAAAATCCGGCAACCCTCATTCTATGAAAAACTTTCTTCACAACTTCATTCACTGTGGACTGCTCGGCTGGTGCCTGGAAATCCTGTTCACCGCTTTTCACTCTTTCCGCAGAAGGGACTTTAAGTTATCCGGCATCACTTCGATCTGGATGTTCCCCATCTATGGAATGGCAGCATTTTTAGCCCCTGTATGCCGTCTGCTGAAAAATAAAAACTTCATATTCCGCGGTTTTGTCTATACCGGCATCATCTTCCTGGGAGAATTTACCTCCGGCATCCTGCTGCGCAAAAAGGGGCTCTGTCCCTGGAATTATGAGAAATCCAGATGGAACGTCGGTCAGGTCATCCGCCTCGACTACGCACCCTGCTGGTTTCTTTCAGGATTGTTATTCGAAAGGCTGCTTCGGGAAAGCGACAGACTGTCGGGACGGTCTTAGTCATTTGGATCGTCCAAATCCGCCGCGCCGGAACCGATATCCAGCGTATTTAAGGTACGGCGCTTTCTTCTCGCCTCTTCCGATTCCTTTAAAATGTAATCTTTGATCTCTTTCGCATTTTTAATATGCTCCAGAAGCAGTTTCGGATGCGTCGTATCTCCCGTATAGCAGACTACCGTTCCGAGCCCGAAGATTCTTTCCCCGAGGCTCGCCTCCAGCTCCACGTCCTGCACTTTATACATATAACAGTCATTTTCATGTGTATGAAGCAGACCGCTGTTAATCGTAATCACATCGTCTTCTACCGTATACTTCGTAAATGTGAATGGAAGCCCGAAAAACAGCCACCTTTTTCTTTCCTGATATGCCATGTATCTTTCCGCCTTTCTTACCCGTTCTGTTAGTTACTCATGTAATAATATAGCATATCCGCAGACATTCCACAACTTAAATACATCCCGCAAGTTAAATCAATTTTGCATTGCAACGCCCGCCTCTTTATGGTATGATATACAAAATATTGTGAAACGTATCAGACAGATCGCAACAATCAGTATATCCCGGCCGGATTGCAGGCCAGGCAGAAAGGGAGGTTTTTTATGACAGCACAGGAATGTATCAAAGAACGCAGAAGCATCCGTCAGTTCAAAGAAGAGAAAATTGACCACGCACTGTTATCCGAGATTATCGAAACCGCTTCTTACGCGCCAAGCTGGAAGAATACGCAGATTGCCCGCTATATCGCAATCGAAGGAGCGCTGAAAGACCGGATTGCCGCGGAAGGCACCACTTCTTTTCCCAACAACGGTAAAATCATTGAAAACGCTCCAATGTTAATTGCCGTCACCGTCATAAAAAACCGGTGCGGATACGAACGGGACGGTTCTTTTACCACTCCCCGGAAAGATACCTGGCAGATGTTCGATGCCGGCATCGCATCCCAGACCTTTTGTCTGGCCGCTTATGAAAAAGGCATCGGTTCCGTTATTTTGGGTATTTTTGATCAGGATAAAATCGAAGCCCTTCTTCAGATTCCGGAAGACCGTGAACTTGTCGCTCTGATTCCCGTCGGTTACGCTGCGGAGGCTCCTGCTGCTCCGAGAAGAAAACCGGTGGATGATCTGTTATCTTTTATATCGTAAAAGTAAAAAATAGAAGGGATATCCTCTCTTCTATTTTTTTAACGTTTCACCGGCCGCCCCGCATTTTTCAGGCGGCTGTGGCAATCATGTAACTGAAAGGAGTACCATGCCAATGAGACATCTTATGAATCCACTTGATTTTACGGTAGAGGAACTGGATTCCCTCTTCGACCTTGCAAACGATATTGAAAAATATCCCGCAAAGTACGCCCATGCCTGTGAAGGCAAAAAGCTGGCAACCTGCTTCTATGAACCGAGCACCCGCACGAGGCTCAGTTTTGAGTCCGCCATGCTCAGTCTGGGAGGCCAGGTTCTGGGCTTTTCGGACGCCGGTTCTTCTTCGGCTTCCAAAGGCGAAAGCGTTTCCGATACAATCCGGGTTATTTCCTGTTTTGCCGATATCTGCGCCATGCGCCATCCCAAAGAAGGCGCTCCAATGGTGGCTGCGGACAAGTCCTCCATTCCGGTTATCAATGCCGGAGACGGCGGACACCAGCACCCGACGCAGACTTTGACGGACCTGCTGACGATTCGTTCCATGAAAGGACGCCTGGGTCATTTCACGATCGGCCTCTGCGGCGACTTAAAATTCGGCCGCACCGTACATTCCTTAATCAACGCGCTCGTCCGCTACCCGGATATCCACTTTGTTTTCATCTCTCCGCCGGAATTAAAGGTTCCGGACTATATTACGGACATGCTGACCGAAAAAGGCATCTCCTATGAAGAAGTCATCCGCCTGGAAACATGTATGCCCGACCTGGACCTGCTCTATATGACAAGGGTGCAGCGGGAACGTTTTTTCAACGAAGAAGATTATGTGAGACTGAAAGACTTTTATATCTTAAACAAAGCCAAAATGGCTCCCGCCAAAAAGGACATGCTCGTGCTGCATCCGCTTCCGCGCGTAAACGAAATTTCCGTCGAAGTGGACGATGATCCGCGGGCCGTCTATTTTAAGCAGGTGCAGTACGGTGTTTATGTAAGGATGGCGCTGATTCTTACGCTTCTCGATATCGATATTGAAACGATGGAATCGCAGCATGGAAAGGAGTAATCATTATGTTAAACGTGGGAAAAATTGAAGAAGGCTTCGTTCTCGACCACATCGAAGCCGGAAAAAGCCTCTCTATCTATCATCATCTGCAGCTGGATAAACTGGACTGCATGGTAGCGATCATCAAAAACGCACGCAGCAATAAGATGGGCAAAAAAGATATTCTCAAGGTGGAATGCGATATCAACACGCTGGATCTGGATGTTCTCGCCTTCATCGACCATAACATCACCATCAACGTCATCAAGGACGGAAAACTCGTAGATAAAAAAGAACTGACCCTGCCAAAGGAAATCAAAAACATCATCAAGTGCAAAAATCCCAGATGTATTACCTCCATCGAGCAGGAGCTTCCCCACATCTTCGTCCTCACCGATGAAGAAAACGAAATCTACCGCTGTAAATATTGCGAAGAGAAATATAACGGCCATTTTTAATCGGTTCTGTAAAGCCGGTTCCGCGACAGAATCGCCCTGCGGGTGATTCTGTCAGGTCAGACGGCTTCACGCGGCTCGCGGCTCAGGCCGCCTGCACCGATCTCAATGCTTTCCCTCCCGATACTTTCCGCCCTATGTCTGTTTGTACATACTGACCTCTATTTTCCGGAGTTCTTCCGCAAATCCTTTTAATATCGCCCGTTTTTCGTCGGACACTTCCTGATTTTTTCCGTTTTTATAGCAGATTCTGTGTTCCATACTCGCCCAGAAATCCATTGAAATCGTCCGAATCTGGACTTCCACCGGATAATACTGCGTCTCTTCCAGCGTGTACACCGGAACGCCTACCACAATATGATAGCTCTTATAACCGTTTTCCTTCGGATTCTGCACATAGTCCCGTTCCCTGATCACCAGAATGCCTGTCTGCTTTCGAATAGCCGATACGACGCTGTAAATATCATCTTCAAAATAGCAGATTACCCGGATTCCCGCAATATCGGTCAGCTCATCCCGCGCCACGGTCGCGGATACCTGCAGATTTTTCTTCTCCAGCTTCTTCATAATGCTGGGTTTGCTTTTGATTCGCTGTTGGATATTATGTATTGGATACTCCCGGCTCCTGCTCCGATACTCCGCATTCAGGCTGTCCAGCCGTATCTGAATAATTGTCAGCGCCTCTTCATATGGTTTGATCAGGTTGTCATATTCTTCCTGTGAAATTCCTGTCTTTTCTTCTTCCAATTTTGTTACCCCGTTTCATCACATTTGTCTGTTTCAAGATACCTTAAATTGCTTCCCTTTGTCAATCATTTCCATACATATTTAAGATTTTTCACATTTTTTTCATAGAAACAGCCATTTTCTTTTTAAAATGTATCTGATAAAATACAATTTTTTTTGAAATTATTATAGACATTCTCTGATAATTTGGTATTATATAAATAGAAACAGTAATGATTACTATTTTTATTATAACATAACAGGAGGGATTTTGTATGGCACAGAACACAGCACAGGTAGACAATTTAGTTTCTTTATTGGATGGATACGCAACAAAGGGCGGTCATCATCTGAACGTAAACGTATTAAACCGCGATATGCTTCTCGATGCGCAGAAACATCCGGAGAATTATCCGCAGCTGACAATCCGCGTTTCCGGCTATGCGGTTAATTTCATCAAACTGACACCGGAACAGCAGGCAGACGTTATCAGCCGTACTTTCCATGAAAGCATCTAACCTTTTTTACAAAGGATAGAGATACCCCATTAAGAACCGGTCCATGCGGCCGGTTCTTTTTCTGACAGAACGGCAAAAGGCCGCCGCACGGTATGGAAAACAGTCCATCCGCATGGCGGCTTTTCATTTTTCTCTTATATGTCTGTATGCCGTTACTTCATTTTACAGCTTACGGCCATCGCGCTTAAACCTGCGCCACATCCTTCATGGAAAAGCTGATGCGGCCCATCTTGTCTTTGCCGAGGCAGACAACGGTCACCTTATCGCCGAGGGTCAGGACATCTTCCACATGGTTGATACGCTCACGCGCAATCTTGGAAATGTGAACCATGCCTTCTTTGCCCGGTGCAAACTCGATGAATGCACCAAACTCTTTGATGCTGACAACGGTACCCTTGAAAATCTGTCCTTCTTCGAAATCCGTTACGATGATCTTGACCATCTCCACGGCCTTGTCCATCATCTCTTTGTCGGTACCGCATACGGATACCTGGCCGTCATCCGTTATATCGATTTTAACGCCTGTGCGGGCAATGATCTCATTGATCGTCTTACCTCTCTGTCCTACCACGTCGCCGATCTTCTCCGGATCGATCTGAACGGATATGATCTTAGGCGCATATTGTCCGACTTCTTTTCTCGGCTCCGCAATCGCAGGAACCATGCAGTCCGACATGATGAACTCTCTCGCTTCGCGGCATCTCGCAATCGCGCCTTCCACGATAGGTCTTGTCAGGCCATGAATCTTAATATCCATCTGAATTGCAGTGATTCCGTCATGCGTACCCGTTACCTTAAAGTCCATATCCCCGAAGAAATCTTCCAGTCCCTGAATATCGGTAAGCAGTACGAAATCGTCGTCCGTATCTCCTGTCACGAGGCCGCATGAAATACCCGCCACCATCTTCTTAATCGGCACGCCAGCCGCCATCAGAGACATACAGGACGCACAGGTGGAAGCCATCGAAGTAGAACCGTTGGACTCAAATGTCTCGGATACGGTACGGATTGCATACGGAAATTCCTCTTCGGAAGGAAGTACCGGAATCAGCGCACGCTCTGCAAGCGCACCATGCCCGATCTCTCTTCTTCCCGGTCCGCGGCTTACTTTTGTCTCGCCTACGGAATAAGACGGGAAATTATAGTGGTGCATATATCTTTTAGCCGTTACGTTTTCATCCAGCCCGTCCACCCGCTGTACTTCGGACAGGGGAGCCAGCGTACATACGTTGCAGATCTGTGTCTGTCCGCGGGTAAACATCGCGGAGCCGTGCACTCTCGGAATGATATCGACTTCCGCCGCCAGCGGACGAATCTGTGTCAGTTCACGGCCGTCGGGACGTTTATGGTCTTTCAGAATCATCTTGCGCACGGTCTTCTTCTGATACTGGTAAACCGCTTCACCGAGAACAGCCAGATAATCCTCGTTTTCCGCAAAAGCCTCTTCCAGCTTTTCGGTGATGTTTCTGATATTTTCTTCACGAACCTGCTTTTCATCCGTAAATACTGCCGTTTCCATTTCTTCCGGCGTCACGATTTTCTTCATCTCTTCGAACATTTCTTCCGGAATCGCACAGCTTTCATACGTATGTTTCGGTCTGCCGACTTCCGCAACGATCTGATTGATGAACGCGATAATCGTCTGGTTAATCTCATGAGCCTTATAAATCGCCTCGATGATCCGCGCTTCCGGAACCTCATTTGCACCGGCTTCGATCATCATAACCTTCTCGGCCGTGGATGCAACGGTCATTTTCAGATCACCCTTGTCCCACTGTTCCTGAGACGGATTGACGATAAATTCTCCATCCACCATACCCATCTGCGTCATCGCACAGGGGCCGTCGAAAGGAATATCGGAAATGCACGTAGCGATCGCCGTGCCGAGCATCGCTACAAGTTCCGGGCGGCATGCCGGGTCAACGCTCATAACCATATTGTTCAGCGTAACATCGTTTCTGTAATCTTTCGGAAACAGCGGCCGCATCGGTCTGTCGATGACACGGCTTGTCAGAACGGCATTCTCGGATGCCTTGCCTTCTCTCTTATTAAATCCGCCCGGAATTTTACCTACCGCATACAGTTTTTCTTCATATTCCACGCTGCACGGGAAAAAGTCAATTCCTTCTCTCGGTTTCTCCGAAGCCGTTGCCGTCGATAATACGGTCGTTTCGCCGTACTGCATGAATGCGCATCCGTTCGCCTGTTTGCCGACTCTTCCGATATCGACGCGAAGGGTACGGCCCGCAAGTTCCATTGTGTAACTCTTATACATAGCCATCTCTCCTTATAAATAATAATATATTTCAGGCAGAAGAGGCCGAAACTACAGATATATCCATAACCTGTCCCCTTTCGTTACGGACATGTCTGTGGTCTCGGAAAATTCTTCCGCCCGGTGTCACATTGTCAGCAGAAAAAAAAGGAAAGGCGGAAAAGCTGGTACTTCTCCAGCCTTATCCCCGCCTTCTCGTTTTCTTTTACTTTCTGAGTCCCAGTCTTTCGATCAGAGAACGATATCTCTCGATATCCTTATCTTTCAGATACGCGAGCAGACCCCTTCTCTGGCCTACCATTTTCAGAAGCCCTCTTCTGGAATGATGGTCTTTCGGATTAGCCTTTAAATGCTCTGTCAGCTCCTGAATCCTTGCCGTCAGAACCGCTACCTGAACTTCCGGTGAACCCGTATCGCCTTCCGTTCTCGCATACTCTTTGATAATTGCAGTTTTCTTTTCTTTGGAAATCATAGTTTCTCCTTTCTTTTCAGGCAGCCTGTCTGCCTGTAAACACCGTATGCCAGGAGTGGGTTGGAGTCATCCCTGCTCTGAGCATCGGCTGAAATTCATACTTGATTATTTTACCATATACCGTTTTACTTGGCAAGCTATAAATTATCCGAATTTTCCCCTTTGCCGCTTTTTTCCCTTCTGTCGGGATTTTCACCGTGAAATCGGGTTTTCCGCAAATTATCTCTGCTTTAAACGCTTTGAACATCCGGCCTAAACCTGCAGTATCCGCACGACTGTGAGCGGCGTCCTGTACGTCGCATTGGAAATACGGATTCCCGTTTTCGGGCTGCTGGCATGGATTACCTGGCCGCCGCCGATATAAATCGCCACATGGTTGATCGTCTTTCCTTTTCCGTAAAAAATCAGGTCGCCCGGCTGTGCTTCCGCAAGCGTGATCTTCGTTCCGCAGTTCGCCTGTGCCCTGGAGGAATGCGGCAGGCTGATGCCGTATTTTTTATAAATGCTCAGTACGAAACCGGAACAGTCCGCTCCTTTTGTCAGGCTGGTACCGCCCCATACATAAGGATTCCCAAGAAATTCTTTCGCATACTGGCACAGATCGACTCTCACATCGGACACGCCCTGTCCGTATAAAAGCTCGGTCATCGTAATTGCCGTATTCAGTCTGGCATCTACCTGTACATAATCCGCGGACACAAAAACTTCCTCATCATCCAGATAAACTCTGACCCAGTCGCCTTCCGAAGCCGCCACTTCCAGCTGCTCGCCGTTCGGAACCATCGTAATGACTTCCGAATCCGTATTCGCTTCGGCGCGTACTTTCAGGGAGTCCGTCGTCACCGTCGCGATCGTCGTGACAAGTTCTTCTGCTCTGTATTTGGCCTGTATCCCTGTCAGCAGGTATTCGCAGCTGACATAGCCTTCGACTTTTCCGGATTTGATATGCGCCCATGTGCCGTCGGAATCGATGACTTCACAGGCGGCATCTTTGGGCAGCTTGCCCACCAGTTTCCCATCCTCTCCCGGTATTGCCCGGATATTCAGGTTATTGTCCACATTGGCAATACCCAGATTGGTATAACCCCAGTTCGCATTTCTGGCGTCTTCAAAAGCCTGTGCGTATTCTTCTCTCGTGCTTCCGGACTCCGTGACGGCGGCAACGCCTACCGGATCGCCGAGTACATCCCTGATGCTTGTACCGTTCTCCTTTGCCGCTTCCTGTCCCATATCAGCCGGTATGCCGGCATTTTCCATTCCTTTTGATTCCGTATGATTTATGCCGCTGGCATCGGCCATATCAATGCCTGTTCCGAGCAGATCGACGCCTGCCGACATCTCATCGAGCACGGACTTCACCGAATCCTGGCCGTCCGCCTCTGCTCCCTGGACACTGACAGGTGTTTTTGCTTCCGTTTCCCGGCCCGCGGACACTTTCTTCCCTTCCTGACTGTCTGCGGACAGCCGCTCTCCTTCCGTCTCTGCCTCCTGATTTTCTTCCTGTACTTCGACTGTTACGGGTATTTCTTTCTGTTCCGCTGCGGAAACCTGAAGCGGCTGACACAACATGGCGCAGACCAAAAGACAACATAACTCTTTACGTTTCACTTTTCACAACCTCACTTACAGCATAGTTTATCTCAACTTTATTTCCTATTTGTTACGTAATTGTTACATTTTCAAACCTATTATAACAATTTCATTTCAGGCTGTCAATATCTGTGAAACTGATTCATCGCAAAAAACGCTGCCAATACTTCCCTGTACATATAGAAAAACTCCCGCATGTGCGGGAGTTAAAAGCATTCCGTTATGTATCGGCCGCCGCCGTTGCAAATGCAATATTCGTCGCGTGGTCCGCAACCCTTTCCAGCCCGGAAATAATATCGGAGAAAAGGACTCCCGCTTCCGGCGTGCATTCGTTATTGGTCAGGCGTTCCAGATGTTTCTTCTGCAGTTCTTTCTCTTTTTCATCGATGGCCTCTTCCAGATGGTTAATATCTTCTTCATGCTCTTCGGAACTCTTAACGAACATTTCCAGTGAGAATCGAAGCAGCGTATTGACCATATCCAGCATAATTCCCATCTCCGACTGCGCATCTTTGCTGAACGAGACGCCCGTATCGCTCCTCCGCTTTGCGGCATCCGCTATATTTTCGGCGTGATCACCGATTCTTTCGATATCGTTGACGACATGGAACAGGGCCCCGATGCTCTTCAAATCCTCGATCGGCAGGGTCGTCTGGTTGATCTTTACCAGATAATCCGTAATGGCATGGCTCAGGAAGTCAATATTTTCTTCCACATCATAAACTTCCGCGATTTCTTCTTCATCCAATGTAATCAGCGCATTCATGGCCCGGTTGAGATTCTCGCTGGCGAGAGACGCCATACGGTCCAGCTCCTTAATTACTTCCACAATAGCCGTTGCCGGGTTGAAGACCACCTTTTCACCGATATATTTCAACTGATGGCTGTCGCGGTAACCGATCTTTTTGTCGCTGCCCGGCACGAGCACATAGGTCAGTTTCACGATCGCACCGATAAACGGCGCCATGACAACCACCTGGAACAGCTTGATCGCGATATGCGCATAGGCCACTACCCGGCCCGCATCCTGATGCGCGGCGTTCGACAGAACCGCCACCACCTGATGAACGCCGACCAGAAAGAGAATGTATACGATTACCGTTCCGATCACATTAAAGATCAAATGAATGGACGCGGCTCTCTTGGCATCCTTTTTACCGGTTAAAGAGGCCAGAAGCGCGGACGTGCAGGCGCCGATATTGCATCCGAGAATGATGAACATGCACATATCCAGGCCGAGCAGCCCCTGATTTGCCATCAGAACCATGATACTGACCGTAACAGACGAACTCTGAATGATGGCGGTCAGCACCGCTCCGAGCAGTACCGCCAGCACCGGCTGCTGCAGAGACGCAAACATATGTATTACCGCCGGGGAATCCTTCATACCCGACATCGCGCCCGACATGGTGCTCAGGCCCATAAATAAAATACCAAATCCGATAATAATTTCTCCGAATTTCGTTATCTTCTGTTTCTTGCAGAACATAACGACAATCACGCCGAGCAATAAAATAACAGGGGCTATTTTTTCGAGTTTGAAAGAAACAAGCAAAGACGTTACGGTCGTACCGATATTCGCTCCGAAGATAACACCTGCCGCCTGATACAGATTCATCAGCCCTGAATTAACAAAGCTCACTACCATGACCGTGCAGGCCGATGATGATTGAATGATCGCCGTAAATACGGCGCCCACCAGAATACCCGTAAAACGATTTGTCGTAAGCTGCTCCAAAATCTGTCTCAATTTGGCGCCGGCCACCTTCTCAATGCTTTCACTCATGACCCGCATGCCAAAAAGAAAAAGCCCAAGACCGCCCGCCATCGAAAGAATGATTTCCAGATTCATGTCCCGCCCTTATCCTTCCTTTGTACTTTCCCCTGATTATCCATACTCTTTTATTCTAAAATAAATCGCAATCTATGACAAGCCTAATTTTGGAAAACATATGCTTCCGAAAACACATGCTTCAATAACCATGATAAACCGCTCCTTCCGCAATATCTTTCCGCATCTGTTTTTTCAGCGCTTCCACCCCGTCAAACTTCATTTCGTCTCTTTTGTGTTCCAGCAGTTCCACAACGATTTCCTTACCGTAAATCTCTTCCGTGAAATCATACAGGTATGTCTCCACGCCAATCGTCCGTTCCTCGCTCACGGTGGGCTTGTATCCTATATTGGTAACGGCCGCATAGCGTACTCCCCGAAACCACACGTCAGAATAGTAAACGCCGTTCGGCGGAAGCAGCTTCTCACGGGAAGGAAGCAGATTTACGGTCGGCATTCCAAGACGCCGTCCCAGCTGTTTTCCATGCGTCACCTCACCGCACACGAAATAAGGGGCACCCAGCAGCGCCGCCGCTTTCTTCATGTCGCCTTTTCCGACCGATTCCCTGATCAGGGTTGAACTGACTTCTTCCCCATTCACGCTGACTTTCTCAATAATTTCTACCTGATATCCGCATTCTGCCGCCAGCTCCCGCAGAAGCCCGGCATCGCCTGCCCCCTTATTCCCGAAAGAAATATCGGTTCCCGCGATAATAACCGCCGCCTTCAGCTTATGCACCAGATATTCCCGCACAAAACGTACCGGCTCGGTTGACGCCGTTTCCCTGTTCAGCGGAAACTCTATCAGAATGTCGATTCCCATTTTTTCAAACGCCGACAGTTTTTCCTCCCGGCTCATCAGTCCCTGTATTTCTTTTCCCGAAAAAAAAGCCTCCGGCGCCGGGTCGAATGTAAAAATGACAGCCAAAAGCCCTTTCTCCTTCTGTGCCAGCACCCGCTCAAACAGTTTTCGATGTCCCAGATGCATCCCGTCAAATTTCCCGATCGTGACCGCACTCGGCTTTGGCAGGGAAAAGTCTGTCGTTCCTTGTATGATCTGCATATTACCCCCATCCGTCTGCCTGGGCAGACACTCAAATTATGCGCTGGCATAAGGGCAGCACACATGCTTATCGTATGAACATTTTTACCGGAAAAAGAGTATCCGTCCGCTCTTCATAACGGTAAATGCCGAAAAAAAGCCCCTGATCGTCATAAACACGAATCTGTCCTCCGTCGCCGGTACGCTTACAGTCCTCCGTCATTTCGGCCGCAAGACAGTTCCCGTTCTCCAGCAGCTTTCTGTACTTCTGCCGTACTTTTGCACACGCCAGATCGGGAAACACCGCATCCGGCGGCACAATATGTTCTTCCAGTCCGCCGTCCGTGCGCAGCGTTTCTACGTCGGATAATGTCAGTGCGTTTTCTATCCGGAATTTTCCCACCCTCGTTCTTTGCAGGAATTCCATTGCCGCACCGCAGCCCGCTTTTTTACCGATATCGTCACAAAGCGTCCTGATATAGGTTCCCTTCGAACATACGATCCGCATCTTCATGGCCGGCAGTTCCGTTTTCAGTATTTCCAGCTCTTCTATCCGGACGGTCCGCGCTTTCCGCTCCACTTCCCGTCCTTCCCTCGCCAGTTCATAAAGCTTTTGTCCGTTTACTTTCAGCGCGGAATACATGGGCGGTATCTGCTCATATGTGCCCAAAAAACCGGCTGCGATCTCCGCAGCCTGCTTATCCGTAATGGTTACTTCCTGCCTGTCGAGCACTGTTCCCGATAAATCCTGCGTATCCGTTGTTACGCCAAACCTGAGCAGGGCGACGTATTCTTTGTTTTCATCCGTCAGCATATCGCAGAGTTTTGTTCCCACGCCGAGACAGACCGGAAGCACGCCCGTTGCGTCCGGATCGAGCGTTCCCGTATGGCCGATTTTTTTCTGTCCCAGAATCCCGCGCAGTTTCGCAACAACATCATGAGACGTATAACCGGCTTCCTTATATATATTGATAATTCCGTGATACATCCTGCTAAATCCTGCCTTCTCTGTCTTTCAGCTGTTCCTCAATATGTACGGACAGGTTATTGATCGTATCGTAATAAGTTCCCTTCATATTACAGCCTGCCGCTCTCACATGTCCGCCGCCGCCGAATTTCACGGCGATTTCGGCAACGTCCACATTTCCGTTGGAGCGCATGCTCACCTTATATTCCATCGGCGCCGTTTCATACATGAAAATCGCGCATTCCACGCCCTTTACAATGCGGAGCTGGTTGACAATGCCGTCCAGATCTTTCGGTTCCGCCTGATAAAACTTCATCGTTTTTCTGTCGATCATGCTGACAATACATCTGCCCTCCAGAAAACGGATGCTTTCCAGCACCGCTCTTCCCATGATCTGATTCTGAATATACGTCTTTTCATAGAAAGTTTCGTCGATCAGCTTCGGAAAATCAAAACCGAAAGAAATCAGGTCTGCCGCTATCCGCATCGTCCGCGGAGACGTATTGGAATATTTGAAAACACCCGTATCATGAATGATGCCGATATAAAGTGTCTTCGCGATTTCTTCATCGATCTGCTCCGTTTCAAACAACTCATAAAGCAGTTCACAGGTCGAACTTTTTTCCGGTTCTATAATATTGAGATCCCCGCAGCCCATATTGCTGATATGATGATCGATGTTGATTCTTCTGCCGGCATTTTCGAATAACGCTTCCACAGGCCCAAGCCGCTCGGCATTACAGTCCAGCGCCAGAAAAACTTCGTATTTCTTATCCGGTCTGACGTCTTTTTCAAAATCCGACTTAATAACGTCAATTTCCGGAATGCAGCGGAAAATATCCGCCGGCCGTTCCAGATAAACATCAATCTGCGCTTCCGGCAGTTCTTTTTTCAGATAAAGATATAATCCCATAACGGAACCGACACAATCCCCGTCCGGTCGGATATGGCCGCCGATTCCAATGGTCTTTGCGTCTTTAACTTCCTCGATGATCTTCATAAAAACCCCCATCCTTATTCACTCCCTGCACTTCGTCGATCAGCTTCGACATATTCACCCCGTATGCGATGGACTGATCCATAATAAACCGTAACTGCGGCGTATTGCGCAGATTCATTTTCCGCGCCAGCTGGTTTCTGATAAATCCTTCCGCACTGTTCAACCCGGCAAGCGTATCCGTCTGCGCCTGCCCGTCTCCGAGCACGCTGATCCATACCTTGCAGGTTTTCAAATCCGGCGCAACTTCCACCGCAACGACGGACGTCACTTCCCCGATCCGGGGATCCTTCAGTTCTCCCCGGATGATCTCCGCCAGCACCCGCTGTACCTCGCCATTGATACGGGTATTTTTAATACTGTTCTTACGCATATATTTCCCCTTCCGCTTATTTTCACAGCTTTTTCAGCTTCTTTAAGTCCTGGGTACCTCAACCATGATATAAGCTTCAACGATATCAAGCTCCTGCATCTTGTCAAATCCCTCAAAAACAAGACCGCATTCGAAGCCTGCCTTTACTTCCTTCACGTCATCTTTAAACCGCTTCAGAGAAGCAAGTTTTCCTTCGTATATCTGTTCGCCTTCTCTTGAAATCCGAATCATGCAGTTTCTCTGAAATTCGCCGTCCAGCACATAAGAACCCGCAATGTTACCGATCGCAGATGCCTTAAAGATCTGACGCACTTCCGCATGGCCGATGACTTTCTCTTCGAAGACAGGATCCAGCATTCCCTTCATTGCCGCTTCAATATCTTCGATCGCCTGATAAATAACCTTATAAAGCCTTACGTCCACGCCTTCACGTTCCGCAATCGCTTTGGCCGTCGCATCCGGTCTGACATTGAAACCGATGATAATCGCGGATGATGCGGAAGCGAGCGTAACATCGGACTCGGTAATCGCACCGACGCCGCCATGAATACATTTCACGACAATCTCTTCGTTGGTGAGCTTCATCAGGCTCTGTTTTACGGCTTCCACGCTGCCCTGTACATCCGCTTTGACAATCAGGTTCAGTTCTTTCAGATTGCCTTCCTGAATCTGGCTGAACAGATCATCGAGCGACATTCTTGTCTTAGTATCTGCAAGCATCTCTTCTTTATGCTGCGCCATATAGGTATCCGCATAAGATTTTGCGGATTTATCATTTTCGTGGACAATAAATACCTCTCCCGCGCTCGGCACATCGGAAAGACCGAGGATCTCGACCGGCATGGAGGGCGCCGCCTCTTTTACCCGTCTTCCCTTATCGTCGATCATGGCGCGGACTTTACCGTGGCTTGCGCCGGCGGAAATAAAGTCGCCGATATGCAGCGTACCTTTCTGTACGAGCACGGTTGCCACAGGTCCGCGGCCCTTATCCAATTCCGCTTCGATAACAAGACCTCTTGCTCTCCTGTTCGGGTTGGCTTTCAGCTCCAGTATCTCGGCCGTCAGTAAAATCGTCTCCAGCAGATTTTCAATACCTTCACCCGATTTGGCAGAAACGGGAACAAACTCCGTGGATCCGCCCCAGTCTACCGGAATCAGTTCGTATTCCGTCATCTCCTGTTTTACTCTGTCGATGTTCGCGTTCGGTTTATCTATTTTGTTTACCGCAACAATAATTTCAATCCCCGCTGCTTTCGCGTGGTTGATCGCTTCCACGGTCTGCGGCATAACGCCGTCGTCCGCCGCAACGACCAAAACGGCAATATCCGTCGAATTGGCGCCGCGCATTCTCATCGCGGTAAACGCCTCATGGCCCGGCGTATCGAGGAACGTAATTTTCTGTTCTTTGACCCGTACCGTATAGGCGCCGATCGCCTGTGTAATGCCGCCCGCTTCCTTATCCGTCACGTTCGTCTTCCGGATTGCATCGAGTAAGGACGTCTTGCCGTGGTCAACATGACCCATAACGCAGATAACCGGAGGTCTTGCAGTCATCTTGCTTTCGTCCTCTTCTTCCTCTTTGAGAAGCTCTTCGATTACATCCACTTTTACTTCTCTTTCACAGATAATTTCATATTCGATCGCAATGTTCTCCGCATCTTCAAAGGAAATTTCGGAGTTTACCGTTACAATCTGACCCTGTAAGAAAAGTTTTTTGATGATGACGGAAGGCTGAATCTTCATCTTATCTGCCAGCTCCTTGATCGTCAGGGAATCGGCAATCGTAATGACCTTGATCTGCTCTTCCACAACCGTCTCCGCCTTTTTCTCAGGTTTGATAAAACGGCCTGCCTTGTTGCGGTTCTTTACGTTTACATCGTCCTCTTCATAAATCAGATCTTTTTTGGAGCGCTTATCTTTTTCCTGACTGATTCTGCGTTTTTCTTCATCTCTGTGCTTCTCAGCATCCTTGATGGGACTCTCCGGCACAAAGTCTTTGTTACCCGGACCTTTCTTAAATCGATTGTCCTGCCCGCCGTTTCCTCTCTGAGGACGCTCATTATTGTTAAAATTCCGGCCGCCGCCTGAACCAGGACCTGCATTCTGACCGCCGCCCTGATTATTTTTATAATTCGGACGGCCCTGGCCTTCATTTCTCCGGTTTTCACCGTTATTGCTGTAGTTGTTATGCGGCCTTTCCTGACCGTTCGGCCTGCCCTGGCCGCCCTGTCTGTTCTGGACATTTGCTCTTTCCCTGTTATCCTGTCTTTCTCTGCTTTCCTGTCTTTCTCTGTTCTCCTGGCGTTCCTGTCTTTCCTGACGTTCCTGTCTCTCCTGACGCTCCTGTCTTTCCTGACGTTCCTGCCGCTCCAGCCTTTCCTGTTTCTCCTGCTGTCTGCGTTCCAGCATGCGTTCCTGCTGCTGTTTCTGCCGCACCTCGTAAGGCTCCGCCGTTACGGGAATCGGCTTCTGTGTCGGCCGGATAATCTTATGCGGCGCCGGCTGCTGGACAGAGCGGTTGTGATTACCCGCCGGTCTTCTTTCTCCGCCGCCCTGCGCATTTCTGTTTCCGGGCATTTTGGAGTTATGCGGATTGCTTACAAATATAATTTTCTTCTTTTTCTTTGGCTCCTCCGCCCCCGGCGTTCTGTTCGCCGCTTTCGCCGTATTTTCGGCTTTTGCCGTTTTCACAGCGCTCTCTGTTTTTCCGGTGTTTTCCGCTTTTGCAGCGCTCTGTGTTTTTTCGCTGTCCGCGGCTTTTACGACGTTCTCCGTCTTCCCGGCATTTGCCGCTTTTACGGCATCCTCTGTTTTCCCCATAGTTTCCTCTTTATTCACATTTTTTATTTCGGCCGCGGCTTTTTCCGTTCCGGCATTCTCCGCCGCGCCTTTTCGAAACTGCTTCCGTGCCGCCCCGATGGCTTCATCTTCGATGGAGCTCTGGGCCACTTTTACTTCATATCCTTTTCCCTGCAAAAAAGCAATGATTTCCTTACTCTGAACCTCAAGCTCTTTTGCAAGCTCAAATACTTTCATTTTCGCCATACTGCTACCTCCGTCCAATGCCTGAATCTTCTAAATGTTTCTGTATCGAATCTGCAAATCCCTCATTTAAGACCGCCAGGGAAGTTCTTTCCTGTTTTCCTATGGAATGCCCCAGCATTTCCATCTCCCCGAACTGATAAAAAGGTACTTCATAAAAATCACACATATTCCGAAACTTCTTCTTTGTGTTATCCGATGCGTCTGCCGACACAATAACCAGATATGCCTTCCCTGACTTGACTGCGTTCTCCGTTGCAAATCCTCCACTGGCAACATTTCTGGAACGGGCCGCAAGACCGAGCATCGATAACACCTTTTTCGGAACCGGCACGTTATCTTTGCACATCTTCATCGAACTCCTTTTCCAGCTTTTCATATAGTTCATCCGGAATAGCCATTTTAAAGGAACGTTCCAGGCCTTTATTCTTTCTCGCCCTGTGCAGGCACTCTTTCGTCATGCACAGATACGCTCCTCTGCCGTTTTTCTTTCCGGTCGTATCAAGTACGATGGGCCCTTCCGCAGGCTTCAGTACCCGCATCATTTCCCTTTTATTTTTCATTTCTCCACAACCCACACATTGTCTCATGGGAATTTTTTTCGTCATAGAAATCCTGACCCTCTCTATTCTTCGAAGCCTTCTTCTATCTCTTCTATCTCTTCCGCCTCTTCTTCGCCGTCGTATGCGGATTCTTCCGGAACCTCTTCCGTTTCCGCTCCGCCTTCACCGCCTTCTTCGTACTCCGGGGACGCGTATTCTGTTTCCGGCTCATAGGCTTCTTCGCCGTATTCTTCGTCGTATGCTTCCTCATCGTACTCTTCATCGTCGTACTCATAGTCTTCGTAACGGAAGCCCGGCGCATCCTTCGCCTGCGTTTCGCTCTTAATATCGATCTTGTAACCTGTCAGCCTCGCCGCAAGCCTTGCGTTCTGCCCCTCTTTTCCGATTGCGAGAGACAACTGGTAATCCGGTACGACCACTTTCGCCGTTTTTTCATCCGGGTCCGCAAATACGGCAACGATCTTCGCCGGGGATAACGCGTTCTGAATCAGATTTCCCGGATTGTCATCCCAGTTGATGATGTCGATTTTCTCGCCCCGCAGTTCTTCCACAATGGAATTGACCCTGGCGCCGTTCAGACCGACGCAGGCGCCGACCGCATCCACATTCGGATTATTGGAGCGCACCGCGATTTTCGTTCGGCTGCCGGCCTCCCTCGCAATGCTCATAATTTCGACCGTGCCGTCCTTAATCTCCGTCACTTCCGTCTCAAACAGCCTTTTTACAAGCTCCGGATGGGTACGGCTCACTAAAATTCTCGGTCCTTTCGGTGTATTCTTCACTTCCAGAATATATACCTTAATTCTCTCCGTCGGCCGGAAATCTTCGCCGCGCACCTGCTCGCTTTCATTTAAAACGGCATCCGTTTTACCGAGATTGATGGAAATATTTCTTCCCACGTAACGCTGTACGATACCGGTAACAACGTCTTTTTCTTTCTCGTAATACTGGTTATAGATAACGCTTCTCTCTTCTTCGCGTATTTTCTGCAAAATAACATTTTTCGCATTCTGCGTCGCAATCCGGCCAAACTCTTTGGATTTGATCTCCACATGCAGAATATCTCCAAGCTGCGCCTTATGGGAGATTTTCTGCGCATCGTCCAGCGAAATCTGAAGGCAGTCGTCCTCCACTTCTTCCACCACTTCTTTTTCCGCATAACACAGAAAATCACAGGTTTCTCTGTCGATCTCTACTTTAATATTGTCCGCCTTGCCGAAGTGATTCTTGCAGGCTGTCAACAATGAATTTTCAATCGCGTCGAACAATGTTTCCTTGCTGATTTCTTTCTCCTTTTCCAGCATATCCAATGCTTCCATCAATTCCTTGTTCATTTTTCCAGTATCCTCCTTTTATCTTTCTCCTAAAAATGAAACGCAAGCCGAATGAGTGCGATCTCATTCCTGGCAAAAATTTTCTCAGCATTTTCCGTCTCTATCGTTACCGTTTCCGTATCAAAAGCCTTTAAGACGCCCTGAAATTCCTTCTGCTTTTCAATGGGCTTATACGTCTTGATTTCCACTTCTTCTCCGATGCTTTTCGCAAGATGCTTATCTTTCTTCAGCGTTCTGCCCAGCCCCGGGCTGCTCACCTCCAGAATATAGGCATCCTCGATAAAATCTTCCCTGTCCAGTTCATCCGACAGCGCACGGCTCACATTTTCACAGTCGTTAATATTGACGCCCTCCGGCTTATCAATATACGCCCTCAAATACCAGTCGCTTCCTTCTTTCACATACTCGATGTCATAAATCTCCACGCCGCATCGCTGCGCGATCGGTGCGAGCAGCCGCTCCGTTTCCGCTTCATAGTTCCCTCGTTTGGACATTTTTCTTTTCCTTTCCTGAATTACAAGAATTTACCGCGTACATTCTTGTCTGAAGACCTCTGCAGTTACGGCAATTTCCCGGATAAAGTAAAAAATCGCCGCCCGGCAGCGACGATTCGGAGAATGCTTTGCATTCTCCCCGAAATGATTTACCCTGCCGCAATTCTATCACATAAAAAAGTGGACTCGCAAGCCCACTCTTAAACGTAATCATTCTTTATAACTATTTCAGTGTAGCACTAAACCGGGAAGGATGCAAGGAAAATTTTTTTTGCCGCTCTCCTCTGCCGGTCTCCTCGATTACAACAATCTCCTATGACATAAAAAATCGCCGCTCGGCAGCGGCGATTACAAGAATGCTTCGCATTCTCCCCTGAAATGGTTTCTGCTGCAGCAATTTCCTAATAGATAAAAAAAGAATCCCGATACGATCAGGATTCTCATATGGAGCATACGGGATTCGAACCCGTGACCTCAACAATGCGAATGTTGCGCGCTCCCAACTGCGCTAATGCCCCGCAAAAAATATTATACCACACAATATATATAAATGTACACAAAAATTTTAAAAAAATTTTTTTTAAAAAATACTTGCATTTTTTTTAATTATATAATAGAATAAGCAAGTATTCAATATGGCTCGTTGGTCAAGCGGTTAAGACGCCGCCCTCTCACGGCGGAAACAGGGGTTCGATTCCCCTACGAGCTGTTGACTGTTTATAACAGCCCAACCCTAAGAAGTGCCGAAAATAAAAGATTTTTGGTACTTTTTTTATTTCCGCGATTTTCTGACAGAGTTCCTCTGGTCTTACAATAATCATAAAAAGAAATAGCATCCTAGAACCGTCCAAAGTCCAGGATGCTAT
Source organism: uncultured Lachnospiraceae bacterium (assembly GCA_910584965.1). Lineage (GTDB taxonomy): Bacteria > Bacillota > Clostridia > Lachnospirales > Lachnospiraceae > UBA3282. The sequence goes on along the minus strand of CAJUDZ010000002.1, from coordinate 18,247 downwards.
TCTTATAGTCTATTCTTCACTGAGGGCAATCGGAGATTTCAATTCCGATCACCTAATCAGTTCCGGACGCCCTCCGCCCGGCAGAGCATATATATCATCTATCGTATCAATATCTTCTTCCTTCCGGACTACATGCCTTATCTGATAAACTTCCGTATCAGCTTAAAAAGCCGTTCCGTATCTAACGGTTTTGCAAGATGGGCGTTCATACCGCTTTCCATTGCCATTTTCTTATCTTCTTCGAAAGCATTTGCCGAAACCGCAATAATCGGAATGCCGGCCAACGCCGGATTTTTCATTTCCCGGATAGCCCTCGTCGCGCGGTATCCATCCATGACGGGCATCTGGATATCCATCAGAATCAGGTCAAAATCTCCCGGGGCGGACTGCATTATTTTTTCCACCGCAACGCTGCCGTCTTCGGCCGTATCCACGAGAAAACCCGCATCTTTCAATACTTCGTATTCAATTTCCAGATTGATTTCGTTATCATCCACGATCAGAATCCTTTTGGGAGTCGTAAAGTGCGGGATTTCCTGTTCCTCCGCATAATTTTGCTCCGCCGCTTTCTGAATGCGCAGAGGCAGCGTCACAACGAACCGGCCTCCTTCGCCGACAACGCTGGAAACTTCTATCGTTCCTCCGATCATATCCAACAACTTCTTTGCGATTGTCAGACCGAGTCCCGTACCGTGAATCCCGCTCAGCGTCGTATTCTTCTCACGTTCAAAAGGTTCGAAAATACTGTCCATAAATTCTTCACTGATGCCGATGCCGTTATCTTCGACAATGAACTGATATGTCCGGTGGTTCTGCGGCGCGCCGTGCATTTCTTTCTCCATAACGATCAGAATGACTCTGCCGTCCGCTTTCGTATATTTTATCGCATTGTCCGCAAGATATGTAAGGATCTGGGTAAGTTTTCCTTTATCGGTATACACGCAGTCATGTACCAGGTTGGAAATGTCCAGAGAGAGCGTAATGTTCTTTTCCGCCGCTCTTGGCAGAATGCTCATCTGAATCTGATGCGTAACCTCCATCAGGCTGCATTCATCATCTTCCACGCTTGCATTGCCGGCCTCCAGTCTGGAAATCTCCAGCACGTCGTTTAACAGCTGCAGAAGCTGATCGCTGGAAGCGGAAATCATATCCAGATAACCGGTAACTTTTTCATGATTCTGTATATGCTTCTTGATCAACGCCGTAAAACCGACGATCGCATTCATCGGTGTGCGGATATCATGGGACATATTGGCAAGAAACAGATTTTTGGCATTATTAGCCGTATTGGCTTCGTTCAGCGCATCTTTTAAAAGCTTCTTCTGCTTCATTTCGTGAATCATCTCTTCATCCACATTCCGATAGCCGAAAACAAGCTGTGAGATGCGGTCTTCTCCCCCAACGTTCACAACGCGCAGCTGAATATATTTGATCGTGTCATCCTTAAAAACCCTGAAATTCACATGGAACGTTTTATCGTCTGACTTCTCCAGTTCACTCCTGATATATTCCGGGTCGCTGATTCCGACCAACAATCCTCTGTCTTCCGGATACACCCAATTCCTGATATAATCGACATCGAAACCGCTAAATCTGCGCACGGCGTAATCTTCAAAAAACAACTTCTGAAACCGCTCGCTTACGCGGTATGCCTTAATTTTATCCGCATCCAGATCTACGTAAAAAATGGACTCATAATCGAGGCTCAGTCCCTCAATCATTTCAAGGCGAATCAGATGTTCCTGATGGATAACTTTCATTTCCTTATCGTACTGATCGAGCTGGTCCTGCAGTTCCTGCTCTTTTTTCAGCTTTTCACTGAACCAGGTCTCAATCCTGGCTACCTGACGTTCTTTTTTCTCCGTAGCATCTCCCACAAACACATAAAAAACATCGCCTACCGATTCGCTGTGTACAAAATGTCCGTAATCGTCCAGCCAGCGTATCGCGCCGTCTTTGCGGATAATCCGGTATTCCACATAATCCAGATCGTACTGGCTGTGGGCAATCTGCTCCTTAATGCTTTTTTCCACCATTTCCAGGTCGTCCGGGTGTACGATGCCGCGGAATGAATTTCCCGTTATCTCCCGCAGTTCCTGCATCGAATCACACCGGAAGATGCGCAGCAACGCCTCATTGGCATAGATCAGCGTTTCCTCCTCATCCGCCCGGTAGATAAAGAAACCGCCCGGCATGATATCGGCAAACTGTTTCAGCTGATACGCCGCTTCCTTCCGTCCGCAGTCCTGCCCGGCGGGAAAGTCCGGGGATTCTACCAACACGGAAACAAGTGATTCAATGATATTATATTCGAATTTTTGATTATTCATAATAAAAGCCCCTCCAAAAGAGCTTATATTATTATACCAATTACACAAAAAAAATCAATATTTTCAAAAAAAGATGTTGATTCAATCACTGCATTTCATTGATCTCCATCCAGTCCAGTATAACTTTAAACAAATCGCCGTCAGCCCTGATTCTGAATTTTCCGCCCTGCAGCTCCGTCAGGCTTTTGGCGATGGCAAGCCCCAGCCCGCTGCCTTCGGAATTGCGGGAGGCGTCTCCTCTCACAAACCGCTCGCTTAATTCCTGCGGATTGCCGGTAATCTCCTGTTCGGAAATATTTTTCATCTCAATGTGAATGGCGGAACAGGTTCCGTCGATTCCGCCGCGCCGTTCCACCGTTACAAATACCCTCGTATTGTGCAGCGCATATTTGATGATATTGACATACAGGTTTTCAAAAATCCGGTAAGTCTTCTGGCTGTCGAGCTTTAAAATCACCTTTTCTTCCGGCACCTCAAAGCGTACCTGAAGGCCTGCTTCTTTCATTTTATCCTCATACTCCAGATAAACCTGCCGCATCAGATGGCAGATATCCACCGGCACCGGATCAAGCGTAACGCTGCCGCTGCTGGCTTTGCTCATCTCAAACAAATCTTCAATAAGCACTTTCAGGCGAAGGGATTTCCGCTCCAGCGTATCCAGATATTCTTTCCGCTGTTCTTCCGTAATCGTTTCTTCTTTCAGCAGATCAATATAGGTAATGATTGCCGTCAGCGGTGTTTTCAGATCATGGGATACATTCGTAATCAGCTCGGTTTTCATGCGCTGGCTCCTGACTTCTTCTTCCAGCGCTTTCTGAAAACCGTTCTGTATTTCATACAGTTCCCATTTATAAGACTCAAACACGCCGAAATTTTCGTCAAACGTATTGTTCAGCCGTCCCTGCGCGATGGAATTGGTGGCTTTCAGCATACTGCCGTACTGTTCCTGGACTCTGCGAATGTATTTTTTCAGAAGCCAATACAAAATACAGGAATAAACCAGAACGATAAAAATTCCGAAGACCCAGCACAGGCAGGCCGCAGCCATCAGGCAGAAATTGATAAAAAGAATCCCTTTCAGCATTCTGCCCATATCCTCGCCAAGATCGATGCCAAGCACCTGTTCTTTTATCTTTCGATAGCATTTTCTGCAAAACAGCACCGCTTTTTTTCCGATTACCACGCATCCGATTCTTGTTCTGCAATATTTTCCGAAGCCGCGCAAAATATCCGATATTTCCAGACAGCAAAAATACCAGAGGCCGAATAAAACGGCCAGGAAAAGAAACCCTGTAATATTTTTGACCATCGCATATTCCGTTCCCTCCGTCAGCCTGACCGGCAGATTCCAGTTCAGCCATTGCAGAAACTCTCCGTTCTCCGCATACCGCACAAAGGCAGCCACCATTTCCATTCCAAAAGCAAATATAAAGATTCCCGCACAAAAAAACACTTCAAAAGGCGCCCTCCGTTCCCGGCTTCCATTTAAAAGCGCCGGCCTGCATATGGCACACAGCGCCGTCACGATCAGGATTACCGCGCAGAACAGTGCATAGGCAGACGTCACGCCGGACTGATAATAGCTGTAAAATCCTATATCCTCGTTTAAGAAAAATCCGTAACCAGACAGAAGCACTTCCTGCTGCTCTTTCGTCATGGCGTAAATAAACGTCGCATTTGCCGCTTTTCGCTGGGAAATCGTGAGCATCTTTTTAACCTCGCCCGTATCGGAGTCCCAGAGCGCATAGCGTTCCACCTCTTCCCTGTCCGGCAGAAGCCTTCCCTTTCTGCCGCTTTCAACAGCCTGCAGCGCTTTCAGCAGCCGGTTCGCATCGTTTCCGCGGACGCTGATATTCTGCAGATTTCCTGCTCCGTCATAATCCATCAGAATATAATACACATAATCGTCAAGGCCGGTAAATTCCAGATTCTTTTCCGACGCCTCCGCCAGTTTTTCGATGGGCAGCATGGTGTTTTTCAAAAATGTGCCGCTCTCCTTATCCAGCACATAGTAATCCATCTGTGTCCCGATTTCATCCGTATACTCGTCATGAATGAACGCCGCCCGGTTCTGCATCTGGGCCGCATATAATGACAGAATGGTGTTTAACTGGCTTTCATCCGCATAGCTCTGCCCCGCGTAATCCAATACCTCATAATCTCCGTCTTCCGGCAGGTCGTCAGGATGATACTTTTCTTTCATGACTTCCATACTGTCTTCCATATACAATTCTTCGTATGTGTAATTTTTATTTCCCTTCTTGTCGAGCACGCTTTTATACAGAATATAATTGCTTTGTATCAGACAGGATAAAAAGTCTTCGCTTTCAAAGCGTTCTTTCTTATAGTCTTCCTGATAAACCGCGGCCTTCCTTCCAAATTCCGGGAACAGCATAACGAATGCCGCCGCGGCCAGCCCCACAATCACCGCGCCCGTCCAAAACGCGTTATTTCTTTTTCCGTTGTTACCATTTTTCGATTTTATATCCAACACCCCACACCACCTTCAAATATTTCGGCTCCTTCGGGTTGATCTCAATTTTTTCCCGAATCCTTCTGATATGCACCATAATCGTATCCGTGTTGATAGCCTGCTCGTTCCAGACGCGCTCGTAAATTTCTTCCGCGCTGAATACCCTTCCGGGGCTCTTCATCAACAACAGTAAAATCTTAAATTCGATCGGCGTCAGTTTCACCGGATTGCCGTCCACGCTGACTTCTACCGTCTCTTCGTTCAGTTCCAGACCGCCTATACAATAGATTTTATCGCTGCTCTGCCTTCCGTCCACCGCTTCCAGATATTTCCGGTAGCGGCGCAGATGGGAATTTACCCTTGCCAGAAGCTCCATTGTCGTAAACGGTTTCGTCACATAATCATCAGCCCCCATGTTCAGGCCCATGATTTTATCCACTTCTTCCGATTTGGCGGAAAGCATGATAACCGGAAAATCCAGCCCCCGCTCCCTGACCTTCATCATCATCGTAATGCCGTCCATACGGGGCATCATCACATCCACAATGGCAAGATGGATTTCCTGAGCCTCTATTTTTTCCAGCCCTTCCACGCCGTCCGCCGCCTGGGATACCTGATATCCCTGATTCTTTAAGTAGATCTCAATCCCTTCCCGAATTTCCTTATCATCCTCTACAATTAAAATATGAAATGCTTCCAAGCCGCTTTCCCTCTCTTTCACAGTTGCTGTTCCGGTCACGATTCCGGATAGCAATATTATAATAGACAGCCGCCCATTTCGCAATTTCCCGCATCTCATATTTTTTGGCAGTCTCCACCGCTCCCTGTTCCAGCCAGGTTCTGTCCTGCCGCAGAAGCGATTCCAGCCTGTTTTCAAATTCCATTTCCGACATCTGTGTCATATACCCGTTTTTCCCGTCGACCACCACATCCCAAACGCCCGGCGCCTTCACCGCAAGAACGGGCGCAGCAGCCGCCATCGCCTCCAGAAGCACGATGCCCTGTGTCTCCGAAAGGGATGAAAAAAGAAACAAATCCGCCGCTTTACAGTAATTTTTCACTTTCTCATTGGGAACTGTCCCGACAAAGGCGATATCCTCCCGAATCCCCAATTCCTCCGCCAGCCTGCAAAGCTGTTCCTTACAAGGCCCGTCTCCCACGAGCGCCAGCCGGAAATCGGCCCCGTGCTTTCTCTTCCTTTCCGCCAGCACGCGAAACAAAAAATCGAGATTCTTTTCTCTGGCCAGCCTTGCCACCGTGCAAAAAAGATATTTCCGCCCGCCGAGCAGCACATCCCGCAAATATGCCGCTTCCTCTTCTTCCGCCATAAAGCTTTCCTTCGCCAGCCCCGTCGGAAGCACGGCGGTTCCCGAACGGATGCCGATTTTTTCAAGCCAGGCCTGCATGGACGGCGTCGGCGCAAACACCAGATCGCACCGGTTCGCATAGCGATTTACATAATCCGGTACTGCCTTCTGTAAAAATTCCGCGCCGATATAATGAAGATACTGCTCGTACCGGGTATGGTATGTGAAACAGAGCGGCACATGATATTTTTTAGATAAGTATAATGCCGTCCGCCCGATCAGCATGGGATGGTGCACATGAATCACATCAAACTGCCCTTCCCGAAACCGCTTTTCTATGTCCGGGTCCAGACTGTTCGGTACCGAAAAGCCGTCCAGAACGCCTTTTATAAACGCCTTATAACGCACAATATGTTCGTCTTCCTCCTGTCCCTCATAATCCGGCGCAAATACGATCACTTCATGTCCGTTTACCCGAAGCCCCTCGCTCAGCCGTTCCACCGAAATCGGAACTCCTGCAATGTATGGCTTGTAGTTATTGGTCATCATCGCAATTTTCATACAATCATCACTCCTTTTCATTTTTCATTTATCCTGTCAGTACATTGCAATATGCCCCCGGCGCCGCCTCCGTAAAATACACCGGGTATTTTTCCCTGGTCCGCTTCGTCAGATCAGATATGTGAGCACCGCATCCCCCAGAAAATATCCGGCCCCTACAAAAACCAGATTCCACACGAACACGCCAAGCGCCGAACTGATCGTATATTTTATAAAATTGATTTTCAGCACGCCGGCCGGAATGGATACGATCGTCCTGACCATGGGAATCAGTTTGCTTATGAAAATACCGAGGCACCCTTTCTGCCGTATCAGATCAAAGTTCCGCTCGATGGGCTCCCGCTGTTTCGGAAACTTTTTCAGATATTTTTCCAGAAGCAGATTCCCGCCCGTTCTCCCAAGCGCATACAGAATCCAGCTTCCGAGAACGCCCGCCGTCAGCGTAATCAGCATGACAGTCAGAAAATGGATGTTCCCTCTGGCGGCCCACACCCCGGAAAGCGGCATGATGATTCCCGCCGGAAAACCGGGCATGTTCATATACTCTAGCAATACGATGACAAAGATGGCGGCAGCGCCGTATTTTGTGAAATAAAGGGTAAGCATAGTAATATTCATTTGTACACACCTCTCTTGATACCATATGACTGTGGGAAGATGTTTTTAGAATAAACGGAAAAACAAAAGACCATGCGAATGAAAAATGAAAGAATTTCTTACAAAAAGCCACACAATTACTTAATGTAACTGTGTGGCTCTTCCATATATCCTGTATGTCAGAATCAGCTATTTATGACTGCTCCGCGTTTCTTTTTTATTTATCATATTCCAGATAGGCGCCTTTCATCGGGCTTGCCGCAAGTTCGCTGAAAAGGCGGAGCACGCCTTTTTGATATTTGGGCGTTCTGGGCTTCCAGTTCTTTTTCCGTTCCAGAAGCACCGCGTCGATCTCCTCCGGCGTCTTTCTCACTCCGGCAATTCCGACAATGTTCAGTTTTCTTCCCATCACGTCGATCTCGATCAGATCGCCTTCTTCTACTAACGCGATCGGGCCGCCGTCAACGGCTTCCGGGCTGCAATGGCCGATGACCGGGCCGGTGGATGCGCCGGAAAAGCGGCCGTCCGTAATCAGGGCAATGCTTCTGCCGAGTTCCTTATCGCTGCTGATTGCCTCCGAAGTATAAAACATTTCCGGCATGCCGGACGCCTTCGGGCCTTCATAACGGATGAATACCGCATCCCCTTTTTCTACCCGGTGTTTCAGAACGGCATCAAGGCATTCTTCTTCGCTGTCAAAAGGCCTTGCCCGCAATACGGCCTGATACATTTCTTTGGGACAGGCGGTATGTTTGATGATCGCACCTTCCGGCGCCAGATTTCCTTTCAGCACCGCAATACTGCCGTCCGTTCCAAGCGCTTTATCATAAGGTCTGATGATATCTTCCCTTGTCAGATTCACGTTATAGCGGCTGTTAAAATCCTGTAACCATTTTTCGCAGCGCTCATAATAACCATTTTCTTTCAATTCCTTCAGATTTTCACCGAGCGTCTTTCCCGTAACGGTCATCACGTCCAGGTGGAGATGTTCTTTGATCTCCTCCATGATGGCCGGAACGCCGCCCGCATAATAGAAGACTTCCGCAGGCCATCTGCCGGCCGGGCGGACATCCAGAAGATAACGCGCTCCCCGGTGCAGTCTGTCAAAAGTATCTCCGGTGATCTCAATGCCGAACTCATGAGCGATGGCGGGTATATGCAAAAGACAGTTGGTACTGCCGGAAACCGCCGCATGGACAAGAATCGCATTTTCAAAACTTTCCAGGGTAACGATATCGCTCGGACGCATGTCCGGCGTCGTCGCGAGCTTCACGGCCTGCTGCCCCGCCTGATAAGCAAACGTGCGCAGATCAGGGCTTGTCGCCGGCATCAGTGCGCTTCCCGGAAGCGCCAGTCCGAGCGCCTCCGCCATAATCTGCATGGTTGACGCCGTTCCGATAAACGAACAGGCGCCGCAGCTCGGACAGGCATTGCATTTTGCCCAGTTTAACTTCTCTTCATCGATCTCGCCGCGCTGGTATTTTGCGCTATACATGCCAAGCTGCTCTAACGTCAGCATTTCCGGCCCCGCATTCATCGTACCGCCGGGCACAACAACGGAAGGCACGTTGACTCTCGCGAGCCCCATCAGATTGGCCGGCATTCCTTTATCACAGCTTGCCAGAAAAACGCCGCCGTCAAAAGGCGTTGCGTTTCCGTGAATCTCGATCATATTTGCGATCATTTCCCTGCTGGCCAGGCTGAAATTAATGCCGTCCGTTCCCTGGCTCTCCCCGTCGCAGATATCCGTCGCAAAATACCGTGCGCCATACCCGCCTGCCGCTTCCACGCCTTTTCTGACTTCTTCCACAAGGACATCCAGATGTCCGCTGCCCGGATGGCTGTCCCCAAAAGTGCTTTCAATCATAATCTGCGGTTTGGATAAATCTTCCGGCTTCCATCCGGTTCCGATGCGGAGAGGATCCAGCTCCGGCGCCAGTTCTCTCATTTTCTGACTGATCAATTCCATTGAATACTCCTCCTGTCACAAATTTTATATTCCGTCAATCAAGATTCCTGCATATGATACATAGAAAAATTATACGAAGAAAGAAATGATAAACGCTACCAGAAATCCAACGCCGCCTACCAGCGTTTCCATGATCGTCCAGGTTTTCAGCGTCGTCTTTTCATCCAGCCCCACCAATGATTTCACCAGCCAGAAGCCGGAATCGTTAAAGTGAGAACATACTGTCGAACCGCCCGCGACTGCTGCCGTCACACAGGCAAGATACATGGGGGAAAGCTCCGAAATACCCGGCATCGCCGCAATAATGCCCGCCGCCATCGTCATCGCTACCGTCGCGGAACCAACGCAGATTCTGACCAGCGCCGCAACGAGGAACGCCACCAGCACAAGCGGAAGATTCGCGGACGCCACCGCGTTGCCGATTACATCTCCAAGCCCGGAGTACTGAAGCATATAACGCAGCACCCCGCCGCAGGCCGTTACCAGAAGAATCAGCCCCGTCGGTTCCAGGGACTTGGTCATAATTTTTTCCAGTTCCGGCAAAGTATATCCGTGTCTTGTCCCCAAAAGAAACATTGCCACAAGCGTTGCCAAAAGCAGCGCCATGAACGGCTGTCCCAGAAAACTTAACACCGGTTCGATTCCCGCAAGCGCCGGAATTACGCCCGCAAGCGATTTCAATACGATCAGGACAAGCGGTATCAGAATAATTCCCACTACCGTTCCGAATCCGGGAAGTTTGGATTCATCAAAATCCTCCTGATTCGCCACATGATCCGGCACCGGCACATCGAATTTTCTGCCGCAGATGGAACCCCACACCGGTCCCGCCACGATCATTGCACAGGTACCGCAGAAGATGCCGACCAGAATGACCCATCCGAGATCTACGTTCAGCATGGTCGCCACCAGCACCGGGCCGGGCGTCGGCGGAATAAACGCGTGTCCTACCGCGAGCCCCGCAAGCAGCGGTATTACATAAAACAAAGAAGAACGTTTTGTTCTCTTGGCAAGTGAAAAAGCCAGCGGAATCAGAATGATCAGCCCGGCATCGAAAAATACCGGCATCGCAATAACAAGTCCCGTGATTCCGAGCGCCCATGCCGCCTTTTTATCCCCAAACCGCTTTACCATCGTGACCGCCAGCGTCTGCGCGCCGCCGGATGCCTCCAGAATCGCCCCGAACATGGAACCCAGGCCGACCAGAAGCGCAATGCCCTTTAACGTATTTCCGATGCCGTCATCCACCGCCGTAACGATATCCGAAAACGGCATTCCTGCAATCAGACCGATCGTAACCGCTCCGATCAGAATCGAAAGCATTGCATGAATTTTGAACTTAATGATTAACAGTAACAGTAACGCAAGCCCTATCAACGCCGCTATGATAAGTCTTGTAGAATCGAGAGCTGCCGCATCTCCCATAACAATATCCTCCTTCAAAAATTATTTTACCATACCTCATCTAGTATGATGTCTGATGTTTGTCGATTTTATTATACTATTTTGTAATTTTTGTCGCAATACATCCGATGTATTTTCTCTCTTTTCTCTGAAACAAACAAAAAAACAGCGGGAAAACCATTTGTTCCCGCCATTCTTTTATGCACTTTTACCATATTCTATTTTATGCGCCGCAATTTTCGCGTTTATTCGTCAGATGTATGTTCCGTCTCGTTCTCCTTCTCAAACCGATGTAATTCCTCTTTCATTCTGATCAGCATCTGCCTGTTATAAGTCAGGTGCATGATCATGGCGCATCTTGCGCCGACGGAATCCCCTTTTATGATCGCATCCAGAACCGCCCGGTGCGTTTCGATCGTCTCTTCCATCAGTTTGCGGTGCGTCAGATTTACAAAGGTCACGACAGCCGTCTGAATGATCGGCAAAAGCTGCTCCACCACCCGGTTTCTGCTGCAGCGCGCAATACAGGTATGAAATTCCACATCCTTCTGGGTGTGGTTTTTTCCGGCCAGATACAACGTTTCGGTTTCCTGACAGAGTCTTTTCAGTTCTTCCTTATCCTCCGGCGTCGCATATTCGCTGGCCAGCGCCGCGATTTCCGGTTCGAGCATCAGGCGTACCTCGGAAAGTTCCAGCGCCAGCTTGTACTTATCTGTAAATCTTCTCAGTCCCAGCGGATCATTCGCCGTGCTGCTCGTACTGACCACATAGGTGCCGGACCCCCTGCGTACCTCCAGAATGCCTTTTGTCACCAGACTTTTTACCACCTCGCGGATGGTGCTTCTTCCTACGCCGAAACGGCCGGCCAGTTCGTATTCATTGGGAATCTTCTCTCCAACCTTTACCGGTTCATGCAGAATAAAGTTCATCAGCTCTTCTTCCACCTGGGGAGCGAGCAGTTTCTGGTTCATCTTTTCTATCTGGTACATGTGTGCTCCTCTTATATTTGTGTTCTGCGGCTTGCGAAAAGCAGGCACCGCAGAACATAAATCATTCATAAAACTTTTTCCGTTTTATGTAAGACATCATACCACTTTGGAACCATATATGCAATCTCTCCGGTTTTGAAAATTTCCGTCTCCTCCCTGCCGCGGCAAAGCATCACATCCCGTCTTTTAAAACCTGATGATCCCGCAGGAGTTTCTCCACCACCGTTCCCTTTACGACGTGCACGAGCGGCTTTTTCAAAACATTCAGCGGGCCGGGCAGTTCGATCTCCAGCGGCGATTTTCCGTCCATCAGCTTGACGGAACTGTCAAGCAGCTCCCGGACATCGTATACGCTGCCCCATACTTCCGGCACGCCCCTGTCCACGCCGAGCAGTCCGTAAACCGCCTCCATTGCGGTTCTGACCGAATATTCCGTCGTAAAAACAGTATCCCGCGGCGTTTCCGCAAACTGTCCCAGGAAAGCAAAATTGACACAGCCATCCGGGATGACATCCGGGCGGTCTCCCTTTGTCCTCGGCATGAAGAATGCCGTGATATAGGGCATCATCGTCGGCACGCAGACCGCGCTTTTTTCCGCCATTTCCGGTATCTCTTCCACCGGAACGCCGAGGTGATACAGCCATTCTTCCGTAATTTCTTTTCCGGTGCAGTCCCGCATCGGCTTCTTTATAAAATCGCCGGGCACATCGGTGAAAAGCCCGTACACCCAGACACAGACTTTGTCGGGATCCTGCTCTTTAAACTGCCCCTGCCTGTTGATCGTCCAGCTCATCAGCCAGCTGGAATCCTGGCAGCTCACGATGCCGCCGGTAACGACCCTGCCGCTCTTGGGGTCGCGTTTGCAGATTTTGGTAATATAGGGGATGATCTTATCATCCAGCGTGGTGACGGTCGCGGATTCCCAGTTGGTCCTGGAAATATCGGAACAGAATTTCTCCGGGCGGCCGAAAGAAGGATCCTGCTTCGCAATATTCTTCCAAAGGTTCCAGCAGCCGCTGGTACGTACTTCCGCGTCGCCGTTCGGAGCGTGGTTCTGGTCGCCGTAAACGGTTCCTTCCGTACAGCTTCCGTTCGTCACGAATACGAGATCGTTTTCCGTCAGGACAATTCCCTTTTCCACGCCTTTTTCCCTGCATTCGATAGCTGTTGCCACTTTTTTACCGTCTTTGATGTCAAAAATAACATTCGTTACTTCCGTGCCAAACCGGAAATCCACGCCCGCTTCCTCCAGATATTTCTGCATCGGAAGAATCAGCGATTCATACTGGTTATACTTGGTAAACTTCAGCGCGCTGAAATCCGGAAGTCCCGCAATGTGGTGGATAAAACGCTGGAAATACAGCTTCATCTCCAATGCGCTGTGCCAGTTTTCAAATGCGAACATCGTCCGCCAGTACAGCCAGAACGTGGAATCGAATACTTCGTCGTCGAAAACGTCTTCTATCGTCTTATCGTACAGATCTTCATCTTTTGTCATGAAGAGTTTCACGATTTCCATACAGCCCTTCTGGCTCAGATTGAATTTTCCGTCCGTATGCGCATCTTTTCCCCGCTCACAGGTAGCCCGGCACAGAGAATAATTGGGATCGCGCTTGTTCAGCCAATAGTACTCATCCAAAACGGATGCGCCGGGAATCTCGAGGGACGGAATGCTGCGGAACAAATCCCACAGGCATTCGAAATGATTCTCCATTTCTCTTCCGCCCCGCATCACATATCCGCGGGCCGGATCATAAATGCCGTCGCAGGCGCCGCCGGCAACATCCATCGCTTCCAGAATATGAATATGGGAACCCGGCATCTGACCGTCCCTTACGAGAAAACAGGCCGCCGCCAGAGAGGCAAGGCCGCTGCCGACCAGGTACGCGTTTTTTTCTTCCACATTCTCCGGCTTTTCCGGTCTTGCAAATGCCTCATAATTTCCGTTGCTGTAATAGATGCCCTTGCTGTTCTTACAATATTTTCCAAGCTCGGTATTCCGGTAATCGCTGTCCACCTCCGTGTACTTTCTTTCCCGGCTCTTTCCGACGGCTTTTCCGTCCTTCCCGGCCGCCTTTCGGTTCTTTCTTTTCTTATTCGCAACGAGCGCCGCGGCGCCCGCTCCTACTGCGACTGCAATACCGAGTTTCGTGCTGTTTTTTGCCATATCAGTAACCTGCCTTTCCATAGCCTGCGAATTTAGCCGCAGGCACAAGTTTGTGTGTGAATCTTATTTTCACAATGATCTTAGCGCAGAACTGCCCCGGCATCAATTAACAAAAAAAGAGCGGTGATAAAAAACTTATCACACACGCCCTTTTGTCAAAAAATTATGGATGGAGTTTTTAACGCTCCCGTTTATCGTAATGCTCATTTTTTCCACAATATCCTGATAATCCGCTTTCATGCCCTGTTTTACCCAGTCTAACATGATTCCCACAAAGCTGTATTTATAGAAATTCGCAATGAATTTTTTCTCGTCTTCCGCAATCCGGACATCGGCCGCCTGCTCTTCCACCACGTCCATGATCAGCTCATAGGTCAGCCTGTAAAGATAATTTTCGATCTGCTCCCGGCTGACGGAATGATAAACATTGATCACAAAAGCCTTGTTCTCAAGCACCGCCCCGAAAATCTGCCGCAGTCCTTCCTGCCAGCTGTCGTAGGTCTTTTTCCCCTCCAGCGCCCGCGTGGCGTCCTCCAGACAAATCCACTCGACCAGATCATAAATGTCTTTGAAATGGTAATAAAAAGCCATCCGGCTGATGCCGCAGTCGGAGGTTAAATCATTGATCGTCACTTTATCTAACGGTTTCTGTAAAAGAAGTTTCTTCAAGGACGCTTCCAGCGCACATTTTGTCATATTGGACATTGAACCATTCCCCGCCCGTAAACTGATAATCGCCCGCCTCCTCTGTCCGCAGCATGGAGACGGAACCTGAATCCATTATACCACAAACGGATTCTTTTTCAGCCTTTTTTTAAAGATTACCCATCTTTTTCCTGATCCCGTCCGCATCCACTCCGGGATGCGTCAGATACAGGCGGCATATCTGCTCCGCCAGTTCTTCGTCGATGCCGTTTCGGACCGCAATTTCCCGGACCGTCCGTCCTTTATCCGTATCCTTCATGACCGACCGGATAATCCGCCCGATATTTTCCGGCACATCCGTCTTTCTTTCGTCCGCACCATCGGCCGGGGCCGGACGCTTCTGTACGATATCGATCTTTTTCACCCGCCAGAAGCTTCCCTTTTCGGTTCCCGCATCCTCATCCACCTCCAGTACCGCAAACGTTATCGGCTGTGAAAACCGCCGCGGCCCGCAGCTTCCCGGATTCAGGAACATTTTCCCCTCCGCATACTTCTCTTCATATTTATGGGAATGCCCGTAAACGATGATATCCGCGTTGTCCGTATCCGCCGGAATCTGTTTTCTGTTATGCACCACGAAAAAACGGATGCCATACAGCGTAAAAGCACGCGTTTCCGGCAGGGCTTCCGCCCAGTCTTTGTCATTATTGCCCCGGACGGCGAACACCGGCGCAAACCCGTTAAGTTCATCCAGTATATTCTGCCGGTTAATATCTCCGCCGTGCACGATGGCGTTACAGCCCCGGAGGATTTCCGTTACCTCCGGGCGCAGCAGTCCGTGGGTATCCGAAAGCACCGCTATTTTTTTCATCATGTCATTCCTTTCCCGCCATATTTTTTAACATATAATAAAAATCTTCCCGGTTCTCCTGTAAAGCCCTCTTCATCAAAGCCTTCCTCGCCGCTTCGGGCAGACATCCGGCCGAAAGGACAAAATAATCCATTTCATTTCTATCATAGCTCTTTTCCACAAAGTCTTTCACATAATCCACGTCCACGACCGCTATGAGTATGGAAAAAAAGTCTATGGCATCATTCTCATAACTCTTTTCGCAGTATTCCTTTTTCTCTTCTTCCGGAAGCTGCTCCAGCACGGCGCTGAAGTCCGCTATATTTTTACTTTCAAAAGCCCGTCTTGCAAATTCCTCAATTTCGTCAGGCGGCAGCTCTATCATGCGTACAATAAAAGGCCGTTCCATTTCCATGCCAAACCTGCTCCTGGCAGTCTGCTTCATTTCCTCCAGCAGCCCGGCTGCAGCTTCCATCGCCGCCGCATCTTCCATCCATTCTTCCGCCTCTTTTGCAAAGTAGACAGTCATCCGGCTCCGGTCTTTTAACAATAACTCCGTATGCGCATAGAATTGTGCATCCTCTTCCGCCAGATTCCAGCCAAACTCGATGAGATAAGGTTCTTCATACTGCGCTCTCTGGTAATAGGAATATCGTCTCTCCGTATGTTCCGCATCCTCCTGACTGAGGTTCTCCCGCTCTTCTCCGGCAATTTCTCTGATTTTTATATCATCCGTATAAAGATAGTCTTCCTCATCCAGAATCCCCTCGTCCACCGCAATTGAAACGGCCGCTTTCCGAATCAGCTCCGCCTCCGTTTCTGAAATCCACCCGTTATCCACGGCTTCCATGCACTGGCTTTCCAGCTCTTCCAAAAATTGCGGTTTCATGAACGGATAGCCGAAAGTGAATGCGGCATATCCGGACTTTCTGACGAGCACAATTGCGAAAGCCTCCCATCCGCTTGCGCCGCCGGACGGACGGTCCTCTATCGCCGCACCGTCGACGAGAATATAATAGGTATTCGCATCTTCATCGTAAAGAATGCTGTATTCGTCGTCTTCCCATGCTGTTTCCGCCTTTCTTTCTTCCCTTTCTGTCCCTGTCGTTTCCGTCTCTCTTCCTTCCCTTTCCGTCCCTGTCGTTTCCTTTTCCACATCCCGCTGACCCGCATAGGCCCCGATTCCTGAAAAAAAGAAGCATAGCGCCACGGTCAGCGCCGTCGTCAGTATGATAACCAATTTTGATTTTTTCCGATAATCCATAATCGCACCAAGCCTTTCAATTAACTGTTCCGCACTTTCCGTCAGCGTAATGGCGGCTGTCGGGTTCGGATATGTCCCGCCTCTTTCCAGAAAAGAAAGCAGCGTATCCCCGTAGTCTTTCCGCGCCGTATTATCCAGCGCGCCGATGACCTTTTCGTCGCAGGCAAGCTCACATCGTTTATTTACCTCTTTTCCGAGAAGCCAGACAAAAGGGTTAAACCAGTGTATGCAGATCGTGATCTGCACCAGCCATTTATAGAACAGATCACAATATTTCAAATGCACCAGCTCATGTGCAAAAATACAGATCAGTTCTTTTTCCGTTATCGCCCTGTCCGGTATGACGATTCGCGGTCTGAAAGCCCCCGCCATGACCGGCGATGTGACCGCCGGATTCCGATATAATTCTATCGTTCTTCGAATGCCAAGCCTTTCCGCCTCTTCCGCCAGAAGATTCAGCGTCGCAAGCTCCGAAACCTCTTTGTTTCCGGCTTTCAGAAAGCGCATATAACTCCGGTAAACCGTTATTTTGTGCACCAGCAGTCCAAACGCTCCGATTGCCCATATTGCGGCCGGCCAGAACAACGGGCCGGGCCGGCCGCCGCTCACAGACGTCTCCTTCGCGGCGCTTTCCTGACCGGTGCTTTCCGTCAGGCTGTCAGCCGCACGATCCTGTTTTCCCCCGTTGTCCGTCATATCACCGGCCGATGTCGTTCCCCCGCTTTCCGTCATACCGGCCGGCTTCGTTTCCCCGCTTTCTCCGTCCTCCGTCCCGTAGTCCGATGCGCTCTGACTCTCTCCGTCATTCGGTTCCGCTGTCAGGTTTTGACGGTCGTTCTCCTTCCTTTCCGTTTGGGCGCTCTGTTCCGCCATCATTTCCGCGCCGCGGAACAGGTATCCGGTCAGCGTATGCGTAAAAGTAAACGGCACAAGAAACCGCAGAACGACCAGAAGCCAGATATAGTACTGCCAGCGCCTGCTCAGCCTGCTGCGTCCGAACCGCACCACCGAAAAAACGATCAGAAACAGTATCGCGCCGGAGAAAGAAAGGGACAGCAGCGTTTTCATAGCTTCTCCCATCCTTATGATTTTCTCCTTTCCCAGAACGCCTCAATTTCTTTCAGTTCCTCTTCCGAAAGAACATTCTGCTGTAACAGGGTGGCGACAAGCCCTCCAACGTTCCCTTCATAGACTTTATCCAGAAAGGTCCTCGTCTGTTTGGCCCGGTATTCCTGTTCCGCAACGACCGCTCTGTATTCGTTCCGCCTCCCGATTTTACCGGTCTGCAAATAGCCTTTTTCCACAAGGCGGGACAACAGTGTAAGCACGGTATTTTTCTTCCATTCGTTGTGATCTTTTTCCAGTTCTTCCATAATTTGAGAGTACAGGGCGATTCCGCCGTTCTTCCATATAATTTTCATCAGAATCTGTTCTGATTCGGAAATCTGCTGCATTCTGCGGTGCCTCCTTTTTCACAGGTTTCTGTTTTCAGGGTATCTTCTGTTCCGGCCTGCAAAGAGACGCCCTGCGCCTTTTGTTTTATATTAACAATTTGTAGGCTAAATTTATATTAACATCGTGTAGGCTAAATGTCAATACATACTGCCGCTGACGATTACAGCAATTTTCTATAAATTTAAAAAATCGCCGCTCGGCAGCGGCGATTACAAGAATGCTTCGCATTCTCCCCT
>CAJUDZ010000001.1 GCA_910584965.1 uncultured Lachnospiraceae bacterium | reverse complement strand
GTCTGTCTGTCTGTCTGTCTGTCTGTCTGTCTGTCTGTCTGTCTGTCAAAATTGTTTCTATCATATTTCCCGATGTCAATCCTTTCTGAAAAAATATGTGAACAAGCTCACCGCAGCATTTTATCTATTCGATGCCGCATTACCGGACTGTTACCAATTGCACAATGCAATATCCGAAGCCAGCTTTCATGGCCTGGCGTCGGATTTTTTCAAAGAGTCCCGTTTTACCCCCCCCCGCATTTTTTGGTAAGCCTCAGGATATCCTTCCTGTCCTTTTCATCCAGCCGGCGGTAATAACGAAGCAGTTCATACTCCTGTTCGGATAAAACAACGCCTATTTCCTCACTTATTTCCTCCATTCCCGTATCGTCCATATAATTCAGCAGCTCGGTTATCGGTGTTTCGTAAAGCATGGCCAGTTCATACAACTTTTTGACCGGCGGCTGTACGCGTCCGGTTTCATAATGTGAATACGTCTGCCGTATCACATGTAATCGTTCCGCCACTTCTTCCTGTGAAAAATTTTTTTCCTTCCGTAATCTCTTCAGTTCTTTTCCCAGAATGTTGCCTCTCATTGTTATGTCTTCACCTTACCTTCGTCTTATCCGTTATTGCCGCCTTCTTTTTACGCTCTCTTTTTACTCTCTTTTCTCATAAATGCTGTACATTCTGGCAAAATACCGGTAAAAAATGTTTCCCTGAATTTCGCCGGAAAAATTCCCGTTCCTGAGCAGATCTTTTTCTATCCCGGTTTCGGGGTACCTGACCGATTCTCCGTATGTAACCCTCCAATAGGTTTCTTTCACTGACCGGCGAATCTCATTCACCGCGGTTAAAGACCCAAGCAGAAGCACCACGCAGTATGCGGCCAGCAGATATTTTTTCCCTTCCAGCCGGATTTTTTCAAAAGTTTCCATACACAGAAGCATCAGGATAAAAAGCGCCGGCAATGATGCCCGCATACAGAAATCATGGTCGTTTCCCACTTTGATAAACGGACAGATCAGCAGTATCGCCGTAAGCAGGTATACGAGAGAATCCTTTTTCCGGTACCGGCAGATAAAATACAGATAAATGCCAAATTCCAGTAAATAAAACAAAAGATATCTGAGCCACAGGGCGGCCGGCTCCCGTACCGCAAGCGCGGCATTATCTTTCTGAATCATACCGCCCGACACATTTCCGGTCAGATAGAGAAAAACGCATCCGCCGATTATCATAACGCCCACGATATTCTGTAATGTAAAAATCTCCTTCCAGCGTTTTTTATCTCCCATCACGCGCTTTATATATAAGTAGATCACGATCGGTATCAGTCCGACAAAGGGAATCGTTGAGGATAACATTGTCAGCGCCAGAATAAACAGCATGTTTTTGCAGTTCTTCTGCGTCATAACTGCAATTGTCGCTACCCAGGCCGGAACCGCCTGGTTAAATACCCAGAACAGCTGAGCCGTCATGGACGTAAACTGGAAATCAACCGCCCACCACTCCAGATGCGTCGACAGGCTCAGACGAATCAGCTCTTCCTCTCCCAGTATCCACGCTCCGACATAATCCAGGCCGCTGAAAAAGACCAGAAAAGCGATCGGCAGCAGATCTGCTTTTTTACGGTACACACAAATCAGATAGTAAACAATAAAGATACCCGTTACGGCCCAGATTATCTGTGCCGCATATCCGGCTTCCAGACCGAAAACCTTTCCGATGCAGGCTGAAGGGAGCCAGAATCCGATGTAATAGATCAGTCCCCGGCTTCCGTCATGCGATATGACAGGCCAGTCATATTCTACCAGCGCACGGAATATGGCGCTTCGCACTTCGTGATCTCTGTTCTGGTAGCACCAGCCGCCTATGCCTGACAAATAGGCCCACAGCAGAATGAACAGCAGCGCTTTGGCAAAGGTTTTTATCTTTGTGCCGTCCGGATCTTCCACCGTTTCCGGTACCCAGTCCTTATCCCGCATCGATGAGGCGAAGGCTCTGACACAGGAAACGGCAGTCAGGCTCCCGAACAGAAGCGCCCAATACCATTTCAGCCAGCCCGCCAGAAAAATAAGCGTCGGCAATGTCAGATACAGATATATCAACAGGCTGACGCCCGCATTTATGTTTTTATTTTTCAGTCTGCCCCGCATTCTCTGTCCCTGCATTTTCTCCATCCTGTTTTCTTCCTTCATGTTGTTTAAATGCCCACTGTCTGTTGATGATAAAGTTAAGCGGAACCGTAATCACCAGATTGATCACTGGCGCAGCAAATTCCGATATATGCAGAATTTGAACCCATAAAACGAGTAAAAGGCTGCTTAAAAACAATCCGGTAAACGAATAGGAAATATACGTTTTCAGAAGCGATTTCCATAAAGAACGTTTTTCCCCTCTTCCACCTTCTTCCACCTTAAAAACATATCTGTTATTCCAGTAAAACGACCAGAGAACGCTTATCACAAAGGCGATCAGCTGGGCCGCCAGATAATCAATACTGCCAAAAATCCGTAATTTCCGGAATAACAGCAGGCCGCCGGTATAAAGAACATAGGAAATGACCGTATTGCTGAAACCGACGATGCCGAATTTTATAAACTGTATCATGGCTAAAAACGTTTTCTCATCTGGTTTTCTCACAGTTATCCTCCTTTCTCCTCAGATTTCCCCCGGCCGCTTACTGCAATACAGGATACCCCTGCTTCTTATCATATCGCCAGTATCTCAAATCAACTTTATCCATCCAGTCCGCATAAGTCAGTCCTGTTTCCTCATCATAGGACTGGCCGCTCTCCTTGTAATGCCTTTTGCAATGTTCCGTCTCACTGACAGATTGATTCAGCGAATCCAGCAAATTCTCCGATTCCATATATGCTTTTGTAACATATATCACGTCGTCGTTTCCCCTATTGTCAACAATTTCGGAAACTATGGTTTCATCCAGCGCAAAGACATTCTCAACCGTGCCTTCATAATAGGAAACCGCTCCTGCCATCTCCATCGCATGCGTTTCTCCCAGACTGAAGCAATTATAAACCGTGCCGCCGAAATTATCCGCCAGGCCGCCGGCCCTGAAACCGCCTTCCGCACTGGAATCTGTATAACAATTGAGAATCATCGCGTTTTCATCAACCCCATGGCTGGTAATCACCCCGACGCAGCTTCCGATCACCTCGCTGTCGACCACCCCCAGATTGCAGACGATACCGCCAAGCTGGCCAAATAATCCTACATTCCCATCTTCTTCCTTACACTGCAAATTCCTGATTATATGACCGCCGCCGTCATAAATCCCCTTAAAATAAAAACCGCTGTCATATCTCCCGATCGGCGTCCAGTTATCCATGCCGGCCAAATCCAGATCCGCCGTCTGTTTGAAATAACTTCCCGCAAAGTCATTTCCGTCCGCCACCCGCCGGCTCAGCATCCACAAATCATCAGCGCTCTGAATCAGATAAGGTTCTTCGCGGGTTCCCTCCCCTGCAAAGCCGCCAATATACGAGAAATCATCGTTTTCCTTATAGTATAAAAGAAAATGATTCTGATCCGACGCCGTAATTCTTCCATAAAACAGATAGCCGTGCGTCTGTGCAAAATTAATCAAAAAGTTTTTCATCATTCTCGTTGCGGAAATTCCGCCGCTGCGAAACAGCCTTTCATGGGACTGGTAAGCATACTCAGACGTTTCATATATGAGAATTGCTTTCGGAGGATTTTCCTGAATTACCTCGATATCCGCCCTGATAGAGGCATCGGACGCCACATCAAACCACTGTACTTTGGCCCTCACACCAGGATCCGTTCTGTCACATATGCTGTAAAACACAGGAACTTGCGGAAAACAGTATATCGTATCGTTTTCATCCGTCGTCCCGGTTATCACATCGTAAATCGTTTCGTATGCCTCCAGCGTTTCCGGCGACATACGAATGCCGTCCAGCAATGCGATCTTATCGGACGTCATGCTGCTGCTCCAGAAATCCGCTTCGTCCATTCCCCACCAGTTATAGGTATACAGCATTTTCTTCTGTGCCGACTGAACTGTAATCAGAAAGCAAATCAAAAGAATCAGTCCTTTCGCCGCCTGTCCGAATCGAAATTCTGCACAGTGCAGCAAAAACGCAATCAGAAATGCGGTACCGACCGCCGCCTGTCCTTCCGCCAGTCCGGCTGACATGCCACAGCCATAGGAAATGGCGAAATAAGACCCGAGCACCGTGATATACAGCAACTCACGCCCTGAAATCTTCTGATGTTTTACAAAACGAAATATCACGTGGGCAGTAAATGCAAACAATAAAACAGTGGCCGTCAGAAAAACGCTGTATGGGCTGAGATACGGCGGCTTCGCTATCCCGGATAATATGCTGTATTTTGCGGAAAAAACAATGTACAAAAGTACGCTTACGCAAAACAAAAGGGTTGTGATCAGATCGAAACGTTTTACCCCCCCCCTGTTTAAATTTCTGTCTTTCTTTGACAGCATTTTCCCAAGCATCCATAGCGTCGGCAAAATCACCAGAAGCAGCATCGCAAATCCTAAGCCGTTTTTAAAGCTGGCAATATTATTTTTCAGCCATCCGAATAAAATCGCCGCAATGCCTCCCTTGGCCGAAACGGCATCCGCCCCTGTCATTTCGATAAATTGCCTGAAACTGCCGTTAAACAGCATGACCGCACAGGCAAGAAATACCGGGACTGCCAGACCGTCCAGAAAAAGCGCCAGACTCTTCAGGCATCTGCGGAAGCCGGTCCGGCATACGATATTGACTGCGCAAATGAGGAGGACCGCAAAGGCCGCAAACACCAGTCCCATATTCTGTTTCACCAGACAGAACAAAGCATTGGACATTCCGGCCAGAAACAAATACAGACAGTAATACCGCTTATGCAGCGTTTTCACCGCCCTGACCAGTAAAAAAACCGTCAGACAGGCAAAAATGTCCATAAACCGGATATAATCATAAAATATCTGAACCACTTCCGACTGTAAGAAAAATACGGCCGTAACCGCGCCGACACAGGCATAAGCCTCCTGAAACAATTCACGAAAAATTAAAAACAAAATGCCGGCAATGAATCCGAAGAAAACGACTCCCACAACCCGGAGAACGATAATTTTATATCCGAAAATCTTTGTAATCAATGCGATCGTGTATATGTAAAACGGAGGAAACAAATAATCAAAATCTTTATAAACAATCTCCCCACGGTTAATACACTGCGCGTAGTAAGTATACCACCCCTCCGCAAAGGGCATCGTCCGTTCGGACAATATGGCAGCATACGAACCGGCAATTATCACAACGGCGATCAGATATCTGTACCGGCCCGCAATGACAATCCATTTATTATTGACTTTCACACTTCTGGATTTTCTCAATACTGTGAACATTCTTTCTCCTATCTTCCGGTCAGTTTCCTTCGCAGTCAACCATATATCCTACCCGATATCCATACAATTTTCCTGCCTGCAAATCCGTCGCATATGTTGCCGCCTCACTCCGGCAGTTTATCATTCCGCCGCTGAAATCATCGACAATTCCGCCCGCTCTTCCTCCATATATCTCAACGCTTCGTTCGACGTTACAGTCCATGATTAACGCGGCCGGAGATATGGCGTGCGCCGCAATTCCCGCACTGACGTTCCCCCTGATGACACAGTCCCGGAGCGTCACGTCTTTTACGGTTCCCCCCAGTAATCCAAATAATCCCGTATCGGATTCTTCCTGAATGTTCAGGCCCGATATCATATAGCCGTTTCCGTCATATACGCCATTGAAATACGTTCCTTCAGACCATTTTCCGATGGATGAACAGCAAACCGTTTTATCAAATTTCAAATCCTTCATCTGTCTGAAAAAGCAGTTTGTAAATTTGCATCCACTGTTCACCAGAAATCGAAATCTGTGAAAGTCTTCTTCGTTCCTGATTAAATACGGCTCTTCCTCCGTGCCGTTTCCGTCGAACATTTCCTGAACAATTCCCAGTTCTTCCGCCGATTTCAGCGTGGAATTATATACTCTGTCCGATTTAAAAAACGTATAGCCTGCCGGCGCATCCGAAGCTTTTTTATACACAAACAGGACGTCATACTGCGCGATCAGTACATACTCTTCCCGCGCAACAGCCTTTGAAAACCACGTCTGTATATTCCTCTGGCCCAAAGTCCCCCCCTCCCTGAAAATGGTCTCGTGCGTTTCCATGCAATAAGGTATATCGCACCATATAACGATATCCGGCGGGTTTTGTTCCAGCAGCACGGCATCTTCCCTCGCCCGCCTGTCGGAACAGACATCATAAAAGGGCACCGGCACAAAATAATTCATCTGATAATTTTCACACAGTATATTAAATATCTTTATGTGCGGGAATCCGTATATAACACTGTCATCATCCGTGTTATCTTCCAGCACACGCACGATTTCTTCATACATGTCTTTAACGTTCCGGCTGACCTCAAATCCTTTTAATCCTTCTATCTCAATGTCGTACCGGTTTGTATCCGATATGACCTCATCTTCCCAGCCCCACCAGGAATATGCACACGTTACCTTCTGCGACATGCAGATCGTGCATATTACAAACAGAACTGCCGCTGCGGACACTTTTTTCAGTTTTTCCCCGTATATTTTCGTCGATAACGCACAGGCGGCCAGATAAGGAAGCAGTATGATTACCGCTCTGTTATTCAGACTGTCCACACTGGCCATTCCAAGCGCAACAGCGCTCGATAATGCGCCGGTCAGTATCATCAGATGAATCAGCAGTTCTTTTTTCCGTCCGTTCCGATACCGGTACAGCATTCCGAACAGAATCATGACGCCGGTAAGCGAAAGCCAGCCCGACAGTTCGCCTGTCAGAAAAAACGCCTTCGTATCCCGATATAAATAAATGCAGAAATCTTCATGCTTTGAAACATACAGTATAAGCACCACGAACGCCGTAACGATACAGCCGCGAATGAAGGCGCCGGAATAAAGATGTATGCGGCGGCCCCGGCACAGACCCGGAACAATCCCCAAAAACATGATCCCGACAATATAAAACGTTTCTTTCTTACTGAAAAGCTGCTCAAATGTCCTTAACTGCTCGAAATACATTAATGCGTATACATTCACCGCGTTCAGAATCAGCACCAGCAGAACTTTTCTTTTTGTTTTGCCGGAAAACTTTTTCTTTCGGATCCATATCAGGCTCATAAAACTTACCAGAACCGTACAGGCCAGAATAATCGTTTTATAATTCAACAGGATTCTGGGAAACGCCAGCAGGATGTTCAAAATACTGCCTTTGGAATCCATGTCCAGGTACACCTGTATGATAAATTCATACAGCGCTCCGTTACCCGCCAGATAAACGCATGCCGCCATAACAGGCAGCAAAAGTCCTGACACAACCGTTAAAACGTTTAAAAAGTAATCCTTTCTTCTATGTATGATAAAAAGATAAGTCAGGACGCCGAAATATAAAAGGGACAATGATAAAAATATCGTCTGTTTCATCAGAAACGCCATTCCAAGCACGATGCCCATGCAGAACAGCCTGATCTTCTCTTTGCGTTTATCCCTGTTAAAAACATCCGCATAACCGAGTGCCTGTACGATGAACAGCAGCACCACCAGATCACATGTCTGATTATAATCGCCCAGAAGATCATATACGGTCGCCGCTTCGATTACCAGACCCAGAAAGGCCGCAAAGCACGCATATTCCGCTCTGGTCACCCGCAGCAGAATCCTGTACAGCAGCATACCGATCACCATTCTTTCCAGGCATCTTAACAGCCTGTAAAGGATCAGGAAGTGAAAGGAAAGTTTCCAGAACACCCAGTCGATAAGCAGATTTAACGGCGGCATATAAAAGTAAAAATCACGATACGGCACCTTTCCGGATGAAATCAACTCCGCATAATTGATTCCCCATCCTTCGGTATAGGGAATCAGGCGGTTCCAGTATACGCCAAAATACAGGATACAAAGGACCAGAAGTGCCAGCTGCCAGATAACTGTATCGAAAGATATTTTCTTTATCCATTTGCCCATCATACTCTGCACCACAGCACTTTCTCCTCACTATATTTGTCTATCCGCTCCGCTCCGTCAGCAACTGCGGATTTTACGGGCCGCCCCCCCCCCCGATGTTTTACGACCAGATTTATAATGCCATCAGAAATCAGAAGCAGGCTTAACGTAACAATTCCCGCATTGGTAATTATGACAGAGCCGGAAATCGGATACAGCACTCCCGCAGAATCAAGTTTTGGCAGAAGTTCTGTCGCAGTCGGTAAGAAGATAAACATAAACAGCAGCATATAAAGAACCTCTCTCGTCGCCATCTTTTTTAAAGTTTTCAGAAAAGATACAAATGGCAGCATAAAAAACAAAAGTGTATATGTATAGCTGAATTCAGGAACCCAGACAATAAACAGGACGATCGCACATATTTTTTTCCATTCTTCTTTGCTCGCAAAATAAATAAAAAACGTTACGCATACCGGAAAAATTCTTAATATGCCCGCCTGTCCGGAAACAGCTCCTTCACTTAATATCTGCATGATTTTCATCAGATTCGCAAAAGAAAAATTATATCCGCACCCTCTGTTGGCCAGTTCGGGAGATGCGGTCAGGATATTCTGAAACAACGCTGCCACAGAGGATATCCCTCCAAATTCCAAAAATGGCAGGACAAAAAACGCAGCTCCGATGATCACGGCAATAAGCGCCTCTTTCCATCTTTTCCGCTCTATAATCAACAAGCCGAAAAGCGCCGGATATATTTTAACAGCAGCCGATAATGCCAGCGCAATGTAGGATAAATAGCGCAGATACTTATTCCCGGAATTGTAAAACAGGATAAAAACGAGCGCAAATGTAAATGCAAGCAGAATAATATTTCCTCTTTCGATTGCAAAAACCATCGGCCCCGACATCATCATGGCCAATGCAAACAATTTATTTTCCACGCCGCTTCTGCCATAGCCTTTCTGAAACAGCTCCCACAGCAGAACACCGGTGAGCAACAGCATAATGACAAATCCGAGCATTGGCTGCTGTAAATTTCTCAGTTCGAATGAACCGATTCCCCTGTATGGTTCCGGAATAAGCGCATACAGAATACTCCAGAACGCAAAACACAGCGCCGGGTA
The DNA here is from genome assembly GCA_910584965.1 of uncultured Lachnospiraceae bacterium. GTDB lineage: Bacteria > Bacillota > Clostridia > Lachnospirales > Lachnospiraceae > UBA3282. The sequence continues at coordinate 247,626 of CAJUDZ010000001.1, read as the reverse complement.
AATGGGTTTTTCAGCCTCATATATGGAAGCATGATCCGTTCCCGCCACATACAGCATATTGAACCAGTCCATAAAAGTATCCTGTGGATTAATATGGAAATAAGAATTCATATACTGTGAGGCCGTACATGCCATCCAGACCATATAGATTAATTCGCAAGCCAGAAGTATCAGCAGAAAGAAGGCCGGATTGTTTATATATTTTGGCAGACGATTTTGTTTTTCCGCCTCTTTAGAAATCATGATTCTCATCTTCCTTTCCATCTTTTCTTTCCTCCGCAGATGCCCGTAAAGTTCTTACCACGGTTTCCAATTAACCTTTTCCGTATTGATCATAAAGCATTCTTTTATTTTCATATCATTCTGTATCATCCACACATCCAATAACCGTTCGCCCAGCATTCCCATTCTTCTGTGAAAATCTTTCTCCCCTCTTATTCTGAGCTCCTCTTCCACCGAAAACAAAACATCGAACAGCCATGCGCAATAGGCGTCAAATATGCTCTTTCTCGTAATCAGAACATTTAATAAGTGGCAGCTATGACCGGAGAATACCTTTCTTAACGTTTTTACATATTCCGGATATTTTTCCTTTATGATCTGTTCCAGCAGATCAAGGTCTTCCGGATGTTTCTGTGTAGACCGATACTGCATTCCACATCCTCTTACAAAAAACGTTTTATTGTGAACAATCATATCTGCATTGAAAAGAAGTCTTTGAATATCCTGTTCGTCCAGAAAATTTGTCTGCTTCTGAAGAAAAACATTTCTTGCCTTCCCGGCTAAAGTAACAAAATATCTCCGGTAATGGCACAGCCCGACGATATCTTCCGTCGCATTTTTCCAAATCCAATATAAACCTGTCAGCTCATTAAAACTGTCATTTTTTAACGAAATATTTTTTCCCGTATTATCGTATTCCCAATTTCCGGCTAATCTGCCGTGAATATCCGTTCCGACCTGCAAAGGAACATAAACTCTTTCCAAATCCGGAAACTGCGTCATTTTGTGCGCCGCAATATATATTTTCATTCATGATTTCCTCTTTTATGATTTTATCTGCCTGTAACAGCCAGCTCGTCCAATCTTATTACAAAGGCGCTTTCCATATTAAATAGGCTAATAAGTCCTGACAGTGTATATAGTTTTTATAAAACATTACAATCAGCAGCACGCAATATAATACATTCCGCACTTTCGCACTTCTGATAATTCCATTCACGCCCAATATCAGTAAAGGAACAATCGCCCAGGAAAAATAAAGGCTGAATAACGGCTCGCATCCTGTTCCAAATCCGGTTCCCACAAACTGTATCACTGAAAATAAAAACCAGATTATAAACGGGAGAACATATCGGACTTTTACGTATTTTATACAGGCAAACAAAACAATCAACAATACCGCCAGACCAAAATAATTTACTCTGTCTGTTAAATGTATCCAGTAAAAATTTAATTCTGTCCCTTCATAGGCGACCGGCAGCAGGCTGGATGCACACAAATTCAGGAATCCCAGAAACTTATTCAGCAATCCCCACTGGGCAACAGGTTCTTCGTAAAACATAACGGAGTTTTGATGAAGAAGCCGGTAAAAATCAAATATATAATGAATCCTTCCGGTTCCTATCAGTGTAATCAGAAACAGCATAATTGCTTCATTATACTCTAACAGGCGTTTTTTTATCGTTTTTCCGCTTCCATACAGCACCCCAAGCAAAGCCGACGTCACCATCATGCCACTTGCCGCTATCAGCGCATAACGGCTCACTTTTTTGCTGCGTTCAAAGACAGTGGTATATATATAAAGAACAATCAGAAAAACCGCTAACGGATATTTTTCAACCAAAACTGTAAACAAAATAAACGGATATGATAAGGTGAATAAGTAATAAATCCACTTACTGTTTATCATTCTCCCAAGCATAATTGCCGTAAAAATCAGCAGTATTAATTGAATAACCGCATATAACACTGCCTGTATATTAGGAATCCAGAACAACAGATTAGACACAATGGAAACTAAAATAAAAATGGGATATGTGATCATTGTCGCCAGCGGATGCCTGATTCCTCCATTTCCAATATCCCAGTCAAAATCAAAACCATAGCTGAAAACCGGATAATAATGATCGTACACAAATATCGTATCCGTCTGATAAACCAAATCCAAAGAATTCCATGGTCCCGATGTTCTGGAAAAAAAGTAACAAATTAAAGATACTCCGGCAAACAATGTGATGCAGATATACCGTTTTTCTTCCTTACTATATTTGGAAGCAAATTCGAGATACCATGCCTGAATGATATTAACCGTGTAAACTATAAAAATGAAGAGCCCCCAAACAGCCAATGCGCATAATATCCAGACAATTATATTCGGTATATTGTTTTTAACAAGAATACTTTCGCCGCAATGCAAAGCCCGGACAATATGAGACAAATTTTTCTCCGTATCATTTTTTAACTGCAAAAATATAAATAAGCCTAAAACCACACTAATGCCGAAAGATTTCGAAGAAGCTGTCATGAGCGTTTTCTCAGCAAAATTTTTCTTCTTATATAAGAAAATATATACCGGCAGCATCATAATCACTGCCGCAGCCACATAGAAAAGCTGCACTTCATAGTCGCTCGCTGTATAGCCATTATACTCTATGTATACCGCGTAATTCAGCGTCAGCAGAAAAGTAAGTACGGAACCGGAAATAACAAATAAAATCTCCATCAATTTCAGGTCTTTGTTTTCAACATATTTTAGAAAATACATTTTTTCCTCCCGTTATCTTTTTATTTTGTCTTTCAAAACTCCATTCCTGTGCCATTTTGAATATTCTGAAAAATAATTTTCCCGGAAGAATCCTGAACAGTATTTTCTCAATTTTCATGATGAATCCCGTATTTGCTTTCTTTTTTACATATTCTCGCTGTGTTGATTTTTTTAAGTAATAATCAAATATTTCCGTATCCGGATGTAAATTATCTCTATGCCAGGGAAACTCACCCAGAAATCTGTATGTGTGCAGTATGACAGGATTTCTTTTCGCAGCTTCTATCGTCTGTTCTCCGTAATATGTCTTGACAGAATAGATCTTTCTGTAATCCCTGGAATTCAGCATTCTGTGAATCGGCTGGAAATTATATTCCGGTCCCACATAGCTGATATGGTTCCTTAATACAATATTCAGCAAATCCTGATCAGGATTACAGTACTTTGCCCTTTCTTTTTTTATATGCTTTATTAAGTGCTGCGTACATTGATTTTCTTTCCACTTTTTTACGTCAATCAGCATCACTCCCGCATTAAAATAACATTCTTGATCCGAGATTCCTATCATGGATTTATATCTGTCCGTCAGCGAATCCTGCACTACATAAGCGCATGCCCCCCCCCGAATGTTCTATAAAAGATGTTAAATCACCGCATACAATCGTATCACAATCCAGATATAGCAGTTTTTTCACATCCTCTCTTATAAATCTGTCAAAAAAAAGCCTGAAATTCGTCCCGTATGAGTTTCTGTACTGCGGCAGCCCCAACTCCATGATCTCTTCCACAATCGGAGCCGCATCTACCGGAATAAAAATAGCATGATACAAATCTATCTGTTTTGCCATCCGCTCTACATTATCTGAAGATACTTTATCCAGTACCGCATAAATGTTCACGGATTCAAAATTTTTATTATTTTCAAGTAAAGAACAAATTGAGACCGTTGCATATGGCGCGTAATTGTCATCACATGCATACAACACATTTAAATTGCCCATTCTTTATAACCATTGTCCTTTCTCAGCATGCAGATACATGTGCTCGGACATCATTGTGCCGGCACATATCTGCGCATTTATAATCAGATTATTTATACTTTATTTTTTCAAGTATCCATCGACACTCACGTTCCCTCATTATAAAAAGCAACGCTCCGTATAATAAATAAAAAAGGATTCCGGAACACAAAAGTTTCCATATTACATTGTTTATACAGTTGCCGAAAAGTAACATCAGTATTCCCGCCGTAATTCCTGAAAACCCGATTTTGCAAAACTGTATACTGCACAAAATCTTTCTGACGTAATCCGCGCTGGCCGCCTGTATGAAAAATACGATTAATTCAGCTATTAAAGTCCCTATCGCCGCGCCTAATGCACCATATTGCGGTATCAGAATCATATTGATTAATAAATCCACTATTGCCCCCGCTATTTCGGACGCCAGCACAACCTTTTCCCTTCCCAGCGGGATCAGCATTTGTATTCCCGTAATATTTGTTATTCCGATTAATATAATCGTAGGAACGAGAACTCTCAAAACGGGTACGGCATCGTCAAACGCTTTTCCCGAAAATAACCCGATAAGAGATTCCGCATTTACTTCAAAATATACAGCCAGCGAAAATGAAAATATAATAATCAGCGCCAGTGCATGGCGGCTTATCCTCCTGAATTCGTCCATTTTCCCCTGGTTTACCAAAGCCGTTACCCTCGGTAAGAGAACTGTTCCCAGCGATGATACCGCGCTTACCAGTATTATTTTCAGCTTGGAAGCCGCATCATATATTCCCGCCTCATAATCATTTTTCATAGTCCCTAACATGACCATGTCCAGATTTGTATATATTGTGGTTGCAACCGTCATGCTGAAAAAAATAAGGACAGGCATGATATGTTTCCTTATTTCCCGTTTTTCTCTTTTGGGTTTACAAATATATCTCTTTTTCCCCAAAAAATTCCACAAATTGGATCCATAGGCTGCGCATACGGTCAGCAGGCCATACAAAATCAGGTCTTCTTTATCACGGATACATACAAATATCATTCCTATGGCAATCGCCTTTATGATCACGTTTCTGACTGCTATAACAGAAAACTCTTCAAGGCCTTTATACATCCAGTCCAGTCCGATAATATTCAGCAGGACCGTTGGGCTCATAACCAGCAGTAATTCCCTGTACTCTGTCATTCCGGATGATATCAATACATAAATAAAAAAGCACAGATAAGTCAAAAAACCCATGATTAAATTAATATTAAGGATTTCATATACTGTTCTTGAAACTTTTTCCCTGTCTCCCTTTACTTTCGAGACTTCACGAACGCCATAAGTCGGCACACCCAAAACTGCCAGTATTGTAAAATAAGATAAGACTGCCGTAACAAACGATACCTTTCCCATACCTTCAGGCCCCAGTATGCCTGACACATAAGGATTTACGATTAAGGGAAGTATATATGCAGACCCCTGAATAATCGTGTTCATAATATAGTTATATCCGATTGAACCTTTGAATCTCATATGCTCCTTTTCATTCTCATTTGCTGTTTTGGCCTCTTTCACACGGCTTTTTTCATCACGTCAGGCTCGATCTGTTCTTCCTGCTCTTCCTCACAATTAATCCGCTCTTCCTCAATGACCAGCGGCCGCTTCATCATCCTCTTATTGATACTCAGTACATATTCCCCCAGAAATCCGATAAAAAACAGCTGAATCGACCCAAAGACAAGCACCGCAAGCAGTATCGGCGTCATTCCCGCCACAAATCGCTCCCAGTACACCAGTTTTAAAATCAGATAAATCAAGGCGACCACCATACTGACGGAAGCCATTGCAAATCCCGAAACGGTCGCTATCCGCAGTCCCGCTTTCGTATAGGAAGTGAAACTCAGCATGGCCGCATCATATAACGTAAACCAGTTATTATGCGTTTTTCCGGCTCTGCGCTTCTGCTGTTCATAGGGAATGTCCTTTCTCCTGTACCCAAGCTCCGCAACAATTCCGCGTAAGAACGGCGTCGGGTCGTTCAGCTCCCTCAGCACCTGTATAAAGCTTCTGTCATATAGGCCAAAGCCTGTAAAATGTTCTATCTGGTCAACATCCGACATCTTTCTGATGGTCTTGTAATAACAGCTTCTCAAAAACCGCATGAATTTATTTTCTTTGCTGGTGGTTTTGATGCCGCAGACAATTTTATAACCGTTTTCCCATTCCCGTACAAACTGTGGTATCAGCTCAACCGGGTCCTGAAAATCACAGCATATCGCCACCGTACAGTCGCCTGTCGTCTGGCACATCCCGTAATAAGGCGAATTAAACTGTCCGAAATTCCTGGCGTTAAAAATTGCTCTGATATGCTTGTTTTTCCGGCAGATTTCCCGCAGAAGCGCCCTTGTATGGTCGGAGGAGTCATTGTCTATGAACAGAATTTCATAATCATATTCCGTCAGTTCCTCTTCGAACAGTCTGACCACCGCTTCGCTCATCGGCACCACATTTTCTTCCTCGTTATAACAGGGTATCATTATGCTGATTTTCTTCATCCTGGAATCACGCCTTTCTTTCTGCTTTTCTATCTGTTTACGGTCCATTCATTTACTGTTTTACTTCTACTCTTTTTGTACCATTCCACCGTTTCCCTGATGCCTTCTTCAAATGAATAATCCGCTTTGTATCCGGTGTCTTCTGTCAGTTCTTTCAAATCGGCGCATAAATACATCACCTGTCCGTCGGAATACGGAATATCGCCATATCCGATTTCCGCCTCCGGAGCCGCCGCCTCTTTTATCATTTCGATGTATTCTTTCAGCGGCTTTCCCACGCCGCTACCCAGACAGTAGGTTTTTCCTGATACGCCGCTTTCCCCAAGCAGATACATCATTTTTGCCGCATCTTTGGAATACAGATAATCCCATATCTGTTCGCCTCCGGTGCAGGATACTCTTTCCCCCCGCAGCATTTTTGCGATCGCGTTCATAACCATCGTCTGACTGCCGTCATACGGACCGTATACGCTCAGAATCCTCGTCCAGATATGGCGCATTCCTTTCTGCCTGCATAAGATTCTTGTCATCTGTCCGGCGCTCAGTTTGGCTATTCCGTAGCCGTTTTCGGGAAAAGCGGGTACGGAAGCGTTCAGGCTTCCTTCATGTCTTCCACATTCTGCCTGTGAGCCTGCACCGATAAAGGCGCCGCACCCAAGCTCTGACGCCGCATCCGCTGCCTGCAAAGCACAGGTGACATTCCGGTTTTGCAGATACATATCGTTTCTGCTGTCGCCAAATGTACCTTCCCAGGCCAGATGATAGAAAACATCCGCTTTCTTGCCCATATCCCATTTTTTATTTTCCATGGCGGCATAAATGCGATCCGTCAATTCTGAAAATTCTTCCAGCGCGCATTCCACTCTTATCAGATTTTCACTTTCCCGAATCTGTGCTTTCCGTCCGGAACTGCTCCGCACCACAGCAATTACCTGAATGTCTTTCTGTATAAAATATTCCGTCATCGCCATCCCGACAGCGCCTGTCGGTCCTGTTATGATCACCCGGTTCATGATTTCCGCTCCACTCTTCTCAAATACTGATACAAGCCTTTCAATGTTTCGTTTTCCGCGATTTCATATTCGCCGCCATACCGCAGCTCTTCCAAATCAGATTTTCCGACCGTTATTTTTTCTCATACAATGGAATAATCATATTTTCAGCAAACTCTTCTTCCGGCAGCATCGGATTCAGATATTCGAGCGGCAGTGATTCCATCTGACCGTCCTCACGTTTATAGGATACCTGTTTGGGAAATACCTTTAAATCGATAGGAACCCGTACATCGCATATCACCGGGTCATCTCCGGATAATGCTTCTTTTACTTTTTCTTTTATTTCCTGATTGTTCCCGATCCTGACCGTCCGCAGACCATAAGCCTGCGCTATGGCCGTTGTATCGGGCAGGGTCAGTTCTGACTGTTCATTGCATGCTACCAGATGTCCCTGAAACAGATTGTTCTGCGTCCCATAAATTTGTGCATATCCCCTGTTGCTTAAAACAAATATCTTAATCGGAAGATTCAGGCGTTTTATCGTCTGCAATTCCTGTATATTCATCTGAAATCCGCCGTCTCCATTGACACATACGGTACGCCGTCCCCCCGAAGCCAGGCAGGCTCCTATTGTGGATGGCAGTCCATATCCCATAGAGGCAAGTCCTTTGGTGGTAAAGACCCGCTGCCCTTTTTTCACCCGGAAAGCCTGCATGGATATATCAATACAGCTTCCGGAGCTTCCCGCCACATAAATATCCTCTGCCGTCAGCTGCTCCGACAGTTCGTCCAGCAAGACATATGTATTGGCATTCTCTTTCTGTTCCCAATAGTCAGGCTGAATGATCGGATATTTCTTTTTCAGCCGTTCTCCATAAGCAAACCATTCTCCCCTGTCTTTCGGTTCAATCTTATCACCATGCTTTAACAGCAGTTCTATAAACTCCCGTGCATCCGCGCATATTGCCATATCCGGTCTTACATTGCTTTTATGCAGCTCCGCCCGATCGATATCCACCATGATTTTCACGGCTTCTCTGGCAAAACCGTCAAAATGATACCCGGTCTGTAAAAGATTTAACCTCGCGCCAATGCTGAGAAAGAAATCCGAATTTTGCTGCAGGAAATTGGCATACCGATGACCAAGTCCCCCGGGCCTTCCATAATACAAAGGATTCGTTTCTTCTATCAGATCTATACCGTTCCACGTGGTAAGCACCGGAATCTTCAGCGTTTCCGTCAACTCTTCAAATGCTTTTATTCCATCGGCCAGACGGATTCCGTTTCCCGCCAGAAGAACCGGTCTTTCCGAACAGTTCAGTTTTTCTATTACCTGTAAGGCCAGTTTTTCTAAATAGAAACTTTTTTCCTCTTCCGCTTCCGGCGTATACCCCGTCAGGCTTTCTTCCTCAACAAAAGCCGCCTGTACATCCAGCGGAATATCCAGCCATACAGGCCCTTTTCTGCCATGCTCCGCTTCGTATAAAGCACGTTCCATATGATAGCGGATCATATTGGGATCATCCACAAGCGCCGCATATTTAGTAATCGGCGTTACGACAGAGACAATATCAAGTTCCTGCATTCCCTGCTGTCTGAGTCCCTGCTGTTTTATCATATCCGCTCTTTTTACCTGACCGGATACAACAAATACGGGTGTGGATTCCAGAAATGCTCCCGCGACGCCGGTCAGCGCATTCGTCCCGCCCGGCCCCGTTGTCACCATCAGCAGTCCCACGCCATTCGTGACTCTTGCGTAAGCTTCCGCCGCAATGGCACAGGCCTGTTCATGCAGACAACAGACATATTGTATTTTTTCACTGTTTCCAAGCGAATCATTCAGATGCATGGCTCCGCCGCCGGGAATCATGAACATATGCTTCGCACCGCTTTCTTCCAGTCTTTTGATGATATAATCCGATACTTTTATCATTTCGATAATCATACTCCTTTCTCAATGCGTGAACCGACGGGCACAGACGCCGTGCGCGTCGGCACCAGTCTGTCATACGTCCTTTAATCAACTACAAATCTGCTGTCTGTAATCAGTTTTATTTTCATATAGTCTCGGGTTGTTTTTCTGAAATCGGACAACATATTGTCAATTTCCGCATTGAGTTCTTCCCACTTTTTCCCCGGGTCGATATAGGGCAGCGTTGCATCCGCATAATTCTCATCATGCACTTCCCCAAACCCGTCAAATCCGGCCAGCGCCACATCCGCTGCATGCAGTCTGTTCATCAGCCGCAGACACATCATGCCGGAGTTATCAAAATGATCATATCCCCGCTTCACCAGAAAATTAAAATTTACCAGTATTTCCTCCCTTTCAGGACAGGTTTTAATATTGGACGTTACAATTCTGGGAAATCCGTAAAATAATTCGGGATAAATCTCCTCTGCATATTCATATCTTCCTTTATTACAGAAAAAAATGTAATCATATGGATACTCTTTAAAAACGGCATTCACCCCGATAATAACCGGATGATGTTTTTCTATATAAGAATGAATTTTTTCTTTCTCTTTCAGGATGCTTTTCCCCGGCAGAATAATCAGAACCTCTCGGTTCTTCAAAACGGATCTCAGTCCGTTTATATTTGCTTCATCATCGATCATCTTGTTCTGATATTCGAAATATTTTCTTTCCAGCAGATCATAATCATATTTTAGCCGCTCCCCGGCGGACAATGATTCTATAATATTACGCATATCCACTGCTCTTGTTCTGTGATGATCCAGAAGATACGAAATATTATTTACATGCGTGCAATACATTCCGGCGATAAAATACGGCGTTGAGTATCCCCACGCATAATTGTGCTGAAAATTCTGCATATAGGTGTCAATCGCATCCATAATGACATTCATGTCATAATTCCCATTCTGTTTTCGATTTAGATAGTTCGCCACCAGCTCCGTTGTCGCATTGCCCGCTCCGCGCCCCATTCCGCATAAACTGGAATCTACGATGCAGTCTCTTTCCTTTTTCTGCATCAGCTCTATAAACTGCATGGTCAGCGCAAAAGACAGCTGCTGATTATTATGGGAATGAAAACCAAGCTTAATATGCTTCTTCAGGGAACTGTCCAGTATCGATACAATATGCTCCAAATCCTCTCCATACATTGCTCCGAACGTATCCACGACAGAAAGACAGACCGGCTCCGCCGCATTGATTTCCATAGCCAGCTCACGTAACTGTGCATCGCTGTATCCAAGCGTATTGGCCGCCTGAAAATAGACCTGATACCCTTTTTCCCTGATTATTTTTCCGCATGCGATGCCCTCTCTGAAATTCGCCTGTGGGAAAACAACGCGGATAGCATCTATGGATTTTCCGTCATTTTCCGGCAGCGCGTTCAGATCATACCGGTCCCAGTCGATCATTGCAGCATAAACCGTATGGCGGTTTTTTTCGAATATATACCCTTCTGCATCCATGGGAACATGATAAAAAGTTGTCCCTTCCTGATATGTCCCATCCTTCAGCCATCCGCATTCTATAATATCTGTATTGGCGTCCTGCAGCTTCCGGATAATGCCCTTCATTGCAGGCATACCAAATTCAGAATTGACTATATAAGCGCCGTCGCGCAAAGTACAGTCCAGTAATTGTACGCTCATTCTTCTTATCTCCTATTATTTTCTTACCTTCAGAGATAAACTGCCCTTATATAGTCAATCATCACATTCGCTATGCCCGGATATCCCCCTCTTCCATTAATGGTATCAGCATATTTTTTTCAAGCTCTTCTCTTGGAAGAAACGGAGCCAGGTCTTCTAACGGAGGACTGTACAGACTCCCGTCCGCCAGACGTTTTGTACTGCTCTTCGGTTCCCAAACCTGATCGGTATCCGTAAAAATCTCACAAAAAACAGGGCCTTTGGCCGCCAGCGCTTCATCTACGGCCAGCTTCATCTTTTCGTTGCTGTCAGCGCTGTAATAACGATATCCGAATGCCTCCGCTATTTTTTTAAATTCAGGAAATGACAGGTCTCCCGATTCCGGCCCGATTCCCACTTTGGAATGCTCATGAAACAAATTCGTCTGTGTAATCCGAATGGAATGATAACCATTATTATTAATCAGAAACAGCTTAATTGGCAGTTTATTCGTTAATATGGTCTGAAGCTCCTGAAGGTTCATCATGATGCTTCCATCACCCTCCAGGCAGATCGTTGTTCTGTAATTCCCTCCAATACATGTGCCGATTGCGGCCGGAAGCCCGTAACCCATGCTCGCTATTGCGCTGTTGTTAGCCATACGGCTGCCTTTCTGAATCACATACGCCTGGTTTCCAACCACACAGCACGCGCCGTTTGATACGGCCGTCAGGCTGTTTTCCGGCAGTCTGCCGCTCAGATAGCGCACAAACGCATATACATTAACGCCCGTTTCCTTCTCTTCCCACTGATGCGGCTGAACAACCGGGTATTCCCGCTTCCAGCGCTGACAGGTTTCTATCCAGCCCTGCCCGCTGCTGACCGGGCCGGCCGCCGCTTTCTCCAGTTTTGTTAAAAAGTCCTTTGCATCGGCCCATACCGGCATATCCACATGGAGCGTCGGCTTCTTCATCTCCGCACGGTCAATATCCACCATGATCACTTCCGCCGCCCGCGCCCAGGTTTTCCAGTTATAGCCGACCTGACGGATGGATATCCGGGTTCCGACCGCGAGAATCAGATCCGCGTTCTGAATTGCCCAGTTACCCGGGCGGTCTCCCATATGCCCCCCCCTTCCGCAATATAGCGGATGATCGTCTTCTATGAGATCGACGGCATTCCAGTATGTAACGACGGGAATGTTCAGCTTTTCGACGGCCCTGCGGAACGCTTCATAGCCTCCGGAAAGCCGTATGCCATATCCGGCATGGAATACCGGTCTTTTGGCGTTTCTGATTTTTTCCAGTACGGTTTTGATAACCGTTTCCCCGACAGGCGGCGGAAGTTCTTTATCATCCTCTGTGGAATCATAACCTTCCAGATCATCCGTCTCAATATAAGTTCCCTGAAAGTTTACCGGAATATCAATCCATACCGGTCCCGGACGTCCCGTCACCGCCAGATGCCATCCCCTCTCCAGCGCATATCGAATCCGCATCGGATCTTCAATCATTACGGCATATTTCGTCATCGGCTCAACGGATTTTACGATATCATACTCCTGGTCTCCCATCGCACGAAGCGGCTTTTCCGTAAATTGAAGCGCATACCTGGCGGTCGTATCATACCTGACCTGTCCGCTGATGATAAACATCGGAATAGAATCAAGCCATCCGCCAACTACACCGGTTAGGGCATTGGTCCCTCCGGGCCCGGTGGTAACGCATACCGCGGCAATTTTATTGTCCAGGCGCGCATATGCTTCCGCCGCCATCGCGCATGCCTGTTCATGATGGTTATAGGTAACCTTCAGTCCTTCATTGTGGCCAAGCGCATCGTTCAGGTGCATCGCCCCGCCGCCGACTACGGAAAAGACATCCGTAACACCATGCTCAACTAAAAATTCCGCCACGTAATCTGCCAGTCTGATCTTCATTTCCGTACCTCCCTGCCCTGCCGCGGGCCTTTCCTCTTTTTACAACGCCTCTTTTATTGCCGATGCCATATAATCGATCATCTCATCCGTCATTCCCGGATATACGCCTACCCAGAACGTGTCCCGCATAATTCTGTCCGTATTTGTAAGCGGTCCGGCAATGCGGTATCCTTCCCCCGTTTTCCGCATCTCGTCGAAACAGGGATGTTTCGTCAGATTTCCTGCAAAGAGCATTCTCGTCTGTATCCCTTTAGACTCTATGTGCCGGACTATCTTATTTCTGTCCACGCCTTCCTTACAGGTGATCAGAAATCCGAACCAGCTCGGGTCGGAATGTTCGCACGCTTCCGGCAGAATCAGCCGGTCTTCCGTCGATTTCAGATTTTCTTTCAGCCTGTTAAAATTATGTTTTCTGCGTTCCACAAAAGAAGGGAATTTATCTAACTGCGCACAGCCGATGGCCGCCTGTAAATCAGTCGCTTTCAGGTTATAGCCGAAATGGGAATATACATATTTATGATCGTAGCCGGCCGGCAGTTCCCCATATTGTTTATCAAAGCGATGACCGCACAGATTATCTTTTCCGGACGGGCAGACACAGTCCCTCCCCCAGTCCCGGAACGAACGGACCGCCCTGTGCAGTATCGGGTCATTCGTATACACGGCTCCGCCTTCTCCCATCGTCATATGGTGCGGCGGATAAAAGCTTGATGTTCCGATATCCCCTATCGTCCCCGTAAATCTTTCCTGTCCGTCAATCGTATATCTGGAACCGAGCGCATCACAGTTATCTTCAATAAGCCACAGCCCGTATTCGTCGCAGAATTTCTTTACTGCGCCCAGATCAAACGGATTTCCAAGCGTATGCGCTATCATGACCGCTTTGGTCTTTGCCGACAAAGCGTCTTTCAGTCTGTCCACGTCAATGTTATATTGCGGAATCGTCACATCCACGAAAACCGGAACGGCGCCAAACTGGATGGCCGGAGTTACGGTCGTCGGAAATCCTGCCGCAACCGTTATGATCTCATCTCCCCGTTTCACTCTTTTTCTGCCAAGCAGCGGAGACGTAAGCGCCATGAACGCATTCAGGTTCGCCGAGGAGCCGGAATTAACCAGGGAACAATATTTTACGCCAAGATAGGCGCTGAACTTTTCTTCAAATTCTTCCGTAAATCTCCCGGCCGTAAGCCAGAAATCCAGCATGGCATCGGTAAGCGCGCACATCTCCTTTTCATCATAAACCCTCGAAGCGTATGGAATGCGGTCTCCCGCAGCAAACGGCTTTTCCTGCTGCGGCTTTTTATATTCCCTGTAATATCCGGTTATCATTTCTTTGATCTGATTTCTTGCTTCTTCTTCATTTTTCCACAATGCCATATCCTGATCCTGTACCTTTCCCGAAATTCCCAGCGCTTTTTCCACGCTGTCTTTTCATCCGCAGACTTACGCTTTGCGCTCCGCCGTCTGCCCCGTTCATGCTTATCTCACTTTACCCTCGGTGTATAAGGGAACAAACTCTCTTAATTTATGATTTATGAAGGCTGCCGCCCGCAAAATCCTGTATCTCCTCCGCCATTTCCTGACCGATATCGCCATACTCCTCATACACATGCGCAAACTTACAGGTCATTGCAACCGCCTCTTCAATATGCCACCGCGGCTTCCATCCAAGCTGCTTTTTTAACTTAGAACAGTCCAGCCGCAGGAATCCCGCCTCATGCGGTCCGCCGTCACTTTTGTTCACCCATTTCTGGTTCTTTCCCCACTGACTGCAGAACAACGTAACCAGTTCCCCGGTCGTCACGCAGTCGCTCTCCTCCGGGCCCACATTATAAAAATCCGCACACCCGATGTCCTCATACTGCCTCTTTGCTATGAGCAGATAGGCAAAAAGCGGCTCCAGCACATGTTGATAAGGTCTTACCGAATAAGGGTTCCGCACAACGATTTCCTGCCCGCGCAGGGCTGCCCTGATGCAGTCGGGAATAATCCTGTCTTTCGCAAAGTCCCCGCCGCCGATCACATTTCCGGCTCTGGCGGTAGAAACCGCAATGCCCTGTTCTCTGAAAAAGGAATTGATATAACTGTGCGTCACCAGTTCCGAACATGATTTGCTGTTTGAGTAAGGGTCGTATCCGTCCAGCTCGTCCGTCTCCCGATATCCCCATTCCCATTCCCGGTTCCGGTACACTTTGTCCGTCGTCACATTCAAAAAGGACTTTACGCAGTCGCTGTTCCTGATACATTCACATATATTAACCGTTCCCATGACATTCGTTTCATACGTATAAGACGGATCCTGATAAGACGCCCTGACAATCGGCTGCGCCGCCAGATGAAACACGATTTCGGGTCGGGCCTGTCCAAAAGCCTCCCGCAAACCGTCTCTGTCGCGTATGTCGCCTGTAACCGCATTCATTTCCCCGGAAATGCCGCTGAGGGCATACAGACTCGGAATCGTTGGAGGCTCCAGCGCATATCCCGTCACATCCGCCCCGGCATCCGTCAGGATTTTGCAAAGCCAGGTTCCCTTAAAGCCTGTATGGCCGGTAACAAACACTTTTTTTCCATGATAAAAATCTATAATCTCTTTCAGGCTTTCCATACCTTCCACGGCGCCTCCCCGCTTTCCCACAAACTTTCCAGTTTTTCTTTCTCCCGCAGCGTATCCATACATTGCCAGAAACCTTCATGTTCATAAGCCATGAGCTGTCCGTCCGCAATCAGATTTTCAAGCGGCGTTTTTTCCAGCACCGTCTTATCGTTCTCAATGTAATCGAAAATCTCCGGTTCGCAGACCATAAAACCCACATTGATCATGCTCCCGTCAGAATCCGATTTTTCCCGGAATCCTTCTACTTTCTTTTCCTCGTCGATTTCCAGCACACCGAAGCGCTGTACGATATTGGTGGCCGTCATCGTGCAGTATTTTCCATGTTCCCTGTGAAATTTTAATAATTCCGATATATTAATATCCGAAACGCCGTCACCGTACGTGAGCATAAAAGTCTCATTTCCAATATATTTCCGGATTTTCTTCACGCGGCCGCCCGTCATCGTATTAAGCCCCGTATCCACGACCGTCACCCGCCACGGTTCCGAATAGTTGGAATGCACTTCCATGCTGTTGGATTTCAAATCAAAGGTAATATCCGTATTATGCAGATAGTAATCCGCAAACCATTCCTTAATCACATGCTGTTTATACCCTGCACAGATAATAAAATCATTGTAGCCATAATAGCCGTACAGCTTCATAATATGCCACAGAATGGGTTTTCCGCCGATTTCGATCATCGGCTTCGGCTTTAAATGGCTTTCCTCACTGATACGCGTTCCTAGCCCTCCGGCCAAAATCACTACTTTCATCATTCGTCCTCTTCTTTTTCCCTGCTCTGTTTCAGCGCCGAAACAACTCCAACAACAAAGATCACAACGACCATAACAGCAATGACCGCGCCCCAGATTCTGGAAGCTTTCTTCTCTTTCTGTAATAATTCATATTCATCCACGGTTCGCAGCGTATCCTCTTCAACGCTCTGAAACTCCTGTTCCAGATTTTGAACCTGTTCCGCTTCCAGACCTTCGCCTTCTGCCTGATACAGCTCCAATACACTGCTTTCCATGTATCCTTCAATTCCCCGGCTCTCCACTCTGCAGAAAGAATCCTCCGGCTCTCCGTAAACAATGACCGCAGTCCCTTTTTCCAGCGAAGCCAGCGTTTTCGAATCCTTATCCGGCTCCTCTTTGATTTCAGCCGCTTTTACGGTCTGTTGTAAAATACCTTCATCAGACTTCTCCGCCTCTTTTTCCGAAGCCCTCACGATGGAGGCCGGCATCAGCAGAATACCCGCGACCAGCAGAAAAACTCCTGCAAACCCAAACACTTTTCTTTTTGACATAACACTCCTCCGTTCTTTCGGAAATTCCCGGATGCTCTGCGTCTTCATATTCCGAAACCGCAAACGCCCGCATTCCCGACTTACTTTAATTATATAAAACGGCAAAATGGCCGTAGACATCCGCATGGGCGTACTGATCGGCCCATTCCTGCCAGAATATATCATCAAAAGCAAAGATCAGAATATCTTCGCCTGTTATTTCTCCTTTATAATCGTTTACGGAAGCTCTGCGCTCCATGACCCGTATTTCCGTATCTCTTGCCATAAACTGAAGCATCCCGACATAGGGCCGCAAATTTCCGTCCATATATATGACATTTCTGTCATTTCCGACAACAAGTCCATCTCCGTTTTCAGACAGGATCTCCTCTTTCTGAAGAGCCGTGATTTTGTCCGCCAGCCGGCCGTCTCTGAATGCCGCCTTTTGAAACGGTTCCAGATAGACATTTCCCATCCGCACGGCAAGCAGTATTTCTAATACCGCAAATGCCATGACGGCATATTCTCTCTTTCCATATCTTTTTTTTTCATTTATATGCGCTTTTTCCGCTTCTGCCTTTTTTCTTTTTCCATAGGCAGCGTTTCGCGGAAAAAGTCTTCTTAAAAAACTCTCCCGGCAAACATTTTTTTTCCATACTATGACTGCCGTCATCGCCGCCGTCAGCAGTTCCCCCGCCAGATACGCGCCCAGATAAAATCCGCCGGCGTCAAAATTTCCTCCGGAAGACAGTCCCCCGGCTCCTGTTTTGCCGCGATACAGTCCCTCCCGGTACAAATAGCTGATTCCTACCATAAAATAGCCGTAAAAAATATCCGCCCCGGTATTTTCGATCTGCCGCACCACCAGAAACGTCACAACAAGCTGTACCAACGCCAGGATTCCGGTTACGGACACGGCACGTTTCAGAGGCGTTTTCCACAATGCGGCAAGGCCGGAAGCCATTACGAACGGAATAATCAGCTCGCTGTATCTTCCGTAGGTATAATCATCGATTTCACCGAGCGTCAAAAGATAAATCGTCGCCACCAGTATCTGCGCCGCTGCGGATAACAGGACAAAAGCCGCAAACTGCTGCCCGATATCCGGCGCCCTATGTTTTCTGATGCTTTGGAGCATCTTCCACGCCTGCCCGATCAGCACGTAAATTCCCCAGTAAAATAACCCATATGTAGCCAGCCCCAGATAAAGAACTTTGCCGAGTATACTGACCAGGAAATCATAAAAGCCCTCCGGTGTAAAAAGATAGCGGATTTTATCAACCTGTCCGCCATAATCGTTTCCGGCTGCCAGTTCCGTATGAATCCCGCCATACATTCTGAACAGAATCTCTTCTTTTATAAGATCCCCCGCTAAAAACAGAAGGCCCGTCATCACCACTATGACCGCTATATGTTTCTTTTTTCCCCGCCCTGTCAGAATGTGCAGCAGCAATACCAGAATACCCGCTGTCAGTATGCCGATTGTCCGCATATGAACGATATATAAAAACAGGAACGCCAGCATACACATAACAAGCGCCGGCAGCCTGTCGTTTTCCAGATAAATAAGCAATGCGGTTCCGGCCGCCACATACAGACATACCAAAAGCGCTTCCGTCATCGTCATCCGCGCATAGAACAGATTGCCCGGAAAGAAAATGACCAGTCCTGCAGTCAGCGCCGCAGGAATGCTTTTACAAACCGTCAGCTTTTCCATCGCTTTTACCAGGCAGACATACGCCAGAAAAAGAAACAGGAAATTTGCGAAAACCGCAATCCGATAGGCCGTAACCGCATTTTTACACAATACAAAGATTGGAAAAAGTATTATACTGTACCCATAGGAATAATAGGAACCAAGAGAAGTAATCTCCGACCAGTCATAACCGTTCATTGCCGCGGCATATGCCCAATATGCAAATTCATCGGGGAAGATCGAAAATCCATAAATACTGCCGATACTGATTCCATAAAAACAAAGAAGGCCCGCTGCCACAAACAGAAATTCCTGATACCGAACACACCGTTGCTTCAACATTTCGCTTTCCTTCACGTAAAAACCATGTTTTTTGTCATGATTCATTTTTCAGCAACATTACAGGGAGGGAGACACGCCGTCTGCCCCCCCCGATAAAAAATGTTGCTTCACTGCAGTCCGGTATGGTCATTATTTTGCGACAATACCATACGTACCAAGTCCCGCCTTTACTTCAAAAGTAACGGTTGCCGGTGAAGAATCCTGATCCTGAAGGATTGTAACAACACCGCCCGGCTGTACACATACGACAGAGTAGTTCTTGCTCGTATCCGCAGTCTTGGGAAGTCCGATTACGAGGCCGGCGCTGCCGTTGGATAATGATACCCATTTCCCGTCATCTTTTGCACCAAGATTTACATTCATCGTAGCCACAAGATCTCCGCCAAGCGCTTCTGTTGCTGCATTTACGCATTTCATAGCCAGGCTGCTCTTCTTTGTATCCGTATCAAATACGATGATAAACGGAGTCTGGGAACCGGTCAGTCCGAGGCTTGCTTTCAGGTTCGCTGTAGGAGTTGTTACTGCCACACCCGCTACGCTCTTTGCGGCATATGCACCGGCAACTGTTGTTTTTACCGTTGTACCGCCAACGGAAACCGCCGCACCGGAAGTATATGTCTGTACGGAAGAAACCGCACTTTCAGTACTCCCCGAACCTTCGTCAGATGCACCCGCTGATTCCGTAGAACCCGCTGAGCCAGCTGAACCCGTAACGCCTGCAGAACCGCCTGATGATGCAGATACCGTAATGGCAGATGCTAACATCATCGTTGCAGCAAGCGTCAACGCTAATACTTTTTGCACTTTTTTACTTTTCACTTGAAAATCCTCCTGTCTTTTTTTATTTACACTTTTCATTATAACATCTTTTCCCAGAAATACAATTATTAGTTAATTTTTCTTAAAACTTTTGGTTAGTTATCTTTTGATAGCGATACGGTTAGAATATTAGATATATTTTGTAGATTGGAGAGCGTATGGATAGAAAATTGCTTGGCAGGCGTATCAGAGAAGAGCGGCTGCGCGTCGGCCTGACACAGGAACAGATCGCTGAAAAAGTCAATGTATCTACCACTTATATTGGCTTTATTGAACGAGGGGAACGTTCCGTCACGCTGGAAAAGTTGATTCTGCTGGCCGAATGCTTCCAGCTTCCAATCGACGCCCTTCTTCATGACGCACAGCCGCAGGAACCGGAAGCAAGAGAAAGACAGCTAAAAATGCTATGGAATCTGGCCTCCGATTCGGAACAGGAAACAATTCTTTCCATTATAAAAGTGATTACCGGTAAACCTGGCGGCAATCACCCATAACTGACAGTTGTATTTTGAAAGTTTTTACACCATATTGTTGAAAGCTTCCTTAAATATATATACCCTCAGTGAGCAAAAGGATACATTTGTCCGCTGAGGGTATATACGTTATGCACAGATATACAGCAAAAAGTGCCCTGATATTGCTTTCGCAATATAAGCGGCACTTTTATACTGTCAATACGATGAACTTTATACTGTTATAATTTATCACAAAAGAAAGAAAAAGTAAAGCCAAAAAATTGTCTATGCACTATCAAAACTTCGAACTTGAAATGCAATTCACCGCATGTTAGAATATTTTTGCAAAAAAAGAAACGAATTAATATCTTTTGTGCAGGGGGAAAAACTTCATGAAATTTCTGGCAAATCGCAAGCTCGCAACACGTATCGGCATTATAACCACAGCGCTTATTTTTGCGGGAATGCTCCTACTCTGGTACACTGTCTCCAACCGCATTTCTTCCATGGTCGAAAGCAACATTACCAATCAGATGATCGACGCCGTAGAGTCCAGAGCCGCGATCATAAACGACTACGTATCTTCCGCAGAAGAATATATGACTGCTTTCGCTCTTGGCAGCGAAGTCCGCGATCTTTTGAAAGATCCTGAAAATGACGCTCTTTTACAGCAGGGCCAGCAATACACGGAAGACTTTGCCGCGATCAAAGGCATTTTTGAAGGCTTGTATATTGCAACGCCTTCTACTTACGTTCTGACGCATACCTCTGAAGATGCAATCGGCATCACCACCAGAAGCGGGGAATCATTGGATGAATTCCACAAGACGATTCTGGCCAAACCCCAACTGACCAATCTCGGCATCATGAAATCGCCGGGCACCGGTAGCATGATTATTTCCATGTACTATCCGCTTTTTGAGGGACAAAACTGCATCGGTTATGTAGGCGCCGGCGTTTAGCCAGCCGGTTGATGGACGCCCTGATGAACCTGAATATCGAGGGTCTGCCCAACAGCGAATATGTCTTTTTAAATGTAGAAACCGGTACATACCTGTATCATCATGATGAAACGCTGTTAAATACGGAAACTACCGACCAGGGTTATCAGGAAATCATCCGCCGCATCAAATCAGACGGCAGCACACAGGCGGGTATTTATTCTTATCAGGACGAAAACGGCATCGATCAGCTTGTCGTATACAAATATCTGAAAGACCGGAACTGGGTCTTCATGGTCCGCGATACGGAAGCCGAAGTCTATGCCGAAGTTGA
Organism: uncultured Lachnospiraceae bacterium; assembly: GCA_910584965.1. Lineage (GTDB taxonomy): Bacteria > Bacillota > Clostridia > Lachnospirales > Lachnospiraceae > UBA3282. The sequence continues at coordinate 226,303 of CAJUDZ010000001.1, read as the reverse complement.
TGTTGTGCGTAATACCGTAGGTATTTTATGCGCCGCGGTAGCTTCTATGGTTGTCCTCGTCACTCTGCTGATTCTTTATCGGGAAGGCCGGGAACTGATGATTATGGAAGGCGCTATCCGTCATCTCGGCAATCTGGAACTGTCCGCTGACCGGGATTTGAAACCCTTCTTCGACAGAAAAGACGAAATCGGCATGATCGCACAGACAATTCATCATGTCTGTGACTGTCTTCGTAAAACGATTGACGATATCGGCAGGATTCTCGGGGAAATGGCCGACGGCAACATTGCCGTAGATGTTACGAAGAACGAATCCTACTATATCGGCGATTTCAGAGTGCTCGCGGAAAGCCTGAAAAGCATCCGTACTCATCTGACGGACGTCATGCGGGATATTACCCATATTGCAAATCAGGTAAACAGCGGCGCCAATCAGGTTTCTTCCGGCGCGCAGGCCCTGTCTCAGGGAACGATGCAGCAGAAGATTTCCATCAACGGCCTTGTGTCGAATGTTACGGACATCACGGAACAGATTCAGAGCAGCGCCGTCCGCTGCAATAACGCCAGCGAGCTGGTAGACCGGGCTACAGGCTATGCTGCCGAAGCAGATACCAAAATGGAACAGCTTGTTATCGCCACGAAAAACATTGACCAGTCCTCAGCACAGATTGGCAGCATTATAAAGACAATAGAAGACATTGCATTCCAGACCAACATCCTTGCGCTGAACGCCGCTGTCGAAGCCGCAAGAGCAGGCGAAGCGGGAAAAGGATTTTCCGTCGTATCGGATGAAGTCAGAAGTCTCGCCTCCAAATCCGGAGAAGCCGCAAGCAATACGAGCGCATTGATCAGCCATTCCATCCAGGACGTCAAAACAGGAACGGAATCGACAAATCTTGCGATCTCTGCGATGAAAGTAATCGGCGAATGTATTCAGTCCATCAAAACGCTGATGGATGAAATTGCGCTCGCCAGCGTTCAGCAGTCGGAAATGATTGTTTCCGTAGAAAACAGAATCAGGGAAGTTTCCAGAGTCACGGAAACAAACTCTTCCGCCGCGGAAGAAAGCGCAGCCATTTCCAATGAATTATCCAGTCAGGCAAGAACCTTAAACGAACTGATCAGCCAGTTCCGGATTCAATAAATCCGGAATGGGCTGTACCAACCCAATCGATATGGAGACAGGACAATGCACCTTTATTTAATACGCCACGCAGAAAGTTATGGGAATATCAGGGGAAAAATTATTTCGACCACAGATTTTGAACTGACGGATAAGGGCATTGCACAGTCCCGATGTGTCGGGGAGGAACTTCGTGCAAAGCTGCATGGAACGCCGATATCCGCTTATTGCAGTTCGCTTGCCAGATCGAAACAGACTTTGCTCGAAATCCTTCGCCGTATCGATCGGGAAGATATCGATATTAAGGAATCTTCCTGCTTAAAAGAAATGGATTTGGGACTGCTTGAGGGCATGTCCTGGGAAGAACGCCGCCTGAAATACCCGGAAATAGATCTGGATGAAAAACTGTCGCTTCTTCAGGCTCCCGGCGGAGAATCTTATCAGGATGTCAAAAAACGCTGTGAGACTTTTATGAAAGACTATCTGGAAAAAGAAGCGCACGATAAAAACGTTATCATTGTATCGCATGGCATCACATTAAGAATATTAACCAATCTGCTGTCGGGGCGGCCGGACGGCGATGTCAATTTTCTAAACTGGATGGAAAACACCGCATTCACAGAATTTGCCCATAATAAAGAAAACCACACATACCAAATCGTCCGGTTAAACGATTATTCCCATCTCGATAAAGATCTGATAACCCCCGGTTATGAAAATTGGGGATTGTTTGCGAAACGGGACTATCTGAAAGATTGACATCTCCGCTCTTACTCATCCGCAATCTGCCTTCCCTGCACATTCATATGATAATGATCGGGATAAATCAGTTCCGAGACCGGCACGATTTCATACCCCTGCTCTTCCAGCCTTACAATCAGCGTATCCAGCGATTCGGCCGTAAATTCCCCGCCGTTATGGCAAAGGATGATACTGCCGTTTCCAAGATTCTTATGTTCCAGCACCGTCTCAAGAATTGCGTCTACGCCTTCGTTTTTCCAGTCAAGGCTGTCCACATCCCACTGAATCGCATAGTATTCACAGTCCTTCAGGACTTCGATCAGCGCGTTATCATAATCCCCGTAAGGAGGCCTGAAAAGGAACATGTCATAACCCGTGATCTCTTTTACCTTCCGGTGCACCGACAAAATTTCCTCTCTCTTTTCCTCATCGGACAGCTCGCTCATATTCTTATGGTTTTCGCTGTGATTGCCGAGATCATGTCCCGCTTCCAGAATCGCTTTCACGTCTTCGGGATAGCTCTCCACCCATCCGCCTGTCATGAAAAAAGTAACATGCAGATCATGTTCTTCCAAAATGGAAAGAAGCTCCTCCGTGTCTTCGTTTCCCCATGCGGCGTCGAAGCTGAGCGCAATTTTCTTTTCTTCCGTTTCGACACAGTAGATCGGCAGTTCTCTTTCACCCACGGTATTGTTCATCGTGGCCCTGTCGCCAAAAACAAAGGTATTCTCTGCCGCCGCGTCGTTTGCTTCTGCGCTCTCCATCTCTGCGCTCTCCGTCTCTGCCTTCTCGGCGCTTTCTTCTTTTTCCGGGTCTGCCGCGGCATTTCCTTCCGGCGCCTGCTCCGGGTTCGATGCCGCACCGCTTTTTTCCGTATTTTCATCCACGACCGCCGGAGCGGCATTCGCGCCTTCGCCGTGGCTTCCGCACCCGGCCAGCATGGCCGCGCACAGGCATGTCAGTAACAATTTCTTCTTTTTCATTTTTCATATCCTCTTTGGTATTCGTTTTCATGAAGCATAGAATTTCGGCATGGCTCAACCCGGTATAACGACCGACTGAAAGGTGAAAAACATCGTTACACCAATCATCAGGGCCCATAAAATAATGCCGCCGGCCTTGAGCATCTTTTTCCGTTTCTTTTTTTCTTCTCCTCTGATATACATTTCGGTATACATTTCCCGCTCTTCCTTTCCTGTATGACGCATTCCGCCAACAAAGCCTTTCCGGAATTTTTTTTGTTAATTTATAATATTTTTCTCAGTTTTTCCAAATTTATACTATACGCGGTTTTTGGTGCATCGTTACGCGGCAGCATCCGGGAACAAAACAATGCAGCCGGAAACACTGCATATATCGTATCTCCCCGCTGCATCAAAGTTTCATCATTTTTGCATCATTTTTGCATCATTCGTCCGGAAAAACTTCCGGTCTGCCCGTTTATCTGTTTTCCTGAAGCAAAGATCATTTAAGTAACAAAGAAAGCACCTTAGGGCGCGCTCCCTTTTCATATTTAAATTTTAAAGCATGTCGAATAATTTCCGGTAAATAATACCGCTCATTATCAATCTTTAAATATCCTTCTTGCTTCATAATTTTTTCTTCAGCTTGTGTGAGATTAAACGTATCACCCGAAAATGGTAAAACCTTTCTTTCTTCCGGTGCATGTTCCAATTTATCAAAAATCGGCCCTAGCGCTTTAATTTCATCTCGTATTTCACTCATCTTATCCATTGAGCACTCCGACACGGCTTTTCTGATTTCCGCCGGCATTAAGTATCTGTCCTCATATACTGCTTTTCCTGCATTATCAGTTGCCTTTTCGAGAAATCTTATAATATCACGCGCTTGTAACTGTCCATTAAAGTCCGATAGCGCTGCCAAAATCCATCTCGATGAATTTGCTTCGTTAGAAGTCGGTTTTCCCAGTTTAACTCCCCACAATCGATTAAGCGTCTGTTCAATTATTTCCCCCGATGCTGTTTCTATCGGGATATTTTCCTGGTAGAAATCCGGCACCGCCTGACTTGTCAGCCATGCCGCCAGTCTTAACGCCTCGGTATTGGACCATTGCAGTTCAACAGAACGATACAGTGAATAAAACTGTTCATAATTAATCGTTAATGAATCCCTTGCCATATCTTTTCTCAGGAATACCATAAAACCTAAATTGTGATATACTACTTTCACTTCATCAACTAAATCTCTGCATAATGCTCTTATTGCATTTTTCTCATTTTCTGATGATATCGTATGTTCAAAAATCTCCTCCAGACCATCAATTAAAAATACAACTTTGACGTTCTTATATCGTAATTCCTCCTCCAATTCTTCCAGTGAACGATATATATTATCAAATGCGTTTAAAATAACTTTCTTCCAGATTTCTTTCCATTCCAATATATCATGTTCTTTTCTTATTTGCTTCAGCAAAGTATCTTTACTGTCTACATATACAGAATTACTAATATTACCTTTCATTCCACATTGATTATAAACAGTTATGGCATTTTTTATGATATCCTGAAATCCTCCTGCATTTCCTGATGCAAGAAGAGGAATCGTCAGTATGCACTTATCGCCTTCCAGCATTTCAGAATTCCGATCATTTCTCCCCATACGTTCAACAAACTTTTCCCAATATTGATCTCTTAATATTTCTCTGTACAAAAATGTTTTCCCGGAACCTTTCGCCCCCATGATCACTGTATTGGGCACAATGCTCTTATACTTTCTTATTAAATTCTGAATGGATTCCGTCATCAAAACATCAAATGTTCCATTGCCTTCCGCTGTAATTTGATTCGCCGCAAACTCATGAATATTTTTTATCACATCGTTTCTTGGTATCCTGGGACCGACATCCTGTGCTTCTTTGGAAATCGTATAACTATTTTTAACGATTTCATATATATTTTTGTAAAAATCTCTGCCGTTTAAGCTCTCAATTATTTTAGGTAATGTTTCCAAATGCACAAGTTCACTTGCAAAAGGAAGTTCTGTCACAATATTATCAGTTACAGCAGTATTATCTTCAGTCATATTCTGATCATAAACAGCAACTAATTCACTGATAATCTCAGTCGTACTCACTCCTTTTTGCACCATGGTCAGCAAGATTTCCGGTATTTTGGAATCTTCATTCAATGGCAGCCCTTTGTTTAACTGTTGCAATAATATTCCTGTTCCTTTGACAGACTGATATGATGTTGACGTTACAAGATATTTCTTTACTCTTGGATCAAAAAGTATCGGGGCTGAAAACTCGCTTAATCCTGCCCTTAAATCAATCAACACTAATCCCGCTTTTACCTTCTCTCCTAATTTTGATAAAACTTCCGCCAATATATATTTCTTATCATAACTGAGCGCAAGGCTTTCAGGACTTGAATACATATCCAAAAGCTGCTCTACATACCTGTATGTCGGCAAAACAATGTGCTCTGCCTTTCCCTTATCTCCCTCTATCTTAACAGTCAATTCCGATACTTTATCAGCAATCAATTCAATAATTTCATCGACATTATCCTTTTCCTGTGTAACTTCCAAAAGATCCAGAAAGCTAAATGCTGCATTCTCCTGTCCCGTAGTCAGCCACGTAATTCCCGGAGCTTCAATATCTGCATCAATAATAAGAAGCCTTTGCGAATTATCCAAATTGTTTAACTCAGACCACGCTTTAACAAAAGCCAATAAAGATAATGTGCGTCCTACTCCTCCTTTATACGAATGAAAAGCAAGGACAGGAACTCCCGGCAGCTCCTCCCCTATCAGTTCTCTATAATATGCTGTATTTTGATACAAAATATTTTTAAAAAGGGGGACAGTTATACTTTCATCCGCTTCGCTCTCGTCAATTATAAAAGATATATCTAAATATTCATTTGCCAGGTCCAAAAAAATTTTTTGTTTCTTGCTGTCATACTTTTCTCCCAATATTTTTTTTAATATATTTACGCCAGTACTTTCCGCCGCATTTTTTTCTAAATGAATAATTACTTCATCGCTGTATATTTCAACATCAACAATTACATCCAGCCACTCATCCTTATCTAATAACAGCTTTCTTTCTACATCTTTCCATGTATATAACATCATTATTTTCTCATCCCCTCTTTAATCCAACATGCAACATCGTATAAGGAATCTTCTATTATTTTCTCATTATCCACTTGTTTTTCCTTTGCTCTAATGCAATATCTATAAAACTGATGATAGTTTTCTGAATTTACAGTGTTTTTATGTACTGTTTCTAATTGCGGAAACTTAAAATTTCCCTGTTGTCCCAGCTCTTTTAACAGTTTCTCCAGATTATGTGATGTTAAAATATTTTTCTTCTTATTATCAGTACCTTCCAATATTTTTTGAGGATTTTCTTCATTCCATTTATCTAACAGCTTATATTTTAATCCACATTCTACGCTATACACCAACAATAATCTCCTGCTGTTTATATCAGCGTTTTCATCTTTCAGTCGTTTATACGACTGATAGTGCTTTTCATATCCCTTTCTATAATCTTTTTTATCTGCAATCAACATTTCACGCTAACCCCCATGGTTCCGCTTCGCGGCAATTCAAATCCTGATGAAGAATGCCTGCTTTTCAAGTCATATCAGTCATAATGTAAAATAATTATAGCCTTTCTCCAAAAAAACGTCAACAAAGAGTCCCCGCCTCCAGTCCTTCCAGAGGCTCATTGGAAAGCGCTCCGCCAGGCGTACATGCAAAAAGGCACAGGCCTGACGGCCCGCACCTTTCAGATCATTATATCCGATATTCAATTAATGGTGGAACAGTCTGATTCCGGTAAAGCACATTGCCATACCGTATTTATCACAGGTCTCGATGACATTGTCGTCTCTGACGGAACCGCCCGGCTGTGCCACATATTTTACGCCGCTCTTATGGGCGCGCTCGATATTATCGCCAAACGGGAAAAAGGCGTCGGAACCGAGCGCAACATCGTTCATCTGGTCAAGCCACGCGCGTTTCTCTTCTCTTGTAAACCGTTCGGGTTTTACCCGGAAGGTCTTCTGCCATGCGCCGTCGGCCAGCACATCCATATCGTCCTCGCCGATATATAAATCGATCGCATTGTCTCTGTCGGCACGTCCGATGCCGTCAACAAACTGCAGTCCAAGAACTTTCGGCGCCTGCCGCAGGAACCAGTTGTCCGCTTTGGAACCGGCCAGCCTGGTACAGTGAATCCGGGACTGCTGCCCCGCTCCGATACCGATGGCCTGTCCGCCCTTGACGTAGCAGACCGAATTGGACTGCGTATATTTTAATGTAATCATGGCGATGGCAAGATCAATTTTCGCCTGTCTGGGAATCTCCTGATTCTTCGTTACGACATTGCCGAAAAAGTCATCGTCAATCTTCAGTTCATTTCTGCCCTGTTCAAAACTGATGCCGAACACCTGCTTCACTTCGGTCGGCGCCGGAACGTACGCCGGGTCGATCTCGATGACATTATAGTTTCCTTTCTTCTTCGCTTTCAGAATTTCCAGCGCTTCCGGTTCGTATCCCGGTGCAATCACGCCGTCGGAAACTTCTCTTTTGATGATTCTGGCGGTCGCCTCGTCGCATACGTCCGACAGGGCGATAAAATCACCGAAAGAAGACATCCTGTCCGCCCCGCGGGCCCGCGCATAAGCATTGGCAAGCGGCGTAAATTCCATGTCCAGATCGTCCACCCAGTAAATTTTTTTCTCCACATCCGTCAGCGGAAGTCCCACCGCCGCCCCGGCAGGCGATACATGCTTAAAGGAAGCCGCCGCCGGAAGCCCTGCCGCCTGTTTTAATTCTTTCACAAGCTGCCAGCCGTTGAAAGCATCCAGAAAATTGATGTATCCCGGTTTGCCGTTCAGCACTTTAATCGGCAGTTCGCCGCCGTCCTCCATATAAATCCGGGATGGTTTCTGGTTCGGGTTACAGCCATATTTTAATTCTAATTCGTTCATGATAATCCTCCATGTCAGAGCAGTTTATGATTCAATCTAAATAACCATATCTTCCACAGCCTGCGGATCCGGGCCGCAGGCTCTTAAAGTATCATCCGGTTCTGTTTCCTGCATGACTGCAGAATCCTGTCTCTGTACAGAGCCGCATTCAGACATTCTTATTCACGATACGGCTTTCGTACTTTCCGCTCCCGATCTCGATAAACCTGACAAAAAGGGAAACTTTATTTTCTTCGTTCAGGTTATCCCAGATCATCTTCGTAAAAGCGTCGATATCCCCTTCGATGCCGACGAGCGCAGGCTCTCCTTCAAAACTCGGAAGCGGACTGCCGTCTCCCATATAAGTATGGATAAAATGTCCTTCTCCTGCCCTGGGATTTTCATACGCAAACGTATAGCGCTGGCAGGAAGACGGGTCTCCCTGGCTGCTCTTTAAAATGGACATCGCATAGTTATAGCCGCCGTTCTCGATGTGCATGATGCCTGAAATACGGGGCGTATAATTGGGCCCGTCCGGCTCAAAAGTCCTCGTCCGCAATGCCTGTTCAAAAGTCTGCTGTTTATCCATCAATTCATAAATTGTATCCGTCTGGTCGCCGTTTGTCACGATCGTCTTATTGCCAAGCACCCTGACCGGCGCATAAATGACAAGGCTCGGATCCTCCAGTTTGGCCGGGTCATAGGCCTGTGTGCGGATACCTTCTCCCTCCGTTACGAAAACGCGGTTTCTGCTGTTCACGCTCCGGCCCATAATAAAATAGGCCGTCACGGCATATTTCCCGTCCCCGGACTTCCCGATCACAATCCCTCTGCCCGGATAAGAATTACCTGCAAGTTCCTTCGCCAGTGAAATTTTCTCCATATCGATAACCTTGCCTTTCTATTCGTCCACGCTGTAATTCGGCGCCTCTTTCGTGATATGAATATCATGCGGGTGGCTTTCTTTTAAGGATGCCGCCGAAATCTTGATAAATCTGCCGTTCTGCTTTAATTCTTCGATCGTCCCTGTACCACAGTAGCCCATACCGGAACGGATACCGCCGATCAGCTGGAATACGGTATCTTCTACCGTTCCCTTATAGGCAACGCGGCCTTCCACGCCTTCCGGAACGAGTTTTCTCGCATCCGTCTGGAAATAGCGGTCTTTACTGCCGTTTTCCATCGCCGCGATGGAGCCCATGCCGCGGTATACTTTATATTTTCTTCCCTGATATAATTCAAAAGTTCCCGGACTTTCGTCGCAGCCCGCAAAAATGCTTCCCATCATGCACACATTGCCGCCCGCCGCGATCGCTTTCGTCATATCGCCCGAATACTTGATGCCGCCGTCCGCAATAACCGGAATCCCGTAATCTTTTGCCACTTCATATGCGCTCATGATCGCCGTGATCTGCGGAACACCGATTCCCGCAACGACACGGGTCGTACAGATAGAGCCCGGTCCAATGCCGACTTTAACCGCATCCGCTCCGGCTTCGATCAGCGCCTTTGTTCCCTCTCCTGTCGCCACATTTCCGGCAATTACCTGAATATCGGGATATTTTTCCTTGATCATCCGAACACAGCGAAGCACGTTTTCGGAATGCCCGTGTGCGGAATCCAAAACGATCACATCTACCTTCGCATCGATCAGCGCACCGACACGGTCCAGAACGTTCGCCGTAATGCCGACGCCCGCGCCGCATAACAGCCTTCCCTGACCGTCTTTCGCCGCCAGCGGGTATTTGATTGTTTTCTCAATGTCCTTGATCGTAATCAGACCGGCCAGATTATAATCGTCGTCCACGATCGGAAGTTTTTCTTTTCTCGCCTTAGCCAGAATCTGTTTGGCTTCTTCCAGCGTAATGCCCACTTTGGCGGTAATCAGCCCTTCCGAAGTCATGGATTCCTTGATTTTTTTGGAAAAATCCGTTTCGAATTTCAAATCACGGTTGGTGATGATGCCGACGAGTTTTCTGCCTTCCGTAATCGGCACGCCGGAGATTCTGAATTTCGCCATCAGCGCGTCCGCATCCTCCAGCGTATGTTCCGGGGTCAGAGAAAAGGGATCCGTAATGACGCCGTTTTCGGAACGTTTTACCTTATCAACTTCTTCTGCCTGCGCTTCAATCGACATGTTTTTATGTATAATGCCGATGCCGCCCTGTCTGGCCATCGCGATTGCCATCCTGTGCTCAGTCACCGTATCCATGCCTGCACTCATCATAGGGATGTTCAGTTTGATTTTCTTTGTAAGCCACGTTGTCAAGTCTACCTGATTGGGAATCACCTGTGAATAACTCGGTACCAAGAGCACATCATCAAAAGTAATGCCTTCGCCAATAATCTGACCCATTTTCTCTCCTCCTGCTTTTCATTTTGTAAATAGTAGATAGTTTTGTATATAAAAGTACTGCCAGCCCGAAAACTGACAGTATACTTTTCCATTAGTCCGTAAACACTTTACGCGGAGCGACCATCTGAATCGCCTTTACCATCTCGGGGCTCGGCTCCAAAAAGATTTTCAGATTTCCCTCATAGACCATCATATATTTTTTGTTGTCATCCATTCTGGAACTGTAATCAACCGATTTCATCTCGCGGTTCTTAAATGCGTCCAGATGATAAGATTTCACAGGCGCAAAAACTTCCATGCGCTGTACGTCATAAACAGCAATGCGTTTCCTTCTGCTTTTCGCCATGACCTTGTCGATGCTGATCTCCTTATCAATATAGAGATATTCATATTCCAGATCCGCATTCATATAAGCAAAATATGCGCCGACCCCCGTCGCAATCGCAATCAGGAAGCCCGGAACAAATACCATGCCGATCAAAACAAAACATATGGTGAGCATGATGAGCAGCGTTTTCAGAAAACGTACTGCAAAGGATGATTTCCTTGCCACAAGACATTCTACATAAGTTTCACTTACCATTTACTGACTCCTTTCTGTGCCCACGCTCTTCCCCCATATCCGCCTTTACGCACAGATATTTTTTGTATGAAAATATAATATAACAATTTCAAAAAAGTTGCAAGCACTACAATATTTTATTCTTTTTTCAGAAAAAATACATGATTCGCACATTGACATCATTTTCCGAAAAAAGTATGATACTTTTTATAAGAAATTATCGATGGATTTTTTAAGACAATGATGATTCAAAAAATCAAAAAAGGAGTGCCGCATATGTCATCCCAGTCATCTCTTTACGGAGAAATTAAAGAACAGCACCGGAAAATGAAAGATATGAGTACCAAAGGCAAGCTGGAGTACTTCTGGTACTATTATAAGATACACACGATCGCGGTCATCGTCGTTCTCATTCTGGCCGGTTCCTTCATCTATCAGGTCGCCACAAGTAAGGATTCCGCCTTTTACTGCGTTCTCATCAGCCCGGACACCTTTATAGCGGAGCAGCAGACCTGGGATGCTGATTTTGCGGAATACGCCGGAATCGATACGGACAAGTACAGCGTTACTTTCGATACTTCGTTCATTTTTTCAAGCAACGGTTTTACGGATTATTCGATGTCCAGCATGGAAAAGCTGGCCGCCATGGCTTCCGCCGGCATGATCGATGTCATCGTTGCGGACACCGCCACTTTTGAGAAACTGGCCAGGAGCGAATTTTATCTCGATCTGGAAACCGTTCTGCCGCCGGAAACGCTGGAAAAGTTTAAGGACTGCCTGTACTATACGGATGCCGCCGCCTTTGATATGGAAGAGGGCGACGCGCTCCTTTCTCTGGACGAAATGCCGAATCCCGACGAATATACCATCGACCACCACGACCCTTCTTCTATGGAAAAACCGCTCCTTGTGGGCATCAGTCTGCCGGAGGGAAGCAAAATCATGGATGCCGGCTGTTACGCTTATCTGGCGGCAAATAACACGACCTATCAGGGATATCCGTCGGAGGCGGTTCTCGGACTGCCCGCCACCACCGGACATCTCGATACGATCATACAGTTTCTTAATTTTTTGACGGAAAACTAATGCGGGTATGGCGCCCTGCGCACAGCGGGCTTCATTCGCCCTCCGATATCGGACGTTTCGCAAGTTCTTCCCGCAGCACCCGGTTGACCATTGCCGGATCCGCTTTGCCCTTCATGGCTTTCATCGTCTGCCCGACGAGAAAGCCGAGGGCTTTTTCTTTGCCGCCCCGGTAGTCTTCGACGGACTGCGGATTCCCGGCAATCACTTCTTCGACCGCTTTTCGGAGCGCTCCTTCGTCATTCACCGTTTTTAAGCCGTGTTCCTCCACATATTTTTCCGGATCGATATTCCCTTCGAACATCACTTCAAAAACCTCTTTTGCCACCTGTCCGTTGACCGCCTTGCTGTCGACAAGCGCAATCAGCTTCGCCAGATTTTCCGGCGAAAAACGCAGCTCCTCGGCGTCCGTTTCTTTTTCCTTCATCAGCCGCATCGTCTCGCCCATCAGCCAGTTCGATACTTTTTTTGGCTGTCCGCAGAGCGCGGAAGTTTCTTCAAACAGATCGGCCATATGTTTCGTCCCCGTAATAATGTCGATATCATATTCGGGAATGCCGTATTCTTCCCTGTAACGGGCCATTTTGGCTTCCCGGAACTCCGGCTGTCTGCTTTTCAGCTCTTCCAGCATTTCATCGCTGATGACCACCGGCACCAGATCCGGATCGGGAAAATAGCGGTAATCCTGTGCGTCTTCCTTGCTGCGCATCGCATAGGACTCTCCTTTCGCATCATCCCATCTTCTTGTCTCCTGAACGACTTCCTTTCCTTCCTCGATCAGGTCGATCTGCCGTTCCCGTTCCCCTGCAATGGCCCGCATGATCGCCTTAAAAGAGTTCAGGTTCTTCATCTCCGTTCTCGTGCCGAAGGCCTCCGTTCCGGCTTCCCGCACCGAAAGATTGACGTCCGCCCGCATGGAACCTTCCTGTAATTTGCAGTCGGAAGCGCCCAGATACTGGATAATCAGGCGCAGCTTTTCCAGATAGGCAATGACTTCCTCCGCGCTTCGCATATCCGGCTCGGAAACAATTTCGATCAACGGCACGCCGGAACGGTTATAATCCACCAGCGAACAGTTCTCCCATTCGTCATGGAAGAGTTTTCCCGCGTCTTCTTCCATATGGATCTCGTGAATACCAATAATTTTTTTCCCGCCTTCCGCCGTTTCAATCTCCACTCCGCCGTTTCTGCAGACAGGAAGGTACAGCTGGGAAATCTGATAATTCTGCGGATTGTCGGGATAAAAATAATTCTTTCTGTCAAATCTGCCGTACCGCGTAATCTCACAGTTTGTCGCAATTCCTACCGAAACCGCATATTCCAGCACCTTTTTATTCAAAACCGGGAGAGAACCCGGCATGCCGGTACAGACCGGGCAGGTATGGGTATTGGGCGCTCCTCCGAAAGCCGTCGGACAGCCGCAGAAAATCTTCGTCTTGGCGGCCAGTTCCACATGCACTTCCAGGCCGATGACCGTTTCGTATTCTTTTGCCATATTCATTCCCCCGCCTTTCTGTCAGACGTTATTTTTACTCCTTCATTCGCAGCCGGAAATATTCCCCGCGCTTTTTCATAAGTATATGCCGCCCGTATCAGCTTCTTTTCCTGAAAACAGTTCCCGATCAGCTGTAAACCGATCGGAAGTCCGGCGCCGTCCAGACCGCATGGAAGGCTGATTCCCGGAAGCCCGGCCAGATTGACGGAGATCGTATAAATATCTCCCAGATACATTTTAATCGGATCCGCCAGACTTTCGCCCAGTTTCGGCGCCGTTGTCGGCGCCGTCGGTCCCAGAATCAGGTCATATCCGGAAAAAGCGTCGTCAAATGCTCTTTTGATCAGCGCCTTTACTTTCAGCGCCTTGAGATAATATGCGTCGTAATAGCCGGAACTCAACACAAAAGAGCCCAGCATAATGCGCCTTTTTACTTCTTCGCCGAATCCTTCGGAGCGGGTTTTCTTATACAGTCCGTGAAGCCCGTTGTAATCCGTCGTCCGATAGCCGTACTTGATGCCGTCGAAACGCTCCAGATTGGAACTCGCCTCCGCCGCCGCGATCGTATAATAAGCGGGAACCGCATAGTCCACCAGACGCAGATCAAACTCTTCCACTATGGCACCCTTTTCTTCCAGCAGTTTTGCCGCTCCGAGCACGGCATTCCTGACCTCTTCGTCCAGCCCTTCCCCGAAATAGTCCTTCGGTATACCGATTCTCATTCCCTGCACATCTTCGTACAAAGCCGACATAAAATCCGTGTCCGGTCTTTCCATCGAAGTGGAATCTTTCTCATCGTGAGAGGCTATCGCTTCCAAAACCGCGGCACAGTCCGTTACATTACGGGCAATCGGCCCGATCTGGTCGAGAGAAGAACCATAGGCGATCAGCCCGTAACGCGATACCGTCCCATAGGTAGATTTCATACCCACCACCCCGCAGAAAGAAGCCGGCTGTCTGATCGAACCGCCCGTATCGGAACCGAGCGCATAAAAGCACTCTCCCGCCGCTGCCGCCGCCGCCGAGCCGCCCGAAGAACCGCCCGGCACATGCGCCGGATTCCAGGGATTTCTGGTTTCCCCGAAAGCCGATGTTTCCGTGGTGGAACCCATGGCAAACTCATCCATGTTCGTCTTTCCGAGAATCACCGCCCCGGCCCTGTGCAGATTTAATACTACCTCCGCGGAATAGGCCGGCACAAAATTCTTCAGCATTCCGGAAGAACAGGTTGTCAGCATCCCCGCCGTACACAGATTGTCTTTGACTGCCGCCGGAACGCCGGCTAACGGCCCGTTAAGCTCTCCCCGCTCAATCCGCGACTGTACCGCCTCCGCCTGTGCCAGCGCTCCCTTTCGATCGATTGTCACATAACAATGATAAAGCGCTTCTTTTTCCTCTATCCGCTCAAGTGAAGCCCGGACCGCGTCCACCGCCGTCGCCTTGCCGTCCCTGATCGCCGCGGCCAGCTCCACCGCACCCATATCCAGTAAATTCATGTCATTTCCCGCCTTTCTTCTCAGACTGCCCCGTTTGTACCGCTGCGCATTTTCGCGGAGCGAGCGCGTGCTTCAAAGGGAACCGTTCACACTGTTTTCGGCACCACAAACATCCCGTCCTTCTGCTCCGGCGCATTGGAAAGCAACTGTTCCCTCATGTCAGAGTTTGTCACAATGTCGTCGCGAAATACGTTCTGCACCGGGAAAATATGGACCATCGGTTCCACGCCTTCCGTATCCAGTTCGCCGAGTTTGTCAATATAATCCAGCATCCTGCCCATATCCTTCTTCGCCTGTTCCCGCTCCTGCTCCGAAAGCTCCAGCTTCGCCAGAATGCTTACATATTCGATCGTTTCATCATCAATGATATTCGCCATAACGCAATCTTCCTTTCTCTGTTTCCGAATCCGGAAATGCCGACGCTCCGCGGCATGCCGGATATTACCGGATTTTAATATGCACTTCCCGAAGCTGCTGCTCCGTTACATCGCCCGGTGCGCCGCACATGAAATCCTGTGCCGTACCGCTCATGGGAAAAGCGATGACTTCCCGGATATTTTCTTCTCCGCGAAGAAGCATAATCATACGGTCGATTCCCGGCGCCATGCCGGCATGGGGCGGCGCGCCGAACTGGAAGGCGTTATAGAGCGCGCCGAATTTTTTCTGCAGAACCTCCTCGTCATATCCCGCAATTTCAAAAGCCTTCGCCATAATTTCCATATCGTGGCTGCGGACGGCCCCGGAAGAAAGCTCCACGCCGTTGCAGACGATATCGTACTGATAAGCCAGAATTTCCAGCGGGTCTTTCGTCTGTAAAGCCTCCAGCCCTCCCTGGGGCATGGAAAACGGGTTATGGGTAAAGCCGATCTGTTTCGTTTCCTCATCCAGTTCGAACATGGGGAAATCGTTCACATAGCAGAACCGAAACGCGCGTTTCTCGATCAGTTCCAGTTTCTCTCCCAGTTCTGTACGGAGCCGTCCCGCATAATATGCCGCACGCGCCTCTTTATCCGCAATGAAGAAAATCGTATCCCCTTCGGAAAGCCCGGCCAGCCTTGCAAGCTCTTTTTTCAGTTCTTCGGGTATAAATTTATCGATCGGCCCCTTATATGCCGTCTCTTCGTCCACTTCCAGATATCCCAGGCCTGCCATTCCCATATCCGTTGCGAATTTCAGCAGTTTTTCATGAAAGCCTTTGGACATCCCGGCATGCACTTTTATTGCCCGGACGGTTTTGTTATGGAAAGGCTTAAACGTGCATTTCCGGAAAAAATCCGTCAGGTCAATGATGCGCAGCGGGTTCCGCAAATCCGGTTTATCCGTGCCAAACTCCAGCATAGCCTGCCGGTAGCCGATCACCGGATAGGGCGCCTTTGTCACTTCATACCCCTCCGGCGCAAACTTTTCAAAAACTGACGAAAGCACTTCCTCTCCCACCCGGAAAACATCCTCCTGCGTGGCGAAACTCATTTCAAAATCGAGCTGGTAAAACTCTCCCGGCGAACGGTCGGCACGCGCGTCCTCATCCCGGAAACAGGGCGCGATCTGAAAATACTTATCGAATCCCGCCACCATCAGAAGCTGCTTATACTGCTGCGGCGCCTGGGGCAGCGCATAAAATTTTCCTTTATATTTTCTGGAAGGCACGATATAATCTCTGGCCCCTTCCGGTGAAGAGGAGGAAAGAATCGGCGTCTGTATTTCCAGAAATCCCATCTTTGTCATCTCTTCCCTGAGACAGGCGATGACCTTTGAGCGGAAAATGATGTTATCTTTTACCTTCCGGTTCCGTAAGTCCAGATAGCGGTATTTCAGCCGTACTTCTTCCCTCGTTTCTTTCGATGTCATCACCTCAAAGGGAAGCGGCTTATATACTTTTCCGAGTACTTCTACCTTATGGGCTTCGAGTTCGATCGTTCCGCTCGGAATCCTGGCGTTGTATGTTTCTTCATCCCTTTTTTCCACGAGTCCCTCAACGGATATACACATTTCTCTGGAGAGTCCGTTCAAAAGAGAAGTATCCCGCATCACCACTTGGAGAACGCCGTACATATCCCGTAAATCCACGAAGGAAACACCGCCGTGATCCCTGATATTTTCCACCCAGCCGGCGGTTTTTAATTCCCGGCCGATATCCGGCTCGCCGATCTGCTGTAATGTGACCTCTCTGTAAACATGCTTTGCTTTTTTTGTTTCCATCATTTTGTACCCCTTTCCTGTCTGGATTCCGGGATTCTTCCGTAAAAAAATGTCTGGATTGCATGATCATGATAAGCCGCTTTCAATCCTGAAATTTTCTACACAAAAAAATCCCGGAATACATTTACTGTATTCCGGGACGGATATTTGAAAATTTTCACAGAAACGATCTGCCGGACATTCTCCACAGCCATTTCCGCTAATATCCGCGGTACCACCCGCATTGACAAGCCACCATCTCCAACAAGATGTTTTACCGCCCTGCCCACTCTTACACTTAACGCGTGCGACGTATTACCCTAGCGCCGGCCTATATGCCAATTCCTGCATACGGAAAAGCGTTCAGATAATCTGCTCCGGAGTGTTCCCGTTCCTTACTTCCCACAAACAGCGCTCTCAGTCGGTGACGCCGTATTCCTGTCGTTTTCCGTAAAGTGAGTCTCCTTCAACGCATTTTTCATAGTTATTATATAGCACAGACTGAAAAAAAATGCAACCATTGTATGTAAAAAAATACAAAAGCGCAGGCCCAACAACTCATGCGGCCGAACCCCTATGCAATTATGACTGTTTAAATCATATGACGATTACTGTACTCCGATATATTCCGCATCGCCGAACCCGAGAATCATCATAAAGATAAACGGTAAGAATACCAGTCCTAATCCAAATCCCGTGCCCTGGCCAAATGCTTTGGCAAGCTTTAAGCTGCACATGATCATCACAACAATATTCACACAAGGCACAAATGCCAAAAGGAACAGCCAGCCGTTGCCAAACGACATTTCAAACAGGCAGTAGGCATTGTAAAACGGTACGATCGCCGCCCAGCCCGGTTTTCCGGCCTTCGTAAAAACCTTCCATAATCCCACTAACGAAACAACGATGATTGCCAGATATACGACCATATATCCAACTCCGATCGCTCCCGCCGCCGCAGTGTACGCTAAATCTCCTGAACTCATTTCTTTTCCTCCTCAAGAAAAAATTTTTATGATACTATTTTATTTGATTTTTCTATAAATAGCAATATATTTTTAACCATTTTCGTAAAACGATTTACAGCTTATCTTTCTGTTTGAGGGCCGACCCGGACAGAATCCAGTATTTCCTCAAATTCCGGCTCTGTCTGCTCCCATGCGGACAGTTCGGGCGATGCCATGATCGCGTACAGACCGTTCTTTTGGCCGTCATCCGGCTGATCAAAGATGATCGTCAGCCAGAGTGTATTTTCAGCCTCCATCCTCTCATAATATTTATATCCGGTCATTCCGTTTGACAGTTCCATTCTCTCTGTCGTCACGCCCGTGCCGCACATGCCAAACATTTCACAGTATCCCAGTTTAAAAACCGCTTCGGGATATGCCTCCGGCCAGAAATCAATGGCACAGATCATCAGATCATCTTCCTGCTCCATGTCTTCCACGGTTTTTATCCGGTATTCCCATGTATCGGGAAGACTGATTTCCAGGTACCGGTCCCCGGACTCATAGATAACCGGGGTGGTCTCCGGTTCTCCTCCTTTATCCGCCGGTTCCTTCGTTTCCTCTTTCGGAATTGCCCCTGCTCCGGCTTTCTGCCCGGCTTCCGTTTCCATGTTTTCTTCCGTATATACGCTTTCCTGTGGCCCGGGCAGGGCTTTTGCCCCTTCTGCTTCCCCGCCTGCACAGGCGGACAGGAAAAGCAGAAATCCAGTCGCTGTAAAGACTGCAGTTTTCTTTTTCATACCGACATGCTCCTTTTTATATCTAATTGTTATTTTTCCAAAGCCTTCTGACAAGATAGCAAAACTCGTCTTTATATTCATCCGATTTGGTATCGACGGCTTTTAACCTGTCGATGACGGTATGTATATCCGCATCCCCCTTATAATCGCTGTTCGTTACGACCAGTCCGAACTCCGCAACCGCCATCGCAAACTGCATATCATCGCCCGCTTCCGCATGATAATCCGTCCGATCGACAGGATAGGACAGCAGAATACTCTTGTCCGTTCCCGGTTTCTTATACCGGATATTCACCGTAAACCACTCCTCATCCGGCAGCTCTTTCTTTTCCGCATATTTCAGCGGCGTACCGGCATAAGTTGCCGCCGCATCCGTCGTCATGATCTCATACAGAACCGTCACCGTATGTCCGGCGCCGATTTCTCCGGCGTCTTTCGTGTCATCCGTAAAATCCTGTTCCGCAAGCCGTCTGTTATCATAACCGATCAGCCGGTAGCCCGCTGTCACGGCCGGATTAAACTCCACCTGAAACTTCACATCTTCCGCCACCGTCACAAGCGTTGCACCCATCTCTTCTACGAGAACCTTTTTGGCTTCCGCCGGGGAATCGATATAAGCATAGTTTCCGTTCCCCTTGTCGGCCAGCGTTTCCATCTTGTTATCTTTGATATTTCCGGTGCCGAAACCGAGCACGGACAGATACACGCCGGATTCTTTTTCTTTCGTAATCAGCTTTTCCAGCTCCGCTTCCGTCGTCAGCCCCACGTTCAGGTCTCCGTCGGTTGCAAGGATAACACGGT
Organism: uncultured Lachnospiraceae bacterium; assembly: GCA_910584965.1. Classification (GTDB taxonomy): domain Bacteria; phylum Bacillota; class Clostridia; order Lachnospirales; family Lachnospiraceae; genus UBA3282. The sequence goes on along the minus strand of CAJUDZ010000001.1, from coordinate 206,776 downwards.
TGTTCCCGCCTTTGATAAAATATTCTTCCGCAAGCCGGTAAGCCGTGATGATGCCGTCGCTCCCCGCTGTGGAACCGCCCGCTTCCAGACTGTTTATCGCATCCAGAATTTCCTCCTGTTCCGTTCCGTTTGCTCCTTCCAGAATGACTCTGTCTTCCCCCGCATATACGACAATCGAAACGGTATCTTTAACCGTCAGATTTTCCGTCAGCATGGAAAAGGACTTCTGCAGCAAAGGCAGCTTGTCATCGCTGTACATGGAACCGGAAACATCCAGCAGAAACACGAGGTTGGACGGCGGCGCCTCCGAAAAATCGATATCCGTCGTTTTCAGCCCGATCATCGCTATTTTACTGTTTTGATTCCAGGGGCAGTCCGCGATCTGTGTCGTAACGCCGAAAGGCTCACCCTTTTGGGGGCCCGCGTAATCATACCGGAAATAATTGAGCAGTTCCTCGATTCTGACAGAACCTTCCGGGATATCTTCCAGAGAATAGCCGTCCTCTATCATTCTGCGCAGATTACTGTAAGAAGCCGTATCAACATCCGCAGAAAACGTAGAAAGAGGTGAAACGGCCGCCGCCGTAAATCCGGATTCCTCCACTATATTGTACTCTTCCGAAACCGGCATCCCGTCATCACAGCCATCATACCAGTCCGATTTCATGTCATCCTGATCGTCATACCAATCCGGCTCCTTCGTCTCCTCCGCATAGGCGTAATCCCACGGCTCTTCTGCCGGCCAGCTTTCATCCGCCGCATAAGCGCCGTCAGCGGATGCTGCTCCTTCGGCATCTCCCGCACTCGTACTTTCCGCCGTGCTCTCCGTCGTATCGGTGCTGTTGGACATACCCCCCATATCTTTCGATGCGCCGCACCCCGACATCGTTCCCGCCGCCAGTGTCAATGCGAGAACCGCCGCCAAACTTCTTTTCTTCCAAAATAAATCATACCCATTCTTCATAATACCTTCCTCCCTTTTCGCTCTGTTTTTCTCCTGATATAAAACATACGGATACCGCGGAAGAAATTTATGGGTTTTCTGTAATTTTTTTCAAAATATTATTACTTTGTTTCTTTACAAAACACGAGACATGTGATATATTCGTCACATAAAGAGGTAAATATATCACTTTTATATAATGAAGGATAAGCCGGTCCTTATTCAGCAAAGCACAGGCCGGCGGAATGGAGATCGCTATGAAGAATTCATCCCCCAAACCATCTTCCACCAAAAAGAAAATCCTGATAACCATCGGACTCGGTCTGGGCTGCCTGGCGCTCGACCTGGCCGCTTCCTGGTATGACGTCACCTGTAACGATTCCCGGCTTGTCGCGCCGATGGATACCGCATACGTTTTTACGGTAAAAGACCTTCCCATGATCTGCTCCCTAGCCCTCACATGCCTGTATATTTTCTGGCTCCTCGCACTGATAGTCAGAACATCTGTCAGGAATCAAAAAAATGTCAGGCAGACGCAGACTACCAGAAAAATCAGCCCCAAATTGGGCCTGATGGGTTTTCTCGGCTTTCTGGGTTTCCTGGGCTTCTTTACTTACGCACAGAACAAAGATATCCACCCGTTCATGTTCTTTACGTTTTTCGGATTCTTCGGTTTTTTCTATGAAGGAAAGCTCTCCAATACCCTTATGGATGAGCGCTTCCGGGAAAATGCAAGGAAAGCACAGTTTACGGCCCTGAAGATTTCATTTTCCATCGTCGTCGCGGCTTTTGTGATTCTCGGTCAGGTGGCGATCGGGGGAAATCTGGAATATAATCTGATTGCCGCCATGATCGTTGTATTTCTCGCTCTCGCCCTTTTGTTGTTCCTGGGCGAATATCTGCTATACCGTTATGATCACAAGTAAGGAGTATTTTCATATGCCGGATTTTGAATGTCAGTTAAAAAAATACAGACAGTTAAAAGGAATGACACAGGAACAACTCGCGGTTCTGGCAGGGGTTCGCCGGGAAACGATTATGCGGCTGGAAAAAGCTCAGTATAATCCTTCTCTGAAACTGGCCGTCGCTATATCGCGGGCAGTAGATGCGCCGATTGAAAAAATTTTTATTTTTCCAACCATGTAATTTATTAAATAAATTACATGGTTTTGTCATTATTGCTTCCAGTTTTCCGCCCCCTTATTCTCTTACATTTTGGGGAAAAATCAGGTAATTTCACCAATGTTAAAATTTTGAGCACAAATGTAAAATGATGTTGATAGAAAAAACTGTCTGTTTTATATAGAATCTCCGTGAAGGGAGGAAACGAAAATGGAAATTGGAAAAAAATGAACCAATTAAGAAAACTTTCAGGAATGACACAAGAACAATTAGCGGAAAAACTTAATGTATCCAGGCAGACTATTTCCAATTGGAAATCAGCCGGCACTACTCCGGACTTAGAAAGCGTTGTGAAAATAAGTCGAATTTTTCATGTGTCATTGGATGATTTGCTAACGGAAGGAGACGCAGGCACGGCTGATAAACATGACGAACAGATTACTTTAGAAGATTTGATGAAAATAAATCTTCTAAACCGAAAAATGACGCTGCTGCTAATCAGCGGGCTGATTTTTATCATAACCGGCATATTGAATTTCGCCTATGTAATTGCGCTGCAAAGCACAACACTCAGTACACAGTATATGCTGTACCGATACATCGTAACGGGAAATTATGAAAATGCCCCTGTCGATTATACGCGGTTAATGATACCGTCTATTATTATGTGCGCACTTGGCGCGGTACTGTTCATCAGCTACGTCGTTGAAAACAGAAAAAAAAGAGGATGAAACAACGATACCCTCAGTGGACAAGGGGATACACGCCCTTGTCCACTGAGGGTAATCACAACGGGAGAATATTATGCCGCTTTTACCTTCTAAAGCTCGTTGATCGTCTCCGTCACCGCCATTTCCCGGATTCTCTTTGACGGCGCATGCACCGCCGCAAGGGCCGATATCGAGACGAACAGGACGGCGGCGGCAATCTGTCCGAAGGACACTTCCCATGTATAGTAGTAAAAATGTGCGGTAATCAGAAAATCATACAAGTATTTGCTGAGCGCCAGCCCCGCCGTACAACCGGCGGCACAGCCGAATGCCGCATAGGTGAAAGCCTCCGCCGCTATCATTTTCACAAGCTGCCTTCCGCTCATTCCGATCGCCCGCATTGCGCCATACTGACCGGTTCTTGCCGATACGCTCATGGATATGCTGTTCATGATATTCAACAGCGCGATCAGAGCAATGATTGCGATAAATCCATAACCGAATACCATCATCGCATCAAATTCTTTCGCCGCCTCTCCTTCTTCCCGTCTGTCCCTGAAATGATATCCGCCCGACAGCTCGCGAATCTGCGCCGCCGTTTCGTCGCTTTTTTCTTTCGTAAGCTGCACATCCACGATCATATAATCGGAAATGCCGGTCAGACGCATAAACGTTTCTCTGGAAGCGATCACATTTATCACGCCGCCCGAACTTCCGTCATTCGTAAAGGGATTATACCGGAGCATGCCGGCAATTTCCATTTCTTCTCCGGCAATTTTGATTTTATCCCCGATCTCCCAGGGCATGTCTTTGTCCCAGATCACGAGCACACCGTTGCTGTCGCCATATACTTTGGCAAGATCGCTGCCTTTTCTCAGTTCATCGTCCTTTCTCAGCAAATCCAGCGCATAATCGTCATAGGAAATCATATCTACGCCTGTAATCGAATCTGAGCCGAATCCGCCTTCCGTACCGGAGCTGCCGGACAGATAAACCGCCGCCACATCTTTGCATACGCTCCGGCCAAAGGCATGCGCCACGCCGTCTGTCCGGCTGACTGCCTCCAGGAGAGACGCATCGATATCGTTCTGCAGTTGTGTGCTCGTAATGTCCATATCCGGCGAAGAGGCTTTCTGTGGCAGCAAAATGCCCACCAATTCGACCAGCACCGAAAAACAGAAGAACAGAACAATGCTGAGCGCAAAGGAACCCGTCATCAACAGCAGATTTTTTCCGGACGATACGGCATGATGAACGCCGAGAACCACTTCCATCCGGCCCCGGCCTGCCGCCGCATGCTTTACGTTTCTGACGCTGCCTGCATTGCCCGACACCGCCGCCGTGGGTGAGACGCCGGCCGCACGTTTTGCCGGCGCCTGTGCCGCCAGAAAAACGGTGATGACACCGACCGCCGCACCGGACAGAACCCCCACGGCGCTTACCCGTAAAACGGGAATATCCGTAAATTCCCCTCCCACAATATATTTCAGCCCCGCACAGATCAGCCATGCGGCAAGAACCCCCAGCGCCGTTCCGAGAGGAACCGCGCTCTTACACCAGTTCAGCGCTTCCAGTCTTACCAGACGGATAATCTGGCTCCGGCTCGCGCCGATACAGCGCAGCATTCCGAAAAACTGCAGCCGCCTGGCTGCATCACTGTTCATACTGCCCGAAATCATCATGACTCCCGCCGCCAGAATTAACAGAAACAATACCGCCGCAATCGGATAAACATTTTTAATATATTTGCTGTTGCTGATACCGCAGGCCGCCATCAGTATTGTATTCAGCTCCACATCGCTGTCCGTAAGTCCATATCGTTCTCTGATTTCCCCGACCGCCTTTTTCAGGCCGGTCTGCTTTCCGAACCGAATATAATACTGCGGATTTCCGGTTTCTCCGTTATCTTCGCAGATGCTGCGGAAAGTTTCGATATCCATAAAAGCGCCGATCTGATCGTCTTTCACCAACAGCGCGCTCGTCTGGCCGCCGTTTGAACTTACATATTTTCCGCCTCCCGTGATTCGGAACCCCGAAATGACAAAATCGTAATCGCCGGCCGGCGTATTCAGCGTAATCCGATCGCCCGTTTCCACGCCGAGAAGCTCCCGGGCGTTTTCCGTGAGAATCACTTCGTTTCCGTTTCCCACGTGGGCGCCTTCGGAAAAATAGTGCATGATCTCTCCGATAAAAGAATCTTCAATGCCGCAAAGGGCAGTCCGTGCGCCTTCCATATAATATTCCTTATCCATATTCAGATCTTCATCGAGATTGAGCACATCGTACCAGGACGCCGCCGCAACGTCATCCCGGCCGGCAATCTCCCTGGCATCGCCCTCCTGTATGCCTTTGACGCAAATATGCCAGTATCCCTTTTTATCAACGGAAGCATTAAGCTCCATTTTCAGGCCGGCTTCGGCAAGGGAAAAAATCACGGTCACGAGAAAGACTGCCAGTACAATACAAAGAATGATCTTTTTGCTCTGCTTTCTGCGGACTCCGGCGGAAATCGGAATCAGACTGAGATAACTTTTCATACTTCGTCCCTCCTCAATCCTGATGTCTTCCGAAATCGGTCATCACACCGTCGGATACCTGCAGAACCCGGTCCGCAATCTGCGCGATGCTGCGGTTATGGGTAATCATTACGATAGTCTGCTCATATTTGCCGGAAGCTTTTTTCAACAACGCGATGACTTCGCTGCTGTTCCGGGAATCCAGATTGCCGGTCGGCTCATCCGCCAGAATCAGGGATGGCCGCGTAAAAAGAGCCCGCCCGATCGCCGTCCTCTGCTGCTGCCCGCCCGACAGCTGTCCCGGCAGATGGCCGCGCCTCTCTTTCAGTCCGAGCACCGAAAGCAGTTCTTCCAGATATTTCCTGTCCGGCTTCTGATAATCCAGAAGCACCGGAAAAAGAATGTTCTGTTCCACCGTCAATTCGGGAATTAAATGAAAAGCCTGGAAAATAAAGCCGATATTGCGGCGTCTGAAGACGGTGAGCTCCCGCTCCTTCATCGCGAATATATCACAGCCGTCGATGAATACCTTTCCGTCTGTCGGCGTATCGAGCGCCCCGAGCATATTGAGGAGCGTACTTTTACCGGATCCGGACTCCCCGACCACCGCCGCAAACTCGCCCTTAGGCACGGAAAAACTGACATCTTTCAAGGCATGCACAGCCGTTTCTCTGCTGCCATAAGTTTTGGAAACGGATTTTACTTCTAACAAATTCATTTTTTCTTTCCTCCTGTCCCGCGTCAGCATACGGAGAACTGCATGCTCAGAAACATCCGGCCTGCCGCTTCTGTCTGCCAACGCTTATCTGTACGGAAAGAATACCTCGCCTACCTTACAATGAAATGAATTTTATCCTACAATTTTGTAGGCTTACACACAGATATGCTGTCAGAACCGGCAGACTCCAGCATAAAATTCAGCACAAAAGTGGTTCCGGCCCCCTCCATGCTGTCTACTTCGATGGTGCCGTTATGCGCTTCTATAACGGATTTGGCTAACGGCAGTCCCAGGCCGATGCCCTGCGTGTCTTTGGAAAAACGACTGCGGTAAAACCGCTTGAAAATATGATATAAATCCTCGGTATGAACCCCGCTTCCGTTATCTCTGACCGTAAGGCGCAGCACGGAAGCCTGTTCCTTCCATTCGATCTGTATCAGCCCGCCCGCTTTCGTATGGTCCAGCGCATTTTTGACAATGTTTCCGACCGCTTCCATCATCCAGGTACGGTCGCATAAAAGCGTACTTTCCCGGCCGCCCGAAAGACGAATTTCCTTGCCCTCGCGTTCGGCCCGGAACGCGAAATGTTTCCTGACGTCTTCCATCATATCCGCCACGTTCTCCGGATGACATTCCATCACAATCGTTCCCGCATCCAGCTTTGTTATTTTCAAAAGATTCTGCACCAGCGTTTCGATTCTGTCCAGTTCCTGCTCGGAAAGCGCCGTAAATTCCTGAATCGCCGGTGCGTCCTGCGCCTCGTCCTGCAAAATACCGTTATAGATATTAAGCGCGGCAAGCGGCGTTTTCAACTGATGGGAAATATCGGAAATGGTATCTTTGAGAAATACCCTCGCCTTCCGCTCTTTCTCCGTATGCGCATTCAGGATGGCAGCAAGCGAATTAACCTCATGGAACAGCCGGTACAGCTCCCCTTCCTCATAACAGGCAATCCGGGATTCCTGACTGCCCGCCATATACTCCCGGACCTGTGCCGCAGCTTCCTCTATTATACGGTTCTGTTCCCGGAAATATACGAGAAGTTTGACTATTATGGTCAATATCATGCACAGCGAACAGGCAAGCACAAAATATGCCGCGTATTCCGGCGCATCCCGTTTGCCAAAATAAACTATCCCGCCGGCGGAAATTCCTGAAAATGCCGCTGCGAAAAAAAGTATTTTATAAAAAAGGGCCCTGATTTTTCTGTCTGCAAATAGTTTCATCACCGGCCCTCCTCCTTTACACATGGGAACCTTCCGCTAATCTTCCTCCGGGTATTCTTTCCCGCCCGCTTTTACCCTATCCGTATTCCATTTATATCCCATGCCCCGGACCGTCACAATTCTTTCCGGTCTGCCCGGGTCATCCTCGATTTTTGTCCGCAGTCTGCGGATATAAACGGTAAGGGTGTTGCCGTCCACATAATTTTCGCTGCAGTCCCACAGTTTTCCAAGAATCTGTTCCGCCGAAAGAATCATGCCGGGATTTTCCATGAAAAGGCATAACAGCCTGTACTCACTCGCCGTCAGTTCCACTTCCTCCCCGCTTTTATACACCTTACCTTTTAGCATCTGCACCGTAATGCCGTTAGAATGCAGCTCCCCGTCGTCCGGACCGAACCGGGCGCTTCTGCGGAGAACCGCATTGATTCTGGAAAAAAGTACGGCCAGCTTGAACGGTTTCGTTATATAATCGTCTCCGCCGATATCAAGCCCCATGGTCATATCCGTTTCTTCATCCGCCGCCGTCAGAAAAATGATCGGCACCTTTCTTTCTGTTATGATTCTCATTCTTCCATATTCCCGGCCGTCACGACGACAAAATTTCTCTCTTCCCTGTCATAACGCAGAGTCATCCGATAGACCGTTTCTTCTTTTAACGCCTTTTCGTCCCGCGGTCCGGCCGGAACAGCGTAAGACGTATCGGCATTGCATACAAGCACAATCTGTGCTCCGCTCTTTAACAGAGCATCCGCGTCCTCCTGCACCACCACACCCTGATATAAGCTTCCTACGTCTTCGGCTTTCTGAATCCGCACGACGGCTTCTTTCAGAATCCGGCCGTCGGGCAGTTCGTCCAAAACCGCCTGAACATCCTTGTTTTCCTCTTCTTTTCCCGTTTTTTCCGCTTCATCGGTTTCTTCTTTCCGGGCGCTTTCCGTTGCCATATTGTCCGTTTCTTCCGATGCCGCAAACTCTTTCTGATCGGAATCCTCTGCATTCTCCGAAGTCTGGGCTTCTACTGCGGCATCGTCCGCCGGAACGCCCGGTTTTGTACCGCCTGCGTCGGAAGCGCCATCCGTTGTCTCTTCAGCGGCGGCCTCGGGCATATCCCACGCGCCTTCCTCCGCACCCGCATCCCATGTATTTTCCTCCGCAGCCGCATCAACCGCGGCCTCAGGCGTATCCCACGCGCCTCCTTCCGCGCCCGCATCCCATGTATTTTCCTCCGCAGCCGCGTCAACCGCGGCCCCGGCCGCCGTATCACAGGCCGTCGCTTCGGATGTGGATTCCGGATAACTTTTATTCCTGACAAGCAGAGAAAACGCCGGAAAAATGATAGCGACACAAAGACAGGCCGCAATCAGTGTTCCCCATTTTCTCCATGAAAACCGTTTCTCTGCGCTTCGGTTTCCATTTTCAACCGCTATTTTATCCGGTACCGTCATTATATTTCCTGACGCATATGTCACATTCTTTTTTTCGGACAGTCCGGCTTCGATACGATTCCATAAATCCGGTATTTCACTTTGTTTCAGCTCTTTAAATTCCTGCTCAAAATCCCGTTCCATAGCCGCACCTCCTTAATTTTTTTACCGCGTTCTGATACCGCCATGTCACCGTGCCGATCGAAATCCGCAGCGTTCCCGCAATTTCCTGAAAAGTCATATCGCCCAGAATTTTCATGTTCATAATCTGTTTTTCATTCTCTTTCAGCCCGGACAGCGCCTCCGTAATCGTCATATCCGACAGGACTTCCCGTTCTACCGGGCTGTCCGGCGCAGCACCGGCTTTTAAGACGTCCTCCGTATCCGGTTCCTCCAAAAACTCCCTGACTTCTTCTTTCCTGTATTTTCTCAGATAATCGATCGCCATATTCCTCGCAATCGTCGTAATCCAGGTTTTATGTCCGCGTCCGCTCTGAAACGTATCCGCCTTATCCCATAACCTGATAAAAAAATCGCTGGTCACATCTTCCGCGTTTTCCTTATTTTTCAGGACGTCTTTTACGATGGCGTAAATTAACCCGATATACTCTTCGTATATTTCCTGAAGCCCCTGCTTGTCTCCCGACCGTATTTTACACATAGCGGTCTCAAACTGCAAATCCGTCATAGGTATTCCTTTCCCACGCTGTCGGACGCGCTGCATCCGGCGGCATGAAAATTCATGTCTTATTTACAAAAAGCGCGGACAAACCGCCCGCGCCTTCCTTTATATTACTGCCGCCTGAAATTCAGTACGGTGAAAAACCGCTCATGATCGCTTCGGCCGCTTCATCGCTTGAATAACCCGTCAGCATGCAGATCATTCTGCCGTCTTTTTTCTTTAAATAGTAATCCTCATTTACTTCCATGCCGCCATAAGCGAGCGTCAGAGAATATTTCTCAAACTCCACGCCGCCGACTTCCACCGTCTCACCTTCATCCATGGAAATATCCATCTGGTCGACCCTCGCCATCTGCATTTTGATGGCAGCCACATAAGTATCGATATCGAGCGATGTTTTTTCCACAAAAAGCGTGATCACATTGCCGTAGCTGTCCTGCGCCATCATTTCGTACACCATAATGAGTTTGGCATAATCGACAATATTGTCCACCTGATCTTCATAAAGCATGGAGCCGCCTGCCTCTAAAACAGCGTCTATATCGTCTTCGTCCGACATGGTGAAACCTTCGGGAAGATCGTAGCGCAGTCCTATCCACTCGCTTTCAAAAGCGGTATCCGTTACCTTCCCTTTGACATATCCGTCATCGGACGCTTCTTCCGTCCCGGCCCCGCCGGCACCTTCATCGCTGTCGCCCGCGGACGCCGTTTCCCGGCTGTTTTCCGTCCGCGCCTCATGTCTCGCCTTCATTTCGGCTTCGGCCTCTTCCCTGATTTTTTCCGCATCGGCTTCGGCAACGGTGCTTTCTTCCCGGCCGCTTCCGCATGCCGTTGCGGATAGCATCAGACCGGCCAGCAAAATGACGGCAATGCTCCGTTTTCGCTTCATAACCATACTCCCATTCCCCTTCCACGTTTAGATCGTCTTACAGTCTGGTCAGCCTGTCAACCGCTTCCACCGTATTTTCATAACTTCCGAAAGCCGTCAGTCTGAAATAAGTCTCGCCGCTCGGTCCGAAACCGGAACCCGGCGTGCCCACCACGTTGGCCTTTTCTAACAGATAATCGAAAAATTCCCAGCTCGTCATGCCGTTCGGCGCTTTTAACCAGATATAAGGCGCGTTCACACCGCCGGATACGCTGTATCCCGCGGATTTCAGACCGTTCAGGATATAAGCGGCGTTTTTCATATAATAAGCAACGAGTTCCTTTGTCTCTTTTTTGCCCGCTTCGCTGTAAACCGCTTCCCCGGCGCGCTGGATGATATAGGGCGCTCCGTTGTATTTGGTTCCGTGGCGTCTTGCCCAGAGCGCATGAAGCTGCACGTCCCCTGCCTTCAGTTCCTTAGGAATAACCGTAAAGCCCAGCCGTACGCCCGTGAATCCCGCATTCTTGGAAAAAGATCGAAGCTCGATTGCACAGGTTCTCGCTCCTTCGCACTCATAAATCGTATGCGGCACGTCTTCCTGTGAGATATAAGCCTCATACGCCGCATCATAAATGATGACGGAACCGTTTTTATTGGCAAAATCGACCCATTCCTGTAACTGCGCTTTCGTAATGGTTGAACCGGTCGGATTGTTCGGAAAACACAGGTAAATCAAATCCGGCACTTCTTTCGGAAGCTCCGGTGCAAAACCGTTTTCCGCCGTACAGGGCATATAGATCACATCGCTCCAGTTGCCCGTCCCGGCATCATAAGTGCCCGTCCGGCCCGCCATAACATTTGTATCCACATAGACAGGGTATACCGGATCGCAGACCGCAATTTTATTGTCGGTGCCGAAAATCTCCTGAATGTTGCCGGAATCACATTTCGCACCGTCGGAAATAAAGATCTCATCGGCCTCAATCCGGCATCCTCTCGCCCGATAGTCATTGTCCGCAATCGCCGTCCGCAGAAATTCATATCCAAGATCCGGCGCATAACCGCGGAACGTCTTCGCATCCGCCATCTCATCCACCGCCTTATGCAACGCGCCGATTACTGCAGGGGACAACGGCTGCGTCACATCGCCGATTCCCAGACGGATAATTTTTTTATCCGGGTTTGCCGCCGTATACGCGTTTACTTTCTTTCCGATCGTTGAGAAAAGATAGCTGCCGGGCAGCTTCAAATAATTATCGTTTACCTTAACCATGTGATTTCCATCCCTTCTTAACAAATATATTCTCCCGTAAAGACAGTCGTCGCCGGTCCGGTCATATAAATCCGGTCCGCCTCCCTGTCCCAGGTGATTTCAAGCTCTCCACCTAATAGTTTAACAGTAACCGTCTCAAACGTCAAACCATTTAGAATACAGGCCGCCGCCGCCGCACAGCACCCCGTTCCGCAGGCCAGGGTCTCTCCCGTTCCCCTCTCCCAGACGCGCATCTGCACATGATTTTTATCGATCACTTTTACAAACTCCGTATTGGTCCTCTTCGGAAAACGCTCGTGCGTTTCAAAATAAGGGCCGATCTTTTCTATGTCCAGATGTTCCACATCTTCCACGAAAACCACCGCATGAGGATTCCCCATCGACATACATGTCATTTTATATGTTTCGCCCTGTACCGTAATCGGCTCATTTATGACACTCATGTCTTCTTTTTCGGCCGTAACGGGAATCATAGCCGCCCGAAACTCCGGCGCTCCCATATTGACCCTGACCGTATCCACCTGGCCGTCTTTTAAAAAAAGTTCCAGATACTTTACCTGTCCACAGCTCACAATGCTGATTTCCGTCTTGTCTGTCAGACCGTTATCATACACATATTTTGCCACACAGCGAATGCCGTTCCCGCACATTTCCGCCCTGCTGCCGTCCGCATTATACATTTCCATCTCGAAATCCGCTTCGTCGGAAGGGTTGATAAAAATAGCCCCGTCCCCGCCGATTCCGAAATGCCTGTCGCTGATCTTTTGCACAAGCGCCGGCTTTTCATCCTGTGCGATCTGCTCCGCAAACCCGTTGATATAAATATAATCGTTCCCACACCCGTGCATCTTCGTGAATTTCATAAATAACCCCGCCTTTCCGTTCATTTCCGGCCGCCGTACAGTCCCCGCAGAAAAACGCTTTCACCGCCAAAGTTCCGCTCCGCAGCCGTATGGTATATAGTTTACTATAATATAAATACAAAAACACATAAAGCACAGTAAATGCAGTTTACTGTGCTGAAAATGCTTTTTGTTAATGAAACATCGCCAGCGCCATCTGCGCCGTCTCCGTCAGGCCGGTGCCGCTGTCCATGCTGCATTTTTGCAGATAGCGGTACGCTTCTTCTTCGGTCATGTTGTTACGGGACATCAGGAGTTCTTTGGCCTCTTTGATGAGCTTCGTTTCTTCGGCGCTGCGTTCTTTCGGCTTTTGCTTCGCTTTTTTCTGTCTCCGCATCATCGTGCGGCTCATCATGGAGACCGTGTCGATCAGATCATGCACTTTAAACGGCATGGGCAGGCAGACGATATTGTTGTCGAAGCAATCGTTCATCGCGCGCCGGGAAGCCATGAGCAGCATATCGAAGCCCGCCGGAAGGCAGTCGTGCAATTCCGAATACATCATATCGTGCAGTTTGTATCCGCATATCATAATGCCGTCGTTTAACCCGTTAATCTGGCTGAGCGCCTGTGCGCCGGTCGCGCATACGCCCGTCACATGAAACCCGTTTTTCAAAAGAATGCTGCGGATGCCTCTGGCGTCTTCTATTTTGGGTAAAGCTATTATTATATTGATCACACGTTCACCCCCTCATTCCAGATACATCCTGTATCGGTTCCGTTTCTCCCGCTTTTTCGTTTCTTATCAGAAATTATTCAGATATGCTTTGATTTCCCAATCCGTCACCTGGGAACGGTACCGGTTCCATTCCGCTTTTTTGCCGTCAATATATTTCGTATAGGTGTGGGAGCCAAGCACATCTCTGATAAACGGATCCGCCTCCATCGCATAAACCGCCTCGATCAGCGTCCCCGGAATTTCCTCAATGCCGCAGGCTTCTTTTTGTTCCCTGCTCATTTCAAAAATATTGCAGTCCACGCTTTCCGGCGGCATCATCCGGTTTGCAATGCCATCGAGCCCTGCGCGCAGGCAGACCGCAAGCGCCAGATAAGGATTGGCCGACGGGTCCGGGCAGCGCAGTTCGATTCTCGTCCCTACGCCGTGCGTCGCCGGGATTCGGATTAACGGACTTCGGTTGGTCGCGCTCCATGCGATGTAAACAGGCGCTTCGAACCCCGGCACAAGCCTTTTATAAGAATTGACAAGCGGATTGGTGACCGCCGTCATGCCTTTCATATGTTTCATAATACCGCCGATAAAATAGTACGCTTCCCGGCTCAGCCCGAATTTTCCGCTTTCATCCGCAAAAATATTCCGGCCGTCCTTCGACAGGGACATATTGATGTGCATGCCGGAACCGTTCACGCCGTATTTCGGTTTCGGCATAAACGTCGCGTGAAGGCCGTGACGTTTGGCGATCGTCTTGACCGCCAGTTTGAATGTCATGATATTGTCCGCTGTCTTCAGCGCTTCATCATAGCGAAAATCGATCTCATGCTGGGCAGGCGCCACTTCATGGTGGGATGCTTCGATCACAAATCCCATGTCTTCCAGCGTCAGCACGATATCCCGCCTGGCATTCTCGCCAAAATCCACCGGTCCCAAGTCAAAATACCCGGCCTGTTCGTGGGTAATGGTGGTCGGCATGGCGTTTTCATCCGTGTTAAACAAAAAAAACTCACATTCCGGCCCGACCTCAAAAACATAGCCCATATCAGCTGCTTCCTTGATGGCCCTTTTCAGAATATAACGCGGATCCCCTTCAAAAGGCTCGCCGTTTGGGCGGTACACATCGCAGATCAGGCGCGCCACCTTGCCCTGCTGCGGCCTCCACGGAAAAATTTCAAACGTATTGTAATCGGGATTCAGATACATATCGGATTCTTCAATCCGCGCAAAGCCTTCTATGGAAGAGCCGTCGAACATGCACTCGTTATCCAGCGCCTTTTCCAGCTGGCTTACCGTAATCGCCACATTTTTCAGATTCCCGAAAATATCCGTAAACTGAAGTCTGATAAATTCCACATCTTCCTCCTGTACCAGACGGAGGATATCCTGTTTCGTATAATTTTTTCCCATTTTATTTCAATGCTCCTTTCTTACTCTGCATCCTGTCCGAAGGCCGCTGTGATTACAGCAATTTCCTCATAGAATAAAAAATCGCCGCTCGGCAGCGGCGATTACAAGAATGCTTCGCATTCTCCCCTGAAATGGTTTCTGCTGCGGCAATTTCCTAATAGAATAAAAAGGCATTCTTATCCTATAGATAAGAACACCTTTGTCCTGTATCAGCATAACACTAACCAGTTGGTTTTGTCAATCATACATAATTCAATAAGCCAATCTGACTTTTACAAATCAGAGGAACTTTATTTAAAAAAATATTTTTTGTAGTTCTTCTGTTATAAGTCGGATCGGCCAAAAACAGCATATTCCCCATTGCAGTACTATATTCACAGCACCATAAATAATGCGGCATATCTATCTGAAGCAGTCTGCCGGCCTCTTCCCTGACATCCTGATGAACATTCACATCACATACCATATTTTCCTGCAAAAACCGCTTTGCCTCTCTGTTATCGATTAACAAAATTCTCCTGTTTCCGTTTTTTCCATCCACATCCATCATTGCATCCATTTTCGTCCGGAAAAGCATATCATTCATGCGCATTTTAAAATTTTCAAAGTAAATGTATACTTTTTCATGAATTGAATAGATAATAAAGCTCTTATTTTTTTCCAGACTGCTGCTCAACACTTCCCAGCTGATACATTCGACAAATCCATTTCCCTCTAATTTCTTCAGATAATATCCTGAATCGTCATATATAACATATCTTTTCTGCGTTTCAACATCCGAATGCCCGATAATCTGTATAACATGGCTTCCTGCCTTTTTACTGTTTCCGTTCTCCTTCACCCGAAGGCCGACCAGTACCGGTATTGCGCTCTCTACACAATAATCTATATATTCTTTAAATTCCGCCGGATCATTATACATCTGATACCCGCACGGTATATCATGACTGTTCAGGATTTCCAGCATCTGCGTAGGAAGCAGTCCCTGAGACGGATACGCCTTCGTTTTGTTGGAATGATAGGAATCATCAATTTTACCTATGCGGATTCTATTATAATCATACCGTGAATGCAGATATTTTGACATGGAAACCAGACACGCCTGTGCGCACGTCACTACGGCATTATCCTGTACAAAAAGGGGATATGTATTGAATATGATTTCTTTTCCGTTAATATGCACTTCTTTCTGATATGTCATAATGTTCAACGGCTTGTCGTCATAAGTGACATATTTCCAGTTTGGATATATATAAGAGAGCATAATATGGGGCTCATCAATCGTCCTCATCGTAAAACATCCCATGTAAGGCTGTTCGTTCATCTCTTCCTCCAAAAAAAGATGAATCCGCATCACGGTATTCACGACCTCATAGGATGTATTAATGTAGTGCATACTGATCATGTCTTTCCATTCCGTCTCGACATAATGCTCCTCAAACAGGAAATAGTACTGATGATTTTCAATCTCCGCCAAAAAATCCAGTCTTGGAAAAACATATTTATCCAATTCCTGTCTCAGCTGATCTGTATTTTGGAATAAAAAAGGAAATGCTTTCTGAATTGCATAAGCAAGAGTTGTTGAATCAAACCTCTGAAGCCTGTTTTTAACTTCTGTATTGTTCATCATAATATCAGGCCAAACCTTTCCAGAGTCCTCCAGTTCCCGATTTCCTTTTCGGCACGCCTTCTTTCATCTTCCGCTATTTCTTCCGCGCGCCGGAGCGCTCCATTAAAATCCTTATCATATTCCTCCATGCTTTTTTTCAACTGTAAATACATTTCATCTTCCCGTATCATTCTGCCCTCCTGTGATTTTTTATCTCTCTAAAATTCCTGAAACCGTTCTTCCGCCTCAATCTGTTCCAAATCCAAATCCGGCGTGCAGCTGCTGATAAACGGAAATTCCGGTTCCGCAGAAGCAACCTGCAATTCGTCCGTATTTTTCTTATTATCCTTTGTTTCCTTCATAAATATACCTTCGTATGTCCCTTCAAACCAGTAAGATTAAATAAGTAATAAAAATTCCAAAACATAAAATCATTACCGCCAGGCTGATATAGGCTATCAAAATCCATTTCATGGCTTTATCGTTATTCGCCCTCATTCTGGTCGTAATGGTATCCATCCAGAGAATTTCCTGATAAGTCCATTCCTTCTCCGTCCGAAATCTGGCCGGTTCTTTCTGTACCTTTTTCAGTTCCTCCGTTCCGAGTGAAAACTGCTTAATTTTTCTGGGCATCTGTATCAGAAGCGTACTCGCTATTCCGATAATACCTGCCGTCAACATAGGAACATACAATGCTATAAAGTAAAAATCCGCAGTATTAACCTGATTCATTTTGGAAATCACAGAGACCGCAACATTAAAGACCGTCGTCAACAATGTCAGATATTTGAATAAATATTCTGCCTTATCCATTGCGTTTCTCTGCCTGACATTTTCCTGTTCATATGCCCTCTTTGCCGCACCCAGACAATATTTCAAAACACCCAATTCTTCCATACAAATTAATTATCCTCTATACGTGCCAACATATTAAAACACGATCATCTCTCTTTTTTTGAAACAAAATACCTGCTAACTATGCAATCATTATCAAATATTTTATCATATATGCTTTTTAACAGGCAACCGCTAGATATACCGCTCTTTTAACTCCGAATACAATATTTGGGATAAATCAGTTTTGAAGCTTTTTAACGCACTCCTCCCACACTTCTTCACTGTTTTCCCGGTTCTTCGCCATTCTGATTGCCAGGCGGAGAGTACTGTTTTCCATAATATAATCAACGATATCTTCAGATACTCCGCCGCGCTCTTTCGCTGCCAGATCGTATAAATAATTTTGTACTTCTTTTTCCGGCAGTTTCAATGCTTCTATGATCTGCTCCATCAATGCCTTCTCGGGCGGTTTGTTATTTCCCCTCTCTATATCGCTGATATATGTGGGGGTCCGTTTGACTTCTCCGGCAATCTGGCGTATCGTCATTTTCTGCATTTGCCGTACATGCCGCAAGGTCTGCCCAAAGTTCAATTTTTCTTCCTGCAATTTCAATAATAGATTATCGTCCATGTTCATCTTCAATATTTAATAGTGTGTAAGCTAACTAACTAATATTATAGTTCATTTTCAAATAAAGTCAACCTTCAAACTCAAAAATGCGGAAAAGCATATTCTGTTTTCCCGCATTCCTGTTATTCGGCTGCCATGTCGAGCCTCCCCAATCTGTCTGCCACCCGGTGTCAGCGCACCAGCTCCGCCAGCATTTCCACTTCCAGCTCCTGTTTCGGCGCAAACCGGTCCGAGGCAAGATAGCGGTAAACGGAAGCAAGAAGCGCCCGCGCCTCCGGGTACTGCTGCAAGTTCTGCAGATTCAGCGTGGAAAACAGCAGTTTTCCGTTCCCGCAGCGGCACTCGAACAGCTTCGCCATCGGCCGCAGATACGCGTAACTGTCCATCTCCGTAATGACCGCATCGATGCGCTCCGGCAGAATCACCGCTCGCTGGCAGGCCATCGGCCACCATTGCCAGTTGCTGTAACTTTCGGTCGGAAAATCCCGGAAAATGGGGTGCTCCGCGTCGATCAGCTGACCCATGCCGCCTTCCTGTTCCGAAAAGGTGCCTACCGACCAGAAGTCCGTCGAAAACTGAGCCTGTATGGAGCGGGGCAGCGCTTCTTTCGTGGAAGGCGGCGTCAGATATACCGTTTTCCCCGCCCGCAATGCGGCTTTTGCTTCCTCGTCCAGATGTTCTGTCTCCAGCACTTCTTCCGGACAGACCGGGCTGACGGGCGGATAGACCCAGACCGGATAGCTGTTCGCCGCACCGTCAAACGATGCGGTCAGATCAAGCCGCATCGGACGGTCCGCTTTTTCCAGCGAAAAGGAAAAAATTCCCACCGTCGTCAGCTTCCCCGGCGGGCAGACCGTTTCCCGTTCCGCTTCCCATACTTCCCGAAAACCCGTTCCCTCCAAAACACACCTGAGACGGCCGGCCAGCGCTTTTTTTCCGAAGTTGGCCATTCTGACCTCAGCGTGAAGCGTCTCCGTGTTTTCATAAGTATAACCGGACAGCAGAGCGAGCGGCAGGCTGTCCGTAAAAAAGCGCCGGAAAGCCGCAGGCTCCGCAAAGCGATAGGGTTTTGGGGAAAGATGCGCATTCAGCATCCCCACGAGCGCCGTTCCCTGTCCCGGAAAATCCTGTAAACCGAGAAGGGAAATGCCGGAAAGCTGCTCCGTCCGCATGGCCGCTTCGATCTCTTCCCGGTAACAGAGACATGAAATCTCCCCGGAGGCTTCTACATATTTCGGCCAGTCCGCCTCCAGGCCCCGCGCTTTCACTTTTTCCTGAATCAGCCGGAAATTGGCCGGGTCGGAAATTCCCCGAAAATCCTCCAGCTCCCGGAAATCGGGGAGTATTTCAAACTGTCCGACTTCGAAACTGAAAACCGGCTTTTCATAAGTCTTGCGCAGTTCCTTCATCGTTCCGTCGAAATTCACCGCCGCATTGGGGTAACAATGGTTGATATATCCCTTCATGCCGGCAAAAGTTCCTCGGAGATCTTTATCATAAAAATTGGAAGACGTATAGAAACCGCTCTTCGAATCGCATCCTTTTTCCCCATAATGCACGTTGGAGCCGTTGGCATACAGTCTCGTATTATCCAGTTCGTCTGCCATCGCAAGCAGTTCGTCCATTCGTTCATGCCCTTTCGAAAGAGCATGCAGTTCATTGCCGAATGTCAGCATAACGAAGGAAGGATGGTTTGCGAGCATCTCCAAAATGCCCCGAAGCTCCGCCCGGTAGTAGGCATAGCTTTCTTCCGATTCAAAAGCGTCTTTCGGATTCCAGTGGGAAAGCTCCGGCTGCATCATCATGCCCAGTTCATCCGCAGCCGTAAAAGCCGCCTCCGGCGGACAATGGGAATGGAAACGCATACAGTTGATGCCGTAAGAACGGTATGTCAGCAGTATTTCCCGCCATGCGGCGGCCGTCATCGGCGGATATCCGGTTTCCGGAAAGACCGCGCAGTTTGCTTCGCCCCGCAGAAAAAAGGTTCTCCCGTTCAAAGCAAGTCTTCCGTTACCGTCCGCGCCGAAATCCCGGACGCCGAACGTTACCGTTTTGACCGCTCCGTTTGATAAAGTGACGGATAATTCGTATAAATTACCCTCTTCTTCGTCCCACCGCTTCACATCGTCCCGCAGCGCAAGAGAAGGAAAAACAACCGTTTCTTCCATATCTCCCGCACCCTCGGTCCGCACCGCCGCTTCCGCCTGTCCGTCTTTCAATGCCTCAGACCGGACGATGGCCGTACCTTGCCATGACCCGGACGCACGGATGCCGATGCTGACCGTCAGTTCCTTTCCTCTCGGATATACCCGCACCGCCGCCGGAAAAACCGGCTCTTCCGTCCGCAGCCTGAGATAGCCGAGCACCCCGTTCCAGTTCGTCTGGGTTTCGTCCGTGGCCGCGGAAGAATACACGACGGCATCGTGAGGCAGTCCCGGATAGCTATTATCTGACACAAGTGTCACATCGTGATCGCCGTTCAGTAATCCCGTGACTTCAAATACATACGGCGTACAAAGCGTCGCCGCGCCGAAAACGGGAACTTCCCTCCCGTCGATAAAAAGCTGCAGACATCTGGCCCGTTCCGCTTCCAGAAACACCCGTTTCCCGGGGGGCGCATCGAACTTCAGGCTGCGGGTAAACCGCACCTTTCCTTCATATGTATGCTTTCTCGTAAACCGGGTGGCAATCGGCGCGTTCGGCCTGCGGCTGTCTTCCGCCGGCTCTCTGCCCGAATCATCTTTCCTGCGTCCTTCCGGTTCTCCGCCCGACTCATCCGCCTTACGCTCTTCCGGCCTTCCGTCAGACCCATCCGCCGTCTGTGTACCGAGCGCCTCATCCGGGTGCACCGGTCCGCTTCCGCTGTCCTCGTATCCGATGCCGTTTTCGTCGAGCGTTCCCGAAAGAGACGCCGAATACTGTTTCCCGTCGCCGATATCGGCCAGCCAAAGGCCGCTCAGATCATAAAACCTGTCAATATCATTCATAATTGTGTTCGTCCTTTCATAGACTGATAAAAAGATTTTCGATGGGGATATTATTTTATGAGTTCCAAAACCAAAATTGTTGTGCTTCATGTGAAAGAATTGATCTATACCGGAATCCTTGCCGTGCTCGGTATTCTTTTCATTGTCCTGCTCATCATCATGTTTCTGCCAAAAGAAGAAAAACCGGAAACAGTGCCGACAATGACGCAGACAACGTCGAATACCTATGTTCCCGGTGTATATACTACTTCTTTGATTTTAAACGACAACGTTGTGGAAATAGAAGTCACCGTTGACGAAAGGAACATCAATTCCATACGCCTTGTCAATCTGGATGAAGCCGTTACAACGATGTATCCTCTGATTCAGCCATCCTTTGAGGACCTTGCGAACCAGATCATCCAGAACCAGAGCCTGGACGGCGTTACATATTCCGATGACAGCAAGTATACTTCCATGATCTTGTTGAATGCCATTACCGCCTCACTGGAAAAGGCCGTTTCCGCCGGAGACATATCCGATACGGAAACAGATACCGGGCGCTGATTACGCTATCCATGTTCCTGTCACAATTCCTCCAGCTGTTTAAGCCATATCGCGGCGGCGGCATCCGAAGGCATGCGCAGGTCTCCTCTCGGAGAGAGGGCAACGCTTCCGACTTTGGGGCCGTCGGGCAGGCAGGACCGTTTAAACTGCTGTGCAAAAAATCTGCGGTAAAAGGTCTTCAGCCACTTCAAAATAATTTCTTCCGAATACCGGCCTGCAAAGGAAGTCTTCGCAATCCGGTAGATTTTGGCCGGTTCGAATCCACACCGCAGCATATAATACAGGAAAAAGTCATGCAGTTCATAAGGCCCTACCAGATCTTCCGTTTTCTGAGAAATCGCATCCCCCGACGGAGGCAGCAGTTCAGGACTGACAGGTGTGTCAAGTATGTCCAGCAGAATTCCGGTCAGTTCTTCCTGCTGACAGGTATCCGCATAATATTTTACGAGATGGCGCACCAGCGTCTTCGGCACGCCGCTGTTGACGCCGTACATGGACATATGATCTCCGTTATAGGTTGCCCATCCGAGCGCAAGTTCCGACATATCGCCCGTCCCGATGACCATACCGTCAGTTTTGTTGGCAATATCCATCAATACCTGCGTCCGTTCCCTCGCCTGTCCGTTCTCATAAGTAATGTCATGTCTGTCACTTTCCTGTCCGATATCCCGGAAATGAACGGTTACGGCTTCCTTAATATTCACTTCTTCCAAAGTAACGCCAAGCGCTTCTGCCAGCTTACAGGAATTGCGGTACGTTCTGTCCGTCGTCCCGAAACAGGGCATCGTCACCGCGACGATCTGCTCTCTGGAGCGTTTTAGAAGATCGAAAGCGCGAACCGTCACGAGCAGCGCCAGCGCGGAATCCAGGCCGCCGGATACACCGATAACAGCCGTTTTGGCATTTGTATGCTCATAACGTTTTTTCAGGCCGTGGGACTGGATGGACAGGATTTCCTCACAGCGCGCTTCCCGTTCCTTCTGCCCGGACGGCACGAAAGGCATCGCGTCGTAGATCCGCTCAAGCTCCGTATCCTCCTCTTCCAGGCGGAATAATAACGTCTGATATTTTTCTTTATTTCCCGTATGAAAGCTCGTCATTCTGCGCCGCTCATGGTTCAGTCTGTGAATATCCAGATCGGCATATACCGTCTGCGCGCAGAAACGCTTCGACTGCGCCAGCACCGTTCCGTTTTCGGCAATCAGGTTATGTCCTCCGAAAACAAGATCCTGAGTGGATTCCCCTTCCCCCGCGGAAGCATAGACATATCCCGCGATAAAGCGTGCGCTCGCGGATTTCACGAGCATCTCCCGGTAACTGTCCTTTCCCACCGTTTCGTTAGATGCGGAAAGGTTCACGATCACACCGGCCCCCGCCATTGCATGGGATAACCCCGGCGAATCCGGCACCCAGATATCTTCACAGATCTCACAGCCCACGATGAGCTCCCGCATGGAATCCGCCTGAAAAAGAAGACTGCTTCCGAACGGTATCTCTTCATCTTCCCATAGAAAAGGCTCCGGCGTTTGATTACCCGGCGTGAAATGCCTTGTCTCGTAAAATTCCGCATAAGCCGGAATGAAACGCTTCGGAATCATTCCAAGCACTTTTCCGTCATGAATCGCCGCCGCCACATTATAAAGTTTATAGTCTTTTTCCACAGGCAGACCGACGAAAACGAGCGCATCGTTTCCTTCCGACGCATCGGCAATAACCCGCAGCTGCTCTTTCGCCGTTTTTAAGAGAAGTTCCTGTAAAAACAGATCGCCGCATGTATATCCTGTCAGGCACAGTTCCGGGAACACGATGATTTTCGCCCCCTTCTCCACGGCCTCTTCCATGCGTTCACATATCTGCCGCCCATTATAGACCGGATCAGCAACTTTAATCCGGGGCGTTATCGCCGCAACTTTTATAAATCCATGCTTCATTCTGCTCTGTGCCTCCTTGATCTACGTTATTTGTGCACCGTCTCTTTTTCGGTCTTCCCACGGCTTTTCGCGCTTTTTGTCTATTGTCCGCCGATTCCCCGCCGTCTATACCATCTTTTTCAGTTCTTCCACCGTAAAAGCATAATCCGTATTGCAGAAATGACAATGCAGTTCCACGTCTTTCCCTTCCGCAATCATCTCCTGTAATTCCTCTTTTTTCAGGCTGTAAAGCACCTTTTCCACCCGCTCCTTCGAACAGCCGCACAGGAAACGCACCGGCGTCTTTTCCGTAATTTCAAGACCCATGCCGCCTAACAGGAGCGATAAGATCTGCTCCGGCGTATTGCCCTCTTCCAAAAGCGTCGTCACCGGTTTTAAGCCGGACACATTCTCTTCCAGCTTCCTGATCACCTCTTCCTGTGCAAAAGGCATAAGCTGAATGATAAAACCGCCCGCCTGTTTCACCGTATTGTCCCGCTCCATCAGAATACCGAGCGCCACGCAGGAAGGCACCTGTTCCGACGCCGCAAAATAATAGGTCAGGTCATCGGCAATCTCGCCCGTCTGCAATTCCACCTGGGACGCGTAAGGGTCCTTCATGCCCATGTCCTTAATCACACTCAGATATCCTTTTCCGACCACGCCTCCCACATCCAGCTTGCCCTGTGCGTTGGGCGGCATCATCGCCTGGGGATTCTTCGCATAACCTTTGACATTGCCCTGAGAGTCCGCCGTTACCGTCATGCCTCCCGCCGGGCCGTCCCCGCTGATCTGCAGGGTCAGCACGTCTTTTTCTCCCTTTAACATGCTGCCCATCAGACAGGCCCCCGTCATCAGCCGGCCGAGCGCGGCCGTAACGACCGGACTCAAATCATGCCTGCTCCTCGCCTCTTCCACCAAATCTCTCGACGTTACCGCAAACGCACGCACCTGTGCGTCCGCCGCCGTCGCTCTTATCAGATAATCCGCCATTTTGATATGCCTCCCCTTTCTTATGCGCTTTCTTTCCGGGCCGTGACAACGATCCGCCCGCTCTCCGGCGTCACCTCACCCCGCGTATCGGCATCCGCCGCCTCCAGAAAAGTGAGGCCGGCCTTTTCCAACAGCCCCCGCATCTGCGCCAGCCGATATCCCCGCTGATAGTGGGTCTCCTGAAAGCGCCGGAAAACATCTTCTGACCGGGCGCCTTCCTCACAGCCGCTTCCTTCCTCCCGGCCTCCTCGCATTTCTGTTTCATAACACATGTTTTCTTTTCTATTCTCTTTTACGAAAACAGTCAGATCATATTCATTGATCTCTTCTTTCGGGTCATAATAGTTTTCCCAGATAAAGCTGCATTCTTCCCGGTTCTCGGCAATCGTCGCATCTCCGATCATGATTTCATATTTATATACCGTATTGAAATCAAAAATAAATACCCCGCCCGGATACAGATAATTTTCGACCAGCCGGAAAACGGCCAGCAAGTCTTCTTCGGTCAGCAGATAATTCAGGCTGTCGCATACGCTGACGACAGCGCCGGCCGCCCCGTACAGCTCAAACTCCCGCATATCCTGAAGCAAATACAGGATGTCCAGCCCCGAACGCTCTTTTTTCTCAATCGCGCGCTGTAACATCTCCTGCGAATTGTCGATGCCGATCATATCATAGCCTTTTGCGGCCAGCAGTTCGGTCAGCGTCCCCGTCCCGCAACCCAGATCTACGACCGTATTCTGTTCCTGTAACAGCCGTTCATCCGCCGCCCCGTCTTTCACCCGGTAACGCGTAAGCGCGGCGTCCAGAAACGCGCACCACTCCTCATAGGGCGTCTCATCCATGAAAATATCGTATACGCCGGCAAAATCAGTATAAGCTTCCATCCGCTTCCACCTCGATTCCTCTTATCATACCACAAAATCCGTTTGTTGTTGAACCAATCCGCTCCAACGGGAAAACAAATGCCGCATATTCGCCGAAAGGTTCTCCGTTTCCGAGCGTATCCGCCAGCTTTCCGTTGACATACAGGCTCGTCCGGTCCTTTTCCCCCCGCACTTCAAGGCTCACCCATTCCCCGGCAGGAAGCGTATAATCAAAGGAATAATCTTTCCCTTCTCTGGAAAAGCCGACCTGTCCGGTTCCCGTCTGCACCGCCTTGAACGCGGTCTGTCCGTAGGCGCAGTCCGTCTCAAACAGGATTTCTTCCTGTGCTTTTCGGCCGGTGCCGTCCGCTGAA
Source organism: uncultured Lachnospiraceae bacterium (assembly GCA_910584965.1). GTDB lineage: Bacteria > Bacillota > Clostridia > Lachnospirales > Lachnospiraceae > UBA3282. The sequence goes on along the minus strand of CAJUDZ010000001.1, from coordinate 181,559 downwards.
GCGCCTTTTCCGGCTCCGGCGTTTCCTTCATGCCCGGATGTTTCCCGGTAAACTTCCATTCTGACGGTATAACTGCCGCCGATGCCGACGCCGTTTCCATATCCGCCCGTATACCCGGTATTCACATAATCGCCCGTCCCGGAAAAAGAAAGGGTCTCGTCCGGCCAAATCACCATCCTGTCCCCTTCCCATTCCGCCGCCCCATAGGGGTTGCTTCCCGGCGCGGTGCCAAGCGTTTCAAACCGTTCTGTCCATTCCTCATAAGTGCCTTCCGTCTCTCCCCACAGCTTTCCGCCGATGACGCCAAGCGGTGCAAAAAAACGGTCAAACAGCTCCGGCTCGCTGATGCCCACATCCAGCCTGCCGCTCATATCGTTCCAGATCATATAAGCCGCCCCCGCCATTTGCGGAGAATAGGCCGGAATCGTCTCTAACTGGTTATAGTCATAGAATTTATTCGGCTCCCAGTTTTGGTAAAGCTCTTCTTTGTCCAGATAATCGTAGCCGCCGCCGGGAATAATATAAAGATGATTATTCTGCATATTAATCAGCGTATAGCCGGCCCGGTACATGGAAAGCGGATCGGCCCAGAGCGTACTCCAAATATTCATCTGAAGTCCCTCCGCCGGCGGCATCGAAGCGCCCTCCATATTGCTCAGGCTCCCCCAGAGCCGTATCTTCTCCACGCCGCTTTCCTCCCGTATCATCTGAATCAGCTCGTTCATATACCTGCGGTAAGTCTCGCCGTCGCCGTAATATTCATCCATGCCAATATTCACGATCTCCGCTCCCTGAAAAGAAGAAACACGCTGCGCCTGCTCCGCTTCGCCGCTCTGTGCATCGGCCGCTTCGACGCCAAGCGCCTCCCGCCAGATTCCTTTTACAAGCTCTACCGCCTCCCGTTTACTTAAATCGATCTGGTCCACGGCTTCGTTTCGCACGGTCAGCGCGTATTGCGGAAAAAGCTTTGTAATCGAAAGGGAATGAGCCGGCGTATCGATTTCCGGCACGATGCGCACGCCATAGCGCGCCCCGTCCGCGATAAAGGATGCAAATTCCTCCGCCGTATAGGCATAGTCCGAAGAAGTCAGCGGCTCTCCCTTTTCATTTATGACATTACTGTCAATCCGAAAGGCGCTGTAAGCAGTCATCGCCTCTTCGACCGAACCCGTCAGGCCGCTCGTGCTCAGAATGACATTATCGTTCAAATGAATGCAGAGATCATTCATCTTATACCAGGACATATTTTCCATGATCCGATATAACATCGCCATCGAAACAGGCTTTCTCGCCACATCGATGCCGAAGCCGCGCACCGGATACCGGGGGTAATCCCGTATCCGCCCCTGTGGGATTTTCCCCTCCTGCCCTTTCAGAATCTGCAAGGCAGTAATGGTTCCCCAATAAATGCCCTGCTGATGGCTCCCTGTTATGACACACTTGTCAGTAATCTCACACAGATACCCCTCTTCACCGAGTCCTTCGGCCGCACCGCCGAAACAAAATCCCCCGGCGGACTGCCCGTCAGCCTCCCCGGGCGCATACCCCAGACAAAAATCCCCCGGGCGCACATCCTCCCAGGTTCCCTCCAGGATGGAAATTTCGCGTCCCATGATTTCATCAAACCGCTGAGCGAACAGTTCCGCCGTCTGCCGCAGTTCTTCCCTCTGTATCACGATGCGGGAATCCGCGCCCGGCACAAATGTTCCGCCGCCGCCGTCCCATTCCGCAATCGCCGGAATCACTTCTGGTTTTGCATTACTGCCGGGTTCTTCGGCATTGGCCGATGAGTCTTCCGTATTTTCCGACGGGCTGTCCGGATTCCCATAAGCCCCGTATGGCGCCGCCGGAACCCGTATCGTAAAGGATATTTCCCGCCCGGAATCGGAACCGTCCTCCGGTTCTACCAGAAATCCGACTTCCACTTCCTTCTCCTGTATCGTGTCGAAGACTCTGCCGTCGGCGCCGATAACCTGTTCGTAATCCGCTCCCAGATATGTGACCCGGTAACCCTCCGGCGCCTGCGGCATTTGCAGATAACGAATGTTATTATTCTCTGTGACGATTTCCGGCGCTTCGATCTGATAGGCGGCCGGCTTGTCCGCGTACACTTCAAATTCAAACAGCGATACGTTTTGATACAGATTGGAATAATCCGCTTCCTCTTTGGACACTTCGCTCGTGGACAGCCGTAGAAAACGCACCGTCACCGCATTCTGCAGCGGAATCTCCTGCTTTTTGGAAGAGGGCGCCCTGTCAAAGGATTCCAGCGTCAGCCAGCTCTTTCCGTCCGTCGAACCCTCCAGACGGTAAGAAGTCACATTGGTCCGCTCCCATTTCAGGATAACAAAAGAAACTGAAATTTCTTCCGGAAATTCCAGTTCTATAAAATGGGAAGCGTTTTCCCAGTTATTCTCGCTCGACCAACGGGAGGACAACGCTTCGTCGTCCCCATCAATGGCCTTATCCGCCGACAGACTTTCCGTCTCCATGCTGTCGCAGCGGGCTATGACGCCTTTTTGCAATGCCAGATTCGCGCCGTTGGCTCTCTGAATATTAAAATAAAATCCGGATTTAGCCGCAAGAAAGACACCTGCCGCCAAAAGCAGCATCACGATACCTATAACAAATACACGCTTTTTTTTCAGAAAATTGGTATATGAACCCTTTGTCATTCCATCTCCCATACGCCCGTTTAACCGGGTCCGCAAATCAGTATGGCAGTTCTCTGCCGGCCTTCGCGGTCCTCCCCGCATCAGCCGGATGATATCCGTATGATCTTCACTCTGCTATCCGATCAGCGCTCCTAACAGCCCATAAGATACAATCGACATGATAACAGTCGCTATTATAATTCCGAGCAGCTCCGCAAGAACCGCCTTTTTAAAATCCACGTCAAGAAGCGCCGCGATCAGCGACCCCGTCCACGCGCCCGTTCCCGGAAGCGGGATGCCGACGAACAGCACAAGTCCCCAGAACTCATATTTTTTGATCGATTCGCTCTTCCCCATCGCCCGCGCTTCCAGCCTTTCGATGATACCCCTGAAAAGTTTAATCTTCTTTAACCATTTAAAAATCTGCTTGATAAACAGCAGGATAAACGGAATCGGGATGATGTTGCCGATGATGCAAATAGGAATAGCAGTTGTTATTGATACATTCAGCAAAGACGCGACAAGAAGTCCTCCCCGCAGTTCCAGTATCGGTATCATGGAGATGATAAAAATAACAACCTCCCTCGACACAAACTGCCCCAGTGTGTTTGCAAACCAAATCGCCAGACTATCCATATTTCTTTTACCTTTTCCTTTCTTTCCTTAAAATATAACACGTGATATTGTTTTCCGTTACGCGAGCCGCCATGTCGCTGCTTCGCAGCGACACAAATCTGTGCGGAGAATGCCGATTTTCAGGCATTCTCCAGCGTGAGAAAAGTCAGCTAAGCTGACTTTTCTCACGCTATGATCTCCCGCAGAGCCGCAAACAGCGCATCCATCTCCTCATCCGTTCCGATCGTAATCCGCAGATAATTGTCAATCCGCGCCTTATTCCAGTGTCTTACGTATATATGCTTTTCCTTGAGCCTTTCAAAAATTTCCTGTGCCCTGACCTTTTCATGTGAGGCAAAAATGAAATTTCCATAAGACGCCGGAAACGTAAATCCAAGCGCCGCCAGTTCCTTCTCGCTCCGCTCTCTTGTTCTGACAATCTTTCCGCAGATTTCCTGAAAATATGCCTCGTCTTTCACGGAGGCCGCGCCGAGCCGCAGCGCCGGCCTGTTCATCGTATAAGAATTGACGGAATATTTCGCATCATTCAGATACCGGAGCAATTTTTCGTTCCCGACCGCATAACCGATTCTGCCGCCCGCCATAGCCCTTGACTTGGAAAAGGTGCGGACAACAAGCAGGTTGTCATATTTTTCCAGCAAAGGAAGACAGGTCGTTCCGCCAAAATCAATGTACGCCTCATCAATTATGACAACATTGTCAGAATTAGCTTTTACGATCTCTTCAATGTCCGAAAGCTCCATCAGCACTCCCGTAGGTGCATTGGGATTCGGAAAAATCACACCGCCGCAGTTTTTCCCGATATAATCTTCCTTCCGGATGCGGAAATTTTTATCCAGCGGCCGTACCTCATAGGGAATTCGGTAAATATCCGCCCACACGTCATAGAAAGAATAGGTGATGTCCGGAAAAAAGACAGGCCTGTCAGAATTAAAAAATGTCAAAAAAGCCATCGACAGCACATCGTCCGAACCGACCCCGATAAAAATCTGTTCTTCCCCGACATGATGGTATTTCGCAAGATGCGCCGCAAGCGGCGTCTTCTCCGGGAACTCCGGGTACAGGCGCAAATCCTGATACTGCATTTCCTCCATCGCTTTTTCCACCATCGGGGACGGCGGATAAGGGCACTCATTCGTATTCAGCTTGATGACATCTTTTTCCCGGGGCTGCTCCCCCGGTATATAGGGAACCACCTTCCTGACATTTTCTTCCCACTTCATCTTATTTTTCCTTTCCGCAGCCACAGACTGCTTCATTCCGCTTTCCACTCTTTGGCCAACTTCTCAAACGCCTCTGCCTGTTCCGCGTTTTGGGCAAGCCGGTAACATTCCGAGAGTGCGCGCAGCGGAATATCCCCACTACTATGTATATTAAGAATACTCTCCGTTTCATACACCGCATTGTAAAACCACACGATCGCTTCTTCCAGATCCGAGCGCTCCAGAAAGTACTGACCGAGCTCGCAGCAGATTTCCGAACAGCCGTCGCAGGCAACGACTTTTAACGCATATTTGAAAAACTTTTCCACAGCCTGTCCGATTCTGGCCGCCCGTGCCGCGACGCAGGCCGCCTCCTTGATTTCGTCCAGCGACCGCTCCGTATCCGCACAGGAGGCTTCAAAAAAAGGGCCTGCCTCCAGAAAATCCTGTTCTTCTCCCGAAATAAAAAGCTCCTTCGCATAAATATTATGAAGCCGCTTCGACAAACGTCTTCCTTCGGACGTCATCCGCGCAAAAGCAGCAAGATCTCTGTTTTTATGGCTGCCGTCCGGCAGATGCAAAATTTCGACATCACTGTCATAAATTATCGGTTCCAGAACGACCTGTTCATGAATCGGTTCTTCCCAGACAAAACTGCGCACTCTTTTAAACAGTTTCGGCCGCAGTTCCCTGTCAAAATTATAAATGGTGCCGTAATCGAGCTGGTTCGCATAATACATTTGTACGATATCGATTTCCGGCAGAAGATTTTCTTTTAACCGCATAAAGATTTTCCGGTTTTCCTCATCTAACACCTCGTCGGCATCCGCGGAATAAATATATTCCATCGACGCTTTGGAAAAGGCGAAATTCCGCGCCGCCGCGAAATCGCCAATCCATGAAAAATCATAGATCTTATCGGTATAGCGCGCCGCGATCTCCTTTGTCCTGTCCGTGGAACCGGTATCCACGATAATCATTTCATCCATCAGATCAGCGATGCTGTCAAGGCATCTCGCAAGCAGCTTTTCTTCATTTTTCACGATCATACACAGGCTGATTGTAATCATAACAGTAACAACACCTTTCTATCCGCCCGCGGCCGGAATTTTCCGTGCACCCGTCTTTCCGGAGCAGGCCTTTTGGGGCACATTCCCGTTCCTCTTCTTTTTCCGGTTACATCCGCCGTACAGGCGGACACAGACCAGCTTAGACATTATAACATACCCTTTCCGGAAAACACAACCAAAAACCGCATCACCGGTTCGTCCACAACAAGATAATTCCGGCTTCCATCCGCGTAAACAAGCAGTTCCCGGTATCTGTTCTTCCGGCCAAAGGCCCTGCTCACGCGAATCCGGTAGTCCGTCGTCCGGGACAAATCCACCATATGTTCCCCTATGCGGACGACCAGCTTTCCGTTTTCCCGGCGGACCGGCACGCATCCGAGATAGCAGTACCTTCTGCCATTCCAGTTGTAAACGCGCGCCATCCGGTACACCCCTGCATACAACAGTGTGACAGCCAGCACAAACAGCAGCGCCAGAAGAATTGTCAGCATCCATTTTAACATTTCATTTTCCATACTTTTGACCATATCCTTTTCACATCTTCAAAATCATGCTATCATATCATTCAGGAGGGATTCCTGTCATGAACAAAAGAAAACCACGCCGCTGTTATATTATACTCACAATCATCTCAGTCGTTATTGCCGCCGTTATTCCGGCTTTTTTTCTCTACCGATATAAAATATCACATGTTACTGAATTTATTGCTTTCTCCGAGCCGGCGGATGACGCCGGATTCACGGACGACGGACCGGAAGAAGCGGGGCGCAATCCGTTTTCGGATTTGAGCGTTCCCACTTATCTGACCAAAGTAGACGACACCTACTTTCTTGTGGACTGCTATCACAATCAGGTGATTTATCATGACAATCTGATCGACCCGCTCTCTCAATGGCATGTGATGACGGATAAAATCGACAGGGGACATACGCTGGCCAGCGACGGCCTCGTATATCTGATCGACGATACGGAGAACAACAGAATTTTGATATTTGAGAAAAAAAACGGCCGCTTTCTGCACACGCAGACCTTTTCCGATATCGGAAACCGGCCGCATTATATCATTTATGACGAACAGACAAAAACTTTCTACGCATGGAGTTCCATGAGCGGGGAAATGTATCTTTTCCGCCATGAACCGGAGGATACCCGTATGTATCTGGCCGCGGTCCGCAAAATAGACGCACTGGATAATGTCTATGTCCGTTCCTTTACCATACAGGACGACATCGTTTATTTCGTTTCCGGCAATTCCAGCATTATCAGGGCGGATCTGAATACGTTTGAAATTCTGGACGTTTTTCCCGTGCCGGATTCGATGGCGGGCATGATACAGCTTACGCAGATTCAGGACTATTTCTATATCACGATTTCGACCGATATCGCCGGGAATCAGGACTATGCGACCATCATCCGCACCAAAGATCTGTCCGGGTTAATGGATGGAAAATATGAAGATATCTATGAACATTTTATAGGCGGCGGAACGCCTTACTATATTACCATGATTGATAACGAGTGGTATTTAACAGAACACCGCATTCCCGGCCACGCTGTCTGGCGTTTCCGGGTCAAGGATAACGAGATTACGGATGTGGAGGCGGTTTACTGACGGCCGGCACCGCGCCGCCGCTCTGCCGCTTCCGCCTTACCGGCCCTTTTTATCCCCAAGCAATGGCTTTATTGTATTATAAATTTCGCTGGCCTGTTTGTTATCCTTGCTCGGATACTGCTTTACGAGCGCGTTGTTGATGCCTGTTTTCGTCTTATACTGCAAAATAATCTTCGCCACGGCCGCGGCGATCTCCGCATCCTTAATCAGTTTCGCAACCTCTTTCTTCAGCTCTTCCTGTTCTTTCTTGATATTTCTGCCGGAAAGATCAGTAACCATTGTTATTTTAACATTTTGTTTTCCCCAGTATGTGCACAGAATGTTAAACCCGTTATCCTTCGTAACAAGATGATATTCCTGTTCTTTCCGCGCCGCGATAATATAGCCAAGATAGGTAGCCAGCTGGAAATCCAGCGCGTTCTTCGTACCGACCTCTACTTTCTGGAAAATGATTTCCGCCTCCGATTCGTTGATTCTTCTATGCAGGTCAAACGTCAGCGTATCCGCATTATCGCTGTAAAAAATACAAACCGTATCTTCTTTGGTCAGTTCATTGATGCCGTTCAGACCATCCTTTTTCACATTTTCGTAATCCACCAGATAATAACTCATAAAATTCTCCGTACCTTTCTCACAGCCTGCGGACTTTGGGCCGCAGACGATTTCCCACAGGTTAAAAATAAAAGCATAAAAGGGCTTCCCGTAAAACCCGTATGTTTACAGTTATTTTATCACAAACAGGAATCTCTTACTACTTTATTTTGAAATACCCGGAAAACGGAGACTGATATACAACACCCCCTCCCGATAGCGGGAATCGATCGTTCCGCCGAGCTGCTCTGTGAATTGTTTTGCGATGGAAAGTCCAAGACCCGTGGATTTGGATGCGGTCTGCACCGTATAGAAGCGGTCGAAAAGCCTTCCGGCCTGTATTTCATCCAGGCCGGAAGCATGGTTGGCAAATATCATCTCTCCGTCGTCCGCCAGCGTGATCTGTAAATCCCCGTCGCTGTATTTGACGGCGTTGCCGAGAATATTTCCCAGAATGCGGGAAAGCATATTTTTATTTAATCTGGTTTTAATTTGGTTCTTCGATATATTTATAACAGGTGTGATTTTATTTTCTTTTATAATGGCGTAATATACGGCAATGCTTTCTTCCAGCACATGATTCAAAACCACATCTTCCAAAACAACTTCCTGTGTTTCCGAAACCATCACCGCATACCGGAAAAGTTCTTCGGTCAGCTGCGTTAAGGCATTCGTCCGGTTTTCCATAATCTCCAGATAACGGGCGATTGCTTTCGTCTCTTCCTGCTCCGGTATCCGGGAAAGTTCCTGTTTCATCAGTTCCAGATAACCGCAGACCGCTGTCAGCGGTGTCCTGATATCATGCGAAAGATTGGCCACCGCTTCCCGGAGCCTTAAATCCCCCTGTTCATAGCGGCACCGCATCATGCGCAGCCGCCGAAGCTCCGTATTCAGGCCTGCCGCCAGTTTTCTCATCTGTTTGTCATGGCCGGAAATTGTCAACAGCATGTTGGTCTTTTCCGTAAGTATCTGACTGACGCCTTCTCCGATCTCTCCCGCCGCCTTTTGCATCAAATAAATCTTAATCAATAAAATCACGATTATACAAATCAGAACTATCGCTAAAATATCCATATCAAAAACCATACTTTTCCCTCTACCGCCACCGCCCCAAAACTGCCTTTCCTTTTTACAGGGAATGCCCGGACAGCGCATCGTTCTTTGGCAATGCCCTCAAAAGCCCCGCCGTCCCTTCCCCGGCTACCTGATATCCTTCCTCTTAAACAGACAGGCCCCTGCCATAATCAAAACCACCGATTCTCCAAACAGGCAAAGCGGGCCTCTCATCGAAAACTTTACATCCGGGTCGAGCACATACATCGACTGGTCCTCCGGCAGAAAAGCGTCAATCCATTCATAAACCACCCGCATTGTTCCGCTGACATACTTTTTATTCGGTATGTTCTCCTCCAGCACCATCTCGCCGGTCTCCGCCATAACGACTCTGCTCGTCAGTTCCGGCTCCTGCAAATCCGCGTAAATCTGCGTGACCAGCATCACAAAGATGAACGCGAGAACGAGTTCTATGATAACTACCCGTGTCTTATTGCTGTCCAGCATCGCGGTCAGAGAAAAGACCGCCGTATAAGCCAGAATAATGAAAAGGCTGCATCCAATGCGCCAGGCCATCTGATCCATCGACGACAGCGCGTACGGGCCGACAAAAAACAGGGCGGACATCACCGAAACGGCCGAATACGTAAAAAACTGCAAAATTCCGGCCGCATAACAGACAATGACATTGGCCAGATAAATATCCATCCGCTTATGTCCCGCCACAATTTTATTCCGAATCGTGCCGTCACTGTACTCCACACCGATGAAAACAGGAATGAACACGGCCATAACGACATGAATAAAAAGCATTTCATTAAAGAAATATGTCGTCCAGCCGGTATTCGCCATATTATGATTTCTGACATTGACAGCCGCCATCGCATAGACAAAAATGCTGTAACCGGTCAGAAAAATTTCCGAAATCCAAAAAATTCTGCTTCTGATCATTCTCATCATATTCGCATAAATCAATCTGCTCATTTTATTTTTGTCCCCCCTTCCCGGCCTGTAAGTCCGCACGTCCGGACGCTGTCAGATTCATATAATAGCTCTCCAGGCTTTCGCCTTTTTCCCGTATGGACAGTATCCTGCAATTCTGCCCGGCCAAAGCCAGCGCGAGCTGTGTGATATCAATCTGTGCAAAAATATCCCCCTGTGTATCGGAAAGAATGGTATACTCCAGTTTCAGTTCATCCAGTACGCGGGCCAGTATCCGACTGTCAGACACCTCCAGCCTGAAACATTTACGACATGCGGCTTCCAGCTCTTTTGCGCTGATCTCCTTTACCATACATCCGTTGTCGATAAAGCCATAGTGTGTCGCAAAACGGGACAGCTCATCCAGCATATGGCTGGATATCAGCATCGTTATCCCGCATTCCCGGTTCAGTTTCAAAATCAGCTCCCGGATCTCGATAATTCCCTGCGGGTCAAGCCCGTTGACCGGCTCGTCCAGAATCAAAAAATCCGGATTCCCCGCCAGCGCAACCGCTATGCCGAGCCGCTGGCGCATACCGAGTGAAAAATCTTTCGCCTTCTTTTTTCCCGTGTTTTCCAGTCCAACCAACGCAAGAAGTTCCGGTATTCCCTCCCGGGAGGGCAGTCCCAGGATGTGATACTGCGCTTTCAGATTTCCTTCCGCCGTCATGTCCAAATAAATTGACGGACTTTCGACGATGGCTCCCATCCGTTTTCTCGATGCCTCAATTTTTTTCTCTTTGCTGTTTACGCCATAAAGCGTGTAATCCCCCGCAGTCGCATGCTGTAAACCGCAGATCAGCCTGATCAGTGTCGTTTTGCCGGCGCCGTTTCTGCCGACAAACCCGTAAATCGCGCCTTTTGGCACACTCATAGACAAATGGTGCAGCGCTTTAAAATGCCGATACTGTTTACACAGCGCATTCGTCGTTAATACATATTCCATTTCATAACGCCTCCTGTTTTATTTTCTCCATTCTATCGGAAAAAAGTTAAGAAAGTGGTTAAGAAAATGATTCAGAAATGGTTAAGACTGCATGCGGCCGTAAACGCATGCGGAGCAGATCATGTTTTTATTTTAAACCCGATGCCCCAGACAGACTCGATATAATCTTTTCCCCCGGCTTCCCGCAGCTTTCTGCGCAGATTGCTGATATGTACTTTCAGAGAACTCTCCATACAGTCAGGAGTATCCTCGCTGATTCTGTCGAGAATGACCGATTTGGCAATAACCTGTTCCGGATTCTGCAATAAAAGCCGCAGAATGGCATACTCCGTTCTTGTCAGCTTCACCGCCTCATCTTTTACCGCAACGCTGTGCGCTTCCGTATTCATCACGATATCATCGGCTTTTAGCAGTATATTTTTATCAATAACAGTTGTTTTTCTAAACTGTACCGCAATTCTCGCGAGCAGCTCCGGCATATCGAAAGGCTTTGTCACATAATCCGCCGCACCGCCCATCAGAAGCGAAACTTTATCTTCCATTTCCGCCCTTGCACTGACAACGATAACCGGGATATCCCGTACAGCCTGTAATACCTCTTCCCCATTCAGACCGGGCAGCATCAGATCGAGCAGCACCAGATCCGGCCTGCCGCCGGGAAGACGCAAAAGAGCCTCCGAACCGGAATAGGCGCGCGAAACGTCATAGCCTTCCTTTCGCAGCGCCTCTTCCAGCATATCTCCTATATATACATCATCCTCCACGACCAGAATCGTCTTCATGCGGCTTCTCTCCTACACCGTTACATCCATATTTGCGCCTTCAACCGCAGCGGGGGCTTCGGAAGTCTCCACCGGCATATCCACACCGCCCAGCTCCAGGGAAACACCGCCGACAGAATCCTGTCCGGCCCAGGACGACGAGTTGGAAGAACCGCTTTCACTCGCCTGCTTTTCCTTCGACAGCCGGTCAAATAACGCTTTCAGATATTTCAGATCGGCCTCCATAATTTCCCGCATTTCCTGCGCCCGATGCCTTCTTTTCATCTTTTCGAGCTGTTTCGGATCCATGTCCTCCCAGGAAGCGTCCGTCAGCTCCTGCGCAAGCTCATTCAAAGCCTGCTCCGACTCCTCGATCATCCGTTTCAGCTCCCGCGCCATCTCATCCAGTTTCTGCTCGTTCTCCCTGGATACTTTTTCGTTTTCTTTCTGTTCTTCCTCTTTCCCTTCGGCCGTCTCGATTTCTTCTTCTACCGCACAGGAACCCGTCTGTCTGGCCCGCTCTTCTTCCTCCATATGCCTTTTGCGCTTCTTCGCAACCCGCTCCATCTTCCGCGCATGTTCGAGCGCGCTGTCAAGCTCCCCGCTGTCATAGTCGCCGCTCATCTGCTTCATCAGAAGCCCGACTACCGCGGTACGCGCTTCCCGTACCGCTTTCCCTGCAAAAAGAGAAGTTTTGGCCGCCAGGATACGGTTTGATACTTTTTTAAAATTGTAACCGAGCTTTTTCTTTTTTACACGGTTATATTTCATGACCGTAATGGTTCCCGCCGACGAACCGTCTTTGTTTTTCAGCGGTATTGATGTTTTTACCGCATTGTACATGCCGATTTTCATGCCCATGTTGTCATCCTCCCTGATGCTGTCTGTGGCGTACCGGTAAATCCGTTTACCGTTTTGTTTGCTGTCAGTATATGTATCGGCATTTCAGGGGGGATTGTTTAGGACGGCGCAGCCGCCCTGCCTTCCGTACACTACATTTTTTGTACTATTCATGACAACAGGGAAAATAATTACTCCTCTGCCCAAAGTTCCGTCTTTTATGCGGACTTCTTCCGTCCGGGCTAATCCTCGTACGGCCCCTTTTCCCGTTACTTGCCGGACACCTGCGTTCCGTCCGCTTTCATATGAAAGCTATCCCGATAAATCAGCTGGGAAATCGGCACAAACTCATACCCCTGCCCCTGTAACGTGGTAATCAGCGTTTCCAGCGCTTCCGCCGTGTATTTTGCGCCGTTATGGCACAGGATAATACTGCCGTTGCCGAGATGCTTATGTTCCGTAACCGTCCTGATAATGGAATCCACGCCGTAATCTTTCCAGTCGAGAGAATCCACATCCCACTGAATCGGATAATATCCGCACTGATAGGCTTTCTTTATGACATGATTGTCATAATCTCCGTAAGGCGGCCGGAACAGAAACATTTCGTACCCGGTCAGTTCCAGCACCTTATTATGTACCGCCATCAGTTCTTCTTCACATTCGCTGTCTGACAGCTGTGACATATTTTTATGATTCTCGCTGTGATTGCCGAGGTCATGCCCGTCTGCCAATATGGCTTTTACATCGTCAGGATAGGATTCCACCCATCCCCCCGTCATAAAAAATGTGACCTTCACGTTATGTTTCTTCAGAATCTCCAAAATCATCGCGGTATCCTCGTTCCCCCATGGCGGCGGTTACCAGCGGCAGTCTGCCGCCCCCGGATATCCCGCGCATCCTGTCAGTTCTTTTTATACCGGAAAATTCTGGAAGGCCGGTGGCCGGCATTCGATGTCATTTTACCCGTATCCTCCAGCTTTTCGGAAATCGTCCTCCGGAAAGCCGCCGGCAAAAGTTTTTTTCCGAGAATGAGTTCATAAACTTCCTGAAGCTCGCTGATGGTGAACTCCGGCGGCATCATATGAAACACGATATCCGTATAATTAATCTTTCCGCGAAGGCGCCTGAGTGCCTCGTCGATGATCTGATTGTGATCAAACGCGAGCTCCATCCGGCCGATATCCCCGATGGCAAACCATTCGGCCCCTGCAATGCTCGTCCGGCTGATATCGACCAGTGAAATATAAGCACAGCTGACGATCCGCATCCGGGGATCGCGCTCCACGCTGCCAAACGTGTATAGCTGTTCGCTGTAAATATCCGCAAGTCCGGTTTTGTCAAGCAATATCCGTTTCAGCGTATCTTCAAAAGTCTCTTTTTCCCCGACAAAACCGCCGGGCAGACTGTAACAGTCCTTATAGGGATAATGTTCCCTTTTTACCAACAGAATTTTTAAAGACTGCCGGTCCAGCTTCCGGTAATTATCCGTCGTATCTTTCGCCACACCGACTACGATCGCATCGACCGTAATCGAAATCGACGGGTATTTTTCCGGATGATACCGGCTCAGAAATTCTTTTTCTCCATCTCCCGCCGCTCTGCTTTTCCCGCTCATACGCATTTCCTCCGTTTCAGATCGTTTCTTTCTCCCGGTTTCTGACACGTCTGTCATAGCAATAATGCGACGGTTCAGACCAACTGCACAAGCAGAACTCTGCTCTATTGTCATTATACTTCTTCTTTTTCTCTTTGACAATTTTGTTCTGCCGGCAATTCGGTCTTCAGAGTTCAAACTTCGGCATCGGCCGCAGCTTGAACCCGTTTTTTTCATGCAGTTCATCAATTTTTTCCTTGACGGCCGCATCTTTGATTTCTCCGGTACGAATATACCGGTCCAGCATTTCATAGGAAAAACCAAGATGCTCCTCGTCACTTTTTCCGCAAAGACCGTCGGAAGGCACTTTTTCAATCAGCTCATCGGGAAGCCCCGCCGCCCGGCCGACAAGTTTGACTTCCGTAACGGTCAGATCGGACAAAGGGGCAAAATCTCCCGCGCCGTCCCCGTAACGGGTCGAATATCCGACCCAGTCTTCCGAAAGATTACAGGTATTGGCCACCCGTCCGTTTTTTGACTGCGAAACCGCATAGAGAACGGCCATGCGAATGCGGGCCGGCAGATTGACACCGGCCTGCCCGCTCATCCCTTCCGGCAGAGCGCACCGTACCCCTCCTGTTACCGCCAGAACGGCCGGCGCGATGTTGACGGTGATTCCCGTAATACCGAGAAATGCGATCAGCTTTTCCGCCATATCGATATCGGGCTGTTTCCCGTCCGGCATGAGAACGCCGATTATCCGTTCTCTTCCAAGCGCCTCCGCGCACAGAGCCGCCGCGACGGAACTGTCCTTGCCTCCCGATATGCCGATGACACAGTTACAGCCCTTTCCGTTCTCTTCAAAAAAATCCCGGATCCATGCCACACACCTGTCCTTTACTTCCATTGCATGAAACGCTTTCTTTTCCATCATATCCCCCTTTTCCTTTCCAAATATCCGACTTTAATAACAACATATTTCGGACTGTCCGCTGTACAAACAGACGCATCGCAAACACTCTGCCCGCTAAAATCCGTTTCCATGCAGTCTGTTCCGAATCTCCCGCAAAGACTGCTCCTTTGTTAAAACGCCGTCCCGGAATACGGTCTGTAAAAGGCTGTCTCCGGCAGACGCTTCCTCCCAGCTCAGCCCATCCCGATACCGCAGTTCTCCGTCTTCCTCATAAACAATACAGCAGCCCTTCTGGCTTTTCTTAAATCCCTCTTCTTTCGGCGCTTTGTAAATCGGGTACGGTTTTCCGTCTATTTCACAGTAAGTCGCCTTAATGCAGGAACTGAAAGTGTCCCGCGTAAAAGGTTTCAACACACCGTTTTCTTCAACGCACTGAAATGAAAAAGAACCCACGCCGAGCGCCGCGTTGGAACAGGCAAAACCGTTCTCCATTAAGATACGGTAAATCTGTTCGCATCGCTGTATGGTAATGGAATCCCCGTAAATTGCTTTTACATGGGGATTCAGCACCTTATATCCCTTGCTGTTTATCGTTCCGCCAAATATGTCCCACAACCGGAAAACCGTCTTCGTAACCACTTCCACACAGTCCCCGGAATCACCGCGCATCAGCATACAGCCGTCATGCGCCAGAATTTCTTCTTTTAACTCCGGCAGTATCTTATCAATGACATTCCAATAATCATAGGAATCCAAAACCGCTGAAAAACTCGTATGCGGATAAATTTCGGTCAAGAGTCTGCGAAGCAGCGTGATCTCATCGCCGTCCACCGCGTAATTGCTGCACATAACCGCATGTTCCGTACTGGGGCTGCCAAAAGCCACCGGTTCTTTCGTGCAGTCGCAGCAGTACATTTTTTCCAGGTAAGGAACGACCGGAACCGTCGCCGTATTCAGAAAAGAAAGACACCAGCCCGCCCCGGCCTTTATCGCCGATTCCGTACATTCCTCTCCTCTGAAATCGAATGCCCCAAGCGCTTTCGCCCTCTCGATCCGATCATCGCAGGTCAGATCATAATAATGATTCACGATCTCCCGATAAGTATAACCGACAGTAGCCGCGATCATGGGATGCCAGCTTTCTGCAGAGATCAGGCTTTCCAAAGCCTGCGGCAGCCAGGCAAACTCCGGGTGGGTATTTGTAATCCCGAACATCGGCACATGTACCGGCACCCTCGTGCCTTCCGGCAATGCGGCGATCTCAACGGGCAGATACCCCAGCCTGTGGAGTTTCTCGATTTTTTCAATGCCGTACACCTTTTTCCCAAGCGTATTGTCGAGCACCCGCCTGTATTCCCGGATAACTTCGTCAAAGGGTTTCTCAAAAAATTCGCTGTTAAAATAATCGATCAGCCAGGTCCTGATCAATCCCTGTAAGCCAAACATGACTACCTTATCCCATCGGTCGATCCTGCTCATTCTCGGCGTAAAATAGGAAACCGACTTCGTCATCTTCTCCGGCAGCATTTCCGCATGTACCGCCTTATAATAATCGATCAATAACATTGGATTGGTTTTATTCATCCGCAAACACCTCGATTCTTTCATCCTTTTCCGTAAAAATACTGTTTGTCGTAAAAATTTTCCGAATCAGGCCGCTCTTCAACGCATCCCCCTCCAGAATGGTATTCTCGCAATGGGAAATATACAGATAAATCTCTCCGACTCCCAGCTCATTCAGCTTCCGGGCGCTGTAATAAAAAGTACCGCCTCTGCTGGAAATATCGTCTATCATTAAAATCTTTCTTCCCCGAATACAATCCGTCATACCGGAGATATCAAGCCCCCTGATATCTCCCGTTTCCCAGTCCCGGTTCTTGATGCCGAAGGCGAACGGAAGCCGGAATAATCCGGAATAACGTTTGCACGCACCTTCATCGGGATAAAACAACGTCAGATTTTCCGTTCCTCCAATTCGGTCGACCGCCTTCCGGATATAGGCTTCCGGCGTCCTCACCTGAATTTTATTGATCAAAGCTTCGCTGACGGAAGAATGGGGGTCCAACACCGTCACGGTTTCAAAATCCAGCCAATTGATTACTTCCGCAAAATATTTCAACGTAAAGACATCCTCCCGCGTCTTTACCCGGTCCTGTCGGGCGTTCGGAATATAAGGCATATCGAGGGATAAATTTGTTATGCCGTGGGCCCGGAGATGGCCGGCCAGATAAATCAGCGTTACCAGCTCTTCGTTATTTTCAAATAACCAGGTGATCACCGCCTTCCGCTCCTCTTTTCTTTTTTCATCTTCGTCCGGAATCCACTCTTTCAACAGGAGCGTGCCGTCCGGGAACTTATTGACATTTATGTTATTTTTATTGATTCTGATCATTACGATACCTCCCTTCCCCCGCATAAAATAAATAGCAGATAATTGCGTAATATAAAATAACTCAGCCGGCAATATGAATCTGGCACATTTCCATTGTTTTCAGCGCCGCTTCGTGGGTTTCCGGCGTAACGCCCGCACAGCAGTCCGCCCGGACCGTAATTTCCGTCTCCGGGAAATTAGCTTTTAATAAAAGAGCATTGGAAACGACACATATGTCAGTACACAATCCGAAACATTCGATTTCCATATCCTCCTGATTCCCTGTTTCACGAATTTCTTTGGCCAGCCGCGTAGAACCAAACGTTTCTTTTTCAATCGTCCGGTACTCTTTTCCCGACAATGCTGTCATTATTCTTTCATGCAGTAACCACCCATCCGTCATTTTAATACAATGCGGCACCGGCAGTTTTTTTCCTTCGGCGGTTTCCGGATAATCGCTCCTATGCGTATCCATCGTTACAAAAATGCTGCCTTCAAACCGCTCAATCCTGTCAGCTGCTCTCTCTACGATCGCGGCCGCCTCCTTTGTTCCCAACGCCCCGTCAATAAAATCATTCTGCATATCCACAACTACCAGTATTTTTTTCATCGTCTTCGCCCCTTTCTCTTACTTTCTTTTTGTTATTATTTATTTGTTATTAACTATAATATACTAACACATCCATTTTGTCAACTGCAATTTCTGTCTTTTCTGTCATTGCTTTCGCCTGTTTTGCTCATTCTGCAGCCGTTCGGTAAACTGCCGGTCCGCACGTCATTTATAAAGCACTCTTTCGCCCCGGCAGGCATACTCCTGCTCCGGACGCCGTATACTGTTATAAGGAACCGTATTGTCGGAGACAGCCTATTATGCAGCAGGAAAAGCGAAACGTAACAGAAAAAACAGACTATATCATCGAAAAAGAATATCTGGGCATCATCACCGCCGCGGAACTTGTCTCCCAGATCATCCGGGCACAGCTTTGCGCTCCTTCCGGTCAAAAGGAGGAAACGCTATGAACAACGATTTGTTTCATGTGGCGGAATATATCAGACTATCCCGAGATGACGGCGATAAGGCGGAAAGCAACAGCATCGGCAGTCAGAAAAAGCTCCTTGCCGATTACATAAAAGGACAGAAAAATTTTGTCCTCTATGATATTTACGTTGACGACGGATTTACCGGCACAAATTATGACCGTCCCGCTTTCCGGCGGATGATAAACGATATTGAAAGCGGAAACGTAAACTGTATCATCGTAAAAGATTTATCCCGGTTCGGACGCGATTATATCGAAACCGGACGATATCTGGAGCGGTATTTTCCGGCACAGAATGTCCGCTTTATTTCCGTTACCGATCATATTGACAGTTTTGTACAGTCCTACGACATGCTGCTGCCCATCAAAAATATTTTTAACGAACAATATGCGCGGGATATTTCCCAGAAAATTCACGCCTCCATTCAGACCAGGCAAAAAGCCGGAGAGTTTATCGGCGCCTTTGCCTCTTATGGCTACCGGAAGTCTCCTTTCGATAAAAATAAACTGATAACAGACGAATACGCCGCAGGGATTGTACGCAGAATTTTCGATCTTTATAACAAGGGATACGGCAAGCTCCGCATCGCCGGCCTCTTAAATGCAGAAGGCATTCTCTGCCCCTCCGCCTACAAAAACGCAAACGGCGAACACTATCGAAACGCCTCCCGGACAGGGGCCCCATCCTTCTGGAGCTATTCTACCATCAGCCGTATTCTGCAAAATGAAATATACATCGGAAATATGGTGCAAGGCCGGAAAACCCAGCATATGAGAGGAAAAGCTCAAATAAAACAGCCAAAAGACTGGATCGTCGTGCCGGACACACACGATGCCATCATAGACAGGGACACCTGGCAGAAAACGCAAAACCTGCTGAACCGCCGGACAAGGAACCTCGATCTGTCTTCCGGTTCCTCCATGCTGGCAGGCTTTTTAAAATGCGGCGACTGCGGCCGGGCGCTTGTCAAAAAAAACGGTGCGTCCGGCATCTGCTACTGCTGCGGAAGCTATGTGCGCTCCGGCCGGCAATACTGTACGCCGCACAGAATATCCTGTAACACGCTGGAATATATTCTTCTGAATGATTTGAATGCGATCCTGCATTCCATGAACGACTTGTCAAAAGTCGTAAAGAAACAAATATCAGATTCTTCCGCCGCTGAAAATACACATACGTCGGAAAAAAAGCGAATAATGACAGAACTTGAGCGAACCGGTAAACTGAAAAAAGCGGTCTACGAAGACTATCGGGACGAACTGATTTCCAAAGAAGAATTTATCTCTTACAGGCAAAATTATACCGCCAGAGAAGAACTTCTTACGAAACAACTTGAGAATCTTGAAAAAACAGAAAATCCGCAGAATTTGTCTGCTGCATATGATACACCCTGGATTCATCATCTTTTGGCACACCGGGAAATAGAGCAACTGGACAGAACCATTGTAACCGCTATGCTCCAGGAAATTAAGGTATTTGAAAATAAAAAGATAAAAGTATATTACCGCTTTTCTGATGACACTAAAGATTAAAACAGACCGTCCAAACCGTCAGGAAATAACAATTATGCCAGTTTTTGCAGCTCCCGGCTATGTTCCGTAATCACTTTTTTCATGATGTCAACATCGTCAAAAACCGCTTCAATCCTGTCGGCATAATCTCTGTAACGGCGATAGGTATCGGTATAGCATGATTCGATCGTATTGAGCCGCGGAAGAATCAGATTCTCCTGACAGAGTTTTAACAAATGAATTTCTTTGCCCAGATTCTGCTGTACTTCCTGAATCTGGCTACCCAGACTCTGTTCTACATTCTGGATTTTACTGTCTAAATTCTGAATTTTGCTGTTTAAATTCTGTTCTACGCTCTGGATTTTACTGTCTAAATTCTGAATTTTACCTTCCAAACTCTGTTCTACGTCCTGAATTTTACTGTCTAAATTCTGAATTTTACCTTCCAGATTCTGCTGTACTTCCCGGATTTCGTTACGCAGTTCAACCTTCACTTCCCGGATTTCATGCTGCAGTTCATCTTTCACACCAAGAACTTTACTCTCAAGCCTCTGCTCCATATCATACATTTCATTTCTTAACGGCCTTACTTCCGCTTTCAGCTTCGTCTCCATCATATCGGACATTGCCAGCAGTAATTCGTTGTTTGTCATATCGTTTCACCTCCTTCTTAAATTTGATAATCAAATTGTATCACATGCACATCATAAAGTCACTACCTAAATTGTGAAAAAATATACGAAAATACATTTTTGTGCCAAAAGCGCCGAGCAGCCGCCTTTTAACGGACAATCCATACCTTCAGTGAACAAGGGAATACACGCCCCTTGTTCACTGGGGATATATTCACCGCAAATAACCGTCTCCCCATGCTGCATCAAAGCTCAGCGCAATCTGCTTTTTATCCGTCTCCACACAATAAATAGGAAGCTCTCTTCCGTTTACGGTACTGCTGACCGTAATAGATTCCGGCAGCACTCTTACAATCCCCTGAATAAGTGCAATTGTCGCCAGAAGAAAAGCTGCCGACATCACCATCTGCAGGATTACTTCCTGTCTGAAAACTGCTTTTTTCCACTCGGCCTTTGTAGCATATTTTTTCCTGCCCTTTGCCGTTCCCACGCCCTCTGCGCCGATTTTGCCTTCCAGTTCATTCAGAATCAGCTTCAGTTTTTCGTTCCTGGTTTTTCCATTTTCACCCATGCCTGCTCCCATCTGCCCGCTTCTGCGGGCATTTACAGGATGGCAAAATCTTTGGCATCGGAAAGCAGATATATGCTGCCCTCCGTCCTCCGGCATCCGCCATCCTGCATCATTATTTGTACAGTATATGCCGGACTCTGTATGAAGAGAAGCCCATGGGCAGGCCATTTCGTTCAGACTGTTTGTCTGTTATTGTTCTTTTTTAATCTGTTCGATTTCTTTTTCAATTTCAAGCATTTTATCCTGAACTTCCATCGCTTTCCGGTCCGTCTCCTCTCCGCGCCGTTTTCCCGCCGGCATGGCGAACAGCACGCGGGCCAGCATCCCGGCGCCTCCGAAAATCAGCACAAGAATCAGAACCCATTCATATAGTGAAAGCCGTACAAGATAAATTCTTGTAGATATAATAATCGCAGCGATAATCAAAAGCACGCTGACGACGGTAAACACTTTGGACAATAAACTGCCTCCGGAAGCAAACATCCACACAATACCGATAATAAAAGGTATCATAATCAGTCCGTTGCTCATATGAAAGCTTCCAAACCAAATGCCCGCTCCAAAAAAGCCTGACGATACCACCACCTTCTGTGAAAGAATGAAAAGGCCGACGATCAGCATCGCAAACCCGCCTGCAAACTGTAATAATTCATTTCCTTTGTTCTTCATCCAACGCATACCTCCTGCATTTCTCTTAATAATATATTATGACTTAGATTTTCGCGCTCTGCAAGCATAATCTCCGGTACACATCTTCCAATGAATCCTTTTTGACAGTTATCTTCTTTCGCCGGCCCGCCCTTTTCAATGCGTATGATCATTCCGGCCTTTCATACGCCTCATGCTTCCTTCCACGCACCGTCAGCTTCCCACTTACAGTCCATGAATTTCATTTCCGTAAATACCGCTCTGTAAGAACCGGTCGTCGGACTGCACGCATAGATTCCAAACGTAATTTCGTCGGCCCCTTCCCACATATGAAAAATCCTCATCTGCCTGAAATGCTCCCCGTCCGTACTGCATTCGATACAGTAATCGCTTTCCCTGCGGCTGAAGCGATACCACATTTCTTTGATATCCGAGGAAATATCTGTCGTCGCCCAGTCCGAATAGCCATGATTGGTGACAACGCTTCCCAGACGCTGTATCTCTTCATTTTCGTATTCGATGGAAGCCTTAAACCAGTTATCGCTGTTTAAATACATCGCCACACCGCATTGATCGAAACGCTGCGAGCTCTCAAACTGTGTCTTCACGACAAAGGAAAAATACTTCTCGGAAGTCCTGGCCTGCAGCACAGGCGCATTGTCGTTTTGAAAACCATAATAAGTCCTCTGCCAGAGATCAGTGCCCTTCTCCGTCACGATCACGATTTTCCCGTCGCCTGTTTCCACCTTTTCGGGCCTGCGGATCCATTCCGGGTTCATTTGTAAAAAATCCATTTCTTTCTTCATTGCTCATTTACCTCCTTTATTTGCTTCCGGTTTTCCCGGCAAAATCATTTTCAGTATCAAAATTCCGGATACCAGCAGAACCGGAAAAATAACCGCTGCCAGAATCCCTTTTTTCAGATCATCCGACGCCATGCTGGAAATATAGCCGACCAGCGTCGGACCGCCGGAACAGCCTACATCTCCCGCCAGTGCCAGCAGCGCGAACAGGGCGGTTCCGCCGTTTCTGATAGAGGCGGACGCCTTGCTGAAGCTTCCCGGCCACATGATTCCTACCGACAGTCCGCAGATTCCGCAGCCGATCAGCGACCAGACCGGAGACGGCGACAGCGAAATGCACAGGTAGGACAAAATACAAAGAAAAGCGCTTCCGATCATAAATTTATCCAGCTCAATTCTGTCTCCGAATTTTCCGTAAAAGGCCCGTGCGCTGCCCATCAGAACCGCAAACGTCATGGGACCCGCAAGATCTCCCAGCGTCTTGCTTACGCCAAGCCCTCTTTCCGCAAAAGTCGAAGCCCACTGGCTTACAGCCTGTTCGCTCGCCCCGGCACACATCATCATCAGCATGAGCAGCCAGAAAATCTTGCTTTTACACAGATCGAGCATCGTCATACCGGATTCCCCTTCCTCGACAAGCGAAGCAATCGGCGCTTTTGCAAATGCAAAGGCATTAGCGGCGGGTACAAGAATCCAGATACATGTCAGTATTTTCCAGTTTTCAATTCCGAACACCTGAAAAAATAAGGTGGAAAGAAGCACGACCCCCACATGTCCCCAACAGTAGAAGGAATGAAGCAGGCTCATCGCCTTTTCTTTATTATCCGTCGGACAGCTTTCCACAATCGGGCTGACCAGCACTTCCAACAGTCCGCCTCCGAGCGCATAGATCGTAACCGAAATCAGAAGTCCCGCATAGGCGCTTGGCAGCAATTCCGGCAGCACGGCAAGTCCGAGCAGTCCGGCCGCAGCAAAAACATGGGCAAGCATAATCGAAATCCTGTAACCGATTTTATCCACAAATCCTGCCGACAACAGGTCCACCAGAAGCTGGATGCCGAAATTAATAGTGATCAGCATCGTGATCTGCCCAAGCGGAATGTGGTATGTACTCTCAAAGGTCAGAAACAATAACGGAACAAAATTGTTGATAATCGCCTGTACGACATATCCGACGAAACAGGCATAAATGGTTTTCTGATATTGTTGATTCATTTTCGGAATACTCCTTTTTCATCTTTGTTTTTCTTTTTTCCGGCATGGGGCACCCACACCGGAAAGCTCTGCTCTCTCAAACCGCAGCTTCCATGCCATTATATCATCATTCACGAGGCATACAATTGGATTTTTTCACA
This sequence comes from uncultured Lachnospiraceae bacterium, assembly GCA_910584965.1. Lineage (GTDB taxonomy): Bacteria > Bacillota > Clostridia > Lachnospirales > Lachnospiraceae > UBA3282. The sequence goes on along the minus strand of CAJUDZ010000001.1, from coordinate 157,771 downwards.
TATTTATGGTATAATCTCACCACAGCATCAGCGGACAAAGAGACACATGCCATAGGCCCTGACATTTAAGCGATTTTCGGCGTTGTCCTCAATCATCATGTGCCCGGTACGCGGAATGAGGGCGGCGCATGAATAAATTTTTCACACGCAAATTTATTCATGCGCAATATATGTCATACATAAATGTTTGCGGATTGAGAGAAAGGACTGGTGAGTAAAATGCAAAGAATCTTAACGACAGACGATCTGAGAGAGACAAAGCAGCACGGTTCTCCCGGTTTTCCGCTGCAATATTATCTGGACGATACGAGGGATTTTTATAACAGCCAGGTGAGCTGGCACTGGCACAATGAATTTGAGATTGTACTTGTTTCCGAAGGAACCGTTATCTTTCACATCGGCCGTCATACGCTCACTTTACATGCCGGAGAAGCCGTTTTCATCAACAGCGGAATCCTCCACCAGTTTACGGCCGAAAACTACGGTATCATGCCGAATATCGTATTCGCACCCGAGTTTATTGCGTCTCCTGAAACCGACATTTATCAGAAATACGTTGCTCCGGTCGAAAAATCAACGCTGGAATATCTTGTTCTGCAAAAAGACTGCGAATGGCAGCGTCGGATACTTCAACTGCTCGAATCGCTGTTCAGCCATCTGTCCTCCCAAACCTTTCACGAATTACAGGTCCGGAACCTTCTTTCGGAAGCATGGCTGATTCTGACAGGACAAATATCCGCGGCCCCGGAAGAAGCACGGCACGGAACCGATCGGAATTTTTCATACAACAGCGTCATGGTCATGATTCAGTACATCCAGACGCATTATATGGATTCGATCAGCCTTGCGGATATCGCCTCTGCCATAAATATCAGCAAAAATACGGCCATCCGATATTTTAACGCGCATATCGGGATGGCCCCTGTTGACTATCTGATTAAATACCGGATGGGACTCGCCTGTAAAATGCTGCGGGAAACCTCCGATAAAATTTCCCACATCGCAAAAAGCGTGGGCTATGAGAACACCGGCTATTTTTGCAGGCTGTTCCGAAAACATACCGGCCTGTCGCCAAAGGAATACCGCCGTATATAAACGCCGGTATTCCTTCCGAAAGCATTACAGAGCCGCCGCCAGCATATCTTCCGCCAGCTTCCGGATATCCGCTTCCGACGCCCGCCCTTTCACGAGGGGATCATTGGCAAACGCTTCCGCCACCAGTTCCCTGTCCGTCGTCAGCGCAGCTTTCAGCACGCGCTCATGATTTTCTACATGCGGCATGGTCAGCCGCAGAATCTCTTCCGGCAGGCTGCCGGCTATCAACGGCCTTATGGCATTCCGTTCAAATACCGCATTCGTTTCCACCACGGCTGTCTCCGGAAGATTCCTGATCTGACAGCCTGCATTCGGAATATTTACATTGCTGACTACTCTGGTCAATCCGCACAGTGCCTTAATCAGAAGGATTCCTTCCTCTCCGGTAGGCTGCAGCCCTATTTCCTCTTCTCCTGCTGCCAGTCTGCGGGATTGTTCCAGTCTCTCCCTGAGCTGATTCTTTCTCCAGGCCACTGTCGTCAGTCCGAACTTCCAGCTTTTTACCGTTTCAGGATCCTTCAGATATTCGTCACCCGGCATAAATTCGGCCAGATGGCGGTCTCCCGCCGCGGCAATGAGTCCGTAGCGTCTGAACAGATCCATTTTAACCCTGTGGGCGCATTCAAAAGTGGAGTTGGCCCAGTTATGGTCATTTTCTTCGTATCCTTCTTCGAAATGACTGTCGATGTAGTTTTTATATACCGGGAAAAGATCAATCCCCTTATAGCTGGCATAATCAAACCAGGTAAAATGATTGATTCCCAACACATTAACATGTATATCTTCCCTTTTGATTCCTTCTATGCCCAGCTCTCTTTCAGCAATTCCCGCCAGAACCTTCTGCGTTCCGAAGACTTCATGGCAGCATCCGAAAGCCTTAATCTGCGGGAAGACATGATACAAAGTCCTGACACATACGGACATGGGATTGGTGTAGTTAATGACCCACGCATCCGCGCAGTATTTTCTGACCGCTTCCGCAAATTCGACAAACATGGGAATTGTGCGCATGGAACGTATAATTCCTCCCGGACCTGCAGTATCTCCTACGGACTGGTAAATCCCAAGCCGCTCCGGCATATGCACGTCGATTTCCATTTCATCAAAAGTCTTGGGCAGAATAGAAATAACGACAAAATCCGCTCCCGTCAATGCCTCTTCCAGCGTTTCGGCCACCCGGTAATCCCATTTACCCGCCGCATCCGCTCTCTGCCTCAGTCTGTTGCCGATCATTTCATTGGCTTTTGCCGCTTCCCTGTCGATATCATACAGACGTATTGTCCCGGATATCGCTCCTTCCATCGCAAGGTCTGTCATAAAAGTCCATGCCCAGCCCCTGGAACCTCCGCCGATATAGGCGATCTGAATATCCTCTGCTTTATCATTTAAGTATTTCATTCCGACTCCTGTCCTCCCGTTCCGCCGGCATTCATGCCGGTCAAAAGATGCCTTCCTTAACATTCTTTCTGTCCGCATCCCGTGCGAGTGCATCCACCCTGATGATATTTCCGTTAAAATCAGTAACTATTTTCAAATCCGCTCCGGCCTCAAAAATCTTTTTTCCATCCAGAAAGGCTTCCGCGCGTTTTCCATTGTTTTTGATAAGGAAACTGCGTTCCCCCCATTCCTGGCAGTAAGAGCTTTCCGTGCCGCTCACGGTCCCCCAGAACAAATATTCTCTTTCCATGTGTACGCCATACATTCTGGCCGTGTACTCCATAACCGACAGCATCGCCGGGCCATAGGCATCCTGTTTACCCTCCAGGCTGACATAGGAAGGTTTTTGGGTAAACGGGTCATACTGCTGAACAAAAATGCAGTCTTCCCCGATCGCTTCAAAAAGCTTCCTGCCAATCAGCGGAATCATCCAGTCATATCCGTAATTCTCCAATGCCCGGATTGCCCTCTGATATGTGAGCGCTTCTGCCTGTCCGCTCCAGTTATTCGTCGTCACATTGCGAAACAGCGGATCATTCACCGCCACGGAAGGAAGAGGCATCGGCGTCCAGAACTCTTCCGGATTCAGAAGATGTTCCTCCACAAAGCGTTTTGCCATATAGGGCGTCAGGCTGTTCCAGTACATCGCCCGCAGACTGTTATGTATCAGAACATCCATTACCTTATGATGCTTATCGCGGTCAAAGCAGGCGCCTCTTTCTTCATTCCAGAGATACTCTTTGATCTTATCCTGAACTTCTTTCGCCTTCAGACGCCAGCGGCGCTCTTTTTCTTCGTCTTTCCATTCACGGCAGATTTCAGCCATCGTTTCTCTGGAAGCATAGGAAAAACTCATGATATCCACAGATGCCATCGGAACTGCCTGACACCCTTCCGGCGGCGTCTCCTCCGTCCATGCGTCCGGCGCGTCCCCATAACGCACAGCATGATCTTCGCCGGTATCATACTTACACCATGTTTCCAGACAGCCGTCCCCGTCGGAATCCCGCACCCGCCACAGATAAGCGTCAAAACGTTCCAATGTACCATAGAGCAGTTCCAGATAGCCGGGTTCTTTTCCCGTAAGGTAATACATATTCATCGCCGGGGCCGGAAAACAAAAGCCCTGGAATTTATTAAACTGGGGCGTCAGCACGCCGTCGATCATGGCAATGCTTCCCGGAATCCTGCCGTCCTCTCTCTGGCACTCCATAAACAGCAGATTATTGTTGAGTCCGGCCTCCAGATCCCTCTTTGCGTACATTTCTCCGCCCATTGGCTGGGTTTCCAGCCAGATTTTCTCATATCCGCCGCCTTCGATCAGCACTTTTCTTCCCGCAAAATCTTTCAGGTTTTCAAGAGACTTTTTCTCCGCCGTATCCATCAGCTTCTGAAGCAGCCCGTCGTTTGTCTCAAAGCTTACCCTTGTATTATACAATCTGTCCGTCTCCTTTACTATATTGTATTTCAAAATATGAAAAATCCGCATGATATGACATCCCTGTCATATCATGGACATACATGCCAAAATGGGCTCCCGTGAATCCCCTGCAATGCTCATCCGTTACAATCCGGGTGGAAAGTCCGTCCTTCACCGGCTGCCATTGCCTTCCCGGCTGCCGGAACGAAAAACCGACTGTGGAACCGTCTTCCGATACCTGGGCCCGCAATTCCGTCTTTCCGCCCTCCGGGGCAGGCAGCATCTCCACTTCGTCCGTTATGACGCCGGCATCGCTTTTTAACAATGCGACCGCGCCCTTCCCGTTGTCATCCACGGTCCTGACAAGCATATAGAAATTCATGGCATCGTACATATACACCAGCCCTGCCGCCTGTTCCGGATAATCCGGTTCAAATTCCACACAGGTCTGCGCTCTGGCGCATACTTCCTGCTGCCTGACGGCGACCAGGGAAACATGATGCAGAGAATTCAGGGACTCCTGTCCCCGCAGCCTTAAAAATCCCGGACGGGCATTCAGATCGGCAAAACTCTCATAGGAAACTCTGGGAGATGAATAATACACCGCCAGTTCCCGCTGATCAAATTCATCCCTTATATCCGGGCTTCTCTCCTCCGAAGACAATGTTTCCATCATGGGTTCCGTTTTGTTTTCTTCTCCCGGTCCCGGAACGAAAAGTTTTGCAAAACGTCCGCCCGTGCTCAGTTTAAGCCAGCCGTCCTCATCCCAGTATACTTTCTGGATACCCGTCTCACGTCCCAGCGTACACCATTTCCCGCCGGCCAGCGGCCTGGAACACAGATGAGTCAGATACCATTCCCCTTCCGGAGTTTCCACCAGGTCTCCATGCCCGCACTTTTGCAAAGCCTCCGGGTCTTCCTGATCCGACGTCAGAACGGGGTTCTCCGGCGCCGTTTCAAAAGGCCCCCAGACGCTCTTCGCTCTTGCCAGCGTTATGCAATGCCCATAACCGGTTCCGCCCTCCGCCGTAATCAGATAATACCAATCGCCGATATGGTACATATGCGGCCCTTCGGTGCAGCCGATACCGGAACCGTCATACACTTTCCGGCGCTCGCCGGTAAGCTTCCAGCAGGGCGTTTTCGGACCGGGTGATGCGCATCCGCTTTCTTCCTGTCCGCCCTCTGATCTCACCAGTTCCTGTACCAGCACTCCCTTGAATCCGTTCACCATATTCACCAGATATTTTCTACCGTCGCGGTCATGGAAAAGAGACGGGTCAAAACCGATGCTGTTAAGATATACCGGTTCTGACCATTCTCCATAAATATCGTCCGTCCAGACCATATAATTGTGGGTATTATAGTAACGTCCTTTTTTCGTCTTTACATCCGTATATACAAGATAAAAGAACTGTCCGTCGTAACTTAAACAGGGCGCCCATACCCCTCCTGAAGTCGGATTCCCTGTCATATTCAGCTGGCTCTCCCTTCTTAACGGAGAGGGAATCTGTTCCCAGTGCTGCAAATCCCGGGAGTGGAAAAGTTTTACTCCCGGCCACCATTCAAATGTTGAAACTGCGATATAATAGTCTCCGCCCGCGCATATAATGCTCGGATCCGGGCAGAAGCCTCTTAAAACAGGATTTCGTATCATTGTTATCCTCCATCATATCAATCCGCTTATCCTTTCAGCCCGCTCGTTCCGATGCCCTCTACAAGATACCTGTTAAAGAACAGGAAAATCAAAAACACCGGTATCAAAGATAAGGTTGACATCGCGAACATGGCACCGTAATCTGTCGTGGATGAAGCATCCGCAAACATTTTAATTGCAAGGGAGACCGTATAGGACTGCGGCTTGCTCAGATAAAGCAGCGGCCCCATATAATCGTCCCATTTCCAGTAAAACTGAATAATGACCGTTGTGACTATGGACGGTTTTAAAAGCGGCATAATAATATGTGTAAAAATGCTGTATTTACTGCATCCGTCAATCGTTGCCGCCTCATCCAGCTCCCTCGGTATTCCGCTCATAAACTGCATCATCTGGTAAATGAAAAACGCCTGGCCGCAGAAGTTGGGAATGATCAGCGGAAGATACCCCGGTACAAGCCCAAGCCTGTGCCATATTAAATAGGAAGGAATCATGATAACCTGACCCGGCAGCAGCATCGTCGCGATCATACAGGTAAACCAGAATTTCCTGCCCCGGAAACGCACTCTGGAAAGCGCATAGGCCACCAGCGCCGAACTGATTACCGTACCCAGTGTCGCAATCGCCGTTATAATGATGGAATTTTTAAAAAAAGTGGTAAACGAAATGCCGCCGAAGCCTGACCAGCCCGTTGCATAATTCGTCAGTTTCAGGTTTTCGGGAAACAGCCCCAAAGAACCTCTCAATATTTCCGCATTGTCTTTAAACGAACCGCTTATCATCCACAGCACCGGATAAATCATCAGCATTCCGAAGAGGACAACGAATAAATGATATACTGTTTTTGTAACCCGTTTTTTTATCTTCATGTCGCTCCTCCTCTCAATCCCCGGCTTCGCTGAATACCCACATTTTGGAAGTCTTAAAAATAATCAGCGTAATAATACTCATCACCACCAGCATAAACCAGGACATCGCGCAGGCATATCCCATATCATTATAAGTAAAAGCCTGCTTATATACATTATAGGCATATACATTCGTGGAATTATTCGGTCCTCCGCTTGTCATAATAGCCACCTGTGTAAATACCATAAACGCAGAAATTGTCTGCATAACGAGATTATACAATACAATCGGAGACAGACAGGGCATTGTAATGCGGAAAAAAGTCTGGAAGCCGTTCGCTCCGTCGATTTTGGCCGCTTCATAGTAAGAAGTCGGTATTTCCTTCAATCCTGCCGCAAAAATGATCATCGAAGAACCAAACTGCCATACGCTCATCAAAATCAACGGAACAATCGCAAGCGTCTGGTCTCCGAACCAGTTCACTGTCGGCATCCCGATTCCCGCAAACATGGTATTGATCAGCCCTTTTCTGGCAAACAGCTGTTTCCAGACCAGAATAACAGCCACGCTCCCACCTACCAGGGACGGTACGTAATATAAAGAACGGTATAACGTAACCAGCCCGCTTTTTCTTGTCAGCAGAAAGGCCACGAATAACGCAAACGCGAGTTTCAGCGGAACGGAAAATAATACATATTTCACCGTAACCCCAAGAGATTTCAAAAAGACTTCATCCTGAAACAACCTTACATAATTCTTAAATCCTACCAGCTCGGCCGTTTTGGAACCGAGTGAAAAATCCGTAAACGCATAATAAAATGATGTAAGAATCGGTACCAGAGAAAAACAGACAAATCCGAAAATAAAGGGAAGCGCAAAAACATACCCCACCGTATTTTCTTTATAAAGAAATTTCCTGATACACCCTGTTTCTGTTTTCTTCAACCTCATTCCTCCTCTCTAAAATAGCAGGCACACCCTCTTTTCAGAAAATGTGCCTGAACTGATTCCCTGCCGCCTATATTTTCTTAAACAACAGCTTACTCAAAGATGGCCTGTGCATCCGCATAAGTCTTTTCTGCCGCTTCTTTCGCAGTAATCTCGCCAAATACTACCTGCTGTATATAGTTGCGGTAGTTATCGACTACCTGATCCTGTCCGTCCGGACTGAGAACATTGACCTTCTCCGGCATCTCAAAAGTACCTACCAGATCGACAAAATCATACATAATCTGCTGTCCCTCCGCCGCGTTTGCTTTCAGGGCCGCTCTTACATCCTCGTTGACCGGAATGCCTCTTTCTCCCTGCAAAACATTGTTGCATTCGGTGCTGTTCTGGAACCAGCTGATAAATTCGGCCGCCGCCTGTTTATGCTCGCTGTCCTGTGATACGCACAGCATCTGAGAAGACTGAATCGCCGCTCCGGAAGGGCCGTCCGATGTAACCCTCGGCAAAGGAGCAAGACCAAGCGTACGTCCCTCTGCTTTACAGATATCGTAAATTGTCGGGAACTGATTCACCGCAACCCATGTCATGCCGGATTCACCCGTAACGAGGAAATCATTTTCAATATTGGTAACCTCTGCTTCCGCTCCCGCATCCGGAGAAGCCCCTTCCTTGATCAGATCGGCTCTCATCTGGATATAAGGCTCTAACATGGAAGCGTCGTCAAATCCCATGCCCGTCAGATCAAGGTTGAAAAAGCTGTATTCGCCAACTTCGCCGAGCTGTCCGATATAGGTGGAACATCCCGCAATAAATTCCGATGTAGAAAACCCTGAAGTTCCAAAGTTTCCGGTATTTTCATGAATGGCTCTGGCCGCCGCCGCATAGTCATCCCATGTCCAGTTCTCATCGGGAAGCGCCACGCCCGCAGCGTTGAACATGTCCACATCATACGCAATGCCATATGTGTTCAGTCCGTTTGACAGACCAAGCTGTGTGCCGTCAAAATCCTGTGTGATTTTCAAATAGGCATCCGATATTTTAGATACATCAACCACACCTGATTCCACATACTCATCCAACGGATATATTTTGTCCATATACATCGGGAAATTTCCGCCTAACTGGAAAATATCCCATACCTGATCGGAAGCGACCAGCGTCTTTAACTTGGTAAAATAATCGTCAAATGAGAAAAATTCATATTCAATGTTCACATTGGGATGTTCTTTTTCATACATCTCGATAACCTCTACCGTCAGATCATGACGGGTCTGGGATCCCCACCACGCCATGCGCAGCGTAATCTGCTCGTCAGATGTATTTTCCTGCCCGGAAGCTTCCGCCTCTTCAGGCTGTGCATCCGCCTTTCCGGAGTCTTCTGTGGATGTTTCTTTCGGCGTCTCTTCCGGTGCTGCTGAAGAATTGGAAGAATCGTTTCCGCCGCATGCTGTCAGCGATGCTACCATACTCGCTGCAATGAACAAACTTACTAATTTCTTCTTCATATACTTTTCTCCTTTACTTTTAGTCCCAAACGTTTGATACAACTTTATTTTATATGTGAAATATCCCTAATAATACTAAAATAATATGTATTTTTTGTAAAAAGTACTGATTTTTTGTCATTCCATAAAATTATAACCTATAACATATTGTTTATTCTTCCCCCAAATGGTATAATTCAACAAATATAAACGGGGAAAATTCTTTTCCTTGTAAAATTTACCATCTGACTGGAGATGATTCCATATACAACGAAGAAGATAACAAAGGCATTTATATTGAAAAGCAGATACGCATCCCAACCTTTACGATGACATACGAACATGTTCATCCCTATTGTGAAATTTTTTATCTGAAATCCGGCAGCTGCATTTACCGCGTCAATAACAATACCTACCATCTTACGGCCGGCGAAGCCATGATTGTCGCCCCCGGAGACTCTCACTGTACCAGTTATGAAGGGCTGGTTCCCTGTGAGCGCGTCATCGTTTACTGTAAGCCCGAAGCAATCCCGCAGTCATTTCTGGAAAAACACGAGGGCATTTACCAGAATCTGATACGGTCGGGCAAAGTCATCCTGAATAAAAAGGGACAGATAAAAGTCGAAGGCGCTCTGCTCAGGATGCTGGAAGAAAATAACATGCCGGATAAACATTCTTTTGAACTGCTTGGTTTTCTCGTAATGGAAATGCTGCTTTTTCTGGACCGGAGCGGTATTTTTGTCTGCGAAACGCTTCCGGTGAACGATGAAATCAGCACCGACATTGCTGATACGCTAAGCTACATCGCGCAGAATTATCAGCTTCCCCTTTCCCTGGAAGAAGTGGCCGATCAAGTCAATTTAAGCCCGACTTATCTGTCCAGAAAGTTCCGGAAAACCACGGGCGTTACCTTCAAAGAATATATCAACTATATCCGCATCAAACAGGCCGTCCAGGCCCTGCTTACCACCGACGATTCCATAACCAAAATCGCCGTGGACTGCGGTTTCAACAGCAGCAACTATTTTAAAGATATTTTTAAAAAAATAAACGGCGTATCTCCCATGGCGTTCCGCCGGCAGTCCAAAGCGCCTTCTTATAAGCTGCCGGATAACGCCGTTTCGGGCGAGATCAACGCTTCACTGATGCCAAACGCCAAAACGAATCTCTAAGAACGCCGCATCAGATAACGATCAGAAAAATTTATGGAGGAAAATTTATGACTTATAATGTACTGGATTATGGCGCTGTCGGCGACGGCGCGACAAATGACGCTTCCGCGATTCAGACTGCCATCGACAACTGTTCCCGGGCCGGCGGCGGCCGTGTGCTGCTTCCGGGCGGAAAAACCTACCGTTCAGGCAGCCTTGTCCTGAAATCCAATGTGGAGTTTCACCTGGAAATGGGCGCCGTCCTGAAAGGCAGCGATTTTCTGGAAGATTACAATCTCTTTCATGCAGATCTTTCTTCACCGTCCGCACAGACCGCGGTAGAGATTCCTACCTACGAAAAATGCGATTATACGGGCAGTCCCATACTGTTTTTCCTTTATGCAAAGGACTGTGAAAATATTTCAATCACCGGGCTTGGCACAATCGATGGAAACGAGGAAATTTTTTATGGCCAGGTATCCCCCTGGCACATTGACGGCTCCTTCTATCCGCGTGTGCCTCTTTTATTTCTGGAAAATATCAATCACCTCAGCATTTTACATGTTACCCTGACCGGAAGCGCTTTCTGGACGACTCATATGATCGGATGCAACGATGTTTTGATCGACGGCGTCCGTATTCTGAACAACCTTCGTCTTGCCAACTGCGACGGCATTGATCCCGATCATTGTAAAAATGTCAGGATCGCTAACTGCCACATCGAAACCGCGGACGACTGTATCGTCTTCAAAAATACGGCCAGCGCAGTACATTACGGTCCCTGTGAAAATATCGCAGTAACCAACTGTACCCTGATGTCTACCAGCGCCGCCATCAAATTTGGCACCGAAAGCGAATCCCCGTTCCGCAACATTCTGATTCAGAATTGTAATATTAACCGCTCAAACCGCGGGATCTCGTTACAGCTAAGGGACCAGGGCTGTATCGAAAATGTTACTTTTTCCAATCTGAATATTGAAACGCGGCTGTTTTCCAAAGATCACTGGTGGGGAAAAGCAGAGCCGATCGCCATTACCGCGCTCCGCCGCAAAAATGACACCAATGTCGGTTATATCCGTAATATCCGTTTCCAGAATATCAACTGCACCGGTGAAAACGGCATTTTGATTCACGGCGATACATGCAACAACATACATAATATCAATTTCGACGGCATTACCGTCCGATTACGAAAAAAAACGGACTGGCCCAAAAATTATATTGATCTGCGTCCCTGTGCGGAAAGCGGTCTCTTTACGGATTCCCTGCACGGCCTGTATATCCGCCATGCAGACCGGATTTCCCTGCGGGATTTTTCGCTGGAATTTTCAGAAGATATGGCGTGTTATACACAACAGCCCATCAGCATCGGCCAATGCGAAGATATCGTCATTAACGGAGAAACACAGGAAGGAAATTAATCTATGGGGCGTTTTTTTAATCTTGAAAATCCAATATGGCGTTTTATCGGTAATCTCGCGGACTTTTTCTTTCTGTCCCTGTGCTGGTATCTTTGCTGCATCCCGGTGGTAACACTGGGATGCGGAACATCCGCCCTGTACTATGTAACCATGAAAATGGCCGCAAACCGGGAAGGGTATACTCTGCGCTCTTTCTGGTCAGCGTTTAAAACAGATTTCAGGACAGCGGCCCCTGTATGGCTTCTGTTTCTTGCCGCCGCTCTCGTGCTCTATGCCGATTTCACCTGGAGCCTTCATGGCAGCAGCCTGTTTGCCAGGTCTATGTTCATTACGTTCGCCGTCGTTCTCCTGCTTTACGTTCTCTGCCTTTCGCTTATTTTTCCTTTGATCGCAAGGTGTGAACACACGGTGCCTGCTTTGCTCAAAATATGCTTTGCCATGAGCATCCGGAATTTCCTGCCGGTTCTCTCCACCGTAATTGTCACCGTCGCTTTTTTTGCTTTCGGATTATTTGTTTTCTGGCCCGTGCTCCTGATCGCGCCAGGTCTGAGCGCATATATCAATTCCTTTATCTATAACAGGATATTTGCCGGTTATGGCCTGAATCTGCCCGAGTAATTGTTTATCGGAGTATACGGCACCTTTTGGCACCTGATCTTATCAAAAAAATTTGAAAAATTTTCAATTTCCTCTTTACAAATCATGCCAAATGCCGAGATAATATATATAAGAAGGTTTGTTTATAATCCTGACATGGATGTCAGATAAATTAAAATCAAAGGAGTGGTTAATTATGGCAATCGGTTTAAAAGGACTTACATCCGGTTTGGGTGATGTTTATTCCAGTCTGTTAAGTTCCGGCTTTTCTTCTCCGGGCGGCGGATTGGGCGGTCTGGCGAGCAGTACTTTGTTGAGCGATTACGCTTCCATTAAAAACGGAAGCTATGGCAAAATGTTAAAAGCCTATTATGCAAAGCAAACGAGGGAAATGGAAGAAGACGATGATGATTCTGTTTCCAAAAACAAAGCCGGCAAGGACAGTGCGGCATCCTCTTCCGCAAAAGCGGCACAGAAGAGCGCTTCTGAGCTGAACGGCCTCGATTACAGCGAAGAAAATATGGATGAGATTTACGACAGCGTATCATCATTTGTGAAAGATTATAATTCCATGATCAAGAACGCATCTAACAGCAATGTAGGCGCGGTTAAAAATCAGGCAAACCAGATGAACAACACAACATATGCCAACTATAAAATGCTGGCAAAGGCAGGCATTACAATGAATGCCGACCGGACCCTGTCCATCAACGAGAAAACTTTCCGAAAAGCAAATATGTCAACCTTAAAGACGCTTTTCAAAGGTACCAATTCTTTTGCGGATCAGGTATCCAATAAGGCAAGCCAGATCTACAGATATGCCAACAACGGCGTTTCCAATCTATACAACAGCCGGGGATCGTATACATCGTTAGACACGTCTTCCATGCTGAATGGTATTGTATAACAACTCGCCGCCCGGCGGCGGCGAGTCTGAGAATGCTTCGCATTCTCCCCTGAAGTGGTCTACTCTGTTGCTTTTTTCTATAAAGTAATGGGCGCCGCACGGCGGCGGCGAGTCTGAGAATGCTTCGCATTCTCTCTTGAAGTGGTTTACAATAACGGGCGGCCCGCATTGCGGACCGCCCGTTTATTCTATCTGCTTTATTCAGCCTTTTTATGCAAAAGGATTCTCTGTCGGGTACGGATTGTTCTTCGGCTGATTATAACCGATTTCACTTACTTCCACACCGATGTACTTAAATACTTCAAAGAGCGCTTTTCCGAAATGTCCGAACGCAACTGCGCCATGATGAGGATAATTTTTCTCGATCAGCACATGACGATAAAATCTTCCCATCTCCGGAATTGCGAATACGCCGATGCCTCCAAAGGATTTGGTTGCTACCGGAAGTACTTCACCTTCTGCTACATACGCGCGCAGAATGTTGTCCGCCGTGCTCTGTAAACGGTAGAATGTAATATTGCCGGGAACGATATCTCCTTCCAGCGTACCCTGTGTTACTTCTTCCGGAAGGCTTCTCGCCATAATCATCTGATATTCCATACTGCACTTGGAAAGTTTCTTGGAACATGTATTTCCACAGTGGAAGCCCATGAACGTATCCGTATACTGATAGTTGAATTTGTTCTCAATCGCTTCTTTGTACATATCCTTCGGAACAGAGTTGTTAATATCGAGCAGGGTAACGATATCGTCGCTGACCGCTTCACCGATAAACTCGCTCAGACAGCCGTAGATATCCACTTCACATGATACCGGAATGCCTCTTCCTGTCAGACGGCTGTTGACATAGCAGGGAACAAAACCGAACTGTGTCTGGAAAGCCGGCCAGCATTTTCCGGCAATCGCAACATATTCTCTGTATCCTTTATGTCCCTCAATCCAATCGAGCAGCGTCAGCTCATACTGCGCGAGTTTCGGAAGGATTTCCGGTTTATTATTGCCTGCGCCAAGTTCTTCTTCCATGTCTTTTACAACATCCGGAATACGAGGATCACCTTCGTGTTTGTTGAATGCTTCAAACAGATCGAGCTCTGAATTTTCTTCGATTTCCACGCCCAGATTGTAGAGCTGTTTGATCGGTGCGTTGCAAGCCAGGAAATTCAGCGGACGAGGACCGAAGGAAATGATCTTCAGGCTGGAAAGTCCTGCGATAGCGCGTGCGATCGGAACGAACTCATGAATCATTTTCGCACAGTCTTCCGCATCACCTACCGGATATTCCGGAATATAAGCTCTGACATTGCGCAGCTTCAGGTTATAGCTTGCATTCAGCATACCGCAGTATGCGTCGCCGCGTCCCTGAATCAGATCGTTCTGTGACTCTTCCGCCGCCGCAACAAACATCTTGGGTCCCTCGAAATGTTTTGCAAGCAATGTTTCTGAAATTTCCGGTCCAAAGTTGCCAAGATATACGCAGAGCGCATTACAGCCATTCTCTTTGATATCTTTTAAAGCGTTGACCATATCGATCTCGCTTTCGATAATGCAGATGGGGCATTCGTAAATATCCGACGCATCGTAAGCCTTATTATAAGCCTCTACCAGCGCTTTCCTTCTGTTGACCGCCAGAGACGCCGGGAAACAGTCACGGCTTACCGCTACGATACCGATTTTTACTTTTGGTAAATTGTTCATAGATGATATCCTCCTTTAACCGGTTTTACCGGTAATATATAAGTTTAATAAGTCTATACAGGGACCTGACACCCGAAAAAAACCAGATTCTTCAAAGTATCTTCCACGTTATTCGCGAATATCCAGATTCTTTCCGATCAGTCCGATATGAGCTCCCGCATCCAGACCGCCTTCCGCATGACCGATCAACCATTTGTTCTGTGCGGTAATGAGAGCATCTTCCCATCCTTCATGCTGTTCTTTCAACGGATAATTCGTTCCGGCCGGCAGAACAATGCCCACCTTGAATCCGCCGTCGTCTGCGCTGCACGGCGCATAGTGGAGCGTTGTCGCATAAATCTCCACCGCAGTTCCCGCCGGCACAAGAAACGCTTCCATCAGGGACGTATCATAAGTGAAATCATCCGTGATGTCCTGCTGCATACCGACGATCAGAACCGCGTCCGTAGCCGCAACATTGATCTCGGAACTTCTGTGATACTCGATCGCATTCAGCTTGTAATTATGCCCGTTGCAGTAACCCACTTCAATGGGCAGCTCGCCGTAAGTCTTTTTCTGAAGCTCCTTCGCCGCCGTTGTCGCTTCCAGCGCCGCGATGGACGGCTCATAAGCAACCCCCTCCGGCAATGGCGTCTCCTTTTTGATCGCTTCCACCAGATCGCCAAAGTCGATTCCCTGAATCACTCTGCCGTATCTGCGGAACGAAGGATCTGTAATTTTTTTAATTTCCATACACTTATACACTCCTTTCCATACTGCATAAACTTTACCGGTCACATATGCTTCAAACCAACATTACTGCTTACTGAATCTTATCAAACAGCTCTTTACACGTCGGGTAAATCTCCTTAAACTGCTGGTATCGCGCCTCATATTTCTCCACAAGTTCCGGCGTCGGTTCTACCGTATCGATCACTTTAACGATCTTCGCGGCCGCATCCTCAACGCCCGCATATTCTCCACAGGCAACTGCCGCCAGCATCGCGCCTCCCATCGCGGGTCCTTCTTCGCTTTCGATAATGTCAACTTTTAAATTTAAGACGTTTGCAATAATCTTTTTCCAAAGCGGACTCTTCGCACCTCCGCCGCAGATTTTCGTCCTGTCGATCTGAATGCCGAGGGACTTCGCCACCTCAAAGGAATCCCGCAGAGCAAAAGCCACGCCTTCTAACACGGCCTGCGTCATATCGGCTCTCGTCGTATCCATCGTCATTCCGATGAAAGTACCCCGTGCATTCGGATTGTTATGCGGGGAGCGTTCCCCCATCAGATACGGAAGGAAATACACATGGTTTTCGCCGAGTTTTGTAATCTCCTTCTGCTGTGCGGCATATTCGTCCGTGCCGATGATATCGTCCATCCACCATTTGTTACAGGATGCCGCGCTCAGCATACAGCCCATCAGATGATAATGGCCGTCCGCATGCGCAAACGCATGGAGCGCATTATATTTATCAACACCGAATTTGTTGGAAGAAATAAAGATCGTTCCGCTTGTTCCCAGGGAAATATTGCACATTCCGTCGCCGACCGTACCGGTTCCCACCGCCGCTGCCGCGTTATCGCCCGCGCCTGCCGCAACTTTGACTTCCGGAGAAATTCCCAGTTCATCCGCAACCGCCGGAAGCACCGTTCCGACCGTCTCATAGCTCTCAAAAATCTTCGCAAGCTGCGTTTCCTTTACGCCGCAGATCTCGCACATTTCCTTCGACCAGCAGCGGTTCTTTACATCGAAAATCAGCATGCCCGAAGCATCCGATACATCGGTACAGTGAACGCCTGTCAGTTTATAAGCAATATAATCCTTAGGCAGCATGATTTTATGTATTCTTGCAAAGTTCTCCGGCTCCTTGTTTTTTACCCAGAGAATCTTAGGCGCCGTAAATCCGGTAAACGAAATATTCGCCGTATATTCGGAAAGTTTATCTTTTCCGATTACATTATTCAGATAATCACATTCCTCAAAAGTTCTTCCGTCATTCCACAAAATGGCCGGTCTGATCACTTCGTCGTTTTCATCCAGAATCACCAGTCCGTGCATCTGTCCTCCAAAACTGATGCCGGCAACCTGACTGCGGTCATAATCCTCCAACAATTCTTTGATTCCGGCAATCGTCTGTTCATACCAGTCTTCCGGCTTCTGTTCCGACCAGCCCGGATGCGGAAAATACAGGGGATATTCCTTAGAAACGATATTCTGTATCTTCCCCTGACTGTCCATTAAAAGTAATTTGACTGCCGATGTTCCCAAATCTACACCTATATACAGCATTGTAACCCTCCTTAATCCTCTCCCGACAGACAACAGACCTCTGAAATCGATGCGTTACAGATCGTTATGTGCACGGGCACGTTTCTATTATCATACCCTTTCTTTTACAGAAAATCAAGACTTCACATCACTTTTTTCTGACAATGCTTTTTCTGGTTTTTTCTGACAGACAAAATCAACAGAGCGGCGAAGCGCAGGCGTGCTTTCAAGGAAAACCCCCGCCTGCTGCCAGCTGCCCTGACAGTTCTGTTTGACTTGTCCTTACTGTTTATGGTAACTTAAAAGAAATCAATGAAAAACACTCCCGGAGAAATCATGGCAACCATTAAAGAAATAGCGGCGCTGGCCGGCGTATCGAGAGGCACGGTAGACCGTGTCCTGAACCACCGCGGCGCAGTCAGTCCGCAAACAGCAGAAAAAATACTGGAAATCGCGCGTTCGCTCGACTACAGGCCGAATAAAGCCGGCATTGTTCTTGCTGCCCAGAAACGAAAGCTGAAACTCGGCGTCGTACTCCTCGGCCGCGGAAATCCGTTCTATGAAGATGTGCTTCTCGGCATCCGGGAAAAGGCGTCGGAACTGGAAAGCTATAACTGCACCGTTCTGATCAGACAGACTGACTACGACCGGAAAGAACAGCTTGACGCCATCGATGAACTTGTGGCCGAAGGCATAAACGGACTGGCCCTCTCTCCTTATAATGACAACGCTGTTCGTCGTAAAATTAATAACTTACACGAACAGGGAATTCCCGTCGTCACTCTGAATACCGATATTGAAAATTCCAGAAGAATTGCCTATGTTGGCTGTCATTATTTTCGTTCCGGACAGACTGCCGCCGGCCTGATGCGCCTGATGACCTCCGGTCAGGTCTATACCGGTATTGTTTCCGGTTCCGGCAATGTCCTCTGCCACACGGAACGCATTGCGGGCTTTAAAGACGGGATAAAGGACTGTCAAAATATCCATATTTCCGCCACGATTACAAACCAGGATGACGATTTTGAAAGCTACGAGATGACTGCAAGACTTTTAAAATCACACCCTGAAATCAACGCCCTTTATTTTACCGCCGGAGGTGTCTATGGCGGATGCCGCGCCGTCATCGAATCCGGCCGCCAGTATGACATTAAGATATTTACTTTTGACATGGTGGAAACGACAAAAAAACTGATAGAAAAAGGGCTGATCGCAGCAACTATCTGCCAACAGCCCATATTACAGGGTTCTAAGCCCCTTGATATTCTGTTCACGCATCTGACTGCAGGAGATCTTCCGCAGTCGGAATATAATTATGTGGATATTGATATCCGTATCAGGGAGAATTTGTAATAAAGTTCTCCTCAAATTCTTCCGCAGGCGCCGGACGGCCGAATAAAAAACCCTGAATCAGATCGGGACCCGCCTGTTTCATCTTCTCCAGCTCATGAGAATACTCGATGCCTTCCATACACACGTTCGACCCCACGCTGTGTATCATATTAATTAAATGACAGATGATCGTATAATCATATTCATTTTGCAGCGCCTGTAAGACAAAACTCCTGTCCAGCTTGATCGTCTTGGCCTCAATTTCTTTCAGATACCGCATATTGGAATAACCTGTTCCAAAATCATCGATTGCCAGATTGACCTTTTTTTCTTTCAGATCACGAAACAGTTCCTGAATCCTGTTGTCCGTCTCAATATAGCCGCTTTCCGTCAGCTCCAGTACGAGACTGTCCGGCGCAATGCCCACATCTTTAATACATTGCTCGACATCGTTCATCAAATCGCTCTTATGCACCTGAACATACGATAAATTCACATTAACATGGAATTCCGGAATAACCGCCTGCCATTTCTTACACATGCCGGCCGCCTCCCACAGGACATACCGGCCAACCGGAATGATCAGTCCGCTCTCCTCCATAATCGGAATCATAACGGCCGGGGAAACATTTCCGTATTTTTCACTGTTCCACCGAAGAAGCGCCTCCGCGCCGACAACACGATATGTTTCCGCATTGACAATCGGTTGATAATATACTTGAAAACCATGAAAATTATTCGCGATATCCCGTCTTAATTCCTTCCTGATATCCAGTTGTTTCAGATACTGGTTATAATCTTCCTGGCAAAACAGCGCCATCTGGTTCTTGCCGTTCCGCTTCGCTTCATTTAAAGCGAATTCCGAAAGTCTCATCAGTTCGTCGCTGCTTTTCCCGGCAAAATTCTCATACAGAATACCGGCAGAAATTGTATAAAACTTGCTGTAATCGTTTTCGCGGACTACCGCCGCTACTTTGCTGCAGATCTGCTTATAGACTCTTTTCGGATCCGCTTCCGGCCCGGAAACCGCATCCAAAATCATAAATTCATCGGCTACAAGCCGGTAAACGTCAACCTGCTCCGTCACCGTATCGGTAATACATTTCGCCATTTTATACAGGATTTCGTCTCCTGCTTCCACGCCGTCTTTCTCGTTGATTTCCTTAAAATTATCGATTCCTATCCGCATACAATACCGGATGGACTCCGGCCTGTCCCGCAGAATTTCTTCCGCATCCAGACGAAACCGGGTCTCTCTGCGCAGCCCGGTCACGTTATCGGCTTTCGCCTTTCTGCCAAGCTCCGTAATTTTTCCGACTAACAGCTTATGCCCATCCGCTCCCGTCACGACCGTCCCGCGGCAGCTTATCCACATAACCCTGTTGTCTCTGCTCATCCACCGATATTCCAGATCATGCACCGTCTGTTCTCCCGACGCGCATTTCGTAATGTCCTCCACTACCATATTGTAATCCGACGGATGTATTACTGCTTTCAACGCTTCCGTACAATTCTCAATCCGTGTGGATGGGAGATCAACCCGTTCGGTCAATTTCTCCGGAATCATATAAACATCAGATACGAGATCCAATATAAACAGATATGCTTCTGACGACTTCTGCAATACGTCCATATAGGATTTGATCTGTTCAAGCGACATGTTTTGTAAATCTCTTTCCCCCATACGACCCTTTCCCGTTTTTGTAACGTTTTCCTGTCCAAAAAACATGACTGCCTGACGGCGTCTTTCCCGTCACCTAAAAAACGAAAAAACGACCCCGTCAGATTCTTATAATCCTATCTTAATATTACTCATTTGTACGAAAACTGTCAACCTGAAAAAATATTACTTCCGGTTGAAAAACTTCTGATTTTTTGATACAATGAGAACATCTTTATAAAAATCGTTGCCCGGCGGCGACGATTACGAGAATGCTCCGCATTCTCCCCTGCAATGGGGTACAAAGCCGCAGGCTCTGCGGGAAAGGCAAGGATATCATTATGAGTAAAAAGAAAGTTGTTGTATCTCTTGGACATGAAGCTTTGGGCTATACCACAATGGAACAGTGGGATGCCGTGAAAAAAACGGCCAAAGCGCTGGCCGACCTGGTTGAAGCCGATTATCAGCTGACAATTACCCACAGCAACGGCCCGCAGGTCAGCATGATTCATAAGGCCATGACAGAACTCCGACGTGTCTATATCGATTATACGCCGGCGCCGATGTGCGTCTGTTCCGCAATGAGTCAGGGTTATGTCGGCTATGATATCCAGAACGCTCTGCGCACAGAACTGATCGGCCGCGGAATTTCCAGGCCTGTCAGCACCATTCTGACGCAGGTAACCGTAGACCCATATGACGAAGCGTTTTATGAACCGACCAAAGTCATCGGAAGATATATGTCCAAAGAAGATTCCGAAACCGAAATCAAAAAGGGCAATTATGTCATAGAAGAACCCGGAAAAGGCTATCGACGCGTCGTTGCCGCCCCCAAACCGATCAGCATCGTAGAGATTGATGCCATCCGCACCCTTGCGGAAGCCGGGCAGGTTGTTATCGCATGCGGCGGCGGCGGTATTCCCGTCATTGAACAGAACCATGTATTAAAAGGCGCATCGGCCGTTATCGAAAAAGACTCCATTGCCGGCAAACTGGCGGGCGATCTGCGGGTAGACGAACTGATTATTCTGACAAGCGTTCCTTTTGTTTACCGTCGTTTCGGAAAAGAAGATCAGACGCCCATAGAACATATGACCGCGGCAGAAGCGAAAGAGCTTATCGCAGGCGGAGAATTTGAAAAAGGCACAATGCTCCCCAAAATCGAAGCTGCTATTTCCTATCTGGAATCCGTACCGGAAGGCAGCGTCCTGATCACTTCCCTTTCCGCTGTATCCGATGCCATAAAGGGCCGGAGCGGAACGGTTATAACGCTGTAATTCCCGACGCCGTTCAATAACCACGGAAAACGAAACAACTACGGAAATTATAAACCGAAATCAGAGAGCGCCCGCACAACGCGGCGCTCTTTTTGTCTGACATTCCTGCATTTATGCACTTTTCAACGCCTGATCTCTCCTTCTCCGTACAGTTCTTCCCACCCTTTTTTCGTCAGACGTTCCGAATACCACCAGATATCATAATATCCCGGAGGCTGTATTTGATTGGAAACATATTGAAACCGGCCGTCCGCAAAGGGCCTGATTATCACCTTATGAGAATACGCCTTATCCGTATATTCATATGGAAAAACGGCATTGACCGTCAGTTCGATTGTCCCATCCTTTTTTTCCTCATAACTTACGACTTCCGGGTACGGGAAATCGGAATACCCCAGTTCATAAAATCCTCTCGGTCTGTATTCATACGCCTTTTCCTCTGGTAAATAGGCAGTCCGTAAACGCAGTTCTTCCTCATTCATCCGAAAATAACGCATTATCACATTTTCAAATTCCTGTTCCGGTATATGATAAACTACTCCCATATTCGGATTTCGGTCCATACCATAGGGGCTTGCAAAACCATTGGCCCGTTCATATAGGACGTCAAAAGCATCGTAAAAGCAGACATCCGCAAAGTCTTCCTCACTCCAGTCCGTCAGAAACAGGTTATTCTGACGGTAACCGACCGGAAGAATATATTTCCGGTTCAGCTCCCTGCAGGCTTCATCTAACGGCGCAACCCGCAGCGCGGCATGTTCCGGCTCATCATCCATGACAAGCACATAGGATTCAGCCGTATAAAAGCTTCCTCCAAAAAACAGATATCCATCTTCCGTATACCGCCATTCTTCTGCCCGATACACCGCTCTGCTCTTTTTTTCAAGCTTCCCGTTCCCATACTGCGCGTACTCTCTGGCAACTTCTACCTCCCCCTTCTCCGTTTTCAGTTCATACAGAAGAATCCCGCCTTTATAATCGGGCACTGCAACTGCCGCCTCTTCTGGCCTTCCGTCCTCTACCGCCTGGCAGAATTGTATCATCGCTTCCGGGTTGACCATATTCATCTGGTTTCCACAGTCCACCGCCGTGTATCCTGCCCTGCCAAGTTCCTCAATAAACTTCCGCATCATTTCCGGACTGTCCGCCGTATCTGCCCGGATCGCCTCTCCATAAATATCATAGTAAATATCTGCGATATCCTCTTCGCCTCTCTGCCCTTCCCTGTTTTCCCTGTCCCGGCTCTCTTTCGCTCCCCCTTCGTCTCCTCTTTCTTCATCCGCCTGCTCCTCTTCCGTCGATTCCGTAACAACAGCGTAAGAAAAAGGCTTTCCGCTTCCACATCCTGCGACTATCAAAACCACCGCAGCCACCAACAAAATGAACGCTTTTTTTCCGGCATCTTTTCTCATTTTATCCTTATCCTCCTCTTTTTCATTTAATATTACATTTGTAATATTTAAAAGTCAAGCTTGCCTTTTCTTCTCAAACGGTATATGTTTATAATAACACTAATAACCATGCCATTCTCCACCGAAAATACGAGAGGACTATGAAAATATGATCTATGCTGTGATTGCCGCCTTCATTTTTTTTCTGGATATGGGCATTAAAAACCGGATTGAAAAAAGAATGATGGATGGAGAAGAAAAAAAGCTCGGAAACGGTTTTCTTCTGCTTAGAAAATACCACAACAGAGGCGCTTTCCTGAATATGGGAGAAAAAAAGAGCGGCTTTGTAGCCGTCCTGTCCATCGCCCTGACGCTGGCAATGACCGTTCTTTTTCTTGTGACTTTCAGCTGCCGCGGCAGCCGCCTTTTAAAAAGCGGACTCGCTCTTTTGCTGGGCGGCGCATACAGCAATACCTACGACAGAATGCGGCGGCATTATGTCGTGGACTATGTGAGTTTTCCCGTGAAAAACAGTACTATCCGCAATATTGTTTTTAACATATCGGATTTCTGTATTATGATCGGCGCTTTGATGATGGTTCTTGGCAGCGACCAATCAACCCTTCATACCGCTGCATCCGGCTACCCGACAAAGTAAACATACTTTGTACTGTCCTGTCCGCGCAGCCCGACAAAATCCCTTTGTAAAAATAAAAACCACATGTCTTTAACCCGTCTTCGTCATTTTCTGGCATACTGCAGCAGACTGGCTTTTCAGAGTAAATGCAACAGCGAGTTGCTTTTCATAATATAATTCTCACTTATTTCAATTTTTCAGTTTTCTGACATTTACCCTGTTTTTTGATTGTGTTATAATGTTGAAGTCAAAATACTGACTTCAACGCCTGATTCCATTTGCGCCCCGGCGCTTGATTCTGCGGTATCATGTTGAAGTCAAAATACTGACTTCAACGCCTGATTCCATTTGCGCCCCGGCGCTTGATTCTGCGGTATCATGTTGAAGTCAAAATACAGACTTCAACGCCTGATTCCATCCGTTGGAAAGGAGAATTTCTATGCCGCTTCCGTTAAAAGACGGTTACAATTTTAACTATGCACGCGTCTGTCATCCGCCGTTTTACGAAATGACTTCGGCCGAAGCCTATGCGGATTTTTATGGCCTTTCTTTTATGTTAAGCGGTGATGCCCTCGTCTATTCTACCGAGTGTGCGACAATAGTCCGTAAAGGCGATATTAACTTCACGCCAAAATACCGTTACCGTCGTTCGACTTATATTTCAGATCAACCGCGGGAACATATCCTGTTAAAATTTACGGACAGCATGGTTTCCGAACTGCTTCCGCTTCTTGGCGTGGAACATTTTAACGATTATTTTACAGACCATCCGTCCAGCATCCATCTGACCAGACCGGAACAGAAAAAGGTTTCCGCAATCATGCAGGAAATAGAAGCGGAGTGGAATACTTATAACGAATATTCGGAAATTCTCCTGAAAGGCCTGCTTCACCAGTTAATCATACTGCTCCTGAAAGATCACAGCGAGGGTGAAATAGAACCGGCTCCGGACCCGCAGAAAAATATATGTCTTTTCAACGCCATCGACTATATTAAAACGCATCTGCACAAAAGTCCCTCTTTGAAAGAAACTGCTGCATATGCCAATATTTCCGTTTCATACCTGTCCAAAATATTTATTGCCCATCTGCATACGCCCTATTCGACGTTCCTTTTAAACGAAAAAATTCTGTATGCGCAAAAAATGCTTGTCGGCTCTTCTCAGACAATGGAGGAAATTGCCGAAAAAGCCGGATTTTCAAGCAACACTTATTTCAGCGACTGCTTTAAGCGGGTTACAGGCGTTACCCCGTTGCAATTTCGGAAATCATATCAGCAAAAATAACCGCAATGCCGTCAACGGTCTCCGCATTGCATGATATAACAGCCAAAAAAGAAAGGTAGAAAACAATGCCGCTTCCACTCAAACCCGGATACCACTTTAATTACAGCCATATCCGCCGCAAACCCCATTATGAAATGCCCGCGGCCGAAGCATACACTGATTTTTATGGTATTTCCTATATGCTGGACGGTGAACGCCTGATCTACTCACCTACTTTTACGGCGATTGCGCAGGCCGGCGATATCATCTTTATTCCCAAATATGTATACCGCCGGAGCAGTTATATTGCCAATAAACCTTATGAACATATTCTGCTTAAATTTACAGATTCTATGGTGGAGGATCTTTTTCAGACCATCGGGTTCGAAAGCTACAACGAGCTGTGCACCGAGCATGTCATTCATCTTGAACAAGACACGCAGAACAGTGTTCTTGCCATCCTGAACGACATGGAAAAAGAATGGAATTCTTATAATAAATACTCCGAACTGCTTTTAAAAGGCCTTTTGAACAAGCTGATTATTCTCTGCCTGCGGGAACGCATAATCGGCGGGGTCAACGCTGCGCATCTGGAAAAAAAGCATGACTGCCTCGCCGATGCCATTATTTACATTAAAACGCATTTGCGCGAAAGCCCCTCTCTGGAAGAGACGGCAAGACAGGTTAATATTTCAGCTTCTTATCTGTCAAAAGTTTTTGTCAGTCATTTGAAAACATCGTTCTCCGAGTTTGTCATCAATGAGAAAATATCGTTTGCCCAGAAGCTTCTGGCAGACTCCGACCTCAGTATGACAGAAATCGCAGGCGAGGCCGGTTTTTCCAGTCATTCCTACTTCAGCGACTGTTTCAAGCGCAATACGGGAATGACGCCGATGCAGTTTCGGAAATTATTTCGCAAAAACTGACCTGCGGATGTCAGCAAGTTTGTGCCTGCGGCCCATTTCGCAGGCTATGAAAAACATGATTATTGACATGGAGGATAGTTATGAAAATAATAGACGCACACATTCATCTCTGTCAAAGTCTGAACGGATTCGGCGCAAGGGGAGAACTCCGCAGTATCGGCGGCGGATTTGTAGAATATGCGGACGGAAGCACCTTTCAGATGTTTCCCCCTGAACTCGGTGAAGACAAAGTGACTCCGGAAGCCGTCCTTTCGCTTATGGACCAGGAGGGGATTGAAAAAGCCGTCATGCTGCAGGGCAATTTTATAGGCCCCCAAAATCTCTATACATGGGAAGCTATACAGAAGTATCCGGACCGCTTCACCGGAGCGGCATGCTATGATCCTTTTTGCAGAAAATATAAAGACGTCCGCAGACATCTCTTTGAAGAATTGGGATTTCCCATTGTTAAGTTCGAAGTCAGCGACGGAAGCGGACTCATGAGCTATCACAGAGAATTTGCCCTGGATGGGGAAATGATGGATGAACAGCTCAGCTATGCGGCCGCGCTGGGCTTGACCGTGGTATTCGATATCGGCCGGTACGGCGGTTGCTGCTGGCAGGCAAAGCAGCTGGCTGCAGCCGCCGGACGTTATCCCGGCCTGCAGTTTGTAGTCTGCCATCTTCTGGCCCCCCAGGGGCGAAGTTATGAAAATGACTGGCGGGAAGCAATGAAAGCACTGAACCTTGAAAACGTAGTCTTTGATCTTGCCAGTTTGAGCAGCAATCAAAGACCTGAGCCCTATCCCTATCCGACTGCCGTATGGTTTATCAAAGAAGCGGCAGGCATCCTCGGCACAGACCGCATGATGTGGGGAAGCGACCTGCCCAGCAACCTCTGCCAGGATACATACCGCCATCTTTTTGACTATATTCTGGACAGCCCCTCCTTTACGGAAAGCGAGAAAGAATCCATGCTCTGGAAAACAGCGGACAGAATTTACTTTGCTGATTCCGGTCTGCGGTAAATTCCATTCCGCTTCACATTCGCCGGGGGATTCCCATTTCCCGGAATCCCCTGAGCAAATCTATGTCTGCCTGTCCGCAAAGGTTAAGCACATCCTATTCCTGATTTAAAATTCCCGCAATTTTCTCTATCATCTCGTCTTCCTTCAGACGAAATTTAATTTCTACCCTTCTGGAAGCCGTCATATCCACTTCCGACGTTGAATTTCCGACGGTATCCTTTTGATAAACCGGATTGCTCCACGATTTTCCATTAACGGTAAGAATCTTCTGGAGCTGTTCGATTTCCTCCTCGGTAAGGCCGTTTCTTTTATCCAGACAAAATTCCGCCACCGCATTGGCACGCGCATAGGACAGCTCCATATTGCTCTGGTAGCTTCCATCCGTATCCGTATGTCCTTCGATTATGATCTCCGCAATATATTCGCGGAACTGGTCCTGAAGCAGAACATCCAGATACATCGGGATGATATTTTTTAACGACTCCTTACTTTCCGCCGTAAGATAGGAACTGTTATAGCGGAAAAGCACATCGGAAGAAAATGTAATGGAACCTGTCTGGGCATCCACTTTCATGCTGGAATTGCTGAACGCGGATTGCAGCGCTCCGATAATATCCGTACGGATTCCGACAATATCCTGCAGCTCCTGCTTTGTCGTAGTCAGCTCCTGTCTGGCATTTTCTATCTCCAAATATGCGTTGTTCAATTCTTCCTGTGTCAAAGCCGCCTGTTCGTATGCCTGCTGCAATTCCGCCAAAGAAGACGCAAGTTCTCCATTGGATTGTTCTAACTCGGCCTTAGACTGTTCCAGGTCTTCTATCGTCGCGTCTAACTGGCTTTGTGCTTCGCTGAGTTCCAGTCTCGTCTTATCCAGATCGTTCGTTTTTTCCCTGTATATCGCAAGAGTGATCGCAATTATCAAAATAAAAATCAGAAGAAGGGCCGCCATCATATCCGAATAAGACTGCCAATAACTGTGCTCTGCAAAAGCTTCTTTATTCCTTCGTCTATTCTTCATATAAATTCCTCATCTGTTCAAATGTATATAACTGGCTGCTGATTTCATCGCTCATATTGCTGCACGTATCCGCCAGCATTCTTTTCTGTTCCTCAAGCTGTCTCGCAAACAGTTCCTGCCTTTCCATGACATTTGCAAGAGCCTCCTGTACATTGCGGTTTACCTCCACTAATGCCGTAACCGCCTCCACCATTTCCGCCGCATTTGCCGCGCTGACAGCCTGCGACTCTCCTGCAGCCTTCAATGTATTTCCGAGTTTCTTAAAGTCCGTATCCAATGCAGTCTGCATCTGCTCCGTAAATTTATCTACGATACGCTCCACGCCTGCCGTCTGCTCTTTTGCATCTCCCTTCATCATTTCAAGCATCTGCTTCAGGGAACCGGCCATCCCTGCCTGATAAACGAGCATTGCCGCAGAGCCTTCTTCGTCTTTTGCCGCGTACGGCTGCGTGGTCTGACGGAACACACACAGAAATTCCTCCAATGTCTCATAAGCATCAGACATAATGCTTCTGTAAACAAAATTAAATACCAATGAAAAAAAGATACCATACACCGAAGTATGAAAGGCCACTTTCATGCCCGAAAGCAGGGCTCCCACATTGTCAGAAATCGTAAAAATGTCGTCCCCGCTGAAAGCGCCGAGTCCCATGGACAGGCCGAGAAATGTTCCCAGAATCCCCAGTCCCGTAAGCGTTCCGGAAATTCCGGAATTAAAAAAGTTCATGCTCACCCTGTCTAAAAGATCTTCATTGATATACTCGCCGAGATCACAGGATGAAGATACTCCCCGCTTCGTTTTTGTGCTTTTTATCCTCAAACGGTACTTGTTAAATGCAGCCTGCAGCTCTTCGTCTTCAAAAGCTTTCGTATTATCCCGGTAATTTCCCCAGAGATTCTTTCCGTTTGCCTCTTTGTACTCCTTCTGCAGACGGAACGCAACGTCTTCCAACTCGTAAGTGACCTGATTCAGTCGGCCAAAACCGATCGAAGATATCACAAACAGTATTCCGATGATAATCAGGAACCCGATATTGATCGACAGGTTTACAACAGAAATTTCTTCTCCCGTAAACACCCCATTCAAATAAAAAACAAAGGCTATAACGATGGCATATAAAAAATACAGTACATAATACAGTTTACTCCTCACTCGTGCTTTTCCTCCTTTTCTTCTGTTAATACGGTTATTGTTACAGCTGGCAGAAAAAATATTCTTTTTATAATTAAAACTATCACATTTTCTCCTGAGACTCAATAATATTAAGAATATCTTAAACAATAATAAAAACACTTCTTTTCAGTAAGAATTGCCAACTTCTGGTTCTTACCGGAAAGAAGTGTTTTCCAAAGCTGTATCATATTAAATTTCTATGAACGCGTCCGGCGGATAGACTCTATAAATATAAATCCCCTTTCTCATCAGAAAAAAATCCTTTTTGTTTTAAAAACCTCTTATGTATTAAAACAGGCATCGATTTTCTTTCTAGAATTTTTCTTTCAGTTTCCTTTTTACTCCAAAGGCTAATCAATACTCCAAGATAAATTGCTGTCCAAACATCGTATTCATTTTCAGGATCTTCGTAGCATTTCTCAATCTTTTCTTCTAAGCCCACTATGCCTTGTAATATATCTGCTGGAAAAGAAGGCATACATATACTTACTATTCCCCATGAAACTACTCGTTGTATCTGATATGACATATCTCTCTTTACCCACAAATCTACTAGTTTAATACACATTTCAGCAGCAATCTCCGATGATATTAAGTTCTTTTCATCATAACCTGACCACGCAATACACCACGCGGCAGAGTAAATTGCTAAAATATCGTCTTTTTGGAGTAACTTTAAAATGTTATTATAAATCTTTTCAACAATCTCAAGGTCTCCATTTTCAACCTTTCCATCCATACGTGTATGATATACACTCATCATCAGCAGCAATGCTCCCGTTATTTGTTTTTGATAATCTTCGCTGCTCGTAAGGCTTAAAATATATTTCATATCAAAATCACTTTGGTATTCGCTATAACATTTATCAATCCACGCATCAGAAAACTCATATATATATTCTTCCTCCAATTCAAAAAACAGCTTTTTCTCTGCAATCTTACAGTACTTATTTCCATACTTGCTTTTCATAATTGTATCGTATATATTGATATTATCCAAATATTCTTGTTGATACCTTATACTATTTATTATTCTTCTTTTTTTCATTACAAGAACAATCGCTTCTTCAAGCAATTCCTGATTCATGGGAACCTCATTTGCAACGCAATTGGCAAGGCACAAAGGTGCAAGATTTGTATCTTTATCTTCTTTATTTTGATCAACCAACAACGACCGGCTAATAAGACATTCAATCAAGGGCTTGGCCTGACGTCCCAAGAGAACCGCAACCATCGGAATAATTTCTCTCCATTGTTCATCATTAATATATGGAGTCAGAATTTCTACTGAATCATCCCCATCAGATTCCTGAATCCATAATTCTGCAATTGCTTTTGCTGTAAGATACTCCTGGAAGCTTAAATGTGAAAACTCATAAGTGGGAACAAACTGACCATACTCATTTTCTTCCAATCCTGTTTGAATCAACAAACTGCTTCGTTCCTCTACCTGATCAATAAAGCGGGCAGGTGTAACAGTTGTATAACCCAATAATTCTGGCAATTCTTTTCTCGCTTTGACAATATTTTTTTGCAAATCATCCCTTATAATTTTTTGTGAACCCTTCTTTGTCATCTCATAAGCAACAAAGGCCAATTGCGGTTCTGTTTCATCCATTTCAAGCCTGTCATGTCCAGCCGCATTCCAAGTTACGAGAAGTAACTTTATCATCTCCTCATAAAGCTGGCATTTTTTGGTAGGAAGATATCCTACCCATCGTTTTACAAACAACAATGTAGTCAATAGCAGCGGGTTCGTAGCCAAAGCACCAATCCTTGCATCCGTTAAAATAATATTACATACTTTATCCGCTTCGACTTGCGCCTGTTCCGTCTCGCCCAATATTGCCTGATGCCATTTCAGACTCAATAATCGAATTGCATCTTCGTCCATTCCATCAATAGTATATTGTTGACAATAACCTGCTAATGTACTGGCCACCGCACGAAATCCGGCTTCACGAGAAGTAATAACCAAATGCGCATTCGGATATGTGGCTACAAAGGTACGTAATTGATTAACAAGACTGATTCTGTTTTTCTCCTGTGATATTTCATCTAATCCATCAATTAAAAGCAAGACACGGCCTTCCTGCAAAGCATCTTCAACAAGGGCTTGAAAAGACTGTTCATAATTTATGATTTCGGCCCTGCGAACAATTGAAGTAATAATTTCCAAAATACTTTTTGTAACATTTTCTCCGAGATCCCTGCAGCGAATATATACTGGAAACCAACTCTGATCAGGCAAATTATCATCCACTCTTGCTCTACGCTCCGGAAACGCATATGCAAGTGCAATACGACGCATAAGCGTAGACTTTCCTCCTCCCGGCTTTGCTAAAATTGCCGCCCTGATAGATTTTGTCAAAACCTCCGTAATTGAAACATGATCTTCCCCCTCCTTATCTTTATGGCAGAATTTTAAGGGAACAAAAATATTCTCCAGATTCACTTTAATGGAACCAGCCTCTTTATCCGTTGGCATACCTTCAAACTGAATCTCTCCTAACTCGGTCTCCAAATATCTAAAATATAAGTCCTTCACTGTTTGCTTATCCATATCAGATTTTAACTCTGCTTCTATATAAATGAGAGATGAGAAACCAATCTTCTGATTAATTGCCTGATTAATCAATTTCTGCGCAACACTATTCATTAATTGATTTCCATCAGCATGTACAAATGCAAAATGTGTACTTGTTTGTTTTGGAGATGTCGAATAATACAGCACCCATATCCATCCCTCTTCACTGGCAATCAAATCCACCATATCGCAAAGAAGCAAAGAAGTGTCTTTTACCTGTCTAATTGCATCAACCGCTTTTTCCAAAGAACAAAGTACATTGCCCTCAACTAACTCTTTAATTATTTCATCCGGACCTAACAAAATTGGTTTTTCATTTCCACCACGTGCTTTCTCCTGCTCCAATGCAGTTTCTTTAAAACCTAAATGTGAGACAAAATATCCGACTGTCTCATATCCTTTCATTTTAAATTGTTCTTTTTCTACCCCAAATGCGCCAACAAACTTATTAATCTCACTACCACCTACCTTTTGCTGCCACGCCTTGCTCTCTACAATCGCAACCCGTCTTTCAGTTCGATGTTTCAACAGCATATCAATTTCTCTCCCCGTTTTTTGAACATCATAACGTGGTTCTCCAAATCCGAGAGAGTGAAAAACATCATAGGCCATTCTGTTAAAAAGATCACCTTTTCTATTTTTATCTTTTTCCAGAAGAATAATGTCTCTAACAATCATCATATCCGTCCCCCATAATCCTTTGTATCTTATATTCTCGCTATTTTATACGCTGTTAGAATATTAACAGATTACCAATGTTTCTGAACAGAAGCCTTAATCTCTTCATCCATTTTTTCTATTATGTTATAATGAGCAGCAATTTTTACTATAATAAAATAAAGAATCAAAAAGATTTAAAATTTCATCTATTCATGTCTTTTTAAATTATACTATGTCTTTTATCTATATGAACTTACAATTTTGCTAAAAATTCTACTTTTTTTACCTAAAAAATTAAATAATACATTTATTAAAATAAAAAACATTCCCTCCAGAATAAACAATGTTTTCAAACATTATATTTCCGTGGAAATGTTCTTTTAAGAAATGTTAATCGCTTCATCCATTCTTTTTATGATTTTTGAAACATCTTTCGAATTTCTTCATCCGTCGGTTCGTATTCATCATTTAGATACTTCTCAGCTGTATAATCCCCAGCCCCTCCCTGATCGAACTGTTCCAGAAATTTTAACGTACCCGTCACCCCCAACGCTTCTTTCAACGCATTTAAACCATTTGTTTGTAATTCATTATCGCTGATAATATTCCGTCTTGCCATAATCATTGATATAACACCTCCACTCCGGCAGCTTCTGCACATGCCAAATGGATACTATCTTTATACTTGATATTACTGTTATGTCTGATTTCCTCGGCTCGGTATAAAATTGCTTCATTTACCTGTATTTCGTCCTTACAGAGACCATACATCATTTGCAGAATAGACTTCCGATATGTGTTTTGTGTATCTTCAATTTCCCGAACCAGCATTTCACTTCCAACAAGGTCAAACTCTCCGTTCTCTGCGAGCTCCAATATCAGCATAACCGAATTTCTTTCATAATAAATTCTTGAATAACTTCTATCATCAAGTAATCGGTTATAACAACAATTATCCAGATAAACTTTCATTTTTACCTCATCAAATCATTTTACGGTTCTCAAATACCTTGTAATTATAGTATATCTGCTCTATTAAAATTATGCAAGCACAGGGCGGCTGTTGTTATAAAATCAACAAAAACCTTCTTCCCCGCTAATAGCCATACCTTTTCCCCCGCTATGTCCTCGCCAGCACCTCAAACGTCCGGCTGATGTTCAGCTTCCCATACCCCCACCGCTCATCCGGATACGTAACATTGCTCTCACGCACCGCACCACGGATCAGGTTGCTCTTAATGGTCCGGCTTTCTCCGAAAGGCGCATACCCTTCCACAATGGCCCATTCCATGAACTGAGCCACACACCCGGCCGTAAGCGCCGCCGCCATGCTGGAACCTGTACGGTTTCCGAGAACGGACGCCACCTGTACGCCGGGAGCCGCAAAATCCGGCTTAACCGTATCATCCGAAGTAAATCCCCGGCCCGATTCCGAAAACCAGCTGCCGGTAACGCCGTTATATGCGGAGACCGTAATCACGCCCTGCGCATTGGATGGTTCCGTCAGCGTTACGTTCGGATCCGGCTCCAGAAAACGGACGCCGCCGTCGACAAATGCCTCGATTGGCAGCCAGATATGAAAACGGCCGGACCCGCGTATGTTCTCACGTGCCGCAGGATTTATCGTAACGGTCCAAATACCTGGCGTCGGATCCTGAAACCGGAAAAAAACAAGCTCGTTCCCGGAGCGTTTTTCTATCAGGGCAATCCCTGTGTAGATACGCGTCCTGTCGAAAAGAAAGGTATAGTTATTATCGATTCCGCCGCGGAAATCAATGCCTGAAACCGTCTCGCCGCCCGGCGTGCGCAGCGATACGCTGTACGTATCGATTCGATTCCCCCATATTTCCATGCAAAAACCCTTTGTATTTTCTTCCACACGCAGCTCGATTTCCTCCGGCATGACCCCGCTGCAATGATGCTCCTTGTCTCCTTCGTTCCCCCCGCATACCACTACCGCCCGGCTTCTCTTGGCGGCAATTTTGTTCAGATAGGCTCCCAGCGGAGAATTTCCCGCATGATCGCCCATATTCGTGCCGATTCCCAATACGATCACAACCGGCCGCCTGAACACGATTGCCATGCCTTCCAGATATCTGACAGCCTGCATGATATCGTTTTCCTGGTATGCTTCGGCCTCTTCCGGAATCAGATAGTATTCCCGCAGATATTTTTTGGCCCCTTTCAGTTTTACAACCGCAATTTCCGCCTCCGGCGCCGCTCCTCTGAAAGTCAGTCCCTGATTCAGAACGCTCCCGGCTGCCGTAGAGGCCATCGCCGTACCGTGTCCGTTTATATCGGTGGTGGGAACGACATCGAGAGGATTTTGACTCTGCAGTGCACGGTCAATATCCTCTCTTGTATACTCCGTACCATATAAAAAACCTTCCGGCGGCTCTCCGCTATGAATCGTCTGATCCCATATGGACAAAATCCTGCTGCCGCCCGTTTCATTTCGGAATACATCCAGCTGATAACGGATTCCCGTATCGATAAAGCCGATGATCACACCCGTCCCCTTTAAGGACAGCGGCGGGCCCTGTATCTGCAGATTCCCGGTCTCTACCAGACTTTCCGCCTGAAAAGTCTGCATCAGCCCGTACAGTTTGGGAATGGCCGCATAACCGTACATTCCTACGGACAACGGCGGAATTTCCTGCCTGTTGATGTGAGCGGTTCCAAATTCTTCGTCAATCGCGGAAAAACAATAATCAAACTGCAGTCTCCTCTGTTCTTCTTCCGGCAGTACATAGTCAATTATCACATCCGCATAATCGTTGGACAAAATTCTGTCTTTACATGTCATATCATATCTGCGCTTTCGCTGTGTCTGCTTATTATATGATATGCAGCTCCCCCTGGTATGGCTCTAACGGGACACTTCACTGTGGATTCGCCTTAACCACGCACAATCCGTCAGGATTTACCGCGCTGCCGCTTCGGATATCGATGATCGGGCCGCCCGTACCTTCCACATACTCTCTTGTAATCGTAATCCGTCCGATATTGTCATCCTTCGGAATCTCATACATGATATCCAGCATAAATTCTTCGATAATGGCACGGAGCGCCCGTGCGCCGGTATCTTTCTCCATCGCTTTTTCCGCAATAGCCTCCAGCGCCCCGGTATCAAATTCCAGTTTCACTTCATCAAGCGCCAGCAGTTTTTGATATTGTTTTAAAATCGCGTTCCGCGGTTCGCTCAAAATTTTGACCATCATTTCCTTACTAAGCCCTTCCAGCGTAAAAATAATGGGAAGGCGGCCGATAAACTCCGGAATCATGCCGAATTTTTTAATATCCTCTACGGCGACGCGGCTTAATATATTTTTCTCTTTATCGTATTTATCGCGAAGCTCCGCGTTATAACCGATGGACGTCTTTTTGTTCAGACGCTTTTTAATGATATCATCCAGATCCGGAAACGCCCCGCCGCAGATAAAAAGGATGTTCCGGGTATTTACCGTTGCAAGGGGAACCATCGCATTTTTGGAATTGGCGCCTACCGGCACTTCCACTTCGGCCCCTTCTAACAGTTTCAGCATTCCCTGCTGTACGGACTCTCCGCTCACATCTCTGGAATTGGTATTCTTCTTCTTGGCGATCTTGTCGATTTCATCTATAAAAATAATACCACGTTCCGCACGTTCCACATCGTTGTCCGCCGCCGCAAGCAGCTTGGAAACGACGCTCTCGATATCGTCGCCGATATATCCGGCCTCCGTCAAAGACGTTGCGTCCGCGATCGCAAGCGGCACGTCCAGCAGGCGGGCCAGCGTCTTGACAAGATAGGTTTTGCCGCAGCCGGTGGGGCCGATCATCAGCATATTGGACTTTTCGATTTCGATCTCGTCCATCGTTCCGGTCGCCACTCTTTTATAATGATTATAAACGGCTACCGACATTACCTTTTTGGCATGCTCCTGTCCGACCACATAGTCGTCCAGTTTTGCCTTGATCTTATGCGGCGGCATAATATTCCTGATGTCGATGACGGGAACATTTTCCTGCCCTTTCTTCTTTTTCTTAATCTTCTGTTTGTTCGGAATGCCTCCGTCCCCCTGTAAATCCGCCAGGTTGACAAAACTGATGTTCGGAAATCCTTTTCCATTGTTAAAATCGGTCATACCGCCCAGATTCCCCGGATGATTCAGCATCCCCTGGTAATCGAACTGGCTGACCGTATCCATCGTTTTATGCATGCAGTCATTGCAGACACAGATATGGTTGGGCAGCTTGAACATTTTACCCGCCTTGCTCTCGGGCCTTCTGCAGATAAAGCAGACTTCCTCATAATCATCCTGCCTTTCTTCTCTCTGAGGCGGCACCGTTCCTTTTCCGGCCGCCGCATCCCGGCCGTTCGTTACGGCTATGTCCGTATCCGGGCTGTCGGCTTCCGTTTCGTCCGGGGTTCCCCCATCGGATTTCATCCCGCCCGGTTCCCCTGCACCATATTTTGCCGCATCCGCATGCCCATGCTCCGCGCGCCGGCTCATCAGTTCCTGTTTCTGCGTTTCCACATCGTCCAGCTCCCTGAAATCCCAGCCGCTTTTCTCCTGTTTATTTCCATCCGTCTGCTTTTCCTGACAAACCGGTTCAAAAGTTGAAGCTGCCTTTCCCTCAGTCTCATTCCCGTCAATTCTTTCATGATCATTCATATTTACACCACACCGTTTCCTTCCTCTTTCTTTCAGAAATAACCCGGCCTTCCGGCGGCGCCTTCCAACGCCTCAAAAAAACGTTATTCTCTTTTTATGATAGTATAAATTCCGTCTTCCCACAAGTGAACTTTTTCTAAAGAAAGTCTTTCCTGAAAATATGATATTTCACCGGCAACCCGGCCCTGCGGAAGCATTGTTCTCTTTGGCGGCACGCTTGCGCTCCGCGAAAAAGGCGCAGCGGTACTAAGTTCAAAAGATACAAAGCATCTTTTTCACTAAGAACCGGCGCTTTTTCCAGGGCCGCCGCCAGAGAACAATGCTTCCGCAGGGCCGGGCTGCCGGTGAACCGCAAAACTGTAAAACAGAAATTCCGTAAGGTCCTGAAACCTTACGGAATCTTATTTTCCGGCATTTTTACTGCTCTACTTTATTTCCAAGCGTAATATCAACGGTTTCGCTGTGATAACCGTCGCTGCCAAGAGTCATAACGGTGATCTGCGCCGTATCGCCTTTGGCATAGTATTCCAGCTGTCTTTGCAGTTCATCCATGGAGGAAATCTGAATGCCGTCAAACTCGGTAATGATATCGCCCTTTCTAAGCCCTGCCGCCTCAGCCGCCGTATTTTCGTAGACCTGCGCGATATAAACACCTTCCGGCATTCCATAGGCGGACGATACTTCATTGGTTACACTGATGCCGGAAATGCCAAGATATCCTCTTTCTTCTTCCGCTACTTTGTTCTTCGTTTCCCGTAACATCAAATCCGCAATGATCGGACTTGCCGCAGAGATCGGAATCGCATAGCCCATACCCTCGATAACGCTTCCGCCGATTTTATTGGAATTGATACCGATTACTTCGCCTTTCATATTTAAAAGGGCGCCGCCGGAATTACCCGGATTGATTGCGGCATCCGTCTGAATAAATGTGCCCGTACTGCCATCCGAAAGTTCCATATCCCTGTCAAGCGCACTGATGACACCCGTTGTCACCGACTGGCCGTAACCGAGAGAATTTCCGATTGCAATGGCCGGCTCTCCGACTTTCAGAGAATCCGAATCGCCCAATGTTGCAATGGCGATCTGTTCCAGTGTGGAATTAAGAATATTTTCAGTCGGTACGGCAATGATCGCCAGATCCATCTTGGCATCGGTCCCTTTGATGACCGCCTCCGCCTCGCTGCCTTCTACAAACTGTACCATCAGTTTGTCCGCATCCATGACCACGTGATAATTGGTTACGATTAAAAGTTCCGAATCATTTTCGCCAACGATGATACCGGAGCCGCTCGCTTCCGCTTCACTGGTCATCGCCTGCCCGAAATACGACATTGTTTCCGTATAAGTGTTGCTGATGGAAACAACCGAAGGCATAACGGCTTTTACTACGCCCG
The DNA here is from genome assembly GCA_910584965.1 of uncultured Lachnospiraceae bacterium. Taxonomy (GTDB): domain Bacteria; phylum Bacillota; class Clostridia; order Lachnospirales; family Lachnospiraceae; genus UBA3282. The sequence goes on along the minus strand of CAJUDZ010000001.1, from coordinate 119,871 downwards.
AAACATCCTGTACCGCCGCCACCTGCGGCGCCGTCTCAAGCGTCATTTTAATATCTTTCTCCTGCCCGGAAGCAGCTGCTTTATCGTCGGTTTCCTGTTCCGTTTCAGACAAAGCTTCTCCGGTCTCTTTTCCCACATCCGCCTGTTCGCTTATTTCCGCGCTGACTGCCGTTTCCGCTTTCCCGCCATCCAGCATTCCCGTTGCCGCCTCTACCGCATAAAAGCCGAGTCCGGCGCAGACGCCAAAAAACAACCCGAGAGATACGCTGATAAGCGCCTTTTTCAAAAAAGGAGGCATCCCGTCCTTTTTTTTCTTCTTTTTATCTTGTTCATTCTGTCCGTAATCGCCCGGATAGGTATTTCCATACTGGTAGCTTCCCGTATTCTGCCCGGCGCTCTGACTCCGGTACATCCCGGTATTATATCCGTAGTCTCTGCCCGTATGGTCGAAATAACTGTTCGTCTGACCGGCGTTTCCGTAAACATCCATCGACGGCTGACTGCCTGTCTTCGCCTGCGCATTCTGCCCGGTCTGCGTACCCGGCATATTCTGGGAAGACTGGGAACTCTGTGCGGTCTGGGAACTGAAAATTCCTCCTGTAATATTCAATCCCGTATTCTGAGCGGTATCCAATCCTTTGGTAAGACTGCCCGTATCATGGCTGCCCGTATCGCCGCTGCCTGCGTCACGGCCTCCCATATCATATCCGCCCATATCGCCGCTGACATTGTCATGATGATTGCCCGGAAAATTATTATCATACATAGTAAAGACCCCTTTCCTGCTCCCCGCTTTGTCCTGCGGCCGAGCCAATTTTCCTGATTGACCGCCTTCAATGGTTTATGGGACACACCCTGTTTCCTGAAGGTATGAACACAGTATAACTTGGAATTGTGTACAAATTGTGATAAAAGTTTTTTGATTTTGTGTTTTCAAAATTTTTTTTAATCAATCCGGAAAAGATCGGAAAATCTTCCATGTCTATTCGACGGTAACAGATTTCGCCAAATTTCGCGGTTTATCCACGTCACAGCCTTTGCCGACAGCCACATAATAGCCGAACAGCTGTAAAGGTATGATCGCAAGCGAGTTCGCAAAATACGGATTGGTCTCCGGAATATAAATGACATAATCCGCCGCTTTCTCGATCTCCTTGTTTCCCTCGCATGTTACCGCCAGCACGAAAGCGCCTCTTGCCTTCACTTCCACCATATTGCTGATCGTCTTTGCATACAGATCGGGCTGCGTGGAAACCGCCGCCACAAGCGTTCCCTCCTCGATCAGGGAAATCGTACCGTGTTTCAGTTCTCCGGCGGCATAGGCCTCCGAATGTATATAGGAAATCTCTTTGAGCTTCAGGGAGCCCTCCAGCGAAATCGCATAATCGATGCCACGCCCGATGAAGAAGATATCTTTGGCGCCGATGTAACGGTTTGCAAATTTCTGGATCCGCAGTTTATTATTCAAAAGAAGTTCGATCTGATCGGGCAGGCGGCGCAGATCCGTCAGCAGAGAGGCAAAAAGGTCATCCGAAATCTTTCCCCGCGCCTTTCCGAGCTTCATCGCCAGCAGATACAGCGCAATCAGCTGCGCGCTGTAAGCCTTTGTAGTCGCCACCGCAATTTCCGGCCCCGCCCATGTATACATGACATTATCCGCCTCCCTGGCGATGGAACTCCCCACCACATTGACGATGCCCAGCACCCGAAAACCTCTCGCTTTTGCTTCGCGCAAAGCGGCCAGCGTATCGGCTGTTTCCCCCGACTGGCTGATGACAATGACCATCGCCCCTTCTTCCAGAATCGGGTCCCGATAACGAAATTCCGAAGCCAGATCGACTTCCACCGGAATCCTGGCCAGCCCTTCCAGCACATATTTTCCCGTCATGCCGGCATGGTAGGCGGAACCGCAGGCAACGATATGAAGCTTTTTAATTTCCCGCAGTTCGTCGTCCGTCATACCCAGTTCTTCGATCACCACATCTTTCCCTTTGACTCTTGGAGTCAATGTATCGGCGATGGTCTTAGGCTGCTCATACATTTCTTTTAACATGAAATGCTCATATCCGGCCTTTTCCGCCGCGTTGGCATCCCAGTCGATGGTAACGGCTTCTTTCTCGATTTCTTCCTCGTCCACCGTATAAAAGTGCATATGATCCGCGCGCAGCCTGACCACTTCATGGTTATCCACATAATAGACTTTTCTCGTATACTTTAAAATCGCCGGCACATCGGAGGCAATGAAGCATCCGTCTTTATTTTCTCCCACGATAAGCGGACTGTCTTTTCTCGCCGCAAAAATCTGATCCGGGCAGTCCGCAAACATAATGCCCAGCGCATAAGAGCCTTCTACACGGTGCAGCACCTTTGTCACCGTTTCTAACGGGTTACCTTTATAATAGTAATCTAACAAATGGGCCAGCACTTCCGTATCCGTCTCGGAAACAAACTGATAGCCTTTTCCCGTCAGCTTTTTGCGAAGCTGCAAATAGTTTTCGATGATGCCGTTATGTACGACCGCGATCGTTTCTTCTTTATTAAAATGGGGATGCGCGTTGGCATCGCTGGGCGCGCCGTGGGTTGCCCATCTCGTATGGCCGATGCCGCACACGCCCGGCATACTTTCACCGCCGCGCGTCAGATTTTCCAGAATTTTCAAACGCCCCGCAGATTTCTGAATATCAATCTTCTCTCCGTCAAACACCGCCATACCGGCCGAATCATAGCCCCTGTACTCCAGTCTTGCCAGACCGTCCAGAATGATCGGCGCCGCCTGTTCCTTCCCAATATATCCCACAATTCCACACATATAAATCCTCCATTCCGCTCAAACCGCAAACCACGTCCAAAGCCCAAAAACCGAGTTCCCCGGATGCCGTCTCTCAGGCATCTTAGAAAGTCTTCATTCCTTATCGGTTCCAATATTCCCGGTTCGCCTTTGCCGAGCATTTCACAACCAGTTTCCTGGGCAGGCTCTTATATTGCCTGCCCAGCCGGTAGCCCGCATATTTAAACCCGCTCTTGATGATAACGCCCGGAATCTGCATCCACATTTTTTTCTTTTTCAGATGCGCAATCGTCATCTTTACCAACCGGACGCCTTCCGACTCGGAAGAAACCGACGCAAAGATCTCCGGGTGATCTGCCTGGGAAACGCCCAGATCGAAGTTTCGGTGAAACTGCTCGCCGCAGCTTAAATCATGGGCATGATACACTTTCGCTTCCGGCTGATAAACAACGGCATATCCGGCCTGCACGGCATTCGCCGCATAAATCATGTCTTCATTAAATATCGTATGTTTGATAAAGCCGCCCAATGCGTCGAAAACATCTCTTTTATAAGCGGCGCACACATTGGAACAGAAATAAGTTTTGATGCCGAGTTTTTCAATATCATTTTTTGTTTTCACGGCTTTTTCCGGCGGATAGTTAAAATTCCGCGTGAATTTTTCCGCTTCCGTACAGGATTCCGGCGCCAGCTGCCGGCCATAAGCCACGGCCGCGTTTTCCTGCTCCAGCGAACGAAGCAGCGCTTCTATCAGAAATTCGTCCGCAGGAACCGCATCCTGCGTCATCATAACAAAAACAGGCGCTTCCGAACAGCGGACACCGCTGTTTCTGGTACGCCCGTGATCAAATTCCCGTTTGGATAAATGTCTGATCTGAACATTCTTATATTGTTTGGAAAAAAGCGTGCCATACGTCAGCCGGTCAAAATATTTCTGCTCCGTATTCATAATAATGATTTTGTTGACCGGAACCGTCTGATGCGCCAGTTTCTCCATTAAGTCCAAAAACTTCTGTTCAGGCTTATAAGTCAGGATGACCACATCCACTTTTTCCACAGTATCTCCCCCATATAGCATGAAAGGGCCCGAATAGGCCCCTTTGCTTTTTCCGTTAAGTTAATTTAAAGTTTTACCCGTATCGGATTCGATCTGTCTGCTGCATTCCTGCACCATTGCAGACGGTGTATATTCATAATCATTGAACAGGAACTGATGCAGCCATTTTACATTTTCTTCCAGATTAACCGGGATAACGCAGTCGCCCTTTGTGCCGAGCTTGCCTGTCGTTCTGTTCTCCTCCCGGGGGAATCCGGCCGTTTCTACAATCGTATAATTATTGACATCGGCCAGAAGCTCAACAATCTCCGTTAAATCCAAAGACGTATATACTTCACCGAATACATTATTCGCTATTTCCGCAAGCGCCGCGGGAGACGCTTTTTTCGCCTGTTCCGCTACCGCGCTCAAAACTTCTCTCTGATGCTGCGCACGCGTAAAGTCGCCGCCGGCAATATAACGGATACGGCAATATCCGGTAGCCTGCAGACCGTCAAGAAGCTGTTCACCGGAAGAGGTAACCGGCGTATAAGAACGCTTTAAGTCATCCGCAATACATAACTGATAGTTATTCAAATGGCTGATTTCGTTATCCTTCACATCAATATAAACGCCGCCGAGCGCATCAATTGTATCTGTCAGCCCTGCAAAACCTACCGTAACGAAATCCGTAATATTCAGATCGAGATTCAGGTTCAGCATGCTGATTGCCATCTCCGGCCCGCCTTTTGCATAGGCCGCATTACATTTATTATAGCTGTCATTGCTCAGATTCAGATAAGTATCACGGAATACGGAAACGAGCCTGCATTCCCCGGTATCCTGGTTAATGGATGCGATCATAATCGTATCGCTTCGGGTATCCTTTGTCAGAGAACCCGTCGTGGAATCCACACCGAACAGCGCAATATTCCGAAAGCCCTTCATCGTCGTTTCTTCTTTTTCCTTCACGACATCGTTGACAATGATCTTTTCTTCATCCAGCTCCATTTTACCGGTCTTCTCGCCCTTCATAACGCCATAGAGAACGACTACCATAATCGACAGAACGAATAATTCCGTTATAAAAAGGATAATTCTTCTTCTCTTTTTCTTTGCCTGTTCTTTCTTCTTTTTCTTAGAGGAAGACTTCTTCTTTCCGGAAGGTCTGTCATCCTCATAATATCGTCCGCCCGATGATCTGCGTGAAGAACCCGAAGACTTTTTGGCAGGTCTTCTCTCGTCTTCATAGTCATAATCGTAATCGTAAGAATCTCTACTCTTCTTTGTCATATTTTGTACTCCCTCAATTCCCTTTTTTCTGTGCTGAAAACCTGTGTCTGATAAAAATATCACAAATTACAAATCACAAAACGACACAACTACCTTACAAGATTATACTACATCTTGTCATAATTGCAAGAATCTTGTGTCATGTTCAGGAATTATTTAGAATTCCTTAATATTTTCCTTATGAAAGTTTTCTTCCTAATAGTATGACTTTAATAGGCGTTTTTATTTATAAAACCCTTAAATATCGTCAGCAGCATAATTTTAATATCAAAAGAAAGCGTCCAGTTCTCGATATAAAAAATATCGTATTCCACCCTTCGTTTGATGGGCGTATCGCCGCGATAGCCATTGATCTGAGCCCATCCGGTCAGCCCCGGCCTCACCTGATGTTTTACCATATACCGCGGTATCTCTTCCCTGAATTTTTCCACATACTGCGGCCGCTCCGGTCTCGGCCCCACAACGCTCATATCCCCTTTCAGAATATTAAAAAACTGCGGAAGCTCGTCCATGCTCGTTCTGCGAAGCAGTTTCCCGACTCTTGTGACGCGCGGGTCATCTTTCACCGTCCACCCCTTTTTCTCCGCTCCCGGCTTCTGCACTTCCATCGTCCTGAATTTATACATCAAAAAAGGTTTATTATGCAGCCCGATGCGCTCCTGTTTAAAAATAACAGGCCCTTTGCTGCTGCATTTGATCGCGACCGCGGCGGCGATCATAATCGGAGAAAAGAACAACAGGCCGAACAGGGAACAGACAATATCGATAAAACGTTTCATAATCCAGTTCAGCGTATTGGTAAGCGGTACATAACGAATATTGACGACCGCCAGCCCCATCAGATCTTCCGTATACGGCCTGCTCGGAAAAAGGCTGTTGTAATCGGGAATAAACTTCGTATGCACACCCGATTTCTCGCACAGGTCAACGATGTATTCCAGCCGGTCATAATCATTCAGCGACAGCGTAATCGCAATTTCATCCAGCTTATTCTCCGGCAGAATATAAAGCAGATTTTCGATCCTTCCAAGAACTTTGACGCCCTTGTACATCGTGCCTCTTGGCACCGCGTCATCCAGAATTCCCCGGACTACATAGCCCCATTGCGGATTGGCGTTTAATCTGTTGATGTATTCCTCCGTTGCCCTGGAATAGCCGACCAGCAGGATATATTTCAGATTATAGCCTTTTTTACGCAGATACTGGAGTACAGAACGGATGATGGAACGGCTGATCGTCGCAAAGGTAATATTGATCACATAGAACATCGCGATCATAATACGGGAAAAGTGTATCTGCTTTACCATATACCATCCCGCCATCAGAATAATGATTCCTACCGTATTCGCCTGAAAAATATTAAAAATTTCATATTTATGAACCGTGGCACGCTTAGGCGTGTACATATTAAAATAGTAGTACAGCGCCAGATAGACGGGCACAATAAAATAAAGCAGTTCAAAATATGTCTGCCATTGCAGCGCGCCGATCTGCGGATCGTTTTCCGAAAACGGGCCTGCGAATTTCAGATACCAGGAAAGCGCATAGGAAAGAATGATAACAAGCGCATCGATCAGGACATGCAGTCTGTTAAAGTATTTCTGATTATCTTTTATCATAGGAGCCTCCCGATCATCAGCGACTGGTAAACCGTCTGATTATATTCCACCAAAGCATTCCCTGTATGCGGCAGTAAGAAAAGAAATGCCGGTGTTCATAAGGCACTTTACGCCTTCTCGCTTCGGGCTTCGTGCAGAAACGGATTCCTTTTAAAAGCCCGCACAGATATGTTTTTCCAAGTCCTTTTTTCATAAAAAAGACCGTTTTGATTCCAAAACCGAGCAGCAGAAACGGGAGATTTAATAACACCTGCAGTACAGGCATATTTTTATAAATCAAATAAACGCTGTTAATGGCGGATAAATCCGTTTTAAACCGATTGTAGCGGGAACCGGAAGAAGCGCTCCCGACGTGGTATACGCGGGCTTTCGGCGCAAATACGCTGCGGTATCCGTAAATCCTGGCCCGATATCCGAGATCAATATCTTCCAGATAGGCAAAATGATTTTCGTCCAGCATTCCGATCTGTTCGAATACTGCCATACGGTAGATAGCGGCTCCGCCGCAGGCAGCAAAAATGGAATATCCTGTCCGGTATTCTTTCTCCGGCCTGCCCTTTCCGAGCGCAAAGGCCCATCCAAGTGCACAGTACAGATCGCCGGCATCGTCAATCCTGCTTTTATCTTTCATGGAAATCATTTTTGCAGAAGCCGAGAAAATCCGTTCATCCTGCTCCATAACCGCTTCCAGCTCCCGCACAAAACCCGGCTCCACGATCGTATCGTTATTCAGGAAAATAACATACTTCGTTGTCGTTGCCACAATGCCCGCATTCACCGCCCTGCAGAATCCCGTGTTTACCGAAAAGGAAATATACTCCACTTCCGGAAAATCATCGGCTACCAGGTCGAACGTGCCGTCGGTGGAACCGTTATCGATCACGACGATATGCGTATCTTCCTTTGCCAGCGATTTCAGGCATTTTTCCAGATAATGCCGGCCGTTGCAGGTCGGTATTACAATCGTTGAATTCATTTTGTTAAATCTCCATTGCGTTTATTTTTACCGTAATCCGGGGGTCCCAGACGACAAGAAATCCCATTTCCCGGGCCGCCCGTCCGAGCTCCATGCTCAGCTTTCCATACCCCGCCTCATCACAGGAAATGCCGGAAACATCCGCTAACAGCTGCTTTCCCGTCTCGGTATATGGAACACCTGTGATTTCTTCAAATACCGGGCGCATCCCTTCGCCAAGCCGCATGCAGCGGATATCGACCGCCGCGCAGTCCTGCGCAAGCGCCGCCCGATGGGTGCTGCCTCCGCTGTATTCTCTGTGCAGTCCCTTATAGAGCCGGTTTCCTTCACCATCATAAATTCCTGACGCTATCTTATTATGTCCGTCAAGAATCCGGCCGCCGACGATTCCCACATCCCGGCGAGCCGTCAGTATATCAGGTATATATTCGATTCGGTAAAATCCCAGATGCAGAGAATGGGAAATCTGCGTTTTCCATCCTCTGGAACGGCAGAAATCTTCCAGCGCGGCCTTCCCGGCATCGTAAGCATACATCTTGCTGGCGGTATTATCCGCCGTGGACTGTTCATGACAGCGCCAGTGATACAGCACGGACGGCACATGAACAATCTGTTCCGGAAGACGCACCGCCGGCACGGACTGCATAAGCCCGCCGACAATCCGCAGCACCAGGTCATAATCCTGCGCACCGTCATATTTTTTCCGCAGTTTCATCCGTTTCATCCAATCGGTGCGCACCATCATAAAATGACAAATATAATTGTTGGACAAAATCAAATCCAGATTAAAGTTTTCTTTTCTGTTCGGTGTTCTGTAACTTCCGTTATTTTCAAACTTATCTTCGTCACTGTATAACAAAACAGGTGTTTCTTTATTTTCTCCCGTTTTTGCCCTGTCGATGGCAAGCGCCATTTCATAAAGCGCATCCGGGGCCAGCAGATCGTCGTGATCAAGCAGTCCGATATAATCGCCCGACGCTTCCTTAATGCCGGCGTTGGTATTCTGCGAAATGCCGCCGTTTTCTTCCAGACGAAAATAACGAATCCGGTTTTCTTTCTCTTTCTTCTGATATTCCGCCGCCACCGCTTCTGCCCGGCCGCTTTTTCCCGCGTCCGCGATGATCAGTTCCCATCTTTCATAGCTCTGGTTTCTGACGGAATCGATCAGCTCCCGCAGATATTGTTCTTTCGTTTCATAGGCCGGAACGACAATGCTGAAACAGTAAGGAAATCTTTTCCAATCCGTTCTCTGCGCCGCGAGACATGCCTCATCCGGTTCCTCATAAACATAGTCTGCCTTTTTTTCTTCTTCTATTCGTTCCCTGGCCGCATAAAAAGCATGACGAAGCCCGTTCTTTCGAAGATAACGGAATGTTTTTTTCACATTACTGATTTTTAAAATACGATTTCCCATTTTCTCCCGATAGCGTAGAATCGCCCTGAAATCAGGACGATTCTACCTTTTCCCATCTTCTTACAGATATGCCTTTAAATCTTCTGTCAATTTCTGCAGTTTAGCTTCCGCATCTTCCAGGCTGCTGCCTTTTACGCCCATATAAAATTTGATTTTCGGTTCTGTTCCCGAAGGCCGTGCGCAGCACCAGGAATCGTTTGTCAGGTCAAAATAGAGCACATTGGAGTTCGGAAGCCCGGTTTCGCCTTCTTCGCCGGATTCCAGATTCAATGTTCTGCCCGTCGTATAATCCCTGAATTCTTTCACTTTCAGCTCGCCAAAATTCTTCGGCGGATTGCTTCTCAGTTTATTCATCAGTTCTTCGATTTCTTTCGCGCCGTCGATGCCCTTCATGGTAATGGAATACTGGCTCTCTTTAAAATAGCCGTACTTCTCATAAAGCGCGATCATCTGATCCCAGACGGTCTTTCCGTTCTTTTTGCACCATGCCGCCATCTCGCACAGACACATCACCGCAACGATGGCGTCCTTGTCCCTCGCATGGGTTCCCGCAAGACAGCCGTAGCTTTCTTCCAGACCGAATACATAGTTGTTGGAGCCGGTCTGCTCAAACAGCTTGATCTGCTCGCCTATGTACTTAAATCCCGTCAGCACTTCGATACATTTTACGTTATAATCATCCGTAATCGCTTTCGCCATATTGGTTGTAACGATTGTCGTAACAAGCGCGGGATTCTCCGGCATCTTACCGGAAGCGGTTCTTTCTCTCAGAATATACTCCGCAATCAGCATCCCCGACATGTTTCCGGTAAAGGGAATATATTCGCCGCTCTTCGTATCGAGCGCATAGATTCCCAATCTGTCCGCATCCGGGTCGGTCGCGAGCACGATATCCGCATTTCTTTCTTTTGCCAGTTCAAGCGCCAGCGTAAAGGCCTTCGGGTCTTCCGGATTCGGATAGGCAAGCGTTGTGAAATCCGGGTCGGGCATTTCCTGTTCCGGCACAACATAAACATTCTTAAAGCCGATTTCATCCAAAATCCTTCTGACCGGCAGATTTCCGGTTCCGTTAAAAGGAGAGTATACAATTTTCATATCATCCGCAGCTTCCGCAATGATTTCCGGATGAATGATCTGCTTCTTCAGCTCCGCCATATACTGATCGTCAATTTCCTGTCCGATTACCTGATAAAGCCCGGCTTTGACCGCATCCGCTTTCTCCATCGTCTTTACATCATGATAGTCCGTCACGTTATTGACTTCCGTAATAATCTCCTGATCTCTTGGCGCCGCTACCTGTGCGCCGTCTTCCCAGTAGCATTTATAGCCGTTATACTCCGGCGGATTATGGCTTGCCGTAATCACAATACCGGAAATACAATGAAGCGTACGCAGCGCGAAGGACAGTTCCGGCGTCGGCCGAAGCGATTCGAATACGTAAGCTTTGATGCCGTTGGCCGCCAGACAGAGCGCCGCTTCATCCGCGAACTCCGGAGACATTCTTCTGGAGTCATAAGCGATTGCCACGCCTTTCTCTTCCCCGCCCTGTTTCTTAATATAATTTGCCAGGCCCTGTGTTGCTTTGCGGACAGTATAGATATTCATGCGGTTCGTTCCCGCGCCGATCACACCCCGCAGTCCGCCGGTACCAAATGCCAACTCCTTATAAAAGCGGTCTTCAATTTCTTTCTCATCATCTTTGATCGCCTGAAGTTCGTTCTTCGTCTGCGCGTCGAAATAAGAATCTTCCAGCCAGAATGCATACTGTTCTTTGTAACCCATTCCTTTTTACCTCCATCATTATTCTTTCCCCGCATACGGGTTCCATCCGTATGCCGCAATACGTTACGTACAAGTATAACACATTATGATTCAATTTTCAAAGCAAAGTCGCTCCGGTCCAGTGAAAAATTCGGATTGTAGTACGGATCCCCGGCCTTCAGTTCTTTACGCCATTTTGCGCGGAAACGTTCCGACTCTTCGTTATAACGGGCCGCCCGCTCGCCTTCGTTGTCCAGCCCTCTTGACGCGGACTCGTAGTGGTAAAGTTCCGCAAAAGGCGTAAACACATTCAGATATCCCGCCGCCCTTATGCGCAGACAGAAATCCACATCGTTTAAGGACACCGCAAACGATTCATCCAGCCCGCCGACCTCTTCATAAATCTCCTTTTTCACCATCAGGCAGGCGCCTGTCACGGCTGTCATATTTTGTACATAACACAGTCTGCCCATATAGCCGAGGTTGCTGCTGCTCACCCGGTAATGCGTATGGCCCGCTGTCCGGTGCGCTCCCAGTCCGATCACAACGCCCGCATGCTGGATGGTCTTGTCGGGATAATACAGCTTGGCGCCGACCGCGCCGACATCTTTGCGCTGGGCATACATTAGCAGCTCTTCCATCCAGTCCAGGGTTATGACCTCCGTATCATTGTTGAGCAAAAGCACATAATCGCCGGACGCGGCGGATACACCCAGATTATTGATACGGGAATAATTAAATTCCCCTTCATACGTTACGATCCGAATCTGTGTATTTTTCCGCAGTTCCTCATAATAACGGAAGATTTCATCGCTCGTACTGTTGTTCTCCACGACAATAATCTCATAATTGTCGTAACTGCTTTTTTCTATAATAGAAGTAATACAGCGTTTCAGGTCTTCGTAATGGTCTTTGTTCGGAATCACGACGGATATCCGCGGATTGCCCTGAATCTCATACCGGATGCGGTAGATCGTATCGAAGGCTTTGGTAGAAGTAATTTCAAAATTTTCAAACCCGAGTTTTTCCAGATGATCGGCTACCGCGCCTTTTCCCGCCGCAATGCAGTAAGCCTTCGCGTTCAAATCCGCGGCCACGCTGCCCTTATGGGAACGCCAATAGTACAGTAATTTGGGAATGTGCACGATATGCTTCGCCTGAGCGGTCAGACGCAGAATCATATCGTGATCCTGACTGCCGTTGTACTTAGGCCGGAAAAGCTCCGTTCCGGCGAGCAGTTTTCTGTCAAATACGCTGAAATGACAAATATAATTGTTCGCGCGCAGATTATCGATCGCAAAATCAGGCTTAAAATGAAGCGTGATCATATTGTCGATGCTGTTTCCGTGAAAAGTTGCCTCATCGCAGTAGATGTAATCCGCATTTTTTTCGCAGATCGCTTTCACATATTCATAGAGCGCCGCCGGATGCAGTATATCGTCATGGTCAAAAAGACCGATATATTCCCCGCCTGCCAGCGAAAGGCAGAAATTGGTATTGCCCGCAATGCCGCCGCTTCTTTCATGCCGCCTGTACAAAATTCGGCTTTCCGTTCCGACAAGCTCCCGCAGTTTCGGATGCGCCTGTAAGTACTGCCTGTCCTTTTCGATATACGCTTCGCACATCTGTTCCACATAATCGTGTTCCGCATCGGAATCATCCGTCAGGCAGAGCTCCCAGTTCTCATAAGTCTGTGCAAGCACGGAATCGATTGCGTCCGTCAGGAACTGTTTCGGCGTATTATATAAAGGTACAAGAATGCTGATTTTGATTTCCCGCGCAAAAATCGTCTCCCGCTGCTCCCGCGCTTCTTCCGGCGTCGGGAAACCGGCCGTACCGTGCGAAGCCTTCGCTTTTTTCTCAATCCGTTTGGCATCCAGTTTCCGGAGAACGCCCTTGACGCTCCCGTAATAACCAAGGCGCTCTTTCGTTCTCTGCATCCAATGCACCGCCGAACGCAGCGGTTTGGAAAGCTTCCAGAAAATACTGCCTTTAATCCGTTTCAGCTTCTGTTCCAGATCGGCCGCGCGCCCTTCCGCATCCGCCAGCTTCCCGACAAGCACATGGTTCTTTTGCCGTTCCCGTTCATAGGCTTCTTTATAATAACGAGTGTTTTTTTCTGACGCATCTGTCGTTTCTTTCATCGGCCTTACCTCCATCCCGCCGTTTTGGCTGTTGTTTTTCTATTTGTTTCCGTCCGGTCATTTCCGGTTAAATCTGCTTTTAATTTTCGATTATTAAAAAACGATTCTATATTTTACCGGCATTTTTCAATATCGTGCGTAATTTAATTCAGATGATTTAGAGGTCATTTTACGACCATTTCCCTGTCGGACCATGTCAGAAATTGTCGGCCGCTTTCAGCGTCCGTTAAGAGCATTCCGACGCGCCAAACACCGGAATGCAATTTTTCCTTCTTTATGCGGAGTGTAAACCCTGACAGCGAAATGTTGACCTGACCGGTTAAAACAGCCTCCGCATCCTCCCGTCTCCAGGGGTTCGGCGCCGCCTTGCAGAAAGTCCCGTCAGGCCGCTGAAATACAATGTTTCTGATATACTTTGCATTGTCTTCTCCGGGGAGATAGCTCCATCCCATCAGGAACATGATATCCGGTTCTTCAAGATGAATCTTATGCTGTTCTTCCGCCCGGTCGATGGTCAGCTGTACCTGCCCTTTTTGAGCCCTTGCAAGATTTCCTGCATTTTCCAAAATCAATTCTGTCGTTTTTAAGTGCTCTTCATACCCAAATTTAAAATTACATGCGTAACGGGAAGCGTTGTCAATCAGGTTCTTATGATAGAATCCGTCCCAGCCGTTCATGCCCGGATGCCTCGCATACAGATTTTCCTTCTCATGCAGAAGCCTTTCCCATTTCCCTTCATCTTCTTCATCAAGCCCCCGGCTGAGAGACTCGTCATGATATAAAACGGCGTCATTCCGAAGCACATTATAGTATCCCGCTTCCATCAGTTTGAAGCAAAAATCCACATCGTTATAGGCTACTTTCATGGATTCCTCAAAACCGCCGATTTCCCGGTATTTCTTTTTCCCGATCATAAGACAGGCCGCCGTAACGCCGATGACATCATAGACCGCCTGATTGTGCCCATAATAATAACATCTGTCATCCGGGAAAGTAATCAGTTTATGGGACGGCCCGATGTTAAGATTGGTGATTCCGGCATGCTGGATCCGATCGCTTCCCGCATACCACAGTTTGGCTCCCACGGCTCCCGTATAGGGCTGCGCTGCCTGTCCCGCCATGATGCGCAGCCAGTCCTTCTCAATGATTTCTATATCGTCGTTTAAAAATAAAAGATATTCTCCCCGCGCGCTGGCCGCCCCCAGATTACACATGGCGGAGAAATTAAATTCCATCGGTTCATACAAATAGAGAAACCCGTATTCTTCCCGCAGCGCTTCCACACGGCTTTTGTTCTCCGGCGTACTGCCGTTATCCACGACAATCCATTCATAGTTTTCATACGCCGTCCTCTCCCGGAAAGACGAAAGACATTTTTCCAGCGTCTCCGGATGGTCTTTTGACGGAATAATTACCGAGACCATACCGGCCGGCGCTTCATAGACAACATGAAAGATATCCGGATCCGGACCGCATTCGAGCTCCGCCCGAATCCCTCTTCTCTGCAGAGCCGCTTTCCTGGTTTGCAGAAAATCCGGACCGCATCCTTTCATGTCACGGCCCCGCTCCAGTTCCGCCTTCAGCAGATTTTCAACGACCTCCAGCACATCTTCGCCCTGTGCTTTCGCTTCCGCAATCTGTTTCTGCCCGGCCTCATCCGGTTCATAACGGTTGTGAAAAAGCACCTCTTCGATATGGGAAATGCCGGCCTCCAGCGCATAAGCCTTTTCTTCCAGCCGCAGGCACAGATCATAAAAGCTGTCCGTCCGGCCGCAGCTTTCTTCCAGCAGTCTGCCGCACATCGATTTTCTGACGATGATCATATGCCCCATATAACAGAAAGAAAGCATCGTATCCGGCGACCAGCATGGTTTAAACCACGGGTGCATCCGGTTTAACAGATTCTTCCAGTAATAGTCTTCATCCGCATAGGCAAACAGGCAGTTCCCTTTTTCCCGGAACCAGTCTGCGGCTTTCGAAACCGCGCTTTCCTCTATGATACCGTCACCGCAGGCAACGATACAAATGTCCATGTTCTCCGGCTCGATTATCCGGAATCCCTCTATCCGCAGAAAACCTGTCCGGCCCGATTCTTTCGCATCTTCCGCGCTTTCCACGATTTCCGCCGGGCTGTGCGGCACCCTTCCGCTTCCTTCCGTCCGGGCAATCCATTGCAGATATGGGTGTTTCTGCCGGAACACTTCCTGTTCATAGGCACGGCGTATTTCTTCCGCTCCCGCCGCCCCGTCTCTCTTCGCGGCCGTTTTCCGGTTTTCTCCGGTTCCTCCGCGGGAAAACGCCGTAAGCGCATGATAACATTTCCGCACCGGCGCGGAAGCTTTAAAGAGCACATTGCCCTGAATGCGTCCCAGCCGGAAAGCCAGATCGGCTTCTTTCGCCTCCGCATCCGCTATTTTTCCGGCAAGAAGCGTATTTTTCTTTTTCTCTCTCTCGTAGGCCGCCCGGTAATAAGCCGCCCAGTCATACTTTTCCCCCGTCATCTCAAAACAATCCCTTCTTCTGCATATGGCGTACCGTCTCTTCCGGCATTCTTGTCACCTGCATGGAAACTTCCAGCACATTCTCCCGCCGTTGTTCCGCTTCCGCCGGCCACAGTGTGATATTCGGATCCTGCGTGGCAAAAGCATAAACGCCTTCCCCCGTCCGAACGCCGTTCGTCGAGATGCCTTTTCCTTTCACCGGAACGGACTTACCGTTCCATTTGATCTCTTCCAGATAAACAATGCAGAAATCGCTGCACGGGTCGATGCGAACCGCTTTCCGTTCTCCTTCGAACACGAGGCGGAACTTCCGTTCCGTGCCGGAAGCATCTTCCAGGAAAAAGGAATCCTCTTCCGAAAAACCGTTCCCCTTATCTTCATAGATCTGCACTCTTTCTCTCTGCTTCTCGGCCGGAGAACGCATCGGAAGTTCCGACAGCGCATAGACGGGCTGATTAATAACATCCCTTATTTCTTCCATCGACATTCTTTTCCCCGTCACATATTTCTGGAACTTCATCTCCTGCCGTCTGTATCCTTCCGCTTCGGCTTCCGTCACGCCCAGCTTGTCCAATATTGAATCCAAATTTAATTTATTTCTTTTTTCATTTTCCAGCAAATAACAATAAACCGCCCTGAATGCGATCTCCTTTGCTTCAACCTGTCTGGAAAATGTCCATTCGTAATCAATCACATGCCACTGACCGTCTTCCGTAATCAGTATATTCGAAAAAATCAGGTCATAATCAGTAACTGCGGCCTCTTCATGATACGAAATCCGCTCCAGGTATTCATCAAATAACGCGTGAAATTTTTCGAATTCATCCCGTTCCAGACAGTCGTCCAGCAATTCTTCCAGCGTTTTTCCCTCCAGGTATTCAAATATGACGCTAGCGTCACTTCCATCTTCTTTCCCGGAAATCAAATCTTCTTTTAATTTACAGCTGTTTATTTGGAGTTTTCCGCCTGTGAAGCGCGCCGTCAACTTTTCATACGAATCATGGATTCGCCGGATATGTTCGCTGCCTTCATTTGATAACGCATGTTTTTCAATTTGTCTGACCGTTTTTCCATCGCTGTTATTCTCGGTCAGGAGCGTCTTGATCTGAAAGGCTTCGGCCCGGTCATTGGAATATTTGGCATATTTAATTTCAGGTGTTTCGCCCAAAACCATCAGATAAGAATTGGAAAAAAGAGGAAATTCCCCTTCTTTTATCAACGTATCAAATACCAGTTTTTCATCGAAGAGCTGCATCCTCTCCCGGTCGAAGTTCCGCTGATTGGAAGTAAGCTCTCCCGGCTTCGGCAGACGGCTGTCCGAATAAAGGCTTGTCATAAACTTATAATCCGGATAAGGGTAATACATAGATACATCCGAAAAGCCGCACTGTCCGGCTGCTTTTATGAGTCCTTTCCTCGTAAAAGTCCTGACAACGCCTCCCTCCGGATAGTCTTCCAGACTGCTGAACCATGTGCCGAGATGATCTTCTTTACAGCCCGCCCAATATTTTAATCCCAGTTTGTTCTCGATCGCAATAACAATACGACCGTTATTTTTTCTGTGTTTTCCGACAATGCGTAAAAAATCTTCATAAGGGGTATCGGAACTGATATAGGCCTGGGCATACTCATAAACGCCGATCAGGCAGATATAGTCATAATCACATGGCAGATCCGGTTCGATATCCTGAAAATTCCCGAGGTGAATCGTTATGTTTTCGCAGTCCATATGCCTGTAAGCATTGATCAGACTTCTTTTTCTTGATAAATCCACACAGGTTACTTCTCCGGCCTTTCTGGCCAGCGCTCCTGTAACAGCCCCGCATCCTGAACCGATCTCCAGCACCTTCATGCTCTTATCGATGGGAAGCCAGTCCACGATATTTTCCCGAAGCGCCGACAAATGATAGAGGACCGGCCAGCTCTTCCGCTCCTCAATGATACGTGGATACTCCACTTCCGCATAATTTTTCGCAATCTCAAGCAGTTCATCCTCGACCGCTCCGTCGCAATAATAATCCTCGCCCGGATAATGCGTAAGGTCAAGCCTGACCTTTCCGATTTCTTCTGTCACCGTAATCCTCCGTTCCCACACTTCTTTTTCTTTATTTTATCGACCGGCTCTGCGGCGCTCTGCATTAACAACAGCGGAAGCGCCAGATAGATTCCGTAAGCATACCTGAACTCATCCATCTTCCGAATCAGATAAAAGTATAATACGGCGGCCGCGGAAAGAAGACAAAATAATCTCTCAGGCATGTTCTTTTCTCCGAATAACCGAAACGCACATAATAACAGGATAACGGACAGCGTGATGCCGCATATCAGCATTTTCACGCAAATCTTTGCCAGAATCACCATACTTTCCGCCATATCGGGTCTCCGCAAAACATATTGCAGAAGGAAAGCCGCCATAAATAACAATATGATCCTGCTTTGATACGCCTTCGCCCAGGCAAATATTTTTTCCCGGTCAATATGAAACAAAGCGCCGGCAATTAATATCAGAAAGACATATGGAAAAATATTCTCCGGCCAGAAATCCCCGGCCATCAGATTACATCCGATTGTCATAAAAAGCGTTAATGCAAATTTCAGGCAATATACATACCCTATCTTACTCATCTCAAATATTGTCCCTTTTTGCTTCTACAAAATCTGAATCGTTGAATTCATATCGTAGAACCCGACCGTGTCTTTATCCGAAATGACCGTCAGGTTCAGCACATCATACAGGCGGTGATAAACCGTAAAATCATCCCCCTCATAACCGGTCACACCGAGCGAAAGCAAATATTCTCCGCCCTGCAGATTCATCTCCTGTGTAAAAACAATTTCTTTCCGTTCTCCCGCCTTCACAGATTCCAGAAAGGCTTTCTCGAACATCGTATTGGTTCCCGTAATTTCCGTTCCCTTGATATTTTTAATGGTAAAAGCAAAAACAGGCGCCGCAATATCCTCCGCCATATCAACCTTCATATGAATGTGAAAACTGCTGCCCTTGAGAATCGCGGATGTTACCGTTCCTTTTTCATCCGTTATATAATACTCCGTAATCACCGCTTTTTTGGAGCCGTATTCCAGCAGATCCGGATTGACGCAGCCCGCCTTTTCGGCCTTTTTTTTCTTTCCGCCGGCCGCCAGCTCGCGCAGCTGTTTATCGTCCAAAAGCCGCTCCGCACCGGGCTCTTCTATCGTATACTGTCCTACCAGCACCTGCTTGTAGGCATCGATCATTTCTTTGGGATTTCCCTCGCCCAGCTTCACGCCCTGATTTAACAGCACCACTCTGTCACAGTATTTGCTGATACTGCTCAAATCATGACTGACGAAGACGATGGTTTTACCCATTTTCTTAAATTCTTCAAATTTATGATAACATTTTGCCTGAAAAAAAACGTCTCCGACGGAAAGCGCTTCGTCGACGATCAGAATTTCCGGTTCAATGTTAATAGCCACCGCGAAAGCAAGCCTGACAAACATACCGCTGGAATAGGTCTTGACAGGCTGATGAACATATTCTCCAATATCGGCAAATTCCAGAATATCATTCATTTTTTCATCGATTTCTTTTTCCGAAAAGCCGATCATCGTCCCGTTTAAATAAATATTTTCGATCCCGTTATATTCCATGTTAAAACCCGCACCCAGCTCCAAAAGCGCAGATATCCGTCCGTTGACGGAAACTTCTCCTCTGGTCGGGTTCAAAACGCCCGTAATGATCTTTAAGATTGTAGACTTACCGGAGCCGTTTGTCCCGATGATTCCGACGGTCTCACCCTGTCGAATCGTCAGATTGATACCCTTCAGGGCATGGTGCTCCGTATGCTTTTTCTTCCGTCCGAATCCAAACGTTTCTTTTAACCTGTCGGAAGGCTTATCATATAACTTATAAATTTTCTCCAGGTCTTTTACCTGAATTGCGGCCTTTCTTTCTTCCATGTCAGAACCTTTCCCTTCCCTCCGGTTTTTCGCGCGGCATTCTGTCAAAGCACATCTGCGAAATGCACCCGCAGTTTCTTAAAGATCAATGTCGCGATGCAAAAGAGGCTGATGGTAAATATCCAGAAGTAAGTAGAAGAATAAAAATGCTCCCAGAACCATGTTTCTCCGTAAAGCGCGCTCCGGTATCCGTCCACAATATAAACGAGCGGATTCAGCTTAAAAACAGTCTTCATACTGTCCGTCAGCGTCGATATATCCCACAGAATCGGCGTCGCCCACATGCCGATCTGTAAAGCGATCGCAATAATCTGTTGTAAATCCCTGATAAATACAACGATGGCGCAGGTCAGATAACTCATTCCAAGCACCAGAAGGAACATGCAGAAACTGTAATATATGATCTGTATCGTATAGATAGTCGGATAGTAGCCATACCCGATGGCTGCGAGCAGGACAATACAGACGAAAAATAAATGGATAAATGTCGCCGCAATTGCCTTGATGATTGGAAGTATACTGATATTAAAGACTACTTTTTTGACAAGATAATTATACTCTAATAACGCCATTGTACCCTGTGTGATCGCCTCTGAAAAATAGAACCAGGGCACCAGGCCGGCCATCAGATACAGCACATAGGGCACTTCTATGCCTCCCGCCACGAGCTGGCTTCTCGTGTCGAAAATCTTATCGAATACGAGCCAGTACATGACGACCGTAACGACAGGCTGAGCCAGCGCCCAGATAATGCCGAGGTATGAACCCGCATAGCGCTTTTTAAAATCATTTTTCGCCAGTTTCCAGATCAGGCGCCTGCTCTGAAAAAGTTCGATCGGAATTGTCGTCAGGCCGTCGTAAAAAATAGTAAAAATAACGCATGTGAATGTTATCAGCACACAACCGCTGACTTTTTTCATTTTTTCCGTCACCTGATCTGCCAGCGGATTATGGTGCATAATCAGCACAACTGCCAGAATCAGACCAAGCCCCCAGAAAATTGCAATCGCTGCGGGCTTGGGAAAGACATATTTTTTTGTTACCGTATCGTTTTCTCTCATTTGCTCACGAGATCTCCGCCTTTATTTCCGATATTTCTCCGTAAATTCTCGGATACCGCCCCATTTGGTATCCTTTTCCGACTGAATCAGTTTCACGCCCTCTTCGATCGGCCAGTCGATTCCTATCTCCGGATCGTTCCATAATATCCCGCCTTCATCATTGGGATGATAGAAATCCGTGCATTTATAAGCAAATTCCGCCGTATCCGAAACCACAAGAAAACCATGTGCAAAATTTTTAGGAATAAAAAACTGTTTTTTATTCTCAGCGGAAAGCAGCACGCCGAAATACCTGCCATAGGTTTTGGAACCGGGACGGATATCGACTGCCACATCATAAACTTCTCCTTTTAACACTCTGACAAGTTTATCCTGGGGATACTGAATCTGAAAATGCAGGCCCCGCAAAACCCCTTTTACGGAAGCGGACTGATTATCCTGTACGAATACCTGATCGATGCCGGCCGCTTTAAAATCCTCATACTGATAGGTTTCCATAAAATACCCTCTGGCATCTTCGAAAACCTCCGGTGTGATGACTTTTAATCCTTCAATTTCACATGTTTCTACCTTTATTTTTCCCATTTCCGCACCTTTCCTTTTCTTCTTTCCTTCTTTTTGCATCAATAATCGGCTCTGCCGCCGGTCGGCACATTACCCGTTTCACCGTTCACAACGCCCGTATAGCCGCCGGCTCCCATGGAATGATCGATGGAAGTGTCAATATTCATATAGCACAGATTCAAATCCACATTGGTTGAAATACCGTCAATGGAACCTTTGGAAGTATACTGCCACATATGATAATATCCGGCATAAGAAGGTACTTCCGCATACTCCGCAAGCCATGTGTTGTAATCTGACAGTTCTGTCATATTCAGTCGCTCGTTCAGCCAGTTCGCCGAAGCATAAATACCTGTCGCATATCCGGCATTGGAAATCGTCTCCAGAAACGCCTTGTGGATTCTGGTTCTGTCTTCCGCCTCCAGATCGTCGGCCCTTCCGTTTCCGCCCGCGCTCTCGCTGTCAAGAAATACCGGATAATCCACATCATACTGTCTGATCAGATTGATAACCATACTGGCCTCTTCCACGGCTTCCACCTCATTGACCGCCTGTGTAAAGAAGTATACGCCGACCGGAATGTCCGCTTCGATCGCTCCGCGTATATTTTCTTCATATCTGGGATCGATAACAAGGGAACCGCTCGAAGAACCGCGATAACCGCAGCGGATAATGGCAAATTCCACACCGTCTTCCTTCACGGCTTCCCAGTCAATCGTCTCGTTCCACTTGGAAACGTCGATTCCTTTCTTCACATCTTCGCCGGAAGACACAAATTCCGTATTCTCCGTTCCGTCGGCATCCTCTCTCGCTTCTTTTACTTCCGTATCCTCTTTGGACGCATCAATATCGTCTTCGGTCAGCATCAGATATTCGATATCTTCCAGAACCCGGTATTCGATTTCCTGTTTTACCTTAATTGTCGTTACCGTATTTGGCACTCTGTACCCTTCCGCCTCATTCAGGGAAATGCTGTATTCCCCGGCGCGCAGTTTATCGATATAGATAATGCCGTCTTCATCCTTATCCGTATATTCTCCGTATCCCTGAATCGTCACGGTAAAGGGAAAGCCCGTTACGAGTTTTCCGCCGCTGTCCACAACCATGATACGCAGGTCTTTGGCAACGGAGCTCATGACGATGGACACGGCCTTGCCCGAATAAGTCTCGATGCTCTTATAGTGTATTTCCGAGTCGAAAAATGTCTCGTCATTCATAAAAGCCTGCAAATCGTTTCCGATCTGCTTATCCTCTGCCGTCGGTTCCGCAACGTCTGCGGATGTTTCCTCTGTTTTGACGCTCAGACCCAGCTTTTCCTCGATCAGCTCCCAGTTCATCATCGCAACGATGACCGTTATCATACAAAACATCATAACGACCAGGAACAGGGTCCTTCTTAATTTCTTAGAGTCCATTGGCAACCTCTACAAGATACTGTCCGTAATTCGTTTTTAAAAGAGGTTCCGCCAGCTTCAAAAGCTGCTCTTTATCGATAAAGCCTCTTCTGTATGCAATTTCCTCGATGCAGGAAATATATAATCCCTGCCGTTTCTGAAACGCCGCCACAAAATCCGCCGCATCCAGCAGAGAATCGTGATTCCCCGTGTCAAGCCATGCAAAACCGCGTCCGAGCGTTTCCACCTTCAACGTTCCCCGGCGCAGATATTCGTTATTGATGCTCGTAATTTCAATTTCTCCGCGGGCCGAAGGCTTTACATTCGCCGCAATCTCCACGACATCGTTGTCATAAAAATAGAGTCCCGGCACCGCATAGTTGCTTTTCGGATGCTCCGGTTTTTCTTCGATGGATAAAGCCACGCCGTTTTCGTCAAATTCCACCACGCCGTATTCCCTCGGATTTCTGACGTAATAACCGAAAATCGTCGCGCCCTTTTCCCGGGAAGCCGCTTCTTTCAGCACTCTGGAAAAACTCTGTCCGTAGAAAATATTATCGCCCAGTATCAGCGCCACGCGGTCGCTGCCGATGAAATCCGCCCCGATAATAAAAGCATCCGCCAATCCCCTTGGCGTCTCCTGTACTGCATATTCCATCCGGAGTCCGAGCTGCTGCCCATCCCCGAACAGTTCCTGAAAAACAGGAAGATCCCTCGGCGTGGAAATAATGAGTACCTCCCGGATTCCCGCCAGCATCAGAATCGACAGCGGATAATAAATCATCGGTTTGTCGTAAACCGGCATAATCTGTTTGGAAACCGCCTTCGTCAGCGGATATAACCGGGTCCCCGACCCTCCTGCCAGTATAATTCCCTTCATCATCTTTCCCCTTCCTGATTGTATCAACTTCTTTACGAAGTCTTAGAAGTTCTTCTTAAACTTTATACATATCCGAATAATATTTCTGATAATCTCCGCTTGTCACATTTTTCATCCAGTCTTCATGTTCGAAAAACCACTGGATTGTCAGCCGGATGCCCTCTTTGAACATTGTCTCGGGTTCCCAGCCGATTTCCTCCCGAATCTTGTCCGGCGCGATGGCATATCTTCTGTCATGACCTTTTCTGTCTTCCACATAAGTAATCAGGTCTTTGCTCACAAGCGCCTTCCGCGGATCATCGTCCGATAACATCTCCTGTAAAGTTTCAATAATAATGTGAATGATCTCGATATTCTGTTTCTCGTTATGGCCGCCTACGTTATAAGTCTCAAACAGTCTTCCTTTTTCCTGCACCATATCGATCGCTTTCGCGTGGTCTTCCACATACAGCCAGTCGCGGACATTTTTACCGTCGCCGTATACCGGGAGTTTCTTTCCCTGTAAAGCATTGTTAATAATCAACGGTATCAGTTTTTCCGGGAACTGGTAAGGGCCGTAATTGTTGGAGCAATTTGTGATATTGGCCGGAAAATGGTAAGTGTCCATATAAGCCTTTACGAGCATGTCCGAACTGGCCTTGCTCGCCGAATAAGGGCTGTGCGGCGCATAAGGGGTCGTCTCATAGAAATATCCGCCGTCTTCTTCCAGCGAACCGTAAACCTCGTCCGTGGAGACATGCAGAAATTTCTTATCCGCTTTATAAGTGCCGTCAGGCAGCTCCCATGCCGCTCTGGCACAGTTGAGCATTACCGCCGTGCCGAGCACATTCGTCTGAATGAATACTTCCGGATTTTTAATACTTCTGTCCACATGGCTCTCCGCCGCAAAATGCACTACTCTGTCGATATCATTTTCTTCAAAAATCCGGCTGATCGTTTCTTTATCGCAGATGTCCGCTTTGATAAACGTATAGTTTTCCCTGTTTTCAACACTTTTCAGGTTTTCCAGATTGCCCGCGTAGGTCAGAGCATCCACATTGATAATACGGATCTCGTTATCATATTTTCCAAACATATAATGAATATAATTGGAACCGATAAAGCCGGCGCCCCCTGTTACAAGGTAAGTTCTCATTTTTTGTTTTCTCCTTTCAGCTCCCGTGGAAAACCATTACCATTCCACGGCAGAATCGACCGATACAGGTCCGTCAGACGGACTTGTCCGTCTTCCATATTTATTATGATAGAAACGAACGATATTTGCAAGAAATTTTAATAATTCAAATAGCTGATGTTCATATCCACGCTGCCGCTGACACCGCCGATCTTTCCTTTGGAAGTATACTGCCACATATCGTATCTGGTAGCCGTATAGGTAGGCGCGCTCGCGTACTGGGCAAGCCAGATTTTATAATCCGTCAGGCTTCCCGCATTGATTTTGGTGTTGAACCAGGTCGTATTGGCATATACGCCCGCCTTATATCCCGAATTTTGCACCGTAGCGCAGAATGCCCGGCATACCGCGGTCCGTGTCGCCGTATCGATCGCATCACCGCGACCGCCGCTCGCTTCCACATCCAGGAAAATCGGATATTCCAGTCCGTAACCGCTCACCAGATTCAGCGCCATCGAAGCTTCTTCGACCGCTTCCGCCTCATTCACCGCCTGGCTGAAGAAATAAACGCCTACTTTTAGTCCGGCCGCCTTTGCGCCTTTTATATTGCTGGCAAATTTCGGATCTTCAATCAGCGCACCCGTGGAAGAGCCGCGGTAACCGCAGCGGATAATAACGTAGGAGACACCTGAGTTTTTAACCGCATTCCAGTCGATGGAACCGTTCCACTTGGAAACATCAATGCCCATCGTGCCGGAGTTATTGGACATCCGGCCTTCGCTGTCAAACGTATATTTTGCTCCCTGTATGATCTGTTCCCCGGTCACATACTTTCCGTTTTTGTCATAAAAATAGGTATGTCCGTCGATCGTCTGCCATCCCGTGTAAAAACAGTCCGCATCCGCTTTGCGCAGATACAGCATCTTATCATTGTAATAATCGGCATAAACCGCTTCTACATATCTGCCTTCGTCATTTTTGATATAGACCTGGTTGCCGTCCTTATCTTTCAGTTTTGTGACCGTATCGCCGGCACGATTTTTCGTGACCGTGACCTGCAATGTGGATTTTACATTTCCACAGGCTCCCGTAATGACGGCCGTTCCTTCCGACACACCTGTCATAACTCCATTGCTGTCCACCGTTACAATGCCCGTATTGTCACTCGCCCATGTAACGACGCCGCCTTCGGGAACCGTCGTTCCTTTCAGGGCACTGGTAAGTCCCATCTGAACCGTATTGCTTCCTTCGATCCTGACTTCCGTATACGAAACGGCCGTTTCCGTAACCGTCACTGTACAGTTTAAGACCGTCGTTGCGCTTCCGACTCTGATTACCGCCGCAACGACCGCGCTCCCGGCTTCCACACCCGTAACGGTGCCATTGTTTACGCCGGCAATCGGAGAGCTGCTGCTCCATTCGACCGTATAGGGCTCATTTCCCGTAACGACAACGGACAGCGCCGCGCTTTCCCCCTTTGCCAGGGCCAGCGTTTTCGTATTAAGCGCCGGATTCAGTGCGCTCAATTTCTCCGCATCCGTCGGCGCGGACGGTGTCTGCGGACCGGTCGGCACCGACGGCTGTTCCGGACTGATCACCGGACCTGACGGCGGTGTATTGGTCGTTCCCGTACTGGTCGGCGGTGTGTCCGGCGTTCCCCCGGCCGGAGGCGTGTTCGTCGTTCCCTCGCTGGTCGGCGGTGTGTCCGTCGTTCCCCCGGCCGGAGGCGTATTCGTCGTTCCCTCGCTGGTCGGCGGCGTATTCGTCGTTCCTTCTCCGGTCGATGGCATGTCCGGCGTTCCCCCCGTCGGCGGCGTATTTGTCGTTCCTTCTCCGGTCGATGGCGTGTCCGGCGTTCCCTCCGCCGGCGGCGTATTCGTTGTCCCCTCACCGGTCACGGGCACCGACGGCTGCTCCGGACTGTTTGGCAGCGCGCCCGCCGCCGTATCGTTGACAAGCTTCATGAAAGTGCCCGCTCTGGCCAGCGTTACCGGATCCGGAATATTTTCCCGTTTGATCTCTTCGTAATTGCTGTCGGCATTTTCTTCCGTTTTACTGGATTCTACCCATTCAACAGTGTCTTTCAGCGTGGATTCAACCACCGTGTTCTGCTTCGCCGTATCTTCCGCCGCAACGTTTACTTCGGCTTCCGTTTTGATTTCATCGGCTACCTCGACTTTTTTATAAGCGATCTTATCCGTAACTTTAATCGTCTCTCCCTGGGCAGACAGATTGTATTTCTCATATTCCCCGTCCGGAAGCGCTTTCAGCTTCACCGTATAGGTGCCCGCCGCAAGGCCGGACTGATGAATGATGCCGTCTTTATCATCGTCTTTGAGCTGAAGAGTCTTGCTTCCTCCCGTAACCTCTACTTCAAAAGGAACGCTTCCAATCAGTTTATTCGTCTCTTTGTTGACGAATTTAATTTTGATATCCGACTGAATGGTCGTCAGATTGATGCCGACTTCAATCTGACCGTCCTGAGGCTTTGCTCCGGCCTGTGTTCCCGGCACCGCTTCCGTCTCCGTCTCCATCCCGATCATCTGTGATATCCGGGCAGACTCCGCGTCTGCGACCGCAATCAGCCCGCTCTCTCCGATCACACTGATATTCTCTATTTCAGTTCCCACTTCCGCAAAGGCATCCACCTGTTCGGACACGCTTCTCGCGCTGAAATAGACCGTTCCGGTCACAACTGCGGCCGCCAGGATAAAAATACCAAGAGCCGCCACGATGCAGTCCACCGCGCTCAGGCCGGCAAAAAAATCACCGATACGCGCAAAAAAGCCGTCTTCTTCGTCGGCATCTGCGGCATAATACGCATCCTCGTCGTCATCCATTTCATAATACAAATCGTCTTCTTCATAATAAATGTCGTATTCATCGTCATCCGCGTAATACAGATCGTCTTCTTCGTCTTCATAATACCGGCCGTCATCTTCATCGGCATAATACCGGTCGTCTTCTTCGTCCTCAAAATACCGGCCATCGTCATCATCCGCATAATAACGATCGTTCTCATAATCTTCGTAATACCGCGCGTCTTCCTCTGTACCGTAATACGCATCCTCATCCAGATCGATAAATTCCATCGTATCTTCATGAATACCGCGGAATTTCCTTACAGGCTTATCATTATGAACCTTTCTTTTCTGATTTTTACTCATGTGCTTATGTAAACCTTTCACATTTTAACAATTTGCCGGTATTATATCACAATATTCTTTTTTCAGCAAGAAAATACGAATTTTTATCAAATAAACGGTAACAGTTCACCCTTTGCGCGATATTTAACACCGCTTTTCTGCCATTTTCTGCCCCAATTCGCTTGACTTTGCCATGCGGAACTGACACAATATAAGTGCAACATTACAATTTCAACATTATCAACTGAGAAAAGGGGAATTTTTCATGATGTACATGCACTATTGTAAGCGTTGCCATCACGTCCATATGCTGAATGGACACAAGCGTTCCTGTCCAAACTGTAATGAAAGCATAACGGAGCTTAAAATCCCGTACATGGACTATGTTGCCATGAACAGGGAAGAGCGGGAGCTTTTTCTAACCCGTCTCGAGGATGATGTGCAGCTGCAATGCCTGAGCACCACCTACCGTATGTATAAATACAGTAAGTGGTATAAGGAACTGCACAAAGCGCCTCCGACCGCGATCATTACTTATACTCTGACAGGTGACTCCCTGATGGACAATGCAGTTTCAGCGATCTGAAAAAAGTACTGCCAATGAAGCGTATTCGTTGGCGGTACTTTTTTTGCCGTTCGGAGGACAGCCGGGGGCGTGTGGCTTTCTGGCGGAGGCCCTTGAAAAAGCGCCGGTACTTAGTGAAAAAGCTTCTTTACGGCTTTTGAACTTAGTACCGCTGCGCCTTTTTCGCGGAGCGCAAGTGTGCCGACAAAGAAACCGCACGCCCCCCCGGCTGTCCTCCGAACGGCAATACATTTTTAATAATTTTCTTAAAATTTTCTGAATACATGGATTTTTGTGTCCGGTCATAGTAAAATATATCCAGAATCATTATTCAATTTTTGATATATGCCCGCCGAAACCGGGCAGGGAGGTGTCATTATGAATCAGGAGACGAAAGAAACTACGAAAGAGACTAAGGAAACGAAAAAGAAAAAAGCCGTTCCGGCCGCGGAACCCCAGAAAGAGAAACAGGAATCAAAGGCAAAGGAAACGCCGAAAAAAGACGTTCCCGAAACAAAACCGCAGTTTCATATCAATCTGCACATTGTATTTCTTTCGCTGATTGTCCTTACGGTCGCAATCATCGCATTCAAACTTTATAAATGGAACAAAGGCGTTCCTTCCGACTACGACCCGGACCTTGAAACGACCGATTTCGACGTCGAAGTACTGGACAGCATCATCCCGCTCGCGCCGGACAAGCTCGAAGGCCGCGAGGACGACGGCGTTACGACGATTCTGTGTCTTGGAAACGACCCGTTTTCCTTAAACCGGAACGATGAACACGGACTTGCGAATCAGATCGCCGCCAAATCCGGCGCAACGGTCTATAACGGTTCTTTTACGGGTTCCACGGTAAGCGCCGCCTATCCGACCTATAACGACGGCTACTGGATGGATGCCCTGAGCCTTTCTTATCTGGCGGAAGGAATCTGTACGCGCGATTTTGAACGCATTTTATCGGCCGCCTATTACAGCTATGACCCGGATTTTGTTCCGACGGTGGAAATGCTGCAGGATCTTGATATGAACAGTGTGGACATTATCTGCATTATGTACGACGGCATCGATTATATCCAGAAGAGGCCCAGCGATGACCCCAACGACCCTTATTCCATCGTGGCTTATACCGGCGCCCTGCGGACTGCAATCACCAAAATTCAGGAAGCTTATCCTTTTATCAGAATTGTTGTAATGTCCCATACGTTCTGTCACAGCATCGATGAGGAAGGAAACTTCCAGAACGGCGACCGTACCGATCTTGGAAACGGCACGCTGAGCCACTATCTGCAGAAAGAACTGGATGTTACAAGCGACTGCGGCGTTTCCTGGATAGATAATTTCTACGGTTCCGTCAACGAAGACAATTACCTGGATTATATGACGGATTATATCCATTTCAACGCGGCCGGACAGGAACTGCTCGCCCAGCGTTTTGTAGACTGCATTCTGCCCGCGAAACAGGCGGCGGAAACCGAATAATCTGGACCGCCCGTTCTAATATTCGACGGAAAATAATTCTTCAAAATCAAATTCCTGAATGAGCAGGCGCATCTTCATAAGCGCCTGCTCCATTTCTTCCGCGGAACCGATCTCACAGCTCCCATCCGCAAAACATTCTGTCATATAATAATTGATATCTTTATGGTAATGGCTGTAATCCGCATAGTTATTCAAATCCGTCACAATCCATTCCTGATTCGGAAAAAAGAAAAGCCTCACATTTTCATAAGGAAGCAGTCTGTCCGCTATATACTGGTATTCTGCCATTGTGGCCTCCAGGTGGTTTTCGCAGATTACATCATTCCAATACAAGATACTGTACGGCGGGAAAAAAATATAAAAGACCGTCTCCGGATTCCGCTCGATATAAGGGCAGATATTCGCGTCCAGATTCCGCTCCACACTCTCCAGATAGGCATCTGCCGGCGTTTCCTCTTCCACCCTTTCCGGCTGCTCATAATTGTGCATAACCCATTGTTTGTTATAATACTCATCCGTCCACCAGCTCTGATAAACCGTGGCCAGATCTGTTTTCTCCGGATCCGCGGCCTGCCGGAAAATATAATTCAGCACCACATCCTTATTCAAAAGATAACGTATGTCATTTATATAATTGTCGTCATAAAGATATTCCGGGATCGGATATTTTGTTTCCTCCACGCCTCCCGTATAAGTCATTACATCGATGCCCAGAAATACCGCTTCCACCGTATGTCCGCTTTCAAAAATGACTTCCATGATATTGGACTGGTCTTTTGGGTATGCACCGCTGTAATTCAGCTTAATCGTATGAAGACCCATTTCTTCCCGGAACCAGTTCGTGTTGAAATTCACCGTCATGGAAGAACCAAGAATCACGCTGTCATACTGCATATGCTTTGCCATACCCGGATTCTGGCTCAGTTGATTGTCCACCAGATAGGGAAAATTCTCAAGCGGCGCGTGATAGTGAAAAAACGGATCTATATAAATAACAAGTGTAATAATTCCAAAAAGCATAATAATAACAGATGATATTGTTATGCACATAAACTTTTTAAAAGGATTCAAGCCTGCACCTCCCATATGCCCGCTACCGGGAACCGGAATGAAAATCAGAAATTAAAATACAGAAATACGCTGACCCGCGAGAATGAAAGAACGCACCATACAAAAATCACGGAAAGCGCCAGTGCGGAGACCGTCCTTCCTTTCATCCGCTCCGCGCTCTGCGCCGCATTCTTTCCAAATACCGCAAGCGCAAAACCGACCGCAAGCATCAAAAACATCAGCAGATATCTGCTGTAAGAAAATCCGTCCAGCCTGCATATTTTCAGGACATACCATAATTCATCCAAACGGAAACAGTCTGCCAGATCGAAGGAAAGTTTCCGGACGGTTCCTCTTAATGCGGTAAGCAGCATGGCATTCGCCTGTGAAACATCCGCCGCGCGAAAATAAACCCATGCAATGGAAACATACAAAAACAGCACAATTCTCGACGCAAAAACTAACATCTGTGTCATAACCTTGTACTGCAAGGAATGCCCCGAAAGACAGCTCTTCTTCGGGCGGCCGCTCCAAAAAAACGCCTTTTTATCCAGATACCACCTCGTCAGCACATACATCACGCCATGCAGCATGCCCCATATGATGAAATTCCATCCGGCCCCATGCCAGACGCCGCTTAAAAAGAATACGATCAGAAAATTCAGATACATCCGTCCTTTTCC
Source organism: uncultured Lachnospiraceae bacterium (assembly GCA_910584965.1). Lineage (GTDB taxonomy): Bacteria > Bacillota > Clostridia > Lachnospirales > Lachnospiraceae > UBA3282. The sequence continues at coordinate 88,458 of CAJUDZ010000001.1, read as the reverse complement.
TCTGCGGTTCCCGCCAAGCGGAATATAGACATAGGAAGTAAAAAACCTGTTCAGGGTTATGTGCCAGCGTTTCCAGAAGTCCACAATATTGACCGCCTTGTAGGGAGAATTAAAATTGGCCGGAATTTCAAGACCGAGCATCCTTCCGATGCCCCCTGCCATATCGCAGTAACCGCTGAAATCAAAATACAGCTGTAAAGAATAGGCAAAAATCACGATTACGGCATCCCATCGCCCAAGAAGCGCGATATTTGAATAACCGTAACTTACACCCGCCCCCAGCGTATCCGCCAGAATGACTTTCTTAAAAAGCCCTGTCACAAACAACGCATAGCCCCTTGCAAATTTCTCCCAGTCACATTTTTGATCTCCCATCCGCGAAAACTGAGGCAGCATCTCCGCCTGTGTCACGATCGGCCCCGCGATTAACTGCGGAAAAAAAGCGACGAACAGGGCATATGGAAGCAGACCGCAGTCCTTCACTTCCCCCCGGTAAGTGTCCACCACAAAACCGATCTGCTGGAATGTGAAAAAGCTGATGCCAAGCGGAAGGAGCACATGCCGCAGCGCAAAAGACGAACCGGTGAGCATATTGATATTTTCTATCATAAAATCAAAATATTTGAAATAAAAAAGAACGCCCAGATTTACCGCAACGGCCAGAAACAACAGCTTCCCGGAAGGCCTTTTCGATAAAAGCCTGTGGAAGCAATAGTTGACCGCGATGCTGAACAGCATAATCAACAGATAATTCACCTGAAAATAGCCATAGAACCAAAAAGACATGAGGAGCAGAAAGCACTGTGCCGCCCGCTTCTTTTTTCGGTAAATCAGAGCATAATATCCGAACAGACACAGCGGAAAAAACAGAAAGATAAAAACATAAGAATTAAATATCATTTGTTATCTTTCCTCCTCCCGTTGCTCAGTCTCCGATTTGCGTATCCCGGTAAATCAGATAGGTATCCGTCTGGGCATACAGCTCAAATCCATGTTCCGTAAGCGGCTCCTCGAGCTTTCTCTCTTTTTTCAGCACGACATAATGACAGCCGTACTCCCGCGTCAGCTCCACAAAAGATTCCGTCTGAATGACTTCCGTTTCTTCCATCGCCTCATACATATCGTTATAGTAATCCCACCGGGCAATCAGCATTTCCCGGCCATAAGGCATATTGATATTCGTCGAATACTGCCTGATATAGTAAATCAGATCGGCCGGAACAAGCGCCATAACCCGGCCTTCTTCCGGTTCGATCAGTCTGGCCACTTCCACCGCCTCTTCCGGCAGATGATACCAGTTCTGCGCTTTCGAAATGTGTTCGCTCCGATAGACAAAACTGCCGCACGCAATAATCGCCGCACACGTTACCACAAGCCCCGTTTTCCGATATTTTCCACACAATTTCACCGCTCCGTAAGCGCTGATGAGGCTCATCTGCAGAAGCCACAGCAGACGATAATAAGTTTCCGCATCGTTTAACAGCCTGACAAATATTTTGCGGAAAACCGGACAGAAAAAACAAAACAGCAGCAGTAACGGCGTATAAACAAAAACAGCGCGAATCCGCCTGTTTTTTTCCGCAAACAGCAAATACAGCAGAAAAAAAAGATAGATGCAGAATAAAAACTTATATTGATGAAATCCGACGTAGTTTTGAAAAATAACTACACTTTCCAAAAAGATACCCCACATAATCTCACAATGCCCCTGTCATTTTAACATTAAATACAGCAAAACATAAACGGCATTCGGAATACAGGTAAGCCCAAGTTTTACCGGAATCCTGACATCCCGCTCCACTATCATCAGACAAAACGCCGCGGCCCCCAGCAGGATTGCCAGCAGAAAAACCGCAATGGAACTGCACAGGCCGGCTGTCATATTCAGACAGACAAATATTATCCAGATACCCGCGTTTTGCTTCCTTTCTTCCTTTTCCCCGGCAAAAAGCCAGAGCAGCAGCAGAAAAAGCATCGGTATAACCAGACTTCCCACCACCGCTTTTCCCTGCCATGTTCTCGTCAGGAAAAACGTCTCGTTCGTATAGATCGACACATTGCCGAACATCTGAAACATGCCGATAATAATCATAAATACGGGAATGTTCTCCTTTTTGGATGGAAAAAGCGCCCCGGCGATTTCGTAATAAACGACATAACTGAGCGGTATCAGCACAAGCGGCATAACGACATGCGATACAATCGTCGCATGTAAATCCGCCTTTACCGCCACAAACGCAATCCACATCGGGAAAACGGCAAGCGCATGCCTGACATCGAGCGGCGACGACCGTCCCGTATAGGGAAGATTCTTATACATCCCGCCATTTTGCTGTGCCATCAGGGACTGCACCACATAATAGGCATCATCGCCGTCAAAGGAAGCCCGCGTCACCGACATATAAAGCTGAAAACCCACGAGCGCCAGGAAGATCAGCCATTCTATTCTGGCCTCCGGCCCCATCTTACGCGTTACCAGATCCGCAAGCAGGACCGGTCGTATTTCTTCCCTTCTTTGCTTTTCCCGCAGATACCAGAGCAGAATCCCCACGACGGAGAGCAAAATTGCCGCCGCCATAAACCATCTTAACACAAACAGAAAGTTATCATATTGAATCAGGACGACCGCAGGAACAGCGATCAGCTCGAAAACCGCCCACATAAGAAGATAACCCGCAAGAAAAATGACGCCCATATTCCGCTTCAATCCCTGCGCGCTCCGCTCACCCGGCATAAAATAAGCCGGAATCTGCCCGATGCAGAACGGGACCGCCGCAAGCCAGAATATGAAACTGATGATCTGTGTCATAATAAATCCCGCCTTTCCCTTCTTATTCTTTCCCGATTTTTTCCTGATATTTTAGTTTACCGCAAATTAGAAAGGATGTCCAGATACAGTTACGAAACGCCCCGGAACTGCCCTGGAAGCGTACCAAAACGCCGCGGAGGCCGGGGAGGCGCCTTTCCAGGGCCTCCGCCAGAGAACTATGCGCCTCCCCGGCCTTCACAGCGTTTTGGCACGGTCCTGCGGACACAAGATGATTCGACCTGAAATTCGACCTGAAAATATTCGACCTGAAAGTATTCAACCTAAAATTGGAAATTATATCTGTTGAAACCGGGCATCATATGTTACAATAAAGTATCTTGTCATTTTAAAGGCCGGACATCAGGCGTGACCGAAGGAGGACTGTTTTTAACATGAAAAAGATGAAAACCCTGTTTGACGGCAGGCACAGAAAGTATTTAACCATTCTGGCATGGCTTTGTCTGATACTCAGCCTGATTCCCGTTTTCTGTACGGCCGGCGCGGACCGTGCCGCCGCCGATGACTGGGGATACGGAATCCTGACGCATCTGGCTTTTCAGAAAACGCATTCTTTATGGGAAGTATTTCTGGCCGCCTGTCAGCACGTTAAGAACATTTATTACAGCTGGCAGGGAACCTGGTTTTCCGTATTCCTGTTCACCTTACAACCGGAAGTCTTTTCCCATGAAGCTTATTTTATTGTACCTTATATCATGGTGTTTCTGCTGACCGCCAGCCTGTCCTTTGCGCTATATCCGTTTCTTGTCCGCATGATGCGTCTGTCCGTCCGGGATTATCTGCTGACGGACGCCGTTCTTCTGCTGATACTCATACAATTCGTTCCCCATAAGCAGGACGCGTTTTTCTGGTATACCGGAGCGGCGCATTATACGGTGGCTTTAGCGATTTCCCTGTTTTCCGTCGGCTGCGCCCTGCATTATGCGCTGACATCCCGCAAAAGGTATTTGATCCGGGCTTCGGTTTTGATGACGCTTCTCGGCGGCATGAGTTATCTTGCGGCCTTTCTCGGATTACTGCTCGTTTTTTTGATCATCCTGTCGTTTTACCGGAGCAACAAAAAAGCCATCCTGCTTGTGATTCCCGCCGTTTTAGAGATGGCCGGGCTCTTAGTCAGCGCTCTGGCCCCCGGAAACGCGGTAAGGGGCGGTGAGGGCTACGAAGTGAGCATCGGCAGAATGCTGTGGGCGGTTTTGGAATCCTTCCGCCAGGGCTTTTTCGGTATTTTCCAATATCTAAAAGAATACCCTGTGGCGATGGCCTGCATGCTGGCGGCCGCCATTATCCTATGGGACATAATGCAGGAAACGGTGAAAAAACACGATCTGCACTTCCCGCTTCCCGGAATCGTAATATTCTACTTTTTCGGGACATACTGTGCCATGTACTGGCCGGAAGTGTTTGTTGAGGGTACAACGGGCATCTCACAGGGCGTCCCCAATACGATTTACTGGGTTTTTATACTGATGCTCTTCTGCAGTCTGCTTTATGGATTCGGCTGGTCAGCCGAAAAACGGGGCGGATGCACGTCCGGAATGCAGGACCAAAAACACCTTCTGTATCTTACGGGATTTGCGGCCGCTTTTTTGATTACGGCAGTTAATTACAGAAATATCAAACAATCAACCTTTTATATATGTTATCAGTATGTAAGTTCCGGTCAGGCACAAGACTATAAGGAGCGGATGAACGAGGTAACGGAACTGCTTCTGGACAAGCAGGAGAAAAACGTCATATTACCGGGCATCTTTGAAGAAGAAGGGCCCTTGATGAATCTGCCGATCACCACCGACCCGGACGCATGGATGAACAGAAAAATAAGCGCCTTTTTTGAAAAAGAAAGCGTTATCGCCGTCCCAAGAGAAATTTATGAAAACGGCGTAACGGAGGAAGAGCTGGAAATGCTCCGGGAGCGGGACCGGAAAAACGGAAATTAGAACGCCCGCCGTTTCGATACAGTCGGCCAGGCCATGCCGCCGCGCAGCGTAGTTCTCTGGCGGAGGCCCTGGAAAGAATGCCGGTAGTTAGCGAAAAGGCAGCCTGCTGCATTTGAGCTTAGTACCGCTGCATTCTTTGGCGGAGCGAAAGCGTGCCTCCAAAGAGAACTACGCTGCGCGGCGGCATGGCCTGGCCGACTGTATCGAAATTTCAGCTTCCGGCAATTTATTCTTTCAACCTGTCCCAAAAAGTGGTATGATAGACAAAGATTCAGGAATCACGAAGCAAGAAAGGGTATCATTGTTTTCATGAAAAAAGCATACATTATAGGCGCCGGTCCCGCAGGGCTTACCGCCGCCTATGAACTTTTAAAACAAAGCAGCGAATATGAAGTCACCGTTTTCGAAGAGAGCGGGGATATGGGCGGTATCTCCAAAACGGTCAACTACAAGGGAAACCGCATGGACATGGGCGGACACCGCTTCTTCTCCAAAGTGCCGGAAGTCAACGCCTGGTGGAATCATATGCTTCCCTTACAGGGCGCTCCCACCTATGACGATATCGTGTTAAACCGGCCGATGCCGCTTGTAAAGGGCGGACCGGACCCGGAAAAGGAAGATCGTGTCATGCTGCGCCGTCACCGGGTATCCCGCATTTATTTCAACAGAAAGTTTTTCGATTACCCGATTTCCTTTAAATTCGAAACCTTTAAAAACATGGGACTTGTCACCACCTTACAGTCCGGCTTCAGTTACCTCGCCGCTCTGCTCCATAAACGGCCGGAAAATTCTCTGGAAGACCTCTATATCAACCGGTTTGGCCGGAAGCTGTATTCCATGTTTTTTGAATACTATACGGAAAATCTCTGGGGCAGACATCCCAGTGATATCGCTCCTGACTGGGGCGCTCAGCGCATGAAGGGCCTTTCCATTACGGCAATTATCAAAGATGTGTTCGGCAAAATGCTTCCCGGAAAAAAGAACCGCAAAGTGGAGACTTCTCTGATCGAAGAATTTAGTTATCCGAAACTTGGTCCCGGCCAGTTGTGGGACGTAACTGCCGGAGAGATTCAGAAAATGGGCGGAACGATTCTGCGAAACAGCCGTGTTACGGGTCTGCATAAAGACGAAAAAAATCATATTACATCGCTGACCTACGAAGCGGACGGACAGATAAATACTGTGGAAGGTGACATTTTTATTTCTTCCATGCCCGTAAAAGACCTTGTCGCCGGCATGAACGACGTGCCGGAGGCTCCGGCCAGAATTGCCGCCGGACTTCCTTACCGCGATTATATGACGGTGGGCCTTCTCTTACCAAAGCTGAATCTGAAAAATAAGACCAAAATAAAGACCATCAGCAATATCGTACCCGACTGCTGGGTCTATGTTCAGGACCGTTCCGTACAGCTTGGCCGTTTTCAGATTTACAACAACTGGTCCCCTTATATGATTAAAGATCTGGAACATACCGTATGGATTGGACTGGAATATTTTGTCTCGGAAGGGGATAAATACTGGACGATGCCGGATGAAGAATTTACCAGATTCGCCGTCAATGAGATTGTCAGCATGGGATTGATCGACAGCCCGAAAGACGTAATGGATTCTCATGTGGAGAGGGTTAAAAAAGCCTATCCCGCCTATTTCGATACCTATAAGGAGATCGATACGCTCGTGGACTATTTGAAGTCCATCGACAATCTGTACTGTGTCGGCCGGAACGGCCAGCACCGCTATAATAATATTGACCACTCCATGATGACGTCTTTCGAAACGGTTAAGAATATCGTCGGCGGTATTCAAAGCAAAGACAATATCTGGAATGTCAATACGGAACAGGAATATCACGAGAGCTAAATCAAAGTAAAAAAACGCCCGCCGCGGGCGTTTTTTTATGATTATCGATCAGTTCATTGCAGCCATAACCGCCTTATAGACCAGTTCCATGCCTTCGGGATTCATATGTACGCCGTCCGTAACATACTGTTCCATGTTTTCCATCGTGATTCCGCAATTTTGCAGATCGATCATCTGACATCCTTTGGCGGCGGCTATTTTTTCGATCTGCCGCCCGTAATCCGCCGACGTCAGTTCCTGACTGTTGACAAAAGGCACAAAGGCCGGCCCCGATTCCGGCCCCCAGTCTCCCATCGGCGGCAGGTTACAGCAGTAAATATCCGCATTTGGATAGTAAGCGGTCAGTTTATCCAGTATCATACAGTACGCATCGCTGAAATTTTCTATCATACCTTCTTCCACCGCCTGCGTTCCGTCGTTATCGCCGAGCGGGATGCCTTTTAAAACGTCATTCGCCCCCATATAAACGACAATAACGTCCGGGAAGTTTCCGCTCCCGCCGATCAGATTGCCGAGCCTGCACTCGCTGCATCCGTACTGGAAATTATCGATGCTGGTCGAATCCCCGGCACAGGTACTGCCGGAACTGGAACTATTCACACACAATTCCATTCCCGTATCCTGCAAGACCCTCTGCCACCAGGTCTGGCCGATTTCCATCACCTCGCCGTTCATCGGAAAATAGCAGGAATAGCCTTCCGGAATCCATCCGTCAAAGGTCGAAATGCTGTCTCCCAGAATCGAGAGTTTTCTGACAACCGTGTCATCCGACGCTTCTTCTCTTCTTGCGCCTTCCACCGCTTTGTCCGTGGAATCCTCGTCCGTGTTGTCTGTCTGCGAAACGTTGTCCTGTGCTTCGTCCGTCTGAGAAGCAGTATCCTGTGTTTCGTCCGCCTGATTTTCCATATCGGCCTTACTCTCATCTTCCGCCCTGCTCTCCAAAGCCGCCTCGTTATTCCCGCTTCCGTTCTGTCCGCCGCAGGCCGTCAGAAGCAGACAGCAAATCAATACCCATGCCAGACGAATCTTTCCGTTTCTCAAACCAATACCCATGTTTTTCCCCGCCCCATTCTCATTTGTTTCATTACTTTCCGTCTTTTATCCTTGCCGTATCTCACTTCCGTTTCTTAAAAACGGACTGCCTTGCGCCGTGCATTTTTTCATGATGCTTCATCACATCATCGGCCGCATCCATGCGGAGTCCGGCGTCGATGAAATCGCAGTTTTTACAGAAAGGATAATTCTGCCGCCCGTCCTTTACCGCATCCCGCAGCTTTCGGTAGCTTCCGCTGTTCCAGCCGTCTTTTAACGACACCTCATTCAGATCGGCCAGATCTGTCACCTCGAAGTTGTCGCAGCAGCAGATACCCAGTTTCCCGTTTGGCATAATCCACATATCCGTAAATGGCATCAGGCATGTCTCACGAATAACCTTTCCTTTTGACTGCTTATTCGGCGCGCTGCCCGCACGGTTCGTCAGCACTTCCTTCAGATAACGAATCTGAATCAGAATGTCAACATCCTGAAACTCTTCGGGATGCGCTTTCACATACTCATAAATCACCCGGATGTTGTCGTGCATCTTCATGTTCAGGCAGTAATTATTAATAATCAGCTGATCTACATAAGGAATGATCGCTTTTACCTTATCGATGTCCAGAAGCAGGCCGTTCGTCGACATGAAAATAAACGCATCCGGGAGCTTTTCCCTCGCGTACTTATGAAATTCCACAATCCGCTTATCCAGCCACGGTTCGTTATTCCCGTATAAAGTCAGATGCCCTTTATAACCCCATTCTTTTAACTGATCGATAATGGAATAGTACAGTTCGTCCGGCATCCGCATATAAGGCCGTTTCTCCGCATGGATATTGGCCGTACAGAACTCACAGGTACTGTTACAGCGGTTCACCGTTTCGAGATTGACGACAACCGGATGCGGCGCCGCCCCCGTCTTGTGGAGCTGTCCGTAAAAATATTCGATAAACCGCTTCTGCTGTTTTCTTCTTGTCAGAAACTGTAATTTCAGGTAGCTTTCACTGGAAAGTCTGGGCAGATACTTTCTGGCATTCCAGCCAAGCACTCCCGCAAAATTGTGTACCCTGATCGACATGATAATCCTCCGTTCCTGCCCGGCCCGCAGCGGCAGGCTGCATCCAAACAGCCGGGCGTCAAATCCGCAATTCTTATTTTACCATATATAAATAAATCGTATAACTTCCATCTTCTGACGTATAACTTCCCGCCGGAGAAAGTCCCGCTTCCTCCGCGTTGGCAAGCTCGATTCTGGAAAAAATATACTTTCCGCCCAAATCCTTTATGCTCTGTTCATCTATATAAATATTCCGGTCGGTGGCCTGTATGCTCTTCGTCGCCCTCACAATACTGAGGTCTGTCCCGGAGTACAAATAAGCGCGCGCGCCCCATTCGTCATAATAAATTCTGGTCGCCTCCACCCGTTCCAAAGCCGGGGCGATGATCCTGCGAAACGCGTCTTTATACTGCTGCGCATAAAATCCAAGATAGCCGTCCAGCGTGGCAATCCCGTTATATTCCAGAATGGCGGGATGCAGGCCATAAGCCAGCGACCATTCTCCCTCGTAATCGATCTCTTCTTTTATCCGCTCGAATAAATCCCTGGCATAAAACTGCTCATAGCTCAGTTCATCCACTTCCGTCTGATGAAAATATTCATATGCGCGGTAATAACAGGTATAATACAGATCATTATACCGGCCCGGAGACAGAATAACAACCAAAACAGCCGCACACATAACGACATTGGCAGCCCACATTTGTATGACACCCATGTCATAAATTCTGATCAGAATCAGAAACAACGCACAATACCACAGAAACGGATTAAAAAACACCGTTCTGTTAAACTGCCATCCCTCCAGCGGAGGCACAAGCGTTTCCACAAACCTTCTGACAGGCCCGCAGTCATATAATCCATATATGACACTGTTAAATACCAGAAAAAGCATTACGAAATTAAACCGGTCATGGAAAATCCTGCGCGGCTGCCTTTTCCAAATATAATACGCATTATTCCCTGTGAAATACGCAACACACAGCGGGAGAACGATTTTCGTATGCACACCATCGGCATGAAAAATCCCGTCTTTCCAGATGGTAAAAATTTCCCGCAACGCTTCTCCTGCCGATAAATCCACATTCACAATGCTGGAACGAATCGTCTCTTCGCCGCCCAGAAGCATCTGCGCAAACAGACGATATTCGCATACCACATATCCGGCCGCCAGCACAAGCAGTCCCGCCAGCAAAGACCAGGCCGGCTTTTTATCCCGGATGGAAAGCCATATGACCGCTGCCGCCGCATATCCCAAAAGGAACAGGCCCATATAGGAAAAATAGGATACGAGCGGATATAAAAACAACAGCAGATAAAACCCCTTTGAGGGCCTGCGGTAAATTTTGATCAGCAGGTACGCCGCCAGGGGCATGGAAGCGAACGCAAAACCAAAAGCCGGAAAAACATTTAAAATGCCGTATATAAATCCCGTCATATAGATCAGCGGGCGGTAACACATATATTTTTCCGGATACAGTTCTTTCGCCAGAAGACGAAACGAAACGATGGCAATAATGACTTTCAGAAGCAGGCCCAGCACATAAGCGGTAAAAGTCGGAAAGATCATATAAAGCACGCTGTAAAGCGACAGTTCCGAAGGCAGATTATCCCGGCTGATGCCGCCGAGAAACGGCACGTCCACGCCATGCTTCCAGAAAGAATCCGTATTCTTTAACATCTGGAACTGAGCCAGAAATAAATCCATGTTGTCATGAACCGCGATGTAACTCTTTTCTCCAAAATACAGAAAAACACCGCCTTCCAGCAGAAGAAATCCCGCAATCGGAAAAAGAAACCAGTATTTTGTCAGCCACAGGAACCATGCCTGTTTCTCCAGTTTTTTCACACCCGTTACCATGCCTTTCTTCTCCGGTTCTGCGCATTCGCCGCAAGGCCCGCCTTCCCGGTTCTGCATTTTTGCTGCAAGGCCCGCCTCTCCGGTTCTGCGCTTTCGCTGCAAGTCCCGTCTCTCCGGGCTTTCGCCGCATACAGTTCCTTCCGTTTTTTTCATATCCGCGTTCCGGCGCCGTCAGTCTTTCTTTTCATGCTGTTTCTGCGTCTGAAATACAAACAGCTTCTGTCCGAAAAAGTTAAGGACAATAAAGATTCCCATGCCGAGCACCATCGCCACATTGTCCACAATCACCGCGGGCTGCGAACTCAGTACATGCTCCACAAGCGGCTGCGCCGCGCCGAACGCAATCAGATAACAGACGATAATATTAGCGGCGAACCGCCAGGGCAGCCATTTATCCTTATTTTCCACCTTAAAAGTCACCCGGCTGTTGGCATGATAGGAAAAAACGCTGCCGATAAAATAGGAAATCCCGCTGGAAAGCCAGTAATTCATATGAATCAGATTATAAAAAACCGCCATCATCACCCATCCCAATATCGTATTCATAACGCCCACGATACCGAAATGAATCACTTCCATAATAAACTTTTTGTTATTTTCATATAATTCTTTTATCTTATTCATGTACTCCTCATTCCCAAACGCCCGGCTTTTCTCCGTATATTCCGTCCATTTTTACGTTCTATTGCCGTTACGCTGTTTACTTTTTTATGTTCTGGTTCCTTTTCTGCTGTAAGGCATTTTCTCTCTTGTGAAAAAAAAAATCATCTAATATAATAAAATGAAAGCATTTTTAGTCCAAAATGTCCTCTGTCCATCGACATTATCTTAATATAATATACACAATCCTGACACATTTATCAATAAGGGAGGATTTATTATGTCAAATTTAAAAGTACATCACATCGGATATCTGGTAAAAAAAATGGAAAACGCCATCCGTTCTTTTGAAGCGCTCGGCTATGAACTGACACAGCGTACCATATACGACGAATACCGTCTGGTCAATATCTGCTTTCTGCAAAAAGACGGTTACCGCATTGAACTGGTATCTCCGGTTTCCGACACTTCTGTCGTTTCCGGACTGATGAAAAAATACAAAAACAGCCCTTACCATATCTGCTATGAAACGGAGCATTTCGAGACAGATTATCAGGAGCTTTTAACGAACGGCTTTCTTTCCATTGATTCGCCGACTCCCGCGCCCGCCCTTGAAGGCCGGAAAGTCGTCTTTCTGATGAGTCCTTCCCTGGGAATGATCGAACTGCTTCAGAAGATTCCCGGCTGATCTTACGGCAGTTTTCCATACATCAAAAAGCGCAGGCCTCTCGACCTGCGTTTTCGTGCACTTGTTTTTACCCGGTCCGTTTTATGAAATCTGGCTTAAAATAATATCTGCCATTTCACCGACATTCTTCATGGATACTACCTGACCCATATTGAATTTCATGCCAAACTCCTGTTCCACAGCAGCCAGCAGATTAATATGTTCCAAAGAATCCCATTCTTCGATATCATCGGCCGTAGTCGCATCCGTTACCGTAATTTCCTCATCGTCAAAAACATCGCGGAAAACTTCGTTTAATTTTACAAAAACCTCTTCTCTGCTCATCCTGAAATCCTTTCCCGCCAAATCGGTCCTGTTTCTAATACTATAACCGATTTTTTCCCCTTATGCAATAAGTTATGCAATAAGTTTTACTCCTTCGGATAAAAATCTTCCAGGATTTTTTCAGACAGCACCTGCGCATATTTCTTCCGTCCCTGGGAGGTAAGGTGTATGCCGTCCTCCAGATCGTCGTCAGCCGTATACGCATCAATGCCGCTCAGTTCCATCGTATTATAAAAGATAACGTTTTCATCCTTGTGCTGCTCGTATACATACCCGCATGATCTCATATAGTCGACCAGCGTGCCGTAACCGTAATTCAGCGTATAAGCGTCGCCTATAAAGGTCTCCCCGTTAAAGAACAGGCAGTAATGCGGCGCTACGAGTAAAATCTTGGCTTCTGGGAACTCGTCATGGAGTTTTACCACCGCTTCGTCCAGGGCGCCCCCGTAAGTATACGCCTCATCCATATCCCTTATTTCTCCGTTTGCCATATATTTGCTGGTCGGAATCTGCGCAAGAAAATCATTGATGCCGTATTCGATCACAAAATAATCTGTCTTGGAAAAATCGCATTCATCCAGGATGGTCCCGGCTTTATAGTCGTCAAACAGCTCCGTATCGATTCTTCCCGTAATCGCATTCACAACGCCTAACAGGCAGCGGGAATCCCACTGGTCATAAAACGGGCTGTCTCCCTCTGAGAGCGCCGCCGTCGTGCCGCCCATTGACATATTATAAACGTCCGCGTTGCAATGCTCTGAAATCAGACTCGCCACGCCGTTATGCTCACGTTCATTATCCAGAATACTGTCCCCCAGAAAAACGATCTGCATATCGTATTCGCTTTCTTCTTCCTGTGCCTCCTCATTGCCGCCGGCTGAGTCCGCATCCGGCTGAACCGTCCCATCCGCTGTCTCGGGAGCGGGCGTCCCGCCTGTATTATCTTCTGTCACAGACGTCAGATTGGTAAATTCCGTCTGGATATCCGCGTTTTCCTGTCCTGATGTATGTTCGGCGGACGAACTGTATGTGCCTTCCTGCTGTGTTTCCAGCGCTTCAAGCGTCTGGGCGTTCCTCTCTTCTAACGCGATGCGTTCTCTTTCCAGTTTCAGTTTCTCCTGTCCGTATATGATCTCAATCAGGGCAATGACACAAAATCCGATCATCATACACAACAGAATGACTTTTCCATAATACCGGTTTCTTCTCCGGTTTCCCCTGTTGGGCCTTTCCGGTTCTCTGATTCTATATTCCATCTGCATCACACTCCTTTACAAACCTCAATACTTTCTGCTTTTCCATAAACTCCCTCATGGTCTTACTATAACATAATTTTTATATCCTGCGTTCTTTTATCCAAATTATTAATGAAACCTTTCGTTTTTCTTAATAATTTTTCTTCATAATTTTTTTCATAATTTTTCTTCTTGCTTGTAACGCCGCCTTTTTATAGTATATAATAAATAAATCACGATTATGTAAGAGGAACTGAGATTTTCCGATCGAAAGGACTGTACGATGCCATTCGCCAAAAAAGACTCCAACCTGAAACATTTATCTTTTTCCGCAAAAGAACCCGGTACGCCGCTTCGCCGCCATGCGGACAAGCTGCTTTTTTTTCTGTTTCTGGCGGCATTTTATCTGTTCCTTCTTTTTTTTATCCGGCCGGTGGACGGCATCAACGATGATTTTGGCATGTACAGCACGCTTTCGGGCGCATATCTCGGATACCCGGAAGCCCATGTGCTGTTTTTCCTCTATCCTTTATCATGGCTTCTCAGCAGGCTTTACCGGTTCAACAGCAGCATTCCGTGGTTTGGCCTTTTCCAGCACGGCGTTCATATCTGCTGCCTCTGGCTCCTTTATGCCAGAACCTTTCATCTGTGGAAAAAAAAGCATGCCGATGACGAAACGGTAACGCTTTCCGCACAGATCTGCACTTCGCTTTCCATTCTTGGCATCCTTTTTTTTGTAGTGGATCTGAATACCATCAGCGAAGCGCAGTATACTACCACCGCGGGCTTTGCCGCTTCCACCGCGCTTTACTTTTTTTTAACAACCAAATCCGACGAGGGGTTTTTCCAATTCTTAAAAGGGAATATTCCGACCCTGCTTCTTGCCTGGCTTGCCTTTAGCATGCGGCAGAATGTCCTTTTTATGATGATGCCCGCGGCGGGTATGATATGGCTGGCCAAATGGCTTCTGTACAACCGGCGCACCGGCGCCAGCTTTGGGAAACTCTTTGCTTTTGCCGTCATTCTCGCTGCCGGCATGGGCATCCTTTACGGCGTCCATATGGCCGCCTACTCGGAAGATCAATGGGCGGATTTTATCAAAATCAATCACCACAGGGAACGGATCGGGGACTTCTACACCTGGCCGGAATATGAAGAATGCGCGGATGAAATAACAGCGCTCGGCCTCGATGAAGAATCTTATGGCTATATCCGAAACGGCGCGCCCTATATCGGGCACGGATTAACGCTCCCGGACTGGGAGCGGCTGCATGAAATCGCAAAAGACTGTTACCGGGCGCGCACTTCCCCGGGAGACAATCTGAAAAATATTCTGACCGGAAGCCTGAATGCCTTTTTCTATCAAAACGGCATGCAGCCCTTAAATTTGTGCGTCGCCCTGCTTCTGCTTCTTACGCCGCTGCTTTCCCTGTACCGGCACAATATGGTCGCGCTCGGCGTATACTTTTTCTATCTGGCCGGAAGGACTTTTACATGGTGCTATATTTTATATCAGGGCCGTTTTCCGAAACGGATTATCCAGCCGCTTTTTGCCGCCGATTTCATGGTGCTGGCCGGCATTCTGATCGCTTTTAACCTGATCCGGCTGACCAAAAAGGCCTATGCCGTCTTCCTTCCCTGCATCGTCCTTCTTTCCGCCTTTTCCGTTTATTCTACCAAAACGGATATCGACGTATCCTATCACGCCAACCAGAGCGTGTGGGAAGGATTAAAAGAATACTGTTTCAGCCACCCGGATTCTTTCTATATCTGGACCAGCGGCAGCAACACGCTGGACAACTACTGCGAATCGCCCTTTGACACAAAACTGGACACCTATCAGAATTTCTTCTATACCAACTGGGGCGTTGTCTGCAATCCGAACAGCCGCACCAAACTGGCGCGGCATGGAATCGAAGATTTCGGCGCCGACCTCGCCGCTGACGATAATATCTTTTTCATTTTTGAAGAGGGACTGTATCATCGGGAACATCCTGTCATCATGTATTTCCGGCATACGTACCACGTGGATTGTGAAATCGTTGACAGCTTTCCGGCAGGAGACAGAATATATGAAGTGTATCAGCTGAAATAGCATAACCGTTCCGGTAAAAACCGGGGCCCGGACAGTATCTTCCATGCGGAAGTCCTCTGTCCAGGCCCTGTTTTATGTTTTATCCGATTGCTTCTATTTTGTTTCTATTTTGCTTCTATTTGCTTTTATCATTTACTGTTTGTTCAGATTCCGCATGACAAGCGCATAGCGATATTCGAAATCACGTCTATTTTTCAGTGCCATGTTAGAAAGAATCAATCCCGCGAAAAAAGACTGCACGGCGGCAAGACCGATAAATCCGCAGCAAAACAGCGTCGGGAAGCGAAGCACGAGTCCCGTATCCAGATAAGAGACCAGAATCGGTACGAACAGCAGAACCGCAATGAGCGCTAAAATCGCGGCGCAGACGCCGAAAAAGCCAAAGGGCTTATAATCCCGGTAAAGCTTTACGATCGTGCGTATGACCCGGAATCCGTCGGAAAATGTATTCAGCTTGGACTCGCTGCCTTCCGGACGGTCTCTGTAATCCACAATCACATTTTCGATCTGCAGATTATTGTAAACGGCATGAATCGTCATTTCCGTCTCAATTTCAAAACCGGTGGACAATACCGGAAAAGTCTTGACAAACCCGTAGCTGAACGCCCTGTATCCGGTCATGATGTCCTTGATATTACAGTGAAAGAGTTTATTGATACCGCTGCGGACAATGCTGTTTCCGAAGTTGTGAAAAGGGCGTTTGTTTTCCGTAAAATAAGTAGAAGACAGCCTGTCCCCCACTACCATATCCGCATTGTGATGCAGAACCTTGTCCGCCATCTCTCTCGCATATTCCATCGGATACGTATCGTCGCCGTCCACCATAATATAGCATTCGGCTTCTATTTCACGGAACATACGGCGGATTACATTTCCTTTTCCCTGCATATGCTCATACCGTATCTGTGCGCCCGCCTCTTTGGCAAACTCTACGGTACGGTCTTTGGAATTATTATCATATACATATACGACCGCCTCCGGCAGCGCCTCTTTTGCGTCCTTTACGACTTTGGCGATTGTTTTTTCTTCATTATAACAAGGAATCAGAACTGCTATTTTATCCATTCCGGTCAATATACCCCTTTCAAATTCGATGATCTTATCATATCATAAAATATAAATATTCTCCACTCCGAATTGTTGCAGTTTTCAATTTCCGTACACTGTTCTGCGCGTGTGCACAAAGCGGCAGTTTTTTCTAAAATCCCTGATAAATAAACTCCGCCGCGCTGTACTCCGGTCCGTAACATCCAAACAGAATTACATAAAACAGCAACGCATACCAGACCAGCCACCTGAGCGGAAGCGCCTTTTGGGCAATCCGGTCCCGCACGGAGCCTTTCTGCTGTAATAAGGATACCGCTAATAACAGCAGCAGAGAAAAAACCGCTATGCCAAGCTCTATCGCATCCAGGCCGAGCGCAAACAGGGAACCGTTCCACAAAACGGACGGATTCCATACCGTTACCGCGCCTTTTAACATGGCAAACGCCGCCGAAACGGATTCCGCGCGGAAAAACAGGTCGCCGATGCAGACAAGAAAGAAAGTCCTCAGAATCCGAATGCCGGCCGTCATGCGTCCTCCGGCATCGATATGCAGTCTCCGCATGCCCCGCGCACACGGTTCCTCCAGCAGTTCTTCCATAACAATATAGAACCAGTGCAGCAGACCGGAGCCGATCACATACTTCCAGTCCCCGCCATGCCAGACGCCGACGGTAAACCACAACAGAAACATGGCGGCAAACGTCGCGTATTGTTTTCCCTTTTTCTTTCCGAACTTCTTTTTCCATGATTGATTCAGATTGGTAAAAAAACGGGAACGCAGAAGCGGATAAAATACATAATCCTTCATCCAGATTCCCAGCGTTATATGCCATCTGCGCCAGTATTCCGCAACGCTCTTTGCAAAAAAAGGCGTCCTGAAATTTTCGGGAAGCGTAATGCCCAGGCTTTCCGACATACCGAGCACAATATCCATACAGCCGGAAAAATCCGTATAAAGCTGAAACGCATAACAGACAGTCGCGACCCATATATATGCCCCCGGATAGGATTCATATCCGCCGTACACCGTATCCACGAGAACCCGGAGCCGCTCGGCGATCACCAGCTTTTTCATAAGGCCCCAGAGCATCCTCTGCATGCCCCGCGTCACTTTTCCGTAATCAAAAACATGCCGCTTAAAAAACTGCTCCCCGCATTCCCGGTACTGTAAAATCGGCCCGGAAATCATCGCCGGAAAATACATCCCATATAAGGCCAGTTTTCCGAAATTCCGCTGAGGAGCCGCAATTCCATAGTAGACGTCGATCACATACCCAAGCAGGGAAAACGTATAAAAAGATACGCCCAGCGGCACGAGCAGATTCCAGCCGCTCAGAAGCGCTTCCTGCCGGCCGGCCAGACCGGCAATGCCGTTTACCGTATTGATAACAAAGTTAATATATTTTAACACAAACAAAACGCCGATATTCGCCGCCACAACTGCGGCCAGCGCCAGTTTCCTTTTCCGGGCATCCTCCGTCTGCGCGAGCACCCTGATTCCGCCATAGCAGACGGCCGCGGACGCAAGCGGATACAGAATCAGAAACCCGTTATCCGTCAGCAGATAGTACATAAGACTGCAAAGCAGCAAAAAGCTCCATTGCAGTTTCCCGGGAATGATATAATAAACTGCCAGAATACAGGCAAAAAAACACAAAAACCAAAAAGAGGTAATACCCATCCGATGCTGTCCTTTCACTTTTTCATCGCAAACTATTTATAATTTTACAGTATACCGGAAGTTTCTTCAAGTGGACATAATTAAAATTGCCTTTGGATCTGTTTGGATTTATAATTGTGGTATCGATACCCTCAGCGGACAAGGGCGTGTATCCCCTTGTTCACTGAGGGTCCCATGGGAAAAAGGAAGGAGCGCATATGGCTAATCTTTTAATTGTCGAAGATGAAAAGAATATGCAGGAAATCATTGTCGAGTATATGCGGCGCGGCGGCCATACCTGCTTTACGGCTGACGACGGAATAGACGCTCTGATGATGCTGAAAAACAATCCGATGGATCTGATAATACTGGATATTATGATTCCAAATCTTGACGGCTTTTCCGTCTGTAAAATGGCGCGGGAAATGAGCAGTCTTCCCATTATCATGCTGACCGCCAAAGAGAGCGAGGACGACAAGCTGAAAGGCTATCATCTGGGCGCCGACGACTATATGACAAAACCGTTCAGCCCAAAGGTGCTTTTGGCAAAAGCAAACGCTTTGCTGCGGCGCTCTTCCGCGCTACCGGCGGATGCAATAAACGCCGGAAAAATCTCTCTTGTTCCGGCTTCTCATAAAGTCTGCGCAGACGGGCAGGAAATCGTACTGACCAATAAGGAGTATGAGCTGCTTCATTTCTTTATGGTAAATCCCGGACAGATTTTCAGCCGCGAACAGCTGTTAAACCGGATATGGGGATACGATTTTGAGGGAACGAGCAGAACGGTCGACACGCATATCAAAACCCTGCGCCAAAAATTGGGGGACGAAGGCCGGCATATTGTAACACTCATTCGATCCGGCTATAAATTCGAAGGCTGAAAGAAAGGCAGGGTTATTCGTATGAACATAAGAGATCACTTCCGTTTACGGACTGTCCGCCAGAAAATCATTATGATTTCCAAAATGGCCGGCGTCGTTTTAATCGCCTCTTATATCCTGTCCACCCGCCTGCCGGTTGACCCGGATATTTCTTTCCTGATCTGGCTATGCTTTGTCATCGCATTGGTTTTGGTACTCAACTATCTGATGGGGCATTTTATTTCAAATCCCGTTTCCGAATTAAGCCGGGCCGCCCGCCAAATGGCTTTGCTCAATTTCTCGTCTCCATGCAAAATCCATACGAATGATGAATTGGGGGAGCTTGCGGAAAGCCTGAATAAGATGGCTGACAATCTGCAGCAGACGTTTGCTTCGCTGGAAGAGGCCAACCTGAAATTAGAACAGGATGTGGAACAGAAAAAACATCTGCTGGCCGAACGCAGGGAATTGGCTGACAATCTCTCCCACGAAATGAAAACTCCACTGGGTGTAATCAGGGCTTATGCCGAGGGATTGCAGGACGAAACAGACGAAGACAAACGACAGCGGTATTCGGAGGTCATTATAGCGGAAACGGAACGCATGAGCCGCCTGATTACCACGCTGCTCGATTTATCCGCACTGGAAAACGGGGCTGCCCTGCTTCGCCCGGAACGGTTTGATTTTACAGCGTTTCTGGAAATTGTGGCCGGACGGCTGCTGATCGACACTCCGGATGCCGATTTTGAACTGCGGTATGAACTGCCGGAACATCCGGTATATGTGCGCGCGGATAAAAGCAGGATGGAGCAGGTACTGGACAATCTTATCGTCAATGCCAAACGAAACGTCCGGCCGGGCGGCTTTTTGAAACTATCGCTGAAAGAGAATGACGGCAGACTGGTTTTCTCGATTTTTAACCAGGGGCCGCCGATCCCACAGGAAAGCCTGTCAAAAATCTGGACAAAATTTTATCGTGGCAGAAATTCCGGATATGGCGGTTCCGGTCTTGGCCTTGCGATCGTCGCACAGATTTTGTCCATGCAGGACCTGCCTTATGGTGCGGCAAACGAATCCGGAGGCGTCGTCTTTTACTTTTCGATTCCCTCTGTGAAATGAAAATCCATTTGAGACGGAGAATGCCTGCGTTGTGTAGCGGGGACTGACTGTCCTCCCCATATTATAAAGTCTCAATTTTAATTTTGCCTCGGTGCCGTCAGCATCAGGCCGCCACAGCCCGCGGCTATTCAAAAAATGAACCGCCCGCGGGCTGTTATTTTTATCGTCAAAACTGCATGATAAGCTGACAAATACCGCATTTTCCCGACATATACGCTGTTTCTGCAAATTCCAGTTTCTTAATTCTTTCTTAAACTAACGTCATACCTGTTTTTTCTTTTCCAATTTGTGGTAAACTCTAATGAAAATGACGGCATGAAAGCGTTATTTAACCGAAAGAAAGCTGGCGAGGTACTTATGCTGTTTAATTCCATATCCTTCGGGATTTTTCTTATAATTGTATTTCTTTTATATTATGTCGTTCCGCACAGATACAGGTGGGGATTTCTGCTGGCGGCCAGTTACACCTTTTACATGAATCTGCATTTATGGTATGGCATCCTGCTTTTTCTGACGACGCTCCTGACCTATGCGCTCGCGTTGTCGTTTGAAAAGGCGCAGACCCAAAAGCGGAAACGGGGAATGCTGCTGCTCGGCATCCTGCCGCTCGTTCTGATTCTCGTTTTCTTCAAAACAGCGAATCCGGTTATACAGCGGCTGAACGAAATGATTTCGGCAGGCAGGCTGTCAATGCAGCCGCTTACGATGACCATTCTGCTTCCGGCGGGCATATCCTTTTATTTTTTCCAGTCGATGGGCTATCTGATCGATGTTTACCGCGGCAAAACCGCGGCCGAAAAGCATTTCGGGTATTATGCGCTGTTCGTTTCCTTTTTCCCGCAGCTCCTTTCCGGGCCGATTGGACGGGCGGACGCGCTGCTCCCCCAGTATAAGAAAAAGCGTTCCTTCTCTTACAACAATGTGACTTACGGCCTGAAGCTGATGGCATGGGGCTATTTTAAAAAACTGGTGATCGCCGATACGTTTGCAATCACGGTCAATAAACTGTTCAACAATGTAAACAGTTATGTAGGGCTTGCTTTTATCGTCGTTACCGTGATGTTCGCAATCGAAATCTATTGTGATTTTTCGGGGTATTCCGATATTGCCGTCGGATGCGCCAGACTGTTCGGCATCCGTCTCATGACGAATTTCAAAAGCCCTTATTTTTCCTTTTCCATCAAGGAATTCTGGAGCCGGTGGCATATTTCGCTTTCCACCTGGTTCCGGGATTACGTTTACATTCCGCTGGGCGGCAATCGGGTTGCAAAGTGGCGCCATCTTTTGAATCTGCTGCTTACCTTTCTGGTCAGCGGCTTCTGGCACGGCGCCGCCCTTACCTACATCGTATGGGGCGGTCTCCACGGGCTTCTTCAGATCGTGGAAACGCTCGTTTATCCGAAAGGGAAAGCGCACAAAAAGCATTTCTGGCAGCTTCCGGTCACGTTCATCGTGCTGTGTTTTACCTGGATTTTTTTCCGGGCCAACAGTATGGAAGACGCGCTCTGGGTCATTTCGCGGCTGTTCTGGGATGCCTCAAGGCCGATCAACTATCTGAAAACGGCGGTAATCTGTCTGGATTTATCCTATGTCCAGCTTTTTGCGATGTGGATTCCGGTGTTGTTTCTGGGAATCTATGATTATCTGTCTTTAAAATTTGATGTGATCAAAGAATTTTCCAGGCTGAAATTCTTTATCAGATGGCCGGTATACGTACTCTTGTTAGTTACAATCGCATTATTCTGCCCCAAAGGGGTTGCTACGGAATTTATATATTTTCAGTTCTGACCGGGACAGTTTCCCGCCGCTTAGACGGAAGACATCTGTTGTCAGTCCTATGTAAATCGTTCGGGAAAGGCATGGTGATTTCTATGACGGAAAAAAGAAAAAAGAGCAGAAAGAAATATGATATTCTGCGCTTCGCGCTGAAATGTATCTGTATACCGGGCGCGGCCCTGCTGATCATATTCCTGCTGAACAAATCCTATCGGAAAATCGATGAAGGAAAATATTTGGACGTCGCCAAATTTTCCACGCTTACGGCATACGAACCGGAAGTGAGAATCGGCAATCTGGGCAGTTCCCACGGGGCCTATGATTTTAATTATAATGCCCTGACAGAGCGCGGTTTTGAATGCTTTAATTTTGCAAATACGAGCCAGTCTTACAACTACGACTATGCCGTTTTAAAAGAATACGGACGCTATATGACGAAGGGCAGCGTCATGTTCATCCCGGTATCCTATTTCTCATTTAACAATGAAGTGACAAACGACAGCGAACGGGAAGCGATGAGTCTCCGCTATTATCACTGTCTTTCGCCGGAAAATATTCCCGACTACGATCTCTATATCGACATCGTTGCGCACAGATTTCCCATTTTATCCGCGGGCGAGGATATTCTGGAACTGCTTCCTGAGCTGAAGCTTTCCCTGATCGTCCATGCGGCGGAAGATGAGATCGATGTGGCGGCGTTTACCGCCAGGGCACAGGAACGGTACAGCAGACATTTCGACAACAAAGACGAATATTTTCTGCCGGAGAGGATCGAAGAGCTCTATGAAATCATCGATTACTGCAAAGAACGGGAAATTACGCCGGTGCTCATTACAACACCTTTTTCCAAATATTACCGTGACCTGGTGTCCGAAGAATTTCTGACAGAGTTTGAAGATGTGGTAAACAAAATAGCAGCCGACACGGGTGTCAGCTACTATGATTATTCTTATGATGAACGCTTTCGCGGCAATCTCTCTTATTTTATGGATGCAGACCATCTGAATGATGAAGGAGCCGCTTACTTCATGGAAATACTGGCGGAAGAAGTCCCGGAATTAAAGAGCCTTCTTTCGTAAACCGGAAAGGCGCATAACTGCGTCTTTTTCCACGCTTCTGTTTCCGCTCATATAGAAAGCGGCCACCGCGGTATCGTCCACTTCCGCTGTAATCTCGTTTTCGAGCATCCGGCCGGGGTGCATGCAAAATTCCAGCGTCCGGTGTTCTTTTTCCGCTTTCTCCGCCATCTGAGGATACAACCTGACAATCCTGTCATAATCCATATAACCGCTCATCACAAGCCCCCACAAATACATCTGCCTCATGGAATGTATCCTCGCATAACGGTCCGCCCGAAACGAGAACAGATACAGCAGTCTGTTTTTGATAAAGTTGATCGGCCGGTATGTTTTCCATAATGAAGGTTTTGAAAGAAAAACGCCCAGCGCTTCTTTGGAATTTCTGATATATTCCACCGCATAGCGCTCTTCTTCGATGACTTCCGTCAGCGCTTCCCATACGACGGGAATCATATGCGCATGCTGGTGGGAATCGATGCGGAGCCCTGTCTGCTTACAGGAAATCCGATGTTTTCCGGCGGCTTCCATGCAGCGCGAAACTTCCCTCTGCCCGGTTAAAATCTGTGCCTTGATTTCTTTTTTTAACTGTTCCTTCACCGCTTTGCGCTTGCCGGGATGAAAAGAATAGAGAAAAAGCTTTCCCCAGGAAAGGCCGATACAATCGCTTCCTTTCCTTACGAGCAGCGGCGCTTCACCGCTCCCCGCCAGGCATTTTCCTTCCACGAAGTCCAGATGAATGGACATCCCCGGTAAAAAGGGCAGTTCCGGTATCGCTTCGACCAGCATATCCATACATTTACCGGAACATGACATATTTGTCAGAATACTGATGCTGTCCAGTTTTCCCGCTTTCATACATTCCAGTATATCCTGTGATGTATGAACCGTCAGCGCATAATCATCCGCATGAACATCCAGCTCAATCATTGTCGCTCTGCTCCCCGTTTTTTTTCAGGACGATGGTATCGATGATATACCGCGGCCTTTTTTTCGTCTCCATATAGATCTTTCCGATATACTCTCCGATAATGCCGAGGGACAGCAGGGTAATGCCTCCCATAATCAGCGATACGATCAGGCTTGTCGTATAACCGGGCACGTTATTGCCGAGCATCCAGTCAACCAGACTGATAATGCACATCACGAAACTGAAAATACAGACGATGAACCCGATAACCGCAATCATTCGGAGGGGCGTGACGCTCATGGATGTAATGCCGTCCATCGCCAGCGTCATCATCTTGCCCAGCGTATACTTGGAACGACCCGCTTCCCTTTTTTTCACATCAAAATAAACCACGTCGGAAGCAAATCCCATCGTCGGAATCAGTCCCCGCAGAAACAGGTTTGTCTCCCGGTATTCCGAAAGCGCTTCCAGCGCCTTTTTGGACATCAGGCGGTAATCCGCGTGGTTGGCGATGACCTTGCTTCCCAGCAAGTGCATCAGCTTATAGTAAATAGTCGCGCTGCCTTTCTTAAAAGTGCCGTCGGAATGTCTGTCGTTCCGCACGCCGTACACGACCTCGCTTCCTGCCATATAGCACGCCAGAAATTTATCCAGCGCTTCGATATCCTGCTGTAAATCAGCGTCGATCGTAACGACCGCATCCGCATGGTCTTTTGCCGTCATCATCCCTGCAAGAATCGCGCTCTGATGTCCGTAATTGCCCGCCAGGCTGACGACGGAATACAGCGTATCTTCCGACGCGATCTGATGCAGCAGCCGCAGCGTATTATCCCTGCTGCCGTCATTTACAAACATAATCTTACTGCCCTGCCTGATTTTTCCTTCCCCAATCAGTCTGCGCAGCTTATCGCCCATGACCCGCGCCGATTTCTCCACAACTTCCTCTTCGTTATAACAGGGAACGACCAGATACAGGACCGGTATTTTTCTTCCTTCACTCTCCATGCTGTTCTCCGTGCCTTTCTATCTGCCGTCCTGACCGCGGTAATATTCCATATACCATGCCGCAAACTGCCTGAGTCCTTCTTCTAACGGCGTATCCGGCTTAAAATCATAATCCCGCATCAGCCCGCTGACGTCAGCATAGGTCTGATATACGTCCCCCGGCTGCATCGGAAGATATTCCTTTACCGCCGTCTTTCCGAGACATTTTTCCAACGTTTCGATAAATTCCATCAGCTTCACGGGCTGATGGTTTCCGATATTATACAATCTGCTCGCCGCGCCTTTTTCATCTTTTCCGGGCGGATTGCAGAGAATGTTCTCCACACCCTTTACAATATCGTCGATATAGGTAAAATCACGGTACATATCGCCTTTATTGTAGATCTGAATCGGTTCGCCTTCCATAATTTTTTTCGTAAACTTAAAATACGCCATATCCGGCCTTCCGTAAGGACCATACACCGTAAAAAAGCGCAGTCCCGTTACCGGAATCCGATACAGCCTGCTGTAAGCGTAAGCCATCAGTTCGTTCGACTTCTTGGTTGCCGCATAAAGGCTGACCGGCTCGTCCACCTTATCCTGCGTGGAAAACGGAACCTTCTCATTGCCGCCGTATACGGAGCTGGACGACGCGTACACGAGATGCTCCACCGGGAAATACCGGCACCCTTCCAAAATATGAAAAAATCCCATGACATTTGACTGCATATAGGCATCGGGATTATCGATACTGTACCGAACGCCCGCCTGTGCCCCGAGGTTTACCACAACCTGCGGATGGTATTCCTGAAAAAGCCGGAATACATCGCTTTTTTCCGCGAGATTGCCCTTAATAAACGTATAATGTTCATATTGTTTTAAGACCGCCAGCCGATCCTTTTTCAGAGAAACATCATAATAATCGTTCAGGTTATCGAACCCGATGACCGCCGCCCCTTTCTCGAGAAGGCTCTTCGACAGGTGGTACCCGATAAAACCTGCTCCGCCCGTAATCAAATATGTTTTCCCGATATCCAGTCCGTTCATGTGCCCTCCTAATTTTCTGCCTGAGAAAAATGTCTTCCCTTACGGCATTCTTCCCGGTTCTTATCAGCGTCCGATGCTGTAATACTCAATTCCTGCATCTTTCATTGTTTTGATATCAAAAATATTTCTTCCGTCATATACGAGCGGAACGCGCATCAGTTTTTTAAAGTCTTCCGCCGGGATATTCCTGATTTCTTTCCACTCCGTGAATACAAAACAGATATGTGCGTCCTTCAGCGCTTCCTGTGCGGAATCTACATAATGAATCGTTCCTCTGCCGTGCTTTCCTTCCGGATAACGTTTTTTAAAGTTCTCCGCGGCAATCGGGTCATAAGCATAAATATCCGCACCGTTCTCTAGCAGCAGTTCCACGTTATCGAGCGACGGAGCTTCCCGCAGATCGTCGGTTCCGGGCTTAAAAGCCAGCCCCAGAACAGCCGTCCGCAGATTCTGGAACGTAATCATCCGGTTGCTCGCTTTCTGATAAAGTTTCGTCTTCTGCTCCGCGTTCACATCAACCGCCGCCTCTACAGTCCGGAGCGTGTAGCCATGCTGATGCGCGATGTATTTCAGCGCCTTCGTGTCTTTCGGAAAACAGCTTCCGCCATAGCCGATGCCGGCATTCAGAAATTTCGAGCCGATTCGGGCGTCATAGCTCATGCCCTCCGCGACCGCGTCGATATCCGCGCCCACCAGTTCGCATAAATTGGCGATATCGTTCATATAGGAAATCTTCAATGCCAGAAAATCATTGCAGGCATATTTAATCATTTCCGACGAACGTCTGTTCACCGAAACGATCGGAAGGCCGAACGGCTCGTATATTTTCCGTAATACCGCCTCCGCTTCCACGCTTTCGGTTCCGATGATGATTCTCGCCGCATGCAGCGTGTCATGCACCGCAGAACCCTGCGCCAGAAATTCCGGGTTGGAAGCGACTTCCACCTTCACATCCCGCACGAGGAAATCCCGGATAAACTGTTCTACCTTGTCGTTTGTTCCGACCGGGACCGTAGATTTTACGACGACCAGACAATCCTGTTCGATGGATTCCGCAATCTGTCTGGAAACTGTCGCGATATAGCTGAGATTGGCGGAACCGTCCGGCTGCTCCGGCGTTCCGACACCGATAAAAATGGCCTCCGCATTTTTATAAGCGGTCTGATAATCCGTCGTATAGTGGAGTCTTCCGGCTGCGTTGTTTTTCCGCATCAGTTCCTCCAGCCCTTCTTCGTAAATCGGCGTAATTCCCGATTCCATCAGCTTCACTTTCTCCGCATCCACATCCACGCAGGTCACGTCATGCCCTTTTTCCGCAAAACAGACCCCCGCAACCAGACCTACATATCCTGTTCCTGCAACTGCTATTTTCATTTCTTTTCTCCTTCTTGTATCAGTATGCGCCAATTTTGTTCCATATTTCCTTGTTTACTTCTCTTTCATCTGTATTCCCGTTCAGTTTCCCGGAAGCCCGTATTCGCCCGTCCGCTCCCCGCTTTTCATACGTATTTCTTTTTCCATCTTCCGTGCAAAATACAGGACGGCAGATAGCAGATCAGCCAAAGCCATTTCTGCCGCGCCCTTTTAAAAAGTTCTCCCGGACCGCATCCGGCAAACTTCCCGTAAATCTGATATAACAGCATCATCTTGACTCTGACGCGAAAACAGGTCTCCTTCGTATTCAGATAAACCTCGGAGCGGAGCATCATACCTTTGGGCGAATGAATTTTCATATTCCGTCCGCTTTGGGTCAGACCGCCTTCGAGATAATCGCAGATATAAATGCCTCTGTTGACATGCAGCATCCGGTAAGGGCCGGACATCCGCATCCAGACAACGTCTTCCGGCATGTATTTTTCACCCTCGAATACGGGAAACGTATATTTTTGCAAAATCTCCGTATAAAAAACCTCCGCCTTGTCTCCGCCGATATTGCCGTTAATCCGGACGGACAGATAGGTGTCCAGCTTTTCATCCTCCGGAAAATACGCCGTATTAACGCGGCCGTCCTGATGGCATCTTAAAAAACTGTATCCACACAGTTTTTCGGTATTCCGGTATTTTTCATGATAGGACAGAATCACTTCCACCGCATCGGGCGTCAGATAATCGTCGCTGTCCACAATAAATGTCATTCGGGACTTTATCTTCGCAATGCCGCGGTTCAGTGCGGTATGTTTCCCCCCGTTTGACTGTTTTTCATAATAAATGGGCAATTTTTTTTCCTGAATATAACGCCGCATCAGCTCTTCCGTGCCGTCCCGGCTCCCGTCGTCAATGACCATCCATTCGAAATCCTGACAGCTTTGCCTCTGCAGGCTTTCATAAAGCCTCGGAAGCAGATCAGCCCTGTTATAAGTTGGGGTAATAATTGTTATGCTGCTCATGTTTCCTTTTCCTGTACAATAAAAAATCGTCGCCTGGCAGCGACGATTTTATGAAATGTTTTCTACTGTCGCAATTTCCTGTATTATAAAAAAAGATAAAATTCCATTTAAATTTTACCTTATTTTATAATGAGATGCAATAGCAGATTATGCCCGTTCGATTTCTGCGGCGTATTTCGTTTTATGGACCGCAGACCGACATTCGCTCTATCAACCTGCACGGAATCCTGACAACGCCGGATTCCGTACTCTCCTGCTGTTCTTCTTCCAGCGACCGAATCAGAATTTCCGCCGTCTTTCTTCCAATCTCCCGCAGCTCGATTCTATTCGTTGTAAGGCCGGGGCGCAGATAGTCCGCCATTTCCCTGTCATCATATCCGGCGATGGAGATATCCTTCCCCACTTCCAGATGATTCTCATACAGATAATCATAAGCGCCTGCCGCCATATTATCATTCATACAGAAAATTGCCGTAACGCCTTCCCTGACCAGGTATCCGGTTTCCTCATATCCTGACTTTCTCCTCCAGTCTCCATAGCGCACCCAGAACGGATTATACAAGATATTTCCCTCAAACAATGCCTTCTGATATCCGAGAAGGCGGCTTTTCGTATGCAGATTTTCCGCCGCACCGCCGATCAGCCCGATCTTCTTATGCCCTTTGGATATCATGTATTTCGTTATATCATATCCGCCTTTTTCATCGTCGATTACAACAGACGGATATTTTTCACACCCCGAAAGGCCATAGGCAAATACGACCGGAACGGAAAGATCCGGTGAAAGCCCGTTGATGACCCGGCAATGGCCTGCCACATAAATCAGTCCGTCCACCCGGATGGATAAAGCTGCCTGTACCACCGGATCCAATACCGTCTTCACTTTCTGTTCATCGTCAAACCATGTATCTGACCACTTATCGTACAGACGAAGATTCATCAGAATCGTTCTGTAATCATGATCTTCGCAGTATGCCATTGCCGCTTCTACAATCGATCCGGTGCTGAACTGGTTCAGATCTTCCGTAATAATGCTGATAATGCGGCTGTTCTGCTTACGCATGCTCTGGGCAAAAAAATTCGGCTGATATCCGATTTCTTTAATCGTGCCAAGCACTTTCTGTCTCGTCTCTTCGCTCATATTCGATTTGCCATTTAAAATATTGGAGACCGTACTCGGCGACACACCGCATATCTGCGCAATTTCTTTTACTGTAATCACATTATAATACTCCTTTTAAAGTATTAGTTTTTTCCTTTTTGCTGTCAAATAATCCCCTTACATCCGGAAAATACTGACACCCATGTCAATTTCGTTTGCCAGTTCCTCCAGCGCTTTTGCTACCTCTGCAACATCCTGAATCATGCCGTTGACCGTTTCTGTTGATGCAAGTGATTCTTCCGTGCTGGCCGCGTTCTCTTCGGCGATCGCCGTCAGGCTCTGTACAACGTCGATGACGTTGATCCGCTCTTCATCCATGTTGGAAATCGTAGCATCGATATCGGCGATTTCGCTCTGCGTCACATCCACGTTATGGCTGACTTCCCCAAAGCAGTTCTTTGTATCCGAAAGATGTTCGCTCTGCTTCTTCATAATTTCCCGCACTTCGTCCATAACCTGTACCGCACGGGATGATTCTTCCAACAGAGCCTCAATAATTTTATCAATATATTTCGCGGAGTCGTTGGACTGCTCGGCCAGCTTCTTGATCTGCCCTGCAACGACAGCAAAACCGCTCCCCTGCTCGCCCGCCCGCGCCGCTTCAATCGAAGCATTCAAAGAGAGCAGATTCGTTTCTTCGGCGATCGATGTAATCAGCTGCGCGGCATCCCTGATTTTTAAAACGGAATCATTGGTATTCAGCGTCTGCCTGTTGATCTGCTCTACCGCCGTTTTCGCCTTATCATTAATTTCCACCAAAATCTGCAGTGTTTTCAGCGCTTCGTCGCTGGACTGACTGATCCGCTGCGCAACACCCGAAAGCCTTGATGATTTTTCTTTGGTATTCTCAATCTGATTCCCGATATGAACAACGCGTTCCGATGCGTTCGTCGTTTCCGTCGCCTGGCTGCCCGCTCCCTCGGCAATATCCTGGATTGCCGTCTCGACATCCCTGATCGCATCGGATGTGGCTGACGAGTTCTTACTCATTTCTCCCGCAGTCCTCTGCAATTCACCGCTTTTTTCTTTCAATCCCATGACGACATTAAACATCGCGTCTATTAAAATTTTCATGGCATCCGCAATCATTCCGACTTCGTCTTTTCTGCCGCAATAGCGTTCCAGCCTTTGCCGTCCCGTAAAATTCAACGTTCCGATTTCCTGAATGATAGCCGCCTCGCCGCTTATCGCGCGGGCAATCATCGACACGCTGAACCAGACCGCAAAAGATATGATGACAAGGACTGCCAGGCAAAGAACGCCGAGCATAATCGACAGCGTACGCACCGGTGCAAAAGCGATATCCCAGTCCGTCAGGGCAACCAGTACCCAGTCCCGTTCTTCCATATAATATATCGCGGATATTATTTTTTTCCCTGTCACACTGTCCGTATATTCAAGAGACTGCGCCTGATTTCCCGCGCTTTTCGCCTGCTCTATCATATTCAGAAGATCTGTATTTTCAACCGTCGTTCCGATCAGCTCATCTTCCGGGCAGAAAATATAGCTTCCCGATGCGGAATCCAGCAATAAATAGTTGCTTCCTTCCTGTCTTCCGGCCAGTCCGTTCAATGTATCCCTCAAATTCCCGGCATAAATTGCCGCGCCCACATATCCCAATATCTGCCCGTCTTTATCGTTTACCGGATAATACATGGAGATAACCTGTGCTCCGGTGGACTTCGACGCCATGATTCCTGTATTATACATTCCCTTTGAAAGCGCATCCTGAAGCTGCTTTAATGCGTCTCCCTCCCTGAGGGTCACGCCGATCACGCCCTGTACATGGGAAGCGATTACCGTAGAGTTATTATCTGCGGCATAGATGTTTTCCAGATTGTCGCCTGTGGCTGCATAAGCATCCGTGTATTCCTGAAGTTCTGCCTTCCCGGACTCATCCGCTGTATTCTGAAGCGTCTTCGCCATCGCCGGCGCCTGCGCATATCCAATCAGATAAGTTTCCGCCTTGTCCACATAATTTCTTACGATTTCAGCCTGCGTTTCTACAGAATTATTTAGCTGCTGAATAATAGACTCCTCCATGACTTTTGTCATCTGTCTGTTCGCGGCAAACCATAGTCCTGCCAATCCGATAGCAAGTATCACGATTGAAATCAGACTGATTTTTGCTGCCATTTTCATGTTTCTCATGATGATACCTCCTTGTTCGCTTTTGTCTCTTATTCGTGGTGCTTTTAAAGTAATTTTGTAAAACGATTTACATCTTGTAATTATATTACTGACTTCATTTTAGAATTGCAACCGTATTTTTTTCAATGTACATTATAAAGAGCAAAATAGTAATTTTTTCCGAAATATCGCAAAAATAACCAGTTTCATAAAACGTTTTATTGTTAATCGGTCATTTTGCGCAAAAAATCAAAGCAGAAAAGTCATTTCCACATGACAAGGCCCGGTCAATAAAACCGGGCCGTTCTTTTAACTCTTCCATCCGCTCTGAACAGGAAGCAGAATTTTAATCCAAAACTTCCCGTCACTCTTCCTGTCTTCCATCATGCCGCCATACTTTCTGACAATTTTACGAACACTCCGCATCCCGATTCCATGTTTTGCACCGATCCGCTCAGGGCCGTCCGTTTTCGTCCGATTATTTTCCACGGCTTCCTCATAGCTGTTTTCCATTTGAATGATGATGTGCCTTCCCTCTTTTGCCATCTTCATACAGAATAAAATACGTTCCCGCTGTGTTGACCGATACTCCGCTTCTATCGCATTATCCAAAATATTTCCTACCAGACTGCATAAATCCACATCATCGAAATCCTGTAAGTACAGTGGTTCGGATACATCATATTCCAATGTGACGCCTATCTCCTCCGCATAAGCTTTTCTTTCATTGAAAAGAGCATTTAGCACTTTATGACTGCATATAATGCGCTCTTCAATTCTGCCGAGAGACATGTCGAGCTTATCGATCAGGCTGATAATTTCCTCAACCTCTCCTTCCCTGGCCAAAGCGGCGATTGCACGCATCGTATGTTTCATATCATGCAGAAATGTATCGTACTCTTCATGCAGTTCGTCCAGATCCTGATAATACTTTTCCCGCATTCTGGCACATTCATCGCGGGATGCTGATTTTGCGTTTTCCATTTTTCTGCCCCCTTCTCTTTTGTAATACAAACCTGTCCGGCCTTTTTGGGCATACTGCCCGCCAGTTTACTTCTATCTTTACGCAAAATCTTCATATATCGATTCTATTCGCCTGAAACATATTATTTCGGAAACGAACCAGCTTCTTTTTTGTTGAAAAAGCAAAATTTGCACGTTTTTTAGCATTAAATGCAAAAATAGAGTTATTAAAGCGTTAAATTTACCGTTTCCGTATTTTTTGCTTACAATGAAGAAAAATGAACACTTGTAACCCGCTGACGGATTCGCAAAGGTTGTGATATAAATGCAGTATATTTTGAACAGATTACAACAGGAATATGGATTTTCAGATTATCAGGTAAAACTGTTACGATTTTCTTTTACCGGAATTTTGTATGATGTGAGTAAGACTTTGATTTTTATAGTTTATTTTACTTACATAGGAAAGTTTCCCGAATTGATATTTGCGCTGATTCCGCTCATCCTGTTACGGACAAGAAGCGGCGGCATACATTTTCGGAAATACTGGACCTGCTTTTTCTTTTCTTTTCTTTATCTGTGTCTGGTAATCCACGTTTTGCCGGTAGTCATCCCGTTACACCCGCTTGCGGTTTATCCGGTTCTTGCCGTCTGTGCGGTCGCCGATTATCTGCTCGGTCCCAACTCGTTAAAGGAGAAAGTCGTTGTACAGGATGCCGCTTTAAAAGATGATCTGAAAAACAGACTCAGAAAAGCAAAAATCGAATGTTTCCAGGTAGTGCTGATCGTGGCGGTTCTGATGTTTCTATTTCCCGGAAACCGGTATCTGATCGTCAGCTTCTGGACCGTGGTGGTACACGCGGTTCAGTTGATTATAACTAAAATTATGAGGGAGGTGAGGTATCATGAAGAAATGGCTTAGGAAGAATGTGTTTGCGATTTGCAGCGCTTGTGTGGCGTACTCATTTACAGTTTATTTTGGTTCCGGAAGTGTATTCTTTTTTGGAGAACCGGAATTTCCGGCAGAGGATTAAACAAAAGACAGAAATTCTGTTTGGAATTTCTGTCTTTTGTTATGTGTTGTTTGGAAACATATGGTTTTATCCTCTGTAAATCGCTCAACGCTTTCGGCGCGTAAATCAGCTTTGGCATGTGCCGCCTCTATTTCCTCTTCCGGCAGCCGGCCCTTCTCTCTGGCAGACTGCTCTCATTTCTTCCAAATCTCTCCTCGAAAAACTGGCCATACATTTCCACATAGCCATTTGTGTAGCAACTCCATTAGAGTTGCCAACGCTTTTAACTGTCTACTTTGCGGTAGGCCCCACCGCTAATAGCATAATACCCTATTCCCGAAACAAGAAGAACCCTGAAAAGGGGCTTCAGAACGAGTGCCGACAGCAGAACAGGCAGATAGAGCGCAGAACCAAAACACAGCCTGATCAAAATAAAAAGCAGAATGACGTGGAGTTATAGAAATAATTCATACTGAAATAATTCATAAAAAATTCAGTTTTCAAAATGGATTGTTCAATGTATAATAAAGGCAGTAGAAGAAGGTGATATTTTGAGTACAGCAGAGCAGGCACATCAACAGGATTTAGAACGTCTGAAATCACTCCGATATATGGACGATGATTTTATGACCGTTTGCCTTGCAGATAATTTTGAAGGTGTGGAGCTAATACTACGGATTGTTTTAGGGCGAGAGGACATAAAAATTAAATCGGTTCGGACACAAAAGCTGATGAAGAATCTGCAAGGACGTTCGGCTGTTTTAGATGTTCATGCGATTGACAGCACCGATAAGGAATTATGTGGAAATTCAGAGGAAAGACGCGGGGGCAGGCGCAAAGAGAGCAAGGCATAACAGCAGCTTGTTGGATGCACATATATTAAAATCCGGTGATGATACGGAGGATATTCCTGACAGTTATATTATTTTTGTAACAGAAAATGATATAATGAAAGGAAAACAGCCGATATATCCGGTAGAAAGATATGTCACTATTGGGGATAATAAGGTATTGTTTGGTGACGGTTCGCATATTTTATATGTTAATGGGAAATATAGGGGCAACGATGAAATCGGAAGGCTAATGCACGATTTTTCATGCACGAATCCCAATGATATGAATTATGAAGCGCTTGCTAAAAAAGCACGATATTTTAAGCAAGACGAGGAAGGAGTTGCTGCCATGTGTAAAATTATGGAAGATATGAGGAATGAAGCGGCAAAAGAAGCGGCATTAAATAATGCAAGAGAAACAGCCAGAAGAATGATTATAGATGGTGAACTCTCTCTTGAAAAAATTGCACGTTATGTACCATCTTTATCAATGGACGAACTAAAGGAACTTGAAGCCGAGGTTATGCAGTTGGCGTAATCGGCAAAACAATTTAATCAAGGCACATTACCCTCAGTGAACAAGGTGATACACGCCCTGGTCCACTGAGGTTATAAATTCGTAGGATATCGGTTGATTGCAGTAATCAACCGATATTCTTTTTTCTACTTTATGTGAAATTCCTATATGTGGAAACTATTAATGTGAAAAATAAATCAATATATTGCCTTTATCATTTTTCCTATAAACTCAGATTTATAGATTTGTTTATAAAATCTTTATCTGTCATATACAATGTATATTTATAAGTTATTTCCAACCGGGTACACAATTCCGAAAAGATAAAAAATAAACGCATGAATTTACAGCCAAACAAAAACGCCATATCTCATTGTTGTGCCAAAAACTTCAGCCCTTTATTTGGGCAGTTTGATTTCGAATGTCAGATAATTGGCATTTTGGCGATCTTCATTATAAACCGTAATTGTTCCATTTCTGTTTTGTACCAGCCGTTTTAGTTTTGCCAGGCCGATGCCTCTGTTCTGTCCCTTACTGCTGTATCCGGATTCGAAGAAATGATCTGTCAGATCTTCTTCGTAACGGGGACTGGTGTTGGCACATAATAGATCGATGCTTTCTTCTGTTTCTCCGATGGAGAAATATATCTTTCTTTCAAAATTTTCTTCGTCGGTACCATGCAATGCCTCTATGGCATTATCCAGCAAAATGCCCGCAATATCGACCAATTCATATTCGGGTATGGCAGTTTCCTTTCTGAGTCCGATTCGATAATCAAAAATAATATGCCTGCTTTCGGCCTCCCGGATTTTACTGTACAGGAATCCTGCAATCAGGGGATTTCCCGATGACAGCACCAGTTTGGTTTTCTCATTCTGCTCTATGACATAGCCGCAGTATTCTTTTTGTTTTTCGATCAGTTCTTCATACTTTTCCGTCGTATAGATCAGACTCAATATGGCATTGATATGATTCTTCATATCATGCTGTCTTTCCCTGACTAACAAAATCAACTGGTCGTAAGCATCATAATATAATTTGTTCATTTCTAACTGGGCTTTCTTTTTCTCGGCATCCATTCTGGTTTTCTGCCACTCATAGACTACAAATGAAACAATCAAAACAAAATAAATAATTTGAAAATATGATTTTCCTGATAACATATGTTTATCAATTATTTGATAAAATTCAAAACCAAATCCACAGATTATTAATATTGTAATGCCCAGAATGAATTTACTCCTTTTGATACAAAAATCAGACAAATCTTTTAACTTGATCTTTCTACTGCACATAACAATAAGCAAAAGACTTCCTATAACAGTCGTTAGAGCATACAATTCTACATATTCTTGACTAGGAAAACTGAAATATAATGGCCAGTACAGAAATAATGGCAAGAATGAAGCTATTATTATCGCAATAAAACAATTGAGCAAAGTAAGTTTAACACTTTCTTTATAATACAATAATCCATATAAAAACATAGCAATATAGCACAACGAACGGAAATATAGTGGAAATCTATAATCATTAATGCCTGTTATTATAAATAAATTTACGATAATAAGAACCGCTGAATGAATGCTAATTATAAGTTTCTTGCCAAAAAGTTCCGCCAAACAATATAAAAATGACAATAATTCTATAATCATCTTCAAATTACTAACCAACCCACTAACCTCCATGTCCCCTCCCATATCTCCAAATTCACAGAAACTCCAACGCCGCCCCGAAGGCTTTAAGGCGTTGCCCTGTCGGGCCTGTTTCTTCTTCGGCGCTTGGCGTTACACAATATCATTCAAAAACTTTTTCTTATAGGAGTTTCCAATCTCAATCGACGTTTTCAAATTTCTTAACTGGATGTAGCGATTCACGGTGTCAATTTTGTCGATGTAGTCGCGGTTGATAATATGATAACGACTGCACTGAACAAATTTATCAGAAGCCAGTTCTTCCAGAATTTTGTGGTTGGGTTTGTAGGGAAGCTTCAAATTACCGTTGGTACAGTATACGGTCTGCCCGGCTCTGCTGTTTTCGATATAAAGAATTTCCGAGATTTCCTTTTTATAAAGGATACCGTCTTTTCGAAAAAAGACATTCTGCGGCTCCTTATGGGCCGCCGGAAACTCCAGCGCCTCCGAAATGACACTGGAAACTTTCTCCGCATCGTATGGCTTTTCCACATAGTAATAGCAATGCAGATCGCTGTACGCATGCAGTTCCGGATCTTCTAACGCCGTAATGAAAATAATCGGCGTATATTTATATTTCTTTAAAGTTCGAATATGTTCTGCAAATTTCATCCCTGACACATCACCGGGATTGGATGCATTCAGAATAATATCCAGCATAAATAAATCGATATTATACTTCATTGCCAGAATGGCGGCCGCCTCCTGACTGGAAGCGGTCTTGATTTCTACATCAGTTCTAAGGTTTTCTATAATTTTGACAAGCATTTCCATGCTTCTGACATTATCTTCTACAATCAGAACCGTTTTCATCATTTTATTTCTCTTTCGTAATCCTGTTCAATAGTTACAGCCTTCTCTCCTCGAAAACCGTACAACACAGAGCACATATTTCAGAGCCTGTGAGTAATATTAATATTCTCTCCTTCTCTGCAGCTTTTGTGTAACATTAAATCTCGTTGGAGTCTTCTCCTTTACGGTAAAAATGCTCGATGATTCCGGCAACCCATTTGGGCCAGAACTTACAAAACATTTCGTAATCTTCTTTCGCACGGTCATTATCCTGTATGATCGCGGTAGTTTCAGAATTTTCATGGATTCTGTGAAACATCAGAATATCCGTACAGTATACAAAGGCTCCTTTCCGCCTTGACAGTCTTTCCCATGCCTGCCAGTCTATATTACTCCTGTACCCGGGCGTAAAAATGACTTTCGGCAGATTTTCTTTTACAAGGGTCACCGACGGACAGCATATCGGCGAACCGATAGACAGAATCCTGCGTCTTATAAAGCGTATTTCCTGAAATTTTTTACACCTTAGCGGGAACAACATGATTCTTTTTATATTTAAAAGCCTATTCTTTAACACATGCTTTCCGTTTCTGATCTCTCCATAATCCGTAAAAGCAATGAGCGGACTCTCATGCTCATTCACCTTTCGTAAAACTTCCTCTGCAAATTCCGGCTTATAGACATCGTCCTGATGCGCAAGGGTAACAATTCTGCTTCCTGCCATGCGATAGCCAAAATTCCAGTCTTCAGCGATACCGCCTTTTCCTCTGTTTATGTGATATTCCAGTCCGTATTTTTTTACCATTGCTTCAATATGCGCATTGGGCGTAGATGTTACCATGATGATAGGAACCGGCATCCTCTGCTGTTTTAAAGAGCGGATACACTCTTCCAAATAGGGACTTTCTTTATACGCACAAATAACAAATGTAAAATCAGACGGCTTATAAGCAGACTGCTTTGTTTTTATATAAGGCATTGGCTATTTCTCCATAATATTTTCTAATTGATTTGTTTCATAAAGTCTACAACAATCCTTACTTATTTACAATCGTTTTTATGAAGCACAGCCTGTCCATATCCCCGCAACAGCAAAAAGCTGCTGCTTTCAGTTCCTCTTTATCCCGTTATGTAATATACTTCATACAGGCTTCCGCGAACTTTTTCTCTTTTGCCCTGCTGACGCTCAGGCGTTTTCCATTGATAAATTCCAGTTCTCGGCTGTTCCATTTATGCAGGTAATGGCAATTAACAAGATAACTGTTATGTGCAAATTCAAAACCATAGGCGAACAGACGCGGATATAAATCCCTTAGCTTCTCTTTTACCTTAACCGTGCATAGTTCCCCGGAATTTCTGAAATAATAAATATAACTTCCGCTCTTTGCGATTTCCAGATAGAGAATATCTTCTATATTTAACTGGATATCCGTCTTTCCTTCCGTCACTTTCAGGCAGGACTTGATTCTTCGTCTGTACATTTCTTCGACAGTTTCCTCTAAATCCCTTCTGAGTTTGCGCGGATATTCTTTTCTCAGGTAACGATAAGGCCCAAGCCGGAAATCATCCGGAATCGGCGACACTTTCCCTGTGCAGAATACGAATATGCCGTCCTTATTCTTACTGCGGTACTCATGCGCGATATCTCTTCCGTTTTCTCCCGGAAAGACCATATCCAGTATGAGCAGATCATATCTGCTTACATTCGCTTTCATCAAGGCATTTCCTGATGGGAAAGATGATATTTTAAATTCTCCCGCTTCTGCCTCGCATTCCAGAAGAATCTCTTTGATTTCCGTCAGACTTTCTTTTTCGTCATCGCATATCGCTATCCAGAATAATTCATCGCCCGTATATTCCATTATCCTCATCCTTTGCTGTCAGCATTGTCTTTTATATTCTACAACATTCATAATCGCAATTTCCCATTTACAACATAGTATTGTAGTTATTTTCATTTTATTACTTATCACCATGTTTCATCAAACAACAATTTACTGTACTTTTAATGCAATTACAACTTTCTTTCCACACTTGTGCATATTGCATAATTTTTTTCAATTAATTTGGAATAGTTGCTTTTTCATCCAAAGGTGATATAATTTAATTACTTTAATCACTGTTTATTTCTAACAATCATCAATGCTGAACCTTGACATCCGAATAATGTTGTATTTAAGCTACTCCAAAGTAATATCTTCATTAAAGAAAGAAAGGATCTCCCGATGTTGCTATCGGAAGAACAGGAATTTATATGATTGAGAAAATAAAACAAATGAAAGTAGCGGATAAATTAAAGTTCTGTCTTAATTTAGTCGTATACGTAGCGAGTATCTCAGGTATTCTCGGCCTGATCTTTCTTATGGTCAATAATTACCAGTACAGCAATGCGCTGAAATACAACGGGTTTTCACAGGGCGAAATCGGTATTTTCAGTACATATCTGAATAAGGAACCCGCAATCATTCGTGAAATGATTCTGGTGCACGATGAGGCGGAACTGCAGGCAGCAGTTGCCGAACTGGATGAAATTCAGCTAATCACCAACGAAGCTGTTCAGGTAATGGTATCGCATTGTAAAACGCCGGCCGAGCAGGAATATATCGACATTATAGCGGAAACACTTCCGGAATACCGTGCTATTTTTGCGACTGTCGAAGAGCTTGCAATCTCCAATCAGGATGATGCCGCGACAGACATGCTGCTCACACAGGGAAAACCGGTTTTAAAGAAACTGACCGATGCCGTTGAGGGCTTAATTGATCTGAACGTCAATGAAGGCAATGCCGTATCAACACGCTTACAGATTCAGACTTATATTATCATCGGCGTTATGATTCTGGTCATTTTAGCCGCTGTTCTCATATCCAGAAGATTTGCGAAGATTGTAGCCAGTCTGCTTTCCGAACCGATTTCCCATGTACATGAAGCTTCTTTGCAGCTTGCAGAGGGTGATCTGAATATTACCGTCGAAAAGATGTATCCCGATGAAATCGGAGATATGGCAGATTCTTTCAGAAATGCTTCCGATACGATCACCATGTATATTAAAGACCTGACCCGGGGACTCGAAGAGGTCGCTGCCGGTAACTTTAACATTGCTCCCTCGGTAGAATTTAAAGGGGACTTTATCGCGCTGAGAGACGCATTGCAGACGATTATCGTTTCATTAAGCGATACGCTCCGGCAAATCCATGAGTCCGCTGAATCCGTTTCCCTGGGCTCAACCCAGATGGCGGAAAGCGCGCAGACTCTGGCCGAAGGCGCAACCGATCAGGCCGCTTCCGTCGAAGAATTAACGGCTACCATCCAGAACATTACAAACGCGGTTGTCAACGCTTCGGATAAAGCAAACAAATCCCATCAAAGCGCTATGGATTTTGAAACCGAAGCAGGAAAGAGCAATGATGACATTAAAGAGCTGACAGAGGCGATGAAACGCATCAACGATACTTCCAAACAAATCGCAAATATTATCGCTGAAATTGAGGATATCGCATCCCAGACTAACCTGCTTTCCCTGAACGCTTCCATCGAAGCTGCAAGAGCCGGAGAAGCCGGAAAAGGGTTTGCTGTCGTAGCCGATCAGATCGGAAAACTGGCAGCAGACAGTGCAACCGCGGCGGTTAATACGCGGAAGCTGATTGAAAACTCGATTCATGAAATTGAAATCGGAAACGAGATTACAGAAAAGACTACTTCATCGATCGAAGTCGTAATTAACGGCATCAAGATGCTGGCCCAGTCTACAAGAGAAATCAGCGATCTCTCCGAAACCCAGGCCGAATCCATGAAACAGTTGGAAATGGGCGTAGAACAGATTGCAGAAGTAATACAGAACAACTCGGCGGCCGCACAACAGACCTCCGCAACCAGCGAAGAACTTTCCGCACAGGCAGCTACTCTGGAAGAACTGGTCAACCAGTTTAAATTAAAATCATGAAAAATACCGACGACAGCAAGTATATGAGTCTAAACGGTGATAAGAAGTGACATGCGGAACGGCTTAGGAAACAACATTTACAAAGACCGGAAAACAACCAGCTCACCCGTTGTTTTCCGGTTCTTTTTCTGCTCTGCATAAGAAGCATTCCTTTTCATGAGAATAAATGACGCCGACGGCCTGCAGATACGCATAAATAATCGTCGTCCCGACAAATTTCATACCGCGCTTTTTCAGATCTCGAGAAATCCTGTCTGACAGCGGAGAACTTGCCAGACCGGTTTCATAGATGACTTTTCCGCCGCTCCAATGCTTCAGATAGTTTGAAAAACTCTTATATTCTTTCTGAATCTCCCGGAATACACCGGCGTTTACGACCGCCGCACGGATTTTCAGCCTGTTGCGGATGATGCCGGGATTCTGCCGCAGACTTTCCAGTTTTTCCTCATCATAAGCGCAGATTTTTTCCGGATCAAAATTGTCAAAGGCTTCCCTGAAAGCTTCCTGTTTATTCAAAACGCATTCCCAGGTGAGTCCCGCCTGAAAGCATTCCAGAATCAGCATTTCAAAAAGTTTCTGATCGTCATATACCGGAACGCCCCATATCTCATCATGATATCTTATGTATCGCATATTTTTCGGATTTGCCCAAAAACATCTTGTCTTTCCGTCTGTCCATTCCATTTTACTGCTCCTTTTCGTATACAGGTATTACAAGTCTGCCCGGATAATTTTCCATTCTTCCACCAGCCTGTCCAGGGAAAAAGCAGCATTCGCCGGGCTCGTAGACGGCAGAAGATACGCCTCCCTGCCGTTTTCCGGGAAGATGTATTTTCGATATAATTGATGCGCTTTCCGGCCGTTCGTATAAACAGCCCGAATATCCGCGGCGGACAATATTGCAGAAAGGTCGTTCGGTTTTACGTCCCGGATGCTTGCATCCGAAGATCCGGTAATCTCACAGCTCGCGATAACATCCCATACTGCCACATGATGGGTCAGCAGCATCGCACGTTTCTGCGGGATGTCCTCCGGCACTTCGCATTCCAGTATCCGTGCCAGAACGCGCCAGAAGCGGTTTTGCTTATGTCCGTAAAAAAATTGCTGTTCCCGCGACTTTACGGACGGAAAGCTGCCCAGTATTAAAACTCTGGAATCCCTGTCATAAACAGGGGCGATCGGATGTATCATATCAATTACCCTGCCCTTTCCGTTCCAAACCGACGACAGTCCCGCACTCGTTAAATTTCGCAAAGCGTCTGATACTTCTTTGAATCGCTTCCGACAATTTTTTAGTCTGTCTGACATCCGGTTCATACCATATATTTTTGACGGTAAGCACGCCGGCTTTCCGGTCCGCGGACGCTTCCATGCGTCCGACGAAGCGTTCTCCGTACAGGACCGGCAGTACATAAAAACCGTATTTCCGCTGTGCCGCCGGCGTATAAATCTCCCATTTATAATCAAAGCCGAACAATTCCCGAATCAGATTCCGGTCCCACAAAAAGCAGTCTAACGGTGCAAGAAACTCACACCGCGGCTTAAACGCTTCTTTTCCGGACACATTTTCTTCTTCCTGAGAAAGCACCCGCTCCAAAACAGGCCTGTCTTTCGCATTGCAGTACAAGTCCGGTCCGATGCCTTCTGCCTGTATCGGAAGAATCGCGCCTTCTTCCTGTAATTCTTCAAATGCCCGCGTGCGTTCTTTTGCTTTCATCCCCCAGATATTCAGCCAGGCATCCGAAGGCCTGTTCCACAGGAGGCCTACCGCGGTGATTCTGCGCAGGAGCCTCCACTTCTGATGTGCAAACTCATCCACAACCGGGTCCGGCGCCTCCAGAATCTGCTTTGAAAGATAGTCTTCCGCGAGCGCATAATATTTGCGGGCGCCCTGTTTATGGTGTATCACCAGTTCCCCCGTGGAGTAAAGCTGTTCCAGTACGGCACGGGCAGCATTTGTTTTCCCGCCCCATTCACCGCTCCAGTGAATCGCGGACTGCCAGTGAATGCTTCCCTCAATGGGAAGATCATCGGAACTGACCGGGCCGTTCTCTGCAATATACCGCTTTGCCTGTTTCGCAAGTTCCTCTAGTTCCGGGAATTTCACGGCATGATTTCTCGCCGCACGCCGATAGCGCTCAAAATAAGGCCAGTCCTCCGTCGGTAAAATGGATAGGTTCTTATCCGGGTAATCCACAAGCAGGCGGTCCTCATACAGCAGCTCATACAAAGTCTTCTTCGTAAATCCTTTGACACGGGACTGCAGTGTCAGCTCCGCATTCCTGCCGCACGCATCGACGGGATCGAACTGAATACAGCCCGCCTGCCGCACGAAGTCAAACGCTCCCTGTTTTCCGATAAAAATATGTTCGCCCAGCAGTCCCTGTTTCAAAAGAAGGAACTGCCTTGCCTGCCGGTTCGTCAGCTGAATCATGATTGTTTCTCTTCCCGTTCCGTTTCTCTGCACAGATACCAGTTTTTCTTTGCCCTTGATTATATCACAGCTTTTTATGAAACGCAACAAAAATCGAACATAAGTTCAGTGATATAAATTTACCTTTTATATTACATTTCTAAATTGCATATCATATAATTCTTTATATCTGCCATTAAGTTGTAATAATTGTTCATGTGTTCCAATCTCAACAATTTTTCCTTTATCCATAACTATTATTTTATCTGCATTTACAATTGTAGATAGACGATGTGCTATGATTATCGTTGTTCTTTTCTTCATTAAATTATCTAGTGCATCCTGTACCTGTGCTTCTGATTCTGAATCAAGGGCACTTGTTGCTTCATCCAGTATTAGTAATTTAGGATTCTTTAAAAATACTCTCGCAATTGAAATACGTTGTTTTTGTCCCCCTGACAGCCCCGTTCCCCTTTCACCAATCATGGTATTCCAACCGTCTGGAAAATTCTTTATAAAATCAGCTGCGTTTGCCGCTTCTGCCGCCCTCTCAAGTTCCTGTATTGTGGCATTTATTTTTCCATACCTGACATTTTCCTCTATCGTTCCTGAAAACAATATCGTTTCCTGAAAAACAATTCCCATTTGATTATAAATACTTGCCATTGAATAATCATACAGATCCCTGTTTCCAAAACTTATTTTACCTGAATCTATATCATAAAATCTTGCAAGCAGATTAATAATTGTAGATTTACCG
This sequence comes from uncultured Lachnospiraceae bacterium, assembly GCA_910584965.1. Lineage (GTDB taxonomy): Bacteria > Bacillota > Clostridia > Lachnospirales > Lachnospiraceae > UBA3282. The sequence goes on along the minus strand of CAJUDZ010000001.1, from coordinate 43,853 downwards.
CACCCACTTGATCCTATCAATGCCACTTTTTCTTCCGGTTCAATGGAAAAACTGATATCTTTCAAAATATATTCAGATGCAGTTTTATCATATCTGAAATTCACATTTTGAAATGCAATCCGCACATCCTCCTTTCCTGAAAAAATTAACGCATTTTCTTTTTCATGTATTTCAGGTTTTATGTCAAATATGTCGAATACTCTTTCTATTCCTGCAATACTTTTGGAATACGTAACATTTAATTCAGCAAATCTCTTTATAGGCGTAATAAAGTATGCAATATATGTTTCAAAGATAATCATTTCTCCAATCGTCATTTTGTCCTTAACTATTAAAATTGCAGACAGGCATACAACCACGGAACAGATTACTTCAGAAAAAGAAGATGTTATTGCCTCTCCAAGTGAAAAAAATCTGTTTGTGTTCCTGTTATACTTATATATTTTGTCCGAATACTCTTTGAATTTGTCATTCTCAAACTTTTCCATTCCAAATAATTTCACTACTGAAAATCCTGACATTCTTTCCTGCATATAACCCGATATGTCTGATAATCCTTTTCGCGCTTTACGGCTGTTTTGACTTATCCTTTCACGTATTCGTTTTGTGGCTATAACGGACACAGGCAGCGCAAAACAAGCCACTATTGTTAAAAACGCATTAATCCTGCACAGCAAAACGATATATATTATAATTGTAATTCCATCAATCCATATATTGGTCACTACACCCCATATAAATTCATGAACCTGCTCCACATCACTGTTTACCCTTGTCACCAAACTGCCTGACCGATTATTATTGTGAAACTCTGCCGACATAAGCTGCAAATGTTCAAACAGTTCACATCTCATCTTATTCATTATTCTGTTTGCAACTTCTATCGATCCTGCCTGTCTGATAAATGCGGCGGGTATATAAATCAATATATAGATACCAAGCAATATTACCAGCCATTTCAAAATCCCATTGACCTTATCTGTATTCGATATATACGTTGATACTAACAGTTCATCCGTAAAATACCCTATTACCTGCGGTAAAATAAGAGGCATTGAGAGTTTAACGACTCCGGCTATTGTAGAAGCCGTTACTAAATGCCAATGCGGTACAATATAAGACAATATTCTTATTACAGAATTCGTTTTTGTTTTTTTCATCCTTCTCTCCTCCTTGACAAAACTAAAATTCATTTCTATACTCATAATAACATTGATTGTTTGATTCAAAATTGAACTTTCAGTCAACCTTTGAATGGAGAATTTCGATGAATAATAACATTGGTGTTTTGATTAAAGAATTGCGGCTCGCAAAACATATCAGCCAGTCTTCTCTTTGTGAAAATATATGCAGTAAAGAATATATATCAAAAATAGAAAATGGACATAAAATACCATCTGATAAAATATTAAAAGATATTTTCAACAAGTTGGGAGAAAATATTTCGGCCTTCTACCCGATGCTTTCTATCGCGGAACTCATCGAGTTTAATGCTGATAAGAAACAAATTGACGATTATCTTGTGAAACATGAAATAGATAACTGTATTCTGTACTTAGATGAATTATCCACTCATACACTTTATTTATGTGATGAGCCTTTACAATATCTTTTGGGAAAACGGGCTTATCTCATGGCACAATATAAAGAAGACTACAAAACTGCTTATGAATTATCAATAAAGGCTCTTGGTATCACAAAAGTTTTTTATAGCATTGATGAAGTTTTGAATTATCACTTATATACGTTGGAAGAACTGTGGACACTTTTTAATATTGCATTTATCCTGCAAAGAGCCCCGCACCTTAATAAATTAACACCCATTCAGTTATATACGCATATTTTGAATTACTTACACCGGGGAATTTTAAATTATGATATGATACGTCAAATCTATCCTCTTACCTGCTCATATTTAGCAGATTGTTACAGCAGTCAAAATGAACATGAAAAGACTAATTATTATATAGGCAAAGGGATTGATTTTTTTAGTCATAATTATGCTCTTTCCCTTAACTTCTTAAATAATCTTGAAAATAAGATAAAAACGTCAAAATCTCACTGATTTATAAGATTAAGAAACTTAGTTATTACAACAATTTCTTTATCCCAATTATTTATTGAAAAATGAGCCAGGGATTCCGCTGTATGCTGGTCCGAAACCTTCACATGTTTCATCCTGTTTTCATTAAGTTCGCGCTTATGTCTGCCTGCCCCCGGCACCGGTGCAATCCCTTTTATGCTAACAGCATAACAGACAATCCGCACCGCCACAACTGAATCGTCATTAAAGAAAGCGTTTCAAAAATTAACCGTCCGAAAATCCGGTTCGTAAATCCCTCCTTCCGCCTCTTATTCTCTATTGTTTTTTCTATTGAAAGCGGCTATAATAGATGGCACGCTGCAATTACGGCAGCTTCCTGATCAGAATAAAAAAATGCAGACCGCTGCGATTACAGAAGCACATGAGGTACCCGGAATGAAAACAGACAAACATCAGATTTCCAATCAAATAACAGAAGGGGTTATCTGGAAACAGCTCCTTTTTTTCTTTTTCCCGATTTTATTCGGCACTTTTTTCCAACAGCTCTACAATACTACGGATGCCGTAATCGTGGGAAAATTTGTCGGAAAGGAAGCGCTGGCTGCAGTCGGCGGACCGGCAGCCACGCTGATCAATCTGCTGATCGGCTTTTTTACCGGCCTTTCTTCCGGTGCCACTGTAATCATCTCCCAGTATTACGGCGCAAAGAAACAGAATGACGTGAAAAAAACCGTACATACGGCTATGGCGCTCTCCATCGTCGGGGGCGCCATAATTATGCTGCTCGGATTTCTTTTTTCCGGCGCCGCGCTGCGGGCCATGAACACTCCGGATGATATTCTGTCCCTTTCCATCGTCTATATGCGGGTGTATTTTCTCGGCGTCATTCCGTCTCTCATCTATAATATGGGGTCGGGGATTTTACGGGCCGTAGGAGATTCCAAGCGTCCGCTTTATTTTCTGATTCTGTCCTGTATCGCAAATATCATACTGGACATTCTTTTTGTGACGGTCCTGAAATTGGGCGTGCTCGGCGTTGCGACAGCTACCGCGCTTTCTCAGGTAATCAGTGCGGGGATGGTCATTGCCGCTCTGATGAAAACGGAAGATTCCTATAAACTCTTTTTAAAGGAAATCCGGTTTTCGCCGGTTCTTCTGCATAATATTATACGCATCGGGCTCCCGGCAGGGATTCAGTCCACGATGTATTCTCTGTCCAACCTGATCGTCCAGTCGAGCATCAATTCTTTCGGAACGGATACGATCGCCGCCTGGACCGCTTACGGCAAGGTAGACGGTATTTTCTGGATGATCATGGGCGCTTACGGCGTGGCGATCACCACCTTTGCCGGACAAAACTTCGGTGCCGGAAAATACGACCGCATCAAAAAGAGCGTGCGCATCTGTCTGGGAATGGCGGCATTTACGAGCATCCTTTTAAGCGTTATCGTGCTGGCCGGAGGCCGTATCTTCTTTAGCATGTTTACGAACGATCCGGAAGTTGTTTCCATCGGTCTCGGCATGATGTGGGTAATCTCTCCGAGTTATGTGACCTATGTCTGCATCGAAATTCTGGGCGGGACGACAAGAGGATGCGGAGACGCCGTTCCCCCCATGCTTATGACCGGTGCCGGCGTCTGCATTCTCCGCATTGCATGGGTTCTTCTGGCAGTCCCTATGCGTCCGGAAATATCCACGGTAGCTTTCAGCTATCCGCTGACCTGGAGCGTGACTTCCCTCCTGTTCATCGTCTATTATCTCCGGGGCCGCTGGCTCAGGCGGTGCCGGGGGGAGTGTGAAGAGAGGTACTAAAACTTCGGTAAGTACCTTTAAACACTGGGGAATGCCTGTCGGCATTCTTCAAAAACGAGCTTGCATTTTCCCCTGATTTGTGTTATGCTGAATTTCCCTTTCGCCAAAGGGACAACTGAATATTTTACCGACGGTATCCGGCTGGCAAAATCCAGCGGAGCCAGACCGACTTGGCAAGATATGAAAATATAACTACCAGGAAGAAGCCGCAATGAATCATCATGATTAACGCGGCAATGGAAAGGACAGGGTATCGAAATGATCACAATGGAGCATGTCTGCAAATCTTACAGGATTGCAAAAAGAAACGCAGGATTCAAAGAGGCCTGCAAAGCACTTTTTCACAGAGAGTATGAAACCATTCATGCGCTCTCGGATGTCAGTTTTACCATTCACGACGGTGAAATGGTAGGCTACATAGGCCCGAACGGCGCGGGCAAAAGCTCAACAATCAAAATTCTGAGCGGAATATTGACACCGGACAGCGGAACCGTTCTCGTAGACGGAAGGGTTCCCTGGGAAAACAGAATCGAACATGTCGGCCGTATCGGCGTTGTGTTCGGACAGCGTTCCCAGTTATGGTGGGATGTTCCCGTCATAGATTCCTTCGCACTTCTAAAGGATATCTATTCTATTTCCAATGAACAATACAAACAGAGCCTTGAAGAATTAACGGAATTATTGGATTTAAAAGAATTACTGCGTTCTCCCGCAAGGCAGCTTTCACTCGGCCAGCGGATGCGGTGCGAAATTGCCGCTTCTCTTTTACATCGGCCGCGCATTCTTTTTCTGGATGAACCGACGATCGGACTCGACGCGGTTTCCAAACTGGCGGTACGCGATTTTATTCTCAGGCAGAATAAAACAGCCGGAACAACTGTTATTCTGACAACCCACGACATGCAGGATATCGAAGCTCTTGCCAGCCGAATTATCTTAATCGGAAAAGGGCGGATTCTGATGGATGGAACGCTTCAGGACATCAAAAAAGGAAATGACGATATCGACCGGACGATCGCGGAATTATACCATTCCTATGAAATCGGTTGAAAAGAAAGGAGACGCATTTTCATGAAAAAATATTTATCCTTCTTCCGGCTGCGTTTTGCCATGGGGCTTCAATACCGTGCCGCGGCTCTGGCCGGCATTGTAACGCAGTTCTTCTGGGGCTTTATGGAAATCATGATATTCCGTGCCTTTTACCGGACAGACGCCGCCGCTTTCCCGATGACTTTATCAGCAACCTCATCCTATATCTGGCTGCAGCAGGCCTTTCTGGCCTTTTTTACGGCATGGATGATGGAAAACGAGATTTTTGATTCTATTGTAAACGGAAATATCGCATATGAGTTATGCCGGCCCATCCGCATATACGACATGTGGTTCACCAGAAGTCTTGCTAACCGCCTGTCAAAAGCCGTGCTTCGGTGCTTTCCGATCTTAATTGCGGCGGCCTTTATCCCGGAACCATACGGCATTTCCGCACCGGCCGGGCCGGCACATTTTCTGCTTTTTATTGTTACGCTGTTTCTGGGCCTTATGGTGATGGTATCTTTCTGCATGCTCGTCTATGTGCTTACTTTTTTTACCATTTCACCGCAGGGTCTGCGGATTCTGTTCGTATCCTGTGTGGAATTTTTCTCAGGCGCACTGATTCCGTTGCCCTTTTTCCCGGACAGAATAAGACTCCTGATGGAACTGCTGCCTTTTGCTTCCATGCAGAATGTCGCTCTCCGCGTATACAGCGGCAGCATGAGCCGCGGAGAAATGGAAAAAGCCGTTTTCCTGCAGTTTTTCTGGCTGATCGTAATCACACTTGCCGGCAAAATGCTCTGTAAGACGGCGGAAAAACGCGTAACCGTACAGGGCGGCTGAAAGGACAGGTATCCATATGAAAAAAATAAAAGCTTCCATTCATTTATATCTTCACTATATTTCCATCAATATCCGGTCGATGATGCAGTATAAAACTTCGTTTTTTCTAACGACGGCAGGACAGTTTCTTGTCTCATTTAATGTTTTTCTCGGAATCTTCTTCATGTTCCGGCGCTTTCACAGCGTGGAGGGATTTTCATACAGCGAAGTTCTGCTCGGTTTTTCCATCATTCTGCTGGAATATTCCATAGCAGAAATGTTCGTGCGCGGATTTGACTGTTTTGCCGGCATTGTTCGTTTCGGGGAGTTCGACCGCATCATAGTCCGGCCGCAGAATGAAATTCTTCAGGTTCTTGGAAACAAATTCGAACTGACCAGAATCGGAAGAATGTTCCAGGCCGTTATCATGTTCGTATACGGCATCGCCAAAAGCGAAATCACCTGGAGTTTTTCCAAAGTCATAACCGTGCTGTTTATGCTCATCGGCGGTATTTCCGTTTTCAGCGGCCTGTTCCTGATCTATGCCGCGCTCTGCTTTTTTACGCTGGACGGACTGGAGTTTATGAATGTCTTTACGGATGGGGCCAGGGAATTCGGAAAATATCCTGTCGGCATTTATGGAGAAAAAATACTTCTGTTCGCCACTTTTATCATTCCTTATGCGCTGATTCAGTATTATCCGCTGCTGTATCTTCTGGACAGAAGAACATCCGCACTGTATATTTTTCTTCCGCTGCTCGCCTGCCTGTTCCTCATTCCGTCAATGCTTCTCTGGAAATTCGGCGTCAGGCATTATACGTCGAGCGGCTCCTGATATGCTGTTGTCCGGCTGGGATTCTCTTATCCCAGCCAGCTGATAAACGCGGTTTTATCCTCGCTGTTGTAGCCGGCCTGCCTGTAAAAATTCAGTGTGCTTTCTTTTTTGGAGCCGGTCAGGAGCATCATTTTATAACAATGCTCCCGCTCCGCGATCTCCTTTGCATAATGCAGACAGGCCGTTGCCAGACCGCGTTTTCTGTACGCTTTGTCCGTAATGACATTTTCCACAAAAGCATAAGGCTGTTGGTTATGCGTGAGATTCGGAATGATCACGCAGACGCAGGACGCGGCGATCCGTCCGTCCTCTTCCGCAACGATGATATGATGGTCTTTGTCTTCCAGAATCCGCCGCCATAACGCGGAAAGTTCCGGCGTTTTGTCCGGCATGGGATTATCATGAAGCTGCATGTACAATGCCATCAATCCGTCATAATCTTCATCCCGTATTTCTCTGATCATAAAGGTCCTCCAAATCCGTCATTTAATGCTGTACATCCTGATCTTTTGTCATCTCCGCCATACTGAACGGCGGCAGAATGCTGTCGATCAGTTCATACAAAGCATCGTCAAAATTCATCCGCACTTCACATTCCCTGTCAAAAATCATGGTAGGCTCCTGTGCCGCAGTTACCGCAGGCCATGCAGGCAGTTTCTCAAAATTCGGATTACCGCTTTTTACAAAGCTCATAAACGCGCCGAAAATCTGCTCTTCCAGTTCTTCGGTAACGTCCGGGATGCCGCAGACTTCCACTTTATCGGTATTATGGAAAAAGAACGGAATATCCGAACAATGCCAGGCAATCTTATTGTGCATAAAAGGAAACTCCAGCGTGAAATCATACAAATAAACATTCTGATTTCCGGCCTGCACCAGAAGTTTTGCAAGTTCTTTGGAGGGCTGGCGCATCGCCCGGTCAACGCACAGCAAATCCGCGGGATTCTTTCCCGGATACGCCTGCACAAAGGCCTGTATCATCTCTTTTGCGCGGTCTCCGTATACTTTGCCGACAATCTCTTCTATTTCCGTTTCCGTCAGTTCCGTTTTGTTAAACTTCGACGGTGCAAAAGAAAATTCGCCGAATACCGAACCGATCATCACCGGAATCTTTCCGGCGCAGTCCCGCAGTCCATATCCAAGCGGATGCCCTTTATAGTAATCGTTCACAAGCGGCGCGCCTCCTATATAGCCGCCTTTTGCCGCGATCGCCGGACTTACTTTCAGGTAAGCTTTCGCCAGCTCATAATAAGGCACGGTCTCCAGCTTTTCCACTTCCTCTTCCTTGATATCCAGTTCCGCAAGCAGCGCGCGCACGATTTCCCGGCCGTCTCCCGTGCAGGCAGGCAGAAGCCTTTCGCTGCCGATACCGCTCATGATCAGCCCTTTCCGGAACAGACCGTCCGCTTCTTCGATCTGCATCAAATCCGCCACCTTCATGCCGCCGCCGGACTGTCCGAAGATCGTCACATTATCCGGATCGCCCCCAAATAATGCGATATTGTTCCGAATCCAGCGCAGCGCAGCTACCATATCCGCATGCCCGGCATTTCCCGAGTTGGCATATTTTTCTGAAAAAGGCGACAAATCCAGATAGCCGAGAATATTCAGCCTGTGATTGATGGATACGACGACCACATCCCCGCGCATACACATATTAAACCCGTCATACGCGATCTGCTCGATGGAAGAACCTGCAAAGTAGCCGCCTCCGTGAAGCCATACAACCACCGGCTTTTTCGTCTTCTCATCCAGCGTCGTCGTCCAGATATTCAGGCTCTGGCAATGCTCATCCTGGGGCCAGTAACGATGCGGAACCATCAATTCCACACTCGGCGTATCCTGTACCAACAGCGGACATACAAAACCGTAGGACATCGCCGCTTTTACGTCGTCCCACTTCGCTTCCTCCGGCATCTGGAATCTGTCCGCATGCGCATAAGGAACCCCCTTGAAAATATATTCGCCGTCATAAAAATACCCCTTGAGCTTTCCGGATGTTGTCTGCAGCACCGGAACTTCATCGAATTGAAATGTTTTGACCATACCCTGGTACCTCCTCTTATCAATTTTTATTGGAAGAACGCCGCCCGCGTTCTTTCTGACATGTTTCGTTCAACTTTCGGATCTCCCGATTAAAACAGGACAAAATGCTGACCGCAAATCCACAGATTCCCGTACATAAAAACATCGCCGCCATACCGCTTCCGCCGCCGCTGCCGACAATCTGTCCGAGCAGCGCCGCAGTCCTCGTTCCACCCTTCATAAAAGGTTCGAACACATAATCCGCCAGATATCCGCCGAGCAGGATGCCCGCCGGAATCGTGCTGTACTGAACTGCGTTTCTCACGGCAAATACCCGCCCCCGCATCTCGTCCGGCACTTTTTTGTACAAAATTGCATTCTGATTGGCCATGATAAAGGGAATCGGCAAACTGGCCGCGACGGCCGCCGCCGACCACCAGAAAACAGTTCTTCCGGCCGCCATAAGCAAATCTCCGAACAGAAAAGAGAGCGCCGCCGAAACATAAATTGCCTCCGCCTTGTGCCGGCTTTCTTTTTTCACCGACACGATAATGCCGCCGGCCATCCCGCCGATTCCCATGCAGGCATTCACCGTGCCGAGCGTGAGACTGCTGCCTCCGCTCCTCGCCAGTATCATCGGCGATAAAATATTTTCATATGTCAGTCTGGAAAAAAAATTAATAAGCGCCATCGTAAGCATGATATAGAAAATACCCTTTTCCCGTTTCAGAAATACAAATCCTTCCACGGTTCCGGCAAATGGCCGCTGATACTTCTTTTCCCCGAACTGCTCCGGTATCCGGATAAAAAACAGCAGTACGCAAAACGCCATCATAAAAGACGCCAGATCGATAAGCAGAATCAGAGAAAGCCCGCCGGCCGCATAGAACGACGCCGCAAACATCGGACTGAACACGACGATCAGATTCTGAGAAAAAGAATTCATACCGCTGACATTCGAAATTTTATCCGCCGGTACGAGCCTTCCCATTGCCACTGACGAAGCCGGCTGTTGAAAAGCCGTCGTAATTCCGATCACCAGATTAATGATATAAATATTCCGGATCTCCAGCCGTCCCGCCGCAAGAAGCACAAATACGATAACCGTGCCGGCCGCCGCCACGCTGTCCGCCACAAGCATGATGGTCTTTTTCCTGTGTCTGTCTACAAAAGCGCCGGCAAACATACTGACCAGAATATACGGCACATAATTGCAAAAAGACAGCAGGGAAACCGATAATGCAGAACGGCTCCTCTCATAAGCCCATAATACAAGCGCAAAAGACGTCATGGAACTGCCAAGCTGTGATACGCTCTGGCTGAGCCATAAAATGATATATTTTTTGAAATTTTCCATTGAATTTTCCTCCTGCTAATTCGCTCTTTTTACTGAATCAGGACACACAAAATCCAATGGGGGACAATTCCTTACCTCTGTACAAACATTGTCCCTTCATCAGACTTTGTACAGAGTTCTTTGCTCATATCGATTCGCATATGACAAAACACAGCTACACCCCCTCCCGTCCGCTTCCGCGGATATTCGTTTCCTATAAAAACAACATCATTTCAAGTCCCCGTCATGTTCCCGCACATACTGCATAAATTCATCCGTTTTAGACCAGTAACGAATTCCCCAGTTCTCGAAATTCCATTCTTCCATGTATTCGTTGCATTCATAATCAATATAGTATAATTCCTTCTCCTGCACAATAAAGTTGGTTGGGAAATAATCGATATTCAGACCGGCCGCATAGAGCAGTCCGCACATTTTTCTGACCTGAACCAGATAATCCGGCTCCATCTCGTCATCCAGCACCAGTTCATAAATCGTTTTACCTTCAACATATTCTTTCAGGATTCTTTCTTCCCGTATATCCGCTTCCAACAGTTCCGGCATTCTGATGCCGGCTTTTTTCAGCCTTTGATAATCATTCATCTCCGCTTCTATTTTATTCCCAAACTGATAATAATCACAGGGCTCATGGTGGATCTGTTTCAGGACATACTGCCCTGCTCCGTCGGATGCAAGGTAAGAATAACCGCCTTTACCTTTTCCCAATAATTTTATAATTGAAAATTCTTTCCCGTTTACCTGCATGATATGTTCCTTTTGATAATGTTTTCTGTGCTTTTCAGCGCTTCCTGTCCGATTTCATCGGACGTTTGCTCGTTAATGAATGCAGGAAAAACAAATGTCTGCTTCGCTGACGCTTGTTTTTCTTTTGCTCTCACTCTGCTTCCTTCCCTCCAGGGGCTGTTCACTCGCAAACACGCGCTTTCAGCGCTTCCTGTCCGATTTCATCGGACGTTTGCTCGTTAATGAATGCAAGAAAAACAAATGTCTGCTTCGCTGACGCTTGTTTTTCTTTTGCATTCATTATATCATAATCTGTGGGACAATCAAATTTTATTCTTATAGTTTCTTTCCCTCAGTGGACAAGGGGAAAAGGTATGTATATACAGAAGGAGGGGCTTATGGAAAAGTTAAATCAGGAGACGGGGCAGATCATGGCTGAGCGTTTTGGAAAGGATATGATTATCGCGCTGGCAACGGTAGAAAACGGTGTGCCTTATGTGCGAAATGTAGACGCCTATTATGAAGACGGTTCATTTTATGTCATTACATATGGGCTTTCCAATAAAATGAAGCAGCTGGCTCAGAATCCTGTTGCCGCCATTTCGGGCGAATGGTTTACAGGACACGGCGAAGGCACCAATCTGGGCTATTTCGGGAAAGAAAGCAACCGGGAACTGGCGGCCAAGCTGCGAAATGCTTTCGCAGAATGGATTGACAACGGGCATACCGATTTTAACGATATCAACACCTGCATTCTCCGCATCCGTTTGAAAACCGGCATTCTGTTTTCGCAAGGCAGGCGTTATGACATCGATTTTACCTGATCGAAGCTCCATTCACAGTATACAGGAAAAACGATACAACCTTACACAGGAGGAAGACATGGTTACGAGGGCAGATATTCTACGATATGCCGAAAAAAATTATCAGACCAAGCCGGAGCATCCCTGGCCTGAATCTCCGACAAGCGAAGTGCTTCGCCACCGGAGGAACCGGAAATGGTATGCGCTGATTACGGATGTTGCCCGCAATAAAGTAGGGCTGGAAGGCGATGAACTCATAGATATTCTGAACGTAAAATGTGACCCGGAGATCGTTTTTGCCTTATCTTCTCAGGAAGGTTTTTCTCCGGCCTGGCATATGAACAAAAAGCACTGGCTCACAATTATACTGAACGGAAAAGCGGCAGATGACGAAGTGTATCGTCTGCTGGATCTCAGTCATGAAATGACCGGATGAATCCCGTCAGTGGCAACAAACAACTGTAAAACAAAGGAGAATACCATGACCAATTCTATCTGCGGCATTGACTGCGGTCAATGCTCTGTAAAAGACAACTGCGCCGGATGTGAGGCTATAAGCCGCGATGGATGTGTTATCGCGGCATGCTGCCGGAACAAAGGATATGAAGCCTGTCATAAATGTGACGGAGCCTGCCTTCTCAAAGAACGGCTCATTGCAGAATTTAATGCGCTCGGCATCGATGATATGGCAGAAATTACTGATCTCAATGCGCTGAGCGGTTCTTATATCAACCTCGAATATGCGCTTCCAAGCGGCCAGGCTGTCCGTCTTTTAAATGATAAAAAAGTATATCTGGGCAGCCAAGTCCATAAGGAGAACAGTAACCGGTGCTACGGTCTTGCCGCAGATGAAAATTTCCTTCTTGTCTGTGAATATGGCGAAAACGGCTGTGATGCCGAAATTGTTCTTTATAAAAAACGCGGGGCCGGTTTGGATTGACTTTCTATATCCTAGCTTGTTGTTTTAGAACATATCGTAACCAATGTACTCCTACATCCACGCTGTTATCGGTCAACGGCATTTTACTCCAAATGACTAACGAATTATATATACTCTGTATACTCTTAAAACACTATCATTTTAATCTTATCAAAAGCCAAAGATTTTCCAGTTTCTGTAAAATAAAAGAAACGCAGAAAACTCACACCTTTACCAAATTCGCATTTCTTTTTCCCTGAGCTGCTCTATCTGCTCTTCCGCATCTGTCCTTGGCGTATTATAATAATGCAGTTTTTCTTCCACAGTCATATGTTTTGTCGCTTCATAATTATATTCTCGAATCCTGTGTATATCCTCAATCGTAAAATCCGGGCTGATTTCCAATATATGCGCCATCACTCTTCACCTCTCAATAATACGGACGGATTCATAATATCAATATCCTTATAACTTTCAAGATGTGTGATCGCCCTGACACCCTTGATTGTCTTTATATTTACAATATGCTTGAAATTCCAAGATATTATACAATCACATCCATGTACAACAGTAGTTGCTATATGCTGGCAGTCATCAATGCTCTTAGGTGATAGAATGCCCATTTCTATGATCCGATCTGCAACCCGCAGGACTTCGTCCGTGATCTCCAATTTCGTATAACGAATCTTGCTCAAATATTCAAACAGAACTGACTTCTTTGGTTCACGACATTCACCAACCTCATCAAGTGTCACCTGTGACAGACAGATATCATATTTCCCATCTTCAAACTGCTTCCAGAGGGCCACCGTTTCTTTCATCCGCTCCGGCACATCTTCCTGTTGAAGCTAACTAATTACAGAAGTATCCAGATAAACCTTCATTTTCCTCATGAATTATTTCTCCTCTTTGACACATTGTTTTCTGTTTATTATCATAGCATATCCGCCTAAATTTGTAACCATCAATTACCTTGACTTACACGACAAACGCATGAATACGTTCATCTCTCAAATCAGTTAATCCATATCTTTTAAAAAGATAATACTTCTTCCAGATACTGTATTGACCGGAGGCTGATCGCAAACCGTTTCTTTTTTATGGGCAGTCCCGGTTTCATTACTTCTATCATTTTCAAAATGCTCAGACTCCATTTCGTGATGATATTCTGGTTCCCTTTCAGTACCAGCACACTGTTTTTTCTTGTTGCTTCTACTGCTCCAGGCAAAAATATAATCTGCCTGGAGCAAAAGTTTGTCTGCAAGAATACGATTATTCTATTGTCATGAATTCTGAATAACTGCTTGTGCAGCATTGGTACCGGGGATGATTTTCCCCTTTCCTCATACCTTCCTGCTGTTGTGAGGCCTTATGCCATTTCTTTCTCCAACAAGGCAATCAATGAAAGATCAGCCGGAAGCCACTGTACATCATATAATTGATCTTTTGTAAGCCATCTGGCGGCCTCTGCCTCTTTCAACGTCAGTTCTCCTTTCCGCACTTCTGCTAAAAAGCAGTCCATCGAAAGATGGAACGTCGGGTAATCATATTCAATCTTATCGATCTGGCGGCCGATATCAATTTCCGTATCCAGTTCTTCCCTGATCTCCCGTATCAGTGCATCTTCAGGAGATTCTCCGTCCTCAACCTTACCGCCCGGAAATTCCCACTGACCTTTAAACTGGCCGTATCCTCGAGCTGTTGCAAAGATTCTTACAGGCGCTTCCATATTATCACAAATGATTGCCGCTACTACTTTTATAGTTTTCATATTGCATCTTCCTCAATTACTATTCCGCTTTGCAAATAACATTATTTTCTTTTTGTGCTTCGTTCATATTCATGATGTGCAAGACGATTTGCAAAACTTAAATTCTTTTACGCGATCGCCATAAACAAGTTGATTAAAATCACTGCAGATAATTTAATTGACTCATCCGGGCATCTGATATTAATTTTACCATACAAAAAGTCCATTGAACACTCGAAAAACTGCTGTATGCAAACATATAATTCCCCGAAACGTTACATGGACGGATGAAAAGGCAGATCCCGGTTTATTGCCGGAAGCCGCCTTTGCTACATAATCTGGTTTAGTTCAGTTCAATATACTTTGCATAGGTATAAGAAATAATCTCACCTTTTTGAGTTTCCATATACCCCTTCTCTTTATGAGAATAATTGGAAATATCTGCCGAGCCAAAGCTTTCGAATTTATTATATATCCGGTTCAGTACCGCCAGTTCTTCTTTAGAAAGAACGTCCTCCGGCATATCTTCCTCCGCAATCACCTGATGCTTTTCATATCCACTGTCATAAACCACTTCAATGTGGGCAATATGGTCAGCCGCCATTGTGCCAAGAAGAATATCAAAATTCTCAGGTACCGGTCCATACGGCAAGTGTGTGTATCTCGCCCCGGATATTGATATCCCATTTTCCTTATAGAAGATCATATCTGAGTAATTCAAAAGCTTCATCAGCTTTGTCTTCAGAAGCTCCGTGCTTTTATGTGCGAAAAAGAGAACCATTGCACAGAACTTGTCATAATCAAAGGATCTGTAGCCGTTTTCCTCGCATGGCGCTTTTGCAAAGAGCAGATGAAAGAATTTTCTTCCAGCCCGATACTCCTCATTCTTCTCAAGCTGTCCGACAACGGCCAGCAGCTTTTCTTTTTGTCTTTCGCCCAGGATAACCTCATTTTCTGTAAGATAAGTCCTCATATTTTCCGGCTCACGCAGAAAAAGCAGCAGGCTGTTATGCGCCTTGTCCTGAATGGATCCATTCTCATATCTGCAGATTGTTTTGTCACCCCAGTTCAACAATTTGGCAAAGCTCCTCTGACTAAGTCCATATTGCTCCCGTATCTTTCTAATCTCTTCCGGAAGGAGCAATTTATGCCTTCTGCGGTACTCATTATATGCCAGGACTAATGTGACATTATCCAGTTCCTCACAAAAAAACTCTTCTCCGCATTCGGCACATACCAGCACCTGTGCATCAACTTCAACCGACTCCCCACATACATCATATGCTTCCTTCTTGATTACTATCTTTGTTTCGACTTCTGTTCCACACTCTTCACAATACTTCCTCATCAATATCGCCTCCAATTGTTAAGCAAAATCATCCTCATGAAAGCCAAGACACTTTAAGATATCCTCTCCGTTTTCCTTTGTAATCTTTACCTTCACATAGAACTGCATCCCGTCGATGTCTTTCTTAAATTCCCATATATCGCCCGGGCGGTTCGGATCCAAATCCTGCTTAGGGCCTTTGTAATAATCACCGACAGTCAGCTCTAAAATCTCATTCCTGGCATCAGTGATCGTGAGACCGTGTCTGGCCAATGCCTGCATATTCTTCCTTCTCGGGACAAAATCATATTTTCCTGTGGACAACAGTCTCTTAACCTCGGAAATGAAAGCCGCAATATCCGATGCACTCGCTTGATTACTCACCCATCCTCCTCCTTGTACTTTATATTATACTCAAAAATTTTTTTCCGTCAAGAAAATGCGGTCATATAACCGCATTTTCTATCCTGTATAAATTTCAGATTAAGGACAGTATCAGAACTGCCTGCTATGGTAATAAAGGCAACACTTATTTGAAAACTGTCAGCCTTCATAACAATTCACGCTCTTCTAATCTGCTCCCCAATTCCGCCAAGCTCCTTCTTCCCCTGTAAAACATCCACAATAATACCATACCCCTGATCGGACGAAAAACCGGTAAACATACCGCCGACCAGCCATTCCCCGGCTTCGATATTCGTCGTCTTCAAATACTTTGCGAAGGCTTCCTGTGCCGCATAAAGCATTTCCTGTGGTTCAGACAGCAGCGTTTCTTCCATACAGCGTTCAAACAGACGGTGCATGATGGACACGCCAAAGCCTCTCAGAAGGTTATACTGCTTTGCCTCATAGAAGCACTCCGGCCAGCGCTTCTGCACCGCTTTCCAAACCTGATCGACCGCGTTTGCCGTAAGCTTCGCGGTTTTCGATGCCTCTTCTTCCGAAATGAATTTTCTTCCGTCAACGACCTGTCCTGCAACCCGGCTTGTAATCTTCTTCAATGATTTGGCAAACGTTCCGATCGATACCAGTTTCTGGAACCCCAGCTCATCTCCCATCTGAATGCGGTCATACCACATGGAGGCCGCATCGTGTGCCAGCAGTTTTGCAGCCTGTGTGGCCAGATTATCATAACTGTCCGCGGTCAGCAAAACTTCGTGTTTCCCAAGTTCTGCCTGCATTTTTTTCTCCCGGAGTTCTTTGGCCAGATTCGTGTTAATACGTTTCCCCTTGCTGTTAATATTAATGAAAGTATCGATTTCAAGCGCGCTGTCAATCTCCTCCGCCATGAGAAGGATAATCGGAAATTCATAGCAGGCGGAAAGTTCTTTATATTTATCCTGATACTTTGCTTCTTTTGTATCCCTCAAGTATTCTATGGCTTTGATTCTGTGCTGGCCGTCGACAATCCGCAGACGGCCCGATATCGTAAGAATATGATTCTCATATGTAATATCCTGTTTCGTAGCTGCCGCGATAATTGACATCGGAAGAATCTGGTCGGAATCGCTGTCCGCCAGGTATCGCGCAATTTTTTTATAATGCGCTTCCACAGGCGGCCGCTGATAACCGGTTTCTTTTTCGGAGTCATAGCTGGATATGGCATAATTGGCGAGCAGCTCTTCTGTCGTTAATTTAAAAACATACATTGTGCAGCATCCTTGTCTGACGCTGATGGCATTTAGTATTCTCATTCTTATAACCCTGTCCTTTCCACAGTCTCCCAGGCAAACCATTTTCGATACAGTTCTTCGGCCTTCTGCCCAGACAGCTGCTTGCTTCCGTCAAAGCTTTCCTTAATCTGGTCATCCTCGATATCGAACGGAAAAATATTTTCTTTTTCCATGCAGTTTTTTAATTTTATGACATTTTCCAATTTCAAATGCCCTCTTACGAGAAAATCGATCAGACTCTTCGTCCAGTAAAATACGCTCTCCAATACGCTTTTCTTATCGAAATCTTCCTGCTCACATCCCTGTTCGTATTTCGCGAATGCCCTTCCTCTCAGCCCGTTTGATATTTTTTCCTGGACCTGCTTCAATGTTTTTTCATCCGTAAAATACTCTATTTTCTCATTCGCCCCCAAAATCAACGCTGACAGGATTGTTTCGGCGAAATCATAATCCGGGAAATCTCCCCGGAATTGTTTCAAAATTCTCAAATCCTGCAAATGCCAGGCGATATCCTCAATCCACTTCTTATATCCAAATCCCGGCTCCTGCTTTAATGTCACATAGATACAGAAAAAGGCCTCCCAGTATACGTTCTCTTTGATCAGCCGGTCGAGCCATTGGACACACGCTCTGTTATCCGAACTGACTCTGTCCAAATCCAGTTTCTCCTGAATCATCTTCTGTGCGTCTTCCAAATTCATTTCCCGACACCGCTGTATCATATCGCCCAGATTCTTCGCCGCCTCTTCTCCTGTCGTGTAATTAAAATATATCTCCACAACAAGCTGGTAAACCGCCCGTAAATCCATTTTACCGCCATAGGGAGCCGAAATCTTATTCTGGTACTCTTTCTGGAGAATCGTAACAAAAACGCTTTTCATCTCTTCGATGCAGGCCGCATCAGAGCGGGAAAAATTATTCTGTAAGCTGTCCATTTCCTGATCGATCAGATTGAGCTCGGACAGGATATTGTCCATGCTCTGCGCCAGAATCTTCTGAGAAATGAAATGATCATAATTCTTATAAAACATGGAATGTTCCAGTTCCCCCCAAAAGGAATGCACCATAGATTTGATCTGCAATTCAAAATGAACCGGAACCGGTTTCCCGGGATCCAGAAAATATTTGCCCTCTATTCTGTAAATATCATGCCCGTTTTTCTGTTTTTCAGGCTGGTTTCTCAGAAGCAGCGCCATTTTTGCGCCGTTTTTCGTCTGATAGACCGCATATCCCCGATCATCCGTTTCTTCTTTTTGACGCTGCAGAATGTCATAAGCCAATATTTCTTCCCGATTCAGAAGACATTGTATTCTGACGCCGATGAGATCGGGAAGATCTTCAATGATTGCCGTTCCCTTTTCGTATTTCTGATAATACCCTTTTCGCAGAATTTTTTCCTGAAGGCTTTTGCTTCCCTTGACTCTTCCGTGTACGGTCCAGCCACGACCGTCAACAATCCGCTCCAGTGTCCGGATAATATCGCCAAGAATTTTCTGATGGCGGCCCGCATTTTTCGCAAGACAATCTGCCGCTTCTTCCGCAAGCCTTCCGATATTCTCCGCACGGGTCATTCCCGCCTTTTTCTCCGGTATTTTTGCCATAGTTTCCTCCGTTGCCAATACCCTTTTTCCTTCGTATCCGGCATCCTCCTGCCAATTTTTTCATTCTTTATTTCCATATAATATTACCACACAAAAATCCCTATTTCTATAAAAATATCCCCTTCCCCATATGCGTGTGGTATACTATAACTATATTACCCATCCGGAAAGGAGCATACACATGTCATATACCATTTACGTCCGCATGAAAAAACTCGGAAAGCAAAAAAGCTCTGACTTACAGACCGTTCCCTGTGTCCTGGATGAAAAGCCGCAGACCGTGCGGGAACTGCTGACCGCCCTGACAATTCTCGGCGTCAGGCAGTATAACGCGCGAAAAGATGACGGAAAAATTCTGGCTTATCTGACCAAAGAAGATATTGCCGAACAGGCTTCCCGGGGAAAAGTAATCTCTGACCTGCGGGGCGGAGAAGACGCCTCGGAAAGCCGGGCCGTCGAAAACACAATACAGTGTTTTGAAGACGGTATCTACCGCGTATTTGCCGGAGAAACAGAGCTGACTTCACTATCCGATGCGATTCCCTGGACGGAAAATATGCTCTTTACCTTTATCCGGCTGACGATGCTCGCAGGTTTATAAATTTTTTTCATAAAGGGGGATGAAAATATGGCTGAATTTACATACCAGACCAGAAAAAAACTGAAAGAAACATGGATTGCGGAATTGAAAGCGAAAGGAAAACATCTTTCCGCGCGGGAAATCCAAATGCTCCCGGAGCAATATTATTATACGATTCCCCGGGACGCCTGCAATGACATACGTCAGCTTTTACAAAACGACAAATACAAAACGCTCAGCGATCTATACCGGAATCAGTTTCCGAATCTGGTCGACGTATGTGTCGCAAAATCAAAACAAGACGAATTTTATTATGCGCTGGATGAAATGAACCGTTACCAGATGACCGCCGGATGGTACCGCAGAAGCCTTCGTTCCGAAAGTTACGCGCCCTTCGCGGAGCAGAGCGTCAAACTGATTCGGGCTTACGCGCAGCTTGCTTTATACGGCGGAGACTTAGCGGATGTCCTGACCGGAAACCTCACGCCGGAACTATACGATCATGCACGCAGCGAGTATTTTTCCTACGCCGGTATTCTTGCGGCACAGATCGATCATGGGAATGAAAAAACAATCCGGGCGGTAAAAGATATTCTTTTCGGTGAAAATAACACCATCATGATGAGCCGCGAGCTGATTCTCGGAATCGTTATGTCCAAAAACAAAGAGCTTTATGAAGATCTCGGCAAGTTTCTCCTCGCGGCCAGACTTCAGGAGGGAGCAAGGCAGGCGGTCTGCGAAACGATGGACGCAGGACGGCCGGAAGCATTCCTTCATCTCTTTTCCGTCATCGAGGAAAACAACCTGATTCGATATTCTTCCGTGAAACGCGCGGTCAGCACGTGGATTGGGATTTTTAATGAAAACAGTGTGGACCGTATCAGCGACAAACTGCTGCGGCTGATGGGACAATGTCTCCGGGATGAATCGTTTACGGAAAAGCAGCTTGCCACAAACGATGCGGTCGCGATTAGCTGCGCGCTCTGGGCAAAGGGATTCTACAACGCAGAAGACGCCGTGCGGTCGGTTCTGACACTCATCCGTCAGGGTACGAAACAGCAGAAAATGACGGCTTCCTACTTCAACCTTTCCATACAGGACACGAAGCTGCAAATGCAGGCGGCGAAAGAAATCATTCTTTCTTATTCCGATGATCTGGAGCTTGCCGCCTGTTTTATGCCCGGTTTCATGCCAGGAACCGGTTCCTGGTTTTATCAACTGGTCAAAGATGAAAAGAAAAGAAGCTTCAGCGTTCGAAATGAAGAAGCAATAGAGCCGAAACGGCTTTCCTCCGGGGAGTATTTTCAAAATGATGAGGAAGCGGAGCATATTTACGGCATCCTGAAAGAAATGATGGGCCGGATTCCCAAAAAAGGGCTGGTCTTTTCGCCCTGTATTTTCCCCTGGCATCAGACGTCTCTGAACCAGTCGGATATCGCCATCCGCCTTTGCCTGATCGCATGGATGCTGCAAAAAGATTCGCTTCTCGACGAAGCGGCCGAAATGATTCCCCTGATCGGACAGGGAGAGCGGCAGTCCTATTATGGCGCCTCCAGAGCCTCCGTCGCAAGGGTTCTGCTCTACCGCCCCAAAACAGAAACGCGGAAAAAAATTCTTTTTGAACTTTTACATAACGCGGAAGAATCCACAAACCAGTCGGCTCACGCACTTGTAGAAGCTATGGAGCTCTCCGCAGACGATTACCGGGCAATCGAAGAAAATCTGAAGTATAAAAAGGGCCGTTCCCAAACGCTTGCCCTGCTCCGGAAGCAGGAGAAATCAAACCTGACTGCCTGCATCGGAAGACTGCTCGCGGACAAATCCGAAGAATGCCATATGGGCGCCCTCGATCTGGCTCTACAATTAAAAAAAGACGACGAAACATCTTTTTCGGAGCTTCTTCCCAAACTCCGCGCCTTTTCCAATCCGACCGGGAAGGAACAGGTGCTGTTAGAAGAACTCCTCGGCGCGGAAAGCGAAGCACAGGATATACTGAGTACACCGGGATACGGGCTATATGATGTATCTAAAGACTGGATCCTGCCCCCGGTCAGCGTGGACGAAACCCAGGCTTCCAAACTTTTTATCTGCGGCGAAGAAGCCTGTATCCGCGTTCTTCGCGGGCTGGATAAACTGATCGGCGACAACCGGGAACGTTCTTATACAACGGCCTGGAATGAAGATATGCTGCTTGGAAACAAGCTGAGCCAGTGCCGATGGAGCCACGACAATGTGGAGCCGCTTGACACCTATCCCTTCCGGGAATTGTGGGAAGAATTTTATCAAAAAGAAATCCAAACGCCCGAACTTTTAGTCGAAACGGAACTCTACTGCCAATGCCGCAAGCAAAGGAATTATTATGAGCAGAACGCCAAATTATATCAAAAGGTATTTGGAAGCGGCCTCCTGAAAAAACCGCCGTTTTCCAATCTGTGCACCGCTCTTTCCTATGACAGTCAGGTACAGACCATCCTTTCCGCGCTGTTCCGGCAATATGTCCCGCATTCCCTTCTGGCGCATTTCGGGCTATGCGGAATAGCAAAGCTGCTCACCGTTCTGGACACATCCAACGATCTGTTTACGATACATGAAAAACGCTGGGACGGAGAAGTTTCCACTTACACAAAACGCGCACTGGAACTGCCTGTTTTTGCAAGCATGTGCCAATGGCTTTCATATACGGGAACAGAAAATAAAGAAGACTGGGAAAGCGCCTTTACGCTGCGCTTCCGGTTACAGCAGTATTATCGGAAACAGGCGTCGCGTGAAAAACAGCCTAAATATGTTTACAGCAGTAACGGCCGCGGAAATTATCTGAACCTGTCGGACTATGTTACATGCTATGTCCGGGGTATCTGGGATAAAGACCTGTTCTATAAAGCAGTTTTCACCTTTTCCGGCATGGGAAGCCTTTTGGAACCTGTCAGCATCGTGGAGCAAAAAGGCGCCGTTCCTTCCCGGAAAGCCAGCGTCCGGGGACTGAGCTCCTTTTTCGGGCCGGGCGTTATCCAGCCTGTTGACGGAAAATACCGGTTTGACACGGTCGGCGCCGAAATGCCGGAAATGGCCTTTGCGCATGAACTTTACCGGGAGGTGCTTCCCGTCGTTTTGAAAGTGGAACTGAGACGCGGAGAGCAGCCCACGCCCTTTTCACAGGATATCAGGAATATATTCGTGGTTTACGGCATCGATTATATGATTCAGATTTTAACGGCGCTCGGAAAAGATCCTCTGCAAAGAGTGCACCACTATTTTTCCTCCAATTCGGAACGAAAACCGGTGCTGAGCCATCTGTTAAAGGTCTCCATGCCCGGGCCGGAGGAGACGGCCGCAGATTTAAAAAAGGCGCTCAAAGGAACCGATATTACCAAAAAACGCCTGATAGAGCTTGCCATGTATGCGCAGCAATGGATTCCCATCATCGAGGAATATTTTAACATGCCAGGCTTTGCGAGCACATGCTACTATTTTATGGCACATACGAGCGAACGCCTCGACGACCAGGCCGCATCCACAATCGCCAAATACACGCCTCTTTTCCCTGAGGAATTAAGAGACGGCGCCTTTGACATTCACTGGTTTTTTGAAGCTTATGAAAAGCTCGGAGAGAAGAACTTCAAGCTTCTTTATGATGCCGCCAAATATTCTTCCACCGGCGCCGCTCACGCAAGGGCCCGGAAATATGCGGATGCCGCTCTCGGAAATGTGGATAAGGAATCGCTGAAAGCGGAAATCAACGCCAAACGCAACAAAGATCTCCTGATGAGCATCGGCCTGCTGCCCCTGCCCGCCAAAAAAGAAGCGCGGGAAGCGGAGCTCCTTGACCGTTACCAGTTTATCCAGAAATACAAAAAGGAAAGCCGGCAATTCGGCGCACAGCGGCGTGCAAGCGAAGGACGGGCCGCGGAAATCGCCTTGAACAATTTAAGCGTAAACGCCGGATTTACAGACGTCACGCGCCTTGTACTCCGCATGGAAGGCAAGCTGACCGAACTGTCTTCCGCATACTTTGACTGGCAGACCGTGGACGAAATCGAACTCATGATATGCGTGGACGAGAACGGAAAGAGCTCCCTTTCATGCAGAAAGGGCGGCAAACTCCTAAAATCCGTTCCAGCCAAGTATAAAAAGAACGAAACCGTTACAAAATTACAGGAAACGGTTAAGAAATTAAAAGACCAGTACAGCCGGACAAAACAGATGATGGAACAGGCCATGGAAGACAAAACGGCCTTTGAAGTCTGGGAATTTCTGGAATTGTACCGCAACCCGGTGGCCCGCCCGGTTACGGAAACGCTCGTGGTCAGAACGACCGACGAACAGGAACCCAAAATGGGCTTTCTCACGAAAGACGGCCTGCTGGATGCTTCCGGCGCCCTGCTTCCTGTAAACCCGGATGAGAAAATTCTCATCGCCCATCCTTTCGACCTGTACCGGAGCGGCTGCTGGCACGAATATCAGAAACTTTTGTTTGAAAAACAGATCAGACAGCCCTTTAAACAGGTCTTCCGCGAGCTCTATGTGAAGCTGGATGAAGAACTGGAAAAAGATGCGTCCATGCTCTTTTCCGGCAATCAGATCCAGCCTCAGAAAACCGTCGGCGCTTTGCGGAGCAGACGCTGGGTCGCGGATTATGACGACGGCCTGCAGAAAATTTATTACAAAGAAAACATCGTAGCCCGCATCTACGCGATGGCGGACTGGTTCTCGCCAAGCGACGTGGAAGCGCCGACGCTGGAATATGTGGTATTTGCAGACCGGAAGAGCGGAAAGCCGCTGCCGATCAAGGATATTCCGGACATTCTGTACAGCGAAGTCATGCGGGACGTAGACCTTGCCGTCAGCGTCGCACATGCCGGCGGCGTAGACCCCGAAACGAGCCACTCGACGATCGAAATGCGCCGGGCAGTCGCCGCCTGCAATCTTTCCCTGTTCCGGACCAAAAATGTCCGTCTGGAAGGAAATCACGCGATTATCGACGGCAAACTCGGCCAGTATACGGTACATCTTGGAAGCGGCGTCGTTCACCAGATCGGAAACGCCATGCTGTTTGTCGTTCCGGTTCATTCACAGCACAGAGGCCGTATCTTCCTTCCCTTTGTGGACGATGATCCGAAAACCGCGGAAATTATGTCCAAAATTCTTCTGTTCGCGGAGGACGGGAAAATCAAAGACCCGAATATTTTGAAACAAATCCGATAGGAGAACGGGCGCACGAATCATATTTGCAGAAAGGACGGATTCAGACAGATGTCGGAAAACAATCGTACTTATATCGCCATTGACCTGAAATCTTTCTATGCTTCCGTCGAATGCGTCGAAAGACAGCTCGACCCGATGGATACAAACCTGGTGGTGGCAGATTCCGCAAGAACCGAAAAAACGATCTGCCTCGCCGTATCTCCTTCCTTAAAAGCGCTCGGCATACCCGGCCGGGCCAGACTGTTTGAAGTGGTGGAAAAAGTCAGAGATGCCAATTACCGGCGGAAACGCCTTGCGCCGGGCCGGGCTTTTGAAGGAGAATCCTGTTTTGCCGGAGAACTGCAGGAACACCCTGCGCTTTCCATTTCCTACATCGTCGCCCCGCCCCGCATGACCCATTACATGGAATACAGCGCCCGGATATATAAGACTTACCTGAAATACGTTTCTCCGGAAGATATCCATGTATATTCCATCGACGAAGTGTTCATGGATGTTACCGCATACCTGAAAACCTATTCCCTGACCGCAAGAGAACTGGCCGGAAAGATCATACAGGATGTCTTTGTCTGTACAGGCATTCCGGCCGCCGCCGGCCTGGGAACAAATCTGTATCTGTGTAAGGTCGCGATGGACATTCTGGCCAAACATGCCCCGCCGGATAAAAACGGAATACGCATCGCACAACTGGATGAGATGAAATACCGGGAACTGCTCTGGAGTCACAGACCGATCACCGATTTCTGGCGGGTCGGCCACGGCTATGCCAAAAGGCTTGCCGAACATGGTCTGTACACGATGGGCGATATTGCCAGATGTTCCGTCGGCGACAGCCGGAGCTATTATAACGAAGATCTTCTGTACAGGTTATTCGGCATCAATGCGGAACTGCTGATCGATCATGCCTGGGGCTGGGAACCCGTAACCATTGATCTGATCAAGCAGTATAAACCGGAAACGAACTGTCTGAGTTCGGGACAGGTGCTCCATTGTCCCTATGATTACGATAAAGCCAGACTCATCGTAAAAGAGATGACCGATTCGCTCGTTTTGGATCTGGTAGAAAAAAGGCTGGTCACAGACCAGATGACACTCGCTATCGGTTATGATATCGAAAATCTGTCAAATCCCGATATTCGTCAGAAATACAAAGGCGAAATTACAGTGGACCATTACGGCCGCAAAGTTCCCAGGCATGCGCACGGTTCCGTCAATCTGCCAAAACACACCTCCTCCACCAGGCTGATCATCGATGCCGTTACGGAGCTCTATGACCAAATCGCAGATCAGAACCTGTTGATTCGCAGAATCAACGTAAGCGCAAACCGCCTGATTGCGGAATCTGCTGCGCAGGACGACAGTCAGACCTCTTATGTCCAGCTGGATTTGTTTACGGATTATGACGCACTGGAAAAGCAGAATGAAGCAGATGAAGCCGCACGGAAAAAGGAGCGTGCCCTTCAGGAAGCCGTCCTGTCCGTGAAAAAGAAATATGGGAAAAACGCGATTTTAAAAGGTATGAACCTGGAAGAAGGCGCGACTGCAATCGAACGAAACCATCAGATCGGAGGACACAAAGCATAATGGACTACGACGATATCATTCATCTTCCCCACCATGTTTCCACAAAACATCCGCAAATGTCCCTTTTGGACAGGGCCGCCCAGTTTTCTCCCTTCGCCGCGCTGACCGGATACGAAAGCGTTATCAAAGAAACGGCCCGCCTGACCGAAGAAGAGGCGGAACGCAGACAGACAGAACTATTCCCGGATGCCTGACATGCGCCACTCATGCGCAAAATAATTATACCGCAGATGGAATGTCCTCTGCGTGCCGTATAAAGACGCGGTACAGATAAAATTGGCGCCAAGCTGGCTGTGCTCCTGATCTGTCGAAACTATTTTGTCGATATGGATTGTGATAAGCTCACCGTTCCGGTCACGAAACCGAAACCGCATCGGCGTTATTTTTCCGTTTGTATCGGTACAGGAAATCATCTGTACCGGGGTATCGATACACAATATACTTTCCATGACGGCCCTCCTTGTATACTGCTATCTAGTATCCCATTTTGTATCAAAAATATAGCTTACAGGAAGTTCTCTTGCCTGCAAAACCAAAAAAACCGGAGCCGCAGAGCGTTCCCTGCCGGCTTCGGTTCTTTTTCATTTGCCGCAATATACCATTGTTTTCGGCTTATTCCGCCGTAATTTCTTCCGTATACTTCGCTCCGAGTTCGGAAATCGTTCCGTCCGCGAGCTTCGTTTCGATAGCGGTATTCAGCATATCGAGCAGCGCCGTATTGCCTTTCTTTACCGCAATCGCATATTCTTCGGACTCAAAAGCGGAAGCATCTTCCACAATTTTCAGTCCTTCGTTATCATTCACATATTTCTGTGCCGTAGCGGAATCGATTACGACTACGTCGCATTTACCGTTTACTAATTCCATAATCGCTTCCGTTCCCTTTTTGAACGCTTCATAAGAATAGCCCATGTCCTGAACACAGATTTCGCCCGTATAGCCCTGTACCACACAGATCTTTTTATCTGCCATATCTGCTGCCGCCGCAATATCGGAATCTTCCTTCACGATCATAACCTGTGTTGCCGTATAATAAGGGATAGAAAAATCCGCCGATTTCTTACGGTCTTCCGTAACGGTCATACCGGCGATCGCCGCGTCGATCTGACCATTCTCCAGCGCGATTAACAGGGAATCAAATTCCATGTTTTCAATGGCCGCCGTCATTCCGTTTTCTTCTGCGATCTGCTTTGCAATCGCAATATCAATGCCGTCATACTGATCGATTACGCCGGAAGCTGCCACGAACTCAAAAGGCGGGAACTCCGCATTGGTTCCGAATGTCAGAACCCCTTCCGTCTTCGTTACTGCCGCTGCGTTATCAGCCGCTTCTGCGCTGTCTGCCGCCCCGGTATCGGCTGTTTCCGTGCCTGCTGCCGCTTCTGCATTCTCTGTGCCTGTCACATCCGCACCCGTCGTCTTGTCCGCACCGCTTCCGCATGCTGTAAGGGCGGATACCGCCATCGTCATTGCAAGCACAAGCGCCGCTGTCTTTGTTGCTTTTCTCATAATAATCTCCTCCATTCTTTCTCCGCCTGCAGTCTGAATGCAGGCATCAATCTGCCTGTGAACTATTTTTCACAGGGCACTCCTCTTTACAATAAAAATTGTATATGGAAACCGTTTTCGCCGCGGATCCGGTCTTCCCCCTTTACCGCACGAACGGGCTGCCACCGCTTTCTTTGCCATATTCACCGACGCATACGCGGCTTCCGGCGAACTGCGCATAATATATACTTCTACAAAACCTTGCTGAGAAATATTTTCGTCCGCTCATTCTTCGGATGATTAAACACTTCCTCCGGCGTGCCGCTCTCCAGAACAACGCCCTGATCGATAAAAAGCACTCTGGAAGCTACCTCCCTCGCAAAACCCATCTCGTGGGTAACGATCACCATCGTCATCCCGGATTTGGCCAGATCTTTCATAACGTCCAACACCTCCCCCACCATTTCGGGATCCAGCGCCGAAGTCGGCTCGTCGAAAAGCATGATTTCCGGGTTCATCGCAAGCGCTCTGGCAATCGCCACACGCTGCTTCTGCCCGCCGGAAAGCTGAGCCGGATAGGCATCCGCTTTTTCTGCCAGATTGACGCGCTCTAACAGTTCCCGGCCTTTTCTGACCGCCTCTTCCTTTGTCATCCTTTTTAACAAAACCGGCGCAAGCGTGATATTTTTCATAATCGTCAGATGGGGAAAAAGATTAAACTGCTGGAACACCATACCCATTTTCTGCCTGATCACATTGATATTCGCTTTCGGCGCGTTGATCAGCTCGTCGTCCACATAAATTTCGCCTTCCGTCACATCCTCTAACAGATTCAGACAACGTAAGAAAGTACTTTTTCCCGACCCGGAAGGCCCGATGATAACCACCACTTCGCCCTGGGAGATGTGTTCGTCTATGCCGTTTAAAACCATCAGATCATTAAATTTTTTATGTAAGTTCTTAACTTTAATCATACGGCGCTCTCCCTCCTATCTGACATCGGATTTTCTCAGATGATTCTCAATCTGGCGAAGCGTCAGCGTCAGAATCTTGATCAGCACATAGTAAATGACGGCGGTTCCGACTAACGGCATGAACGGTTTAAAAGTCGCGCTCTTTATAAAATCGCCCGCCTTCTGGATATCCATCAGGCCCACATAACCGACAATAGCCGTTTCCTTAATCAATACAATAAACTCATTGCACAAAGCCGGGAAGATATTCTTCACGGCCTGCGGAATCACAATCCGCGTCATCGTCTGAAAAGCATTGAGTCCGAGCGACCTGCCCGCCTCGGTCTGCCCACGGTCTACCGAAAGGATGCCGCCGCGGATGATTTCGGACACATAAGCACCCGAATTAACACCGAATGCGATTGCCGCAATAATCCATTTATCCAGATCAACCGAAGCAAAAATAATGAAATAAATAATCAGAAGCTGGGTAATGGACGGCGTACCGCGTATCACATCCGTATAAACTCCGCCGATCGCTTTCAGCAGTTTGTTTTTGGAAAGATTACACAACGCAACCAGCATACCGATTAAAATACCGATGAACACCGCAAGCAGCGAAACCTTAATCGTAACGCCGATACCGCTTAAAAACAGCTTATAACGGTCCTCCTTAATAAAACACAGTTCAAACAAATCGCAGAACTCAGCAAACCATAGTTGAATCCCTGTCATCGGTCTAATGTCCTTTCCTCTCTCAAAGCAGTCTCTTTACATAATCCAACCCGCATTATATCACAAAGAATGCGGGTTGAAAAGTATAAATATAAATTTAAAACGGGTTTGGGATGTATAATTATGAATTTAAGTTAAGTTCCCACTGACAACGTATCTGCTTGCCCGCGGATAGCAGCAATATGCCGCGGAACGCTTTGCCGTACATCCCGGCCGGTGATCCTTTCCGTAATATCCGCCGGCGATATTTTCAGGTTTTTTCATTTTTCTGAAACGGAAGCCGCGAGCGCCTCCAGATCTGATTCCCGAAATTCAAAATACTCTCTCCCCGTTTCCTGTCCGGCTCCCAGCCTCCTGTAAAATCCTATCGACGGTTTATTCCAGTCAAGGCAGCTCCACTCCATTCCGGTATAGCCCTCTGCAAGCACCGCCTCGGCCGTTCCGGCTAAAAGCTGCCTGCCCAGGCCGCGGCCGCGAAGCTCTTCCTTAATAAACAAATCTTCCAGATGCACCTTTCCCGCCGCCGCAAACGAACCGAAAATCGGATAATAAAGCGCATATCCTGCCACATCGCCTTCATATCCGGCGATCAGAACCGTGGCGATTTTTCTTTCAAAAAGCCAGTAACTTAACTGTTCCGGCGTCCCGGTCATATCCTGCGGCCTTTTTTCATAGGAGGCCATATCCTTTATCAGCTTCCGTATCAGTAAAATGTCGTCTTTTTCCGCTTTGCGGAGGGTTAATCTCTTGTTATTCATTCTTTTGTATGCTCCTGATTGGTTTATAATTTTTTAAGTAGTCCGCTTCCGATTCTGCCGCGAATAGATCCGTCTTCCACTGAGCAGTTAAAATCTATTGCCAGCTGCTTTTTTAATTCTGTTGCGATTTGGTCTTTGCTGAACATGAGGGAATGCCTTCCTGGTGATATCGGCCGATGCTTTAGGGAACAAGCGGTCCTGACAATACCCTCAGTGAACGAAGGGTATCATCTTCTGATAAAAGTATACGCTTTTTTAAGCGCGAGGGAAAGAGAGATTTCACCTTATGCAAGGATTTTGTTTAAAGGGGAAAATTGAAAATGATACAGTGAGGGTCATCCGTATTTTAAATGAAAAACAGGATTTCCTTCAGATATTATTTGGAATCAGTAGTATCTCCTAAGAAAGAAGTGCGTTCCAATACAAGTCTTGTTTTTCTTTTCAAACCCTTCAGCAAAACCGACTTTACTAATTCCCAATATTGTTTTATGGGCAGTTCTGCTGCTTTTTCTGTAATTTCCTCATTTAATCTATTCATCTCATCTCTGATTTCATCATAGCAAGGCGCATTTTTTAAAAAAAGGGGATTAAATGATTTATTTTTTTTATCTTTCTCGTAATCATCAATTGCATCAATATAATAAAGCCATCTTCCAAGTAATCTGGTTAATTCAATATACTTGCTTCGCATTACCTCATTTAGTCCGTCCGGTATAAATAAACTACCCATATATTCCATCATAGTATCATATGCCGCAAATGTATCCTCAAAATAAACTGCTTCTTCTTCCGCCGCATTATATGACTCCAACAAACCGAAAAAAAGTTGAGACATTTCCGGCCAGGATGTATCTGCCTTGTTTTTTGCCCTTGCATATAATTGCAAAAGCAGTTTATGATATTGTTTATTTTCATCTCTGACATCGTCTTCTAATTCTCCATATGCCATTAAAATTGACAGGCAGGCGGCTTTTTGAAAAACAGGCGATTTATAATGAATTGTTTTTATCAAAATATATGGATTAATGCTGCAGGAATGGACTTCTTCTTCCGGTTTTGTCTCTTGCAAAGACAATGTTAGCAATATCATAAATGTTAGTTCATAATTAAGCGATAAGATACCAAAGACCCCATATTCAGCACGTAAACAACGACAAAAACCACAATAAATTGTTCGATAACCATGTTTTAATTCCTTACAATCAGGTTCATCTTTGAAAAATGGTTTCATATATCCTCTCATATACTGTAGTTCTCCTTATAATTATGAATATTTTTTCACAATATATTGACACTCCCATACCCTTAACCATATACCATTCCTCGACCTAATTTATACAGCAAAAAATAATTTATATTTATCGATAAAGGAATCCGGTAAAAAAGGCAGCCAGTCCAATACCCAGGGCAATAAATAACAAATTATTATTACCATAAAAAGCATCTTAATTATTTTTCCTAAAATACAAGCAACAGTAAATGTTCTCCATTTCATATGGCAGCTGCCAGCAGTTACGCCCACAATATCAAATAGCGGCATGGGCAGCATTGCAAAAATAAAAACAGTCAGAAACCCATGTTTCTTAACCCATTTAAACGCCCTTTCATAGAAAGCCGTTTCTTTCAATAATTGCCTTCCTGTCTTTCCACAGAAATACCCTACCTGCTCACCTATTGCAGTCCCTATTCCCCCAATCAAACAACACATCCATTTATTAAGTGCTGTACTGGCTGTCAGCACATATATGATACCGCTTGCAGGGAAAAAAACCGTTGCATTTGCAGTAATACATGATACCAGCAATCCCGAATACCCCATAACCGGCAGTCTCTGCAGCTCTTCTTTCCAAATTAAATATGGAATCGTTCCCATGATTGCTATAACAACGCCTAATAATATAAATAAAATTTTTTTAATTAAAATAATATGTTTTTTTATGTTCATTTTTCCTTTTTAAAAAAATTAAGAACCGCCCAGTGCAGTACAGACACAAAAAAAGAAGAAAATTACACAAGCAATGTAAAAAACCAAAATCACCAGAAATACCACCAGGCCAATAGCCAATGCAGCAAGCATAATTCCTACCGGAACCAATAAGGAAGTGAACAGCAACGGCCATCCGGTATCTGCCTCAACATAGTTTTCTTCGAATAAATGTGCACCTATAGGCGCTACAATCAGCCCTACAATAACTGAAAGAATCCGCAATGTATCCAATTTCCACGTTACATCCAGCTCTGCTAACATTTTTTGAAATACAGGAGCAAGCAAAAAACCTGATATTAATCCGACAAGTACGAAAACTATGTATAGCGGCACTACACTCCGCTCTGGCGTCGAATTAATAGTATTTACACTATTTGCAGTTTGAGCAGTTGCATTAAAATTCGTAATTCTATTATTTAACCCGGAAATTGTAAGCGAATTTGCTCTTTTATTTTTTTCAATCTTACACCATGGACACTTACCATAAGATTCTAAATATGTATGATGCTGATCTTTCTCACAGATAGAATATCTTTCCTTACGCATCCACTCCAGAGCTATTAACCACTCTTTAGCAGTTGCACGGGTTTTTGCCACAGAGTAGGCAGTTGACGCAGTATATCGAAAAGTGCGTTCAAACAGACCACGTATATATTGGGGCAGCATAGAATAATCAGGCGCTGTGTCCGGCAGCTCTATCCCTTTGGGAAGGGGCCTGCCATAATAAAAATGTCCCTCCGCAATGTCAACGGATAATGGCGCCATATTAGAAGAAGAATGTTCTTTCGATATATTAATACAGTTAAAAGGATGACAATTATTCATTAATAAATTAAAAATATGAATTGCCAAACTAAAGTTATCTGTTTCCTGTGTAAACTTAACTCTTGGATTTTGCAGATTACCTCTTCCCTGCAATTCCGGAGCCAGCATCTCTGGCACTCCTACCATACACTTATAATTATATCCTCCTTTTGGCTCTTTAATATCAAAAGAATCTGTGTCGATTAATGTTACATTTCCATGCTTATCAATTAAGATATTATTGGGATTAAAGTCCCCGATACAATACCCTTTTTCGTGTATACTATTAACTGTCCATGAAAGATTTAAAGCCAATATTACGGCGTACTTCCATGTATAATTGGGAAACATCTGCACGCGGCTTTTTTCACGACATACATCATATATTTTTTTATTCGTAGTCACACAGGGCATTACATATCCCACAAACTTATTATTGTAATACACTACATCCTGCGGCCATGCTACAGACAGTTTCCCTTGCGCATTATAGCAGGAAACAGGATAATTCACCATAATTCTCAATTTTTTCTCTAAATGTTCCCTCATATTTGGAACATATTGCGTCGGCGTCATTTTTGAATCATGGTATAATTTCAAAACCTGTGTACTGTCTCCGGCTATTCGATATACACCGCCTTCCCCTCCTCCATTAATATATTCACCAACTACATATGAATTTGACTTTATGCCACGAAGCTTAATCCCTATAAAATCCATCTAACTGTCCCTTTTCATATCTGAATTATCGCGTAATATACTTTTCGTCGTGAGCTTCTCCTGCCGTTCCATTGCACCCGGAGACATTTCCATTCTCTGCAGGGCCTTATTTACCCCTCTTCCCACTTGTATTCCCATCTCAGCGCTGCCTTCTATCAGCTTTACAAAACACTTCATTACATTTTCACTTTCATTTTTTTGTTTTGACACAAAATCCTGTTGTTTTTGATGGGATAAATCCACATCTTTTTTCCGCACATGCTTTTCAGATATCCCCATACCGCTATTATTCTTTGACTGCTCCTGCATGTATAGCTGTGCCTGCCGGCTTAAATATTGTTTATTTCTTTTATCAAATTCAATCGTTTTTTGTTCCCATTCCTCCGCATCAAATTCTATTTCCTTCAATTTTGACGTGATATCTGTATTTAAGGCCGCCGCATAAGAAATATCGTCTGTCACCCTTTCCCTATATTCTTCAGTTGACAGTACTTTTTCCATATATTCTTTTAATAGTATTTCATCGTCCTTCTCAGAGGCTTTTGCCGTCAAAACAGGACGAAAAAAAGGAAAATAAACTCTATTATCCAAGGCCTCATTGCTCACTACCGCATCAAGCACACCATCCGTCATCAAGGCCAGCGAAGCCACTCTTTTGTTTGCTTTTCCAAATACCCAGCAGTCTGTACTGCGCAGGGGAAAAACGCTGGATGCCTCTTCCCCCTTCTGCCTCTTTGTAATCATTTCATAACTGCCATCTTCATATAGAACTACAATTCCACCATCGCCACTCTGTCCAAAGTACATATTATCTTCACTAAATACCGTTACCGTAAGGGTCGTATCAAAAGTAATAACAGGCATTTGCAGCTCATCTGCTTTTGCTTCCACAGAATCTAAAGCTTCCTGATAAGCTTTATGTAATGCACTTAACACCAAATCATCATCTATTATCAATTCTTCTCTCAAATTATCTGCCAAAAAATCCACAGCACAAACAGCAGCAGTTTTTGAACCATAATGAGAGTTAGAACAGGAACCGACCCCGTCAGCGACCGCACTGATAATCCATTCGTGCTTACTCGTGTCTACTATTCTCTTACAATAACTAAAATCCTGACAGGGTACATGATTAAGTTCATGAGATTTCCCTTGCTTTGTAATACAAAAACTGAGCAGCATAATACACCCCCATTATCGATCCAATCAACAATATATTTCTACTGTCTGAGGCAGTTTTGCCGATTCAATGCGAGCTTCCGGACTTGAATTGCTGACAATTGATAAGCTGGTACTTAACCAAACAAAAGCATCACTGAAATTTTCCTCTCTTGCCTTTAAAACCACTCCGTCTCCCGCATACTCTTTTAATGATATATAATCAGCCGCTTCACCAATGCCCATCGGGAAAAAGTTGACTTTTTTATTCTTTCGATATTCCTGCAGGCGCCTTAATGCTTCGCTTTTACAGTTTCTTACATCTTCTTCTGTCGCATATCCATCCGTCATCAAAAATATCCATGGACGATAATAACGGATTTTACATGACCTGTAATCTTTTTTACGTGCCTCAATTGCATCCAAAGCACAAATAACAGCTTCATTCATCGACGTAAGACCGCCTGCATTATATTTGGGCGGTTTAAAATTCTCTGCGGGCATAAAAGGAACGGTAATCTCTACACTACTATTAAATGAAACAACACAAACCTCAACACGTCCCATTGCCTGTGAATCTCTTCGCAATACATCGATAAACATTTCCATAGCCTTATTCAATTCTAAAATCGGAGCACCCTCCATAGAACCAGATGTATCCACAACCAGCACACACGGCAGGTGAACTTCTCCATGATTGACCGGGAGCAGGTCCTCTTCTTTTAAATTAACAGCCATAATTACACCTCACTTATTTTTTATTTTTAAACGTATTTATAACGTTTAAGCTCATATGTATTTCATTTGTTATCTTCTAAAAAGAATACTTTTCATAAAAATTAATACTTTAAAAATATATCTTATCTTTTACTATAAGATTTCCATTATCCCATTCAATTACACTTGCTTTTTCCAATGTCCGTAACACATCATTAATCTTTTTATATGACCACTCGGTCCCCATTTCTTCTTTCAAAAAAGTATTGATCTTTTCAAAAATAACTATATTATGAATCGCTTCTCCTTTCAGAAAATATCGCGTACAAAGCATAGAAAAGATCATCTCACTATCTCCGTCTAAAAAGTCGACAAAAAAAGAAAGAATTATTTTAGCAACTATTAAAATACTTTCATACTTTCCTGCAAAGCCTAACTCCAATAAATATTTTACTTCCTGAAATAATAACTTTAAATCAAACGTCCTTCTTCTAACCACAATTAATTTTCCATCAAAAGAATGGAAACAAGCCCGTGTATTGATTTCATTTTCTACTGCCTCCAAATCAATATCTATACATTCCGCTATCAGCATCCTGACTTTGTTGATCTCTTCATCTTCTATTTTACATAATTCTCTCATTAAGGCTCTTTCCCGAACCATAGTACAAAGTCTGTCGATATCGATTTCTGCAAGCGTATAAATTTCTTCCTCTGATAACTGTACTTTCATTTCCAACCCCTCAATTCATCTGATATATATATACCGCCCAGTCATCCTTATTTGCAAAAGGCTTGTCATTATCTCCAAAGTTTTGAAAATGATCTGCAACGTCAAAACCCTCAAAATGCCACTGATGGACGATCTCTCTTTTCGTTATATTTTTCATTTCTTTTTGTGCCATCAAAAGCGCCGATCCTATTTTTTTACATTTTGCAATATATTTATATAAACAAAACATAAAAAACATGTTTTTATCATCCTCGACCTCATAATATGTTGTAATGCTCGCCTTTACTCCTGATTTTTTCAAGGCCCATCTCAATGAACCTGCTCCAATCTCACCGCCTGTTTCACAACCTGACAAAACTGCCAGTTTTACGTTATTCCAATTCATCTTTTCAATATCGGAAGCCTTTAATATATTGGATTCATTCTCCCAATCATGTCCAATAATCACATTCCTTTCACCCGTTATTTCATTCATCATTGTGTGAGTAGCCAAATGAATGACCGTATTATTTACCGATGGCAGTTTTCTTTTTAATTCTATGGTTCCTTCAATACATTTTCCTCCCGTCATTTTTGCTATATTTTCCACTTCTATCTGCGCAAAAGGTAATGAATTCATATATCTATGTAGTCGTTTATTTTCATTCTTATTTAATTCTCCAAACTCTGAAACTCCCACAAAGAGACAGTCGTTTAAATCAAAAATTTCTATATCTTCTTTTATATCTAAAGCGCTGCTGCAATATATTGTTTCAAAAAGCTCTCCTATATAAGTGCAGGAATTAATTTTTATTGCTCCCAACGGAATCAGTGGTAATATCGAATCTGTACAGATATATATTTTATCTTTTTCGTATAATTTGGGCCGCAATAATCTGCACATTTCTATTTCATATTTCGATATGGTTTGGCATGTCCCGTCTTCATAATCATCCCATATTTCCTGATACAGCCGATTATATAATATCTCTACAACATTTCTGTTTTCATTTTCATTTTTCCGATAAACCACAAAACATAACTGACTCAAATCCGTTGACAAATCGGCATAATGCAGTCCAATGACTGTCAAATTGCTAACCATGTCATGCCTGATATAGTCAAAATACTCCAGTACCAAAGAATTTCCGTTAATACTAACCTCGTTGATATCAGAATACCACTCCGCAACTTCTCCCTTAAATTTTTTTCTATCAAAATAAAACAACCCTGCCAAATATTTATAGTTTAAGACAAATAAATATAATTCTTCCGCCGAAACTCCAACTTCCGGATATTCCATGACCGTAGAAACAAAAATCGACATATAAAGTTGTAAATATTGACCAATTGTTTCTGCATTGTTTTCTGTCTTATTCTCCATCCTCTTCAACAGCGGGATTATATATTTTTCTTTCATTCCCAGCAATGCCTGACGCGTTTCAACAAATTGTCTTTTGTGTATTAAGATCCTGATATACAGTACATAATTGTTAATATTAAATAAATTTGAAACACTTTCAGGTGAAGCTGTTTTTAAATAATCATTTAAACATTCTGCAATATAATATCCTTCCTTTATTTTATTTAATGAAAAAAAACGTTTTGCCCTCGCTTTCATGTATACAATATAACTGTCTCCATCAGGAAAGTTCTGAAAATATTTATCCAGTTCTTTTTCTAAAATATCAATTTCCTTATTATTCGCATCTTCATCCGACATTACATAAGAAAAATATAAATTGCTTTTAAGTAAAACAGTCGAAACTAAATCATACTGTGTCTTTTTGCTGTCTAAAGCTTTTTTAATACTTTTACAATACTGGCTGTCTATCCTGTTTTCCGTTGACGTTACAATAAGATTATTTTGAACATACGACAACGCTTCCGGATATTTCTCCGGAAAAGAAGACATCTTTTCCAATAGTTTTAGCGAGTTCTCTCTGGCCTCCTCAATATATCCTTCGTAAAATCGCGCCAGTAGAAAATTGGACTGATATTTCATTGTCAAATCGACGTTTTCTCCAAATAAACTTTCACTATTTCTCTTTGCTTTCGTGAACCAGTCTGCTGCGTCAGCAAACTGTCCCTTCAGAAAATAATATAATCCTTTTAAATTAAGAAGTTCTACGACGTTTTCATCCCATTTCCCATATTTTCGGGCTGTCTCCATTCCCTGGCAGATAACAGTCCATAGCCCTTTCTCATTTTGCTTATGATACATTAACATACCAATCTGGTTTATACAAAATAATTTAGAAGAAAAGTCATCCGTCCTTTCAATAACATACTGAAAATTAGCAATCGCCTGATCAAGTTCTCCAATGCAACGATAATATATACCCCTCATCCTACATAGCAGTTCTGAAAACTTTGCAGACATTGGAAAATCATTTTTATCTATCCTTCTCTGGCATTCTTCCAAAACCCGTCCAAGATGTTCGGGGTCATTATCCCTATTAACCAAGATCACGGCATTACCTAATTGCATTTGATATAAAATAATATCATGTCTTAATACCTGAACAAAATCATTTATATATTTTTCATATTCATATATTGCTGCATCCGTATCATATTCCTGCAGAAAATAAAAGATAACATAACTTAAATTACGACAAAAGAAATAATCCTTCTTCCCAAATACATTTGTATTAATATATTTTAATCGTTCAAAATACCGTCTACCGGTTTCGTCCTCTCCTATTTCAAAAAACGCTTTTAAAATATCTATATGCAATCCGATAGCAGAAACAGGGTATATCATGCCTGAATCCAAATAATTTTCATATATTTTATTTAATAATTTTCTTTCATTTATTCCAAAACAACACAGATTAATTTCGTAATTTACCATTAAGATGAAATACGGATTATCTGATTTCAAAGCCTCTTTTAGCAATATTATATATTCTTCGACTAATTCATTTTCTGAATCTTGCTCAATATCCAATCCGTCTTCGCATACATTTATCAGTATAGCGAGTATAAAACCACCTATATGCTCGCTTTTTTCTAACTGTTCCTTCATGTCCGAAACACTGTCCGATACTGTTTTCCCATTCAATTCTACAGCTCACTTTCTATTATTAAAAAATGTAACAAATATAATCATAAAAATTCCTAATCCGCATGTGGACAGGGATATCAGCAGCTTAGAATCATGCAATATTGTCTTGAATAAATCAGACTCCAAAAAGAGCGGATATGTACTAAGCACAATAATGATTATACCCAGCATAAAAAATATGCGGTTAAATGAAGAAAGACCCGACACGCAATTTTCAATAGTTTGCATGCCTAAAGGTTTCACCCGTTCCTCCACCAGATAGCTGTCTAATTCCATTTTTTTCGCCAGAGTATTCCATGCCTTGATTAAATACTCCCTGTATAAAGACTTCTTGATAATATTCCAAAAATTTTTTGTTCCAAAGCTATTTAAAACATCCATATCAAAAGGTATGCTGCCAATAAAATCTATGCCGGAAAAACTATATTCTTTTTTCATATTTCTTGTTTTATTCCGGATCCTGAATATCGGCTTATTTATACCATCTTTTTTTAACTGCTCTATCAAGTTGTCGGATGTTATTTTGGAAATATCATCGTCTTCATCAACACAAAGCGAAAAATCGCTTACCTGATGCGTTGCTGCGATCAATTCATCAAATCCGGCCCGGCTGTCAAAAAAGATATATTCATATTGTTCCGGAATGTATTTCAGCATAATTTCTAATATTTCTTTTGCTTCATCTACTGAATTAGGCATTATATCATTAAAATTCAATATATCATTTACTTTAGAAACTGACGGAACTACATCGAAAGAAGAGTATTTGCAAATGGATATATTTTTAATAATCTTTCCTTTGTATTTAAAGAAATCAGAAACCGGGCATTCATTATTTTGTGTAATTTTTATTGTTTCATTTTTTTTAAAATATAACAGTGCCGTTAAGCCTCTCACAAAAACATCAAGATCTACTACCAATACCGATGCTCTCTGATCAGCTATCATCTCCGCCAATACGGCAGTTAAGAGTGTTTTCCCGGTCCCGCCTTTTCCAC
This sequence comes from uncultured Lachnospiraceae bacterium, assembly GCA_910584965.1. Lineage (GTDB taxonomy): Bacteria > Bacillota > Clostridia > Lachnospirales > Lachnospiraceae > UBA3282. Next base: position 3,664 of record CAJUDZ010000001.1, on the reverse strand, counting down.
TGATAATATTCACTATTTTTCGCATTGTTTGTCTTGTTCCCTTCTACATAAGAAATTAATCAAACCAAAAATGACCGCTTGTATTGCCAGTGCTAAAACCACAGCAGTACTTAATATATCTGTAAAATATTCCCATTCTATTGTAGTGCTTTTATACGTAATTATGTATGTTGGTATTAAAATCAATGCAATCCATAACAGTCCCAGTCCAAGTCGGCCTACTATACTATTTAAAAGTTTGCGCTCTTTTTTTGAACAATAAGTAAATACAATATAGACCCAAATATGTCCTGACAAATACATAATTGCTATCAAAATCATTAAATATGGGCTGCTTGTTATCCATTCAACAAATTTACTGATAAAAATATCGGTCAACATTATGGCTAAATCCATTATATAATTCGCCTTCCCGTTTTTTGTTCTTTTTTCTTTCTATACTTTATTTTATAAAAGAATTTAAACACTTATTGATAAGAACTCATCGGTCATCATTTCGAATAATCTGTTTCCGCATGATTTCTTTTTATAATAATTTAATCATATCATATAATTTTTCACATTTTTGTTTCAGGCAAAATTTGTCAAAAAAACAGCAAAATTTGCATTTTACTGTTTAAAACGGTCACAATATGGATGTTCATAACCTGGAGAGCTGGTAAAAACACTATTTTTTGAACTGCAGTTATTGAGTGCATAAAAGTATATAAGTTGTAAAAATCAAAAATTTATGTTAGATTAAACATAAATATTTTTCATAAGGGGGAATAGTAAATGTCAAAGGCTTTTTTATCGCATTCTTCTTTAGATAAACAAGAAATTCGTAAAATCAAAACAAAATTGCAGCGTATATGGGCTTATTTTGATGAAGATTGTTTCGATGCAGGAGAAGATTTTAGAAGTGAAATCATAAAACATCTGGAAGATACAAGTCTGTTTGTTTTATTTGTATCAACCAATTCATTAAATTCTTCTTGGGTTCAGTTTGAAATAGATGAGATCTATTGGCAGACAATTCAGAGAAAAAATATACAAATACTAGTTCTTGCTTTGGAAAACATTTCAGTTCAACAATTGCCAGTCTGGATGAGAAAAGCAAAATTTGAAACGGTAAAAACAGCTCAATTAGCTGCTCAGCTAATAAAAAATAAATTAATGCAGACCCTTTCAATAGATAACGAAGTGTATATGGGAAGAGAAGATGATATAAAATTATTTTTTGATGATATTAATAATATACAGCCGTATTTTCCTAATATTATTGCTATTGTAGGCCTAAATGGAATAGGACGCCGTAAATTTATAAAAGATATTTTGTCAAGAAGATTTTCTATAGATCTAACCACAGAATTTTATTTGGAAGAAGCCGGCGGTTTAATAGAATTATACAGAAAAATGCTGGATGATAATATTGAGGGCAATTCCTCTGATGATATTCATGAACTGTATGAATTGTTTAAAAACGGTACAACAGATAATAAAACTAAAGAAATAGCGCGTATGTTGGCGTGTTATATGGAAAACAATATATGTCCAATTATAATTGATGATAATACCATGCTAAATGATAAAGGGTTCTATAAAGAAGAATTTTTACCTGTATTAAAAAAATTTTCACAAACTTTTCCTGATTATTATCTGGTATTATTGCATACGCGACTGCCAAAACTAAATATTCAGGATAAATTTTTAATCTATATCCATAGGTTGTATGCTTTAAGTGATGCCAATTGTTATCATTTGTTTGATTCTTTATTAAAAAGAAACCATGTTTACGTTCACAATCACGAACAGGTAAAGGAAATAGCAAAACATTTAGAAGGATATCCCCCTGCCATTCTTAATGCTACACAAGAATGCAAACTTGAGGGAATAGATATTGTATGCAATGACAAAAGTTCGCTGATCGATTTTCAGGGGCGCTTATTTGATAAATATTTAGCGAAGCTTCCATTAGAAAATAATGAAAATCAGATTATGACTGTTATGAATAATATTGGCAATGTTTCAATAAATGTTCTTAGTGTTATAATGAATGAGGATCCAGAATGCGTAGCAATGGCATTAAAAAATTGTCACGATTACAATATCGTGGAACAACGGGCAGATGGCACTTATGCTATTTCTCCCCCAATGCGTGTAGCCGCCGGAAGAAAATTTTCCAGATATGATAAAGCCCAATTTTCTAAAATATCCGAGTCATTAATCGATAAATTTTGGAATAAAGAGCAAGACATTGATTTTCAGATTATTGATGTTATTATTAATACCATTTTGCAAAGCGGACAAGAAGATACCCTTCTGCAGTTCAAAGACTATATTTTGCCTTCACATTTATTGAAAGCCGCCGAAAAGGCAAATCAGAAAACAGACTGGCCATTGGCAGAGAAATATGCCCGCAAGGCATTGGAGTTAGATTCAACCCTGAATGATGCCAGATTTTTGCTGTTTAAACAACTGGTCAGACAGGAATCCCCTAAAACAAAGGAAAAATATAATACAGAAGAAAACAGCATACTGGAAGTATTACGTACTTCATATGACATAAGATTTTATTACCTGGAAGGGTTCCGATGTTGGAAAAGGCGAAAATTTAAAGATGCAATTAATTACTTTGAACTTGCTATAAAGGCTGGAGATAATTCGATAACTGTGCACCGGGATTTGGCAGAATGCTATTATCAGATAAATCAGATTGGCAAAGCCCAAAAAGAGATAGCGCTGGTAATGGGCACTGAAGACGGAGACCGTAAAATTAGTAACCCTTTTATTTTAGATCTAGCTTCCAAAATTGCAATAAGTCTTGATAATTTCGAATTAGCCCGTGAACTTCTCGATAAACAGGAATTGGTAGACCGATCAGAGAATGTTGAACATAGATGGGCAACATTTTATATGAAAAAGGAACAATATTCCGATGCGCTAGAACATTCTACAAATGCCTGTGAAGGAGAACGGGTTCTTCCTGAAATGCACTTGTTACGAATGAGTATTGCAATACGACTGAAAAAATATGATATTGTTGATGAAGAATACAAATTTATTCATCAAAAGTGTAAATTCTATAATGCTGATATCTGTGAAACACTTTATACAACAATGTTGCTTTTTACAAGAGGATGGCAGACTGCAGAAGCCGGATTGCTAAAAATAAATAATAAAACAAGCCCTATTGTATTAAATTTGCGTCATAAAATTTTAACTGCAAAATTAGCAGATAAAACGATAACGCCTATTGTAAAACAGAAAATTCAAGCGGAATTAAATGAGATCGAAAAAAAACGAATGGACGATATTCTCAACCAAATGCAATATTACGATATCCGATAATCGCAAATGTGTAACCATCAAATTGTGTTCTGAGAATCAAAACCGCGCCATCTTCTAACGGCGCGGTTTCCTGCATTCGTTCGGAGCTTCTCCCGCCCGGGCAAAAGGTCGTCCAGTTTTGCAGGTTCCATATTTCTTTTGTTATCATGATACTTAGGCAATCCATAAGCAAATGCCTGTAATAGATGTATGTTGACACGGAAGCCGGAATATTCATATTCACCATAATAGAAGGTTCAGAAACATGCCGGAAAATTAAAGTAAACAAATAAGTTTACGGTAAGCGTCAAATCGCTCGCCTTGGACAATTAGCATTTTTGTGCGACACTCTAAA